>NZ_BALM01000075.1 GCF_000614975.1 Shewanella marina JCM 15074
CGGCGATGCTCTTTAACAAGATAACAAGCAAATCTGTGTGGACACTCACAGAATTGAGTTAATCGAAAAAAGATTAAATCAATGGACTCTTATTTATAAGAGACTGAGTGTTCATAGCAATATGTAATACGAATCGTTTGATGTTAACTCATCGAGCGATAACAGAATTCATTGAGTCGCATCTTCGGATGCAGAAAAAACACTTTAATTGAAGAGTTTGATCATGGCTCAGATTGAACGCTGGCGGCAGGCCTAACACATGCAAGTCGAGCGGTAACAGGAAAGTAGCTTGCTACTTTTGCTGACGAGCGGCGGACGGGTGAGTAATGCCTGGGAATTTGCCCATTTGTGGGGGATAACTACTGGAAACGGTAGCTAATACCGCATACGCCCTACGGGGGAAAGCAGGGGAGCCTTTCGGGTCCTTGCGCTGATGGATAAGCCCAGGTGGGATTAGCTAGTTGGTGAGGTAAGAGCTCACCAAGGCGACGATCCCTAGCTGTTCTGAGAGG
>NZ_BALM01000074.1 GCF_000614975.1 Shewanella marina JCM 15074
AACTAACTAAGTGTTAGTTATCTACTGCATACATAGCTTTAAAAGCCGTTGTCGTTTGCAGTGCGCGCATAATATATAGCGAGCCCGAAGCTTGCAAGTGTTTTTCGTATTCTATTTGTTTATTAGCTGTAAAATTATGCGCTTGGTTTAAAAACTGTGCTAAATGGGTGAAAATTAGCTATTCGCAAATGTCAAATTATCTTGGTTCTAGTTGATTGTCCTAACAATGGAATTGATGTGCTCAAAAGTTGCTCGCTAATGGGGAGGGAAGGGGCCGTACTTCACGACGATGTTACTAAATGGAAAGTTGAGATGTTTTAGTCGATGCAGGGGATTGTTTACTACTATATAAAAATGGGGATACAAGCATGGCTAAACAAATGAACGTGCATACGGTTATGACTTGTACTTAAGACAATGGGATTACTCTTGGATTCGAGCATGGAGCAAAATATTGAGTTAGTGCGAATTTTGGTTAAGTAAGGGGAATTAGTGACCGCCTAATCTAGATTAGCTGTCAGGATATTAACAAGGTTTGACTATAAAACACCGATTTAAATCATAACAATATGATCAAATGTGT
>NZ_BALM01000073.1 GCF_000614975.1 Shewanella marina JCM 15074
TTTTTCGATTCAACTTTTCAAATAACTTAATCAATGTCACAAGCAATTATTTGATTTTGTTATTTATTTAATATTTAGACTTTCAATTTATTTTTAGTTTTAACTTTTTGGAGTAATACCATGAGCAGTGTATTTTACATGCCTCCTGTGACCTTAATGGGTCAAAATGCAATCCAATCTTTAGGCGCTGAATTAGCAAGTAAAGAACTTAAAAAGGCACTGATTGTTACTGATAGCGTATTAGTAGAAATCGGCCTAGTAAACAAGCTAACTGATGAGCTAGCAGCACATAACATCGACTTTGCTATCTACGGTGGTGTTAAACCAAACCCAACTGAAAAGAACATTGAAGACGGTTTAGTATTACTTGCTAAAGAAAACTGTGACTTCGTAGTTTCATTCGGTGGTGGTTCTTCTCACGACGCGGCTAAAGGTATCGCCCTTGTTGCTGCTAACGGTGGCCATATTCGTGATTACTCAAAAGGTGTTCACCTTTCTAAGAAACCACAATTACCACTAGTGACTGTTAATACCACTGCCGGTACTGCGTCTGAAATGACTGTATTTGCCATCATCACTAACGAAG
>NZ_BALM01000072.1 GCF_000614975.1 Shewanella marina JCM 15074
GATCTGGACACATAGACCCACTCAGTCGACAGGATCATATTTAGAGCAGGATAACACCATAGGGATCACATCCAGCTTATAGTTAAAGACATTGGGAGAATAGCATTAATCATAATGACACTGCCGCCATGCTTACCAGAATTAAATGCGATAGAGCAAAAAGGGAGTTGGATGCACCAGCATGGACGCTAATCAATCATTCCTTAATGACGAAAAAGGTTATTGAACAAGTCAGAAAGATTGAAATCAATGTGTGGATGCAATTTCTGGCCAAGCTTAGCGGCAGATGAATGACATAAAAGATATTGATGGCGACCATAAAGACGCTTGGCAATGGCCAGCTTCGAGGCAAGCTCTCCGCGTTCAATTCAAGCACTAAGCTTCGCTTAGTAATACCAATCTAAATAAATATCTGATCAGAATGATGATATCGCTCTATATGTATATATGAAATGACTCTAGACATATCATTCAAGAACATGCGTCATTATAAATTTTCCGAATGATCAGTTTGTTTTACAGATTGGTATAAGTCGATAAGCCACCGACTTCAGATAATATTGATATGGGGATAGATATATAATTTTTAAAAGCCCCAAACGCAAAAAAGCCACCTTATTCAGGTGGCTTCTCTACTTCATTTTGTTCACTTTTTTAAAAGTGAAAATAAAAAGAGCGCTTTTATGCCCTTTGGGTATGGCAATGGCCAGCTTCGAGACAAGCTCTCCGCGTTCAATTCAAGCACTAAGCTTGGATTTCACACTACGACCGCCATGGACGGCGGAAGTGTCGATTATGAATGG
>NZ_BALM01000071.1 GCF_000614975.1 Shewanella marina JCM 15074
AGTCGCCGTCAACACTTAATTTTCGTTTTACGTTTGAGTGATGTTTTATCAATCAAACTACGTTTTAGTGAGTAACCGCTTACACTCATCAAACTTGCTTTACAGCGCCGTTTGCCGTATCAGTTGGGTGTATTATAGGGGCTAACTCAGATAGCGCAAGCCCTTTTAAGCTTTATTTAAGCATGAACTGCTCAAGCGTCTAAATAGCAGGCTTATCGTGTGATAAACACACTAAACCCGCTCATTTAGGGCAACAATCTGATGATAAAAGCGCCTGATATATCGATAAATATTACCCAGAACACCGTATTATTCAGTCTTGCAGCCTTATGCTGCACAGACTTTCATTAATTATAGGTTTGAATTTTTAATTAATTGATCGCAGCCCCGATTCAGTTGCGACAAAACAACCGCAGAAAGCAGCTCTGAATGAAATAATATCAGTCATGATTTTTAAAAATACGATATTGCCACAGCATAACGGCTTCAGATTTATCATAGCAACGCCTGCTTAGGCTAAAGATCAAACAGATACGAAGGGAAAATAGCGATTGATACAGTGAAGCACCTATTTTCTTAACTTGGTGGCGTAGCCACAAGCCTACTATCACGAAGCTTTAGCGTAGCTGCGGCGGATTTATCCGCTACGTCACTAAACACAATGTAAATGTCATATATACGAAAAAAGCCTCTGCACACTTTTAGAATAAGAATGCAGAGGCTTTCGTCTTAAGTTTGCGGAGCGGACGGGACTCGAACCCGTGTGCCTTCGGCACGCGTGATAAGCCGACTTTCTCTAAACAAGAGCCTAAAAGCGCCATGGATGGTTGGGAGTGACCGCTCCGCTGTATATTTTGCATAGAAAAAAGGCCTTATCTTTCGATAAGGCCTTTCGTCTTAAGTT
>NZ_BALM01000070.1 GCF_000614975.1 Shewanella marina JCM 15074
CCGTGTCAGTGGGGCGTATTATAGGGGGTATTTGAGATTGCACAAGCCCTTTTAAGCTTTATTTAAGCATGAAGCGCTCAAGCGTCTAAATAGCAGGCTTATCGTGTGATAAACGCACTAAACCCGCCTCATTTATGGCAACTATCAGATGATAAAAGCGCCTGATATATCGATAAATATTACGCAGAGCAGCGTATCGATGAGTCTTGCAGCATTATGCTGTACAGACTTTCATTCATTATATCTGTATATTTTTAATAAATTGATTTTAGCGCGGGTTCAGTTGCGACAAAACAATCGATGAAATCGATTCGGAATGGAATGACATCAGTCATGATTTAAAAAAATACCCTATACCACAGCATGATGGCTTCAGATTTATCATAGCGACGCCTGTTTAGACTAAATATCAAACAGATAATAGCAGGAAAAATAGCGATTAATGCAGAGACGCACATATTCTATTAAGTGGGTGAGTGTTGCGTAGCCACAAGCCTACTATCGCGAAGCTTTAGCGTAGCTGCGGCGGATTTATCCGCTACGTCACTAAACACAATGTAAATGTTGTATAGACGAAAAAAGCCTCTGCACACTTTTAGAATAAGAATGCAGAGGCTTTCGTCTTAAATTGGCAGAGCGGATGGGACTCGAACCCGTGTGCCTTCGGCACGCGTGATAAGCCGACGTTCTCTAAACAAGAGCCTAAAAGCGCCATGGATGGAGTGAATGCCGAAGATTGTCTGGAACAATCTCGGTCCAACTGAACTACGAAGAATAGGGATATTCAAATGTCACGAAGACCATGGATGGTCGGGAGTGACCGCTCTGCTGTATATTTTGCATAGAAAAAAGGCCTTTCGTCTTAAGTTGGCGGAGCGAACGGGACTCGAACCCGTGTGCCTTCGA
>NZ_BALM01000069.1 GCF_000614975.1 Shewanella marina JCM 15074
GGTCGCCGTCAACACTTAAATGTCGTTTTATGTTTGAGTGATGATTTATCAACCAAACTACGTTTTAGTGAGTAACCGCTTACACTTTGCATACCACGCTTATCGCGCCGTTTGCCGTGTCAGTGGGGTCGCATTATAGGGGGTATTTGAGATTGCACAAGCGCTTTTTAACAAAAACTGGCAATTAATTTTTACACTCATTATACACACCGAAAGCACACAAAATACCCACAGAGTTATCCACATTTCAATTTTTGAATGGCGAATGAACACTTAAAGATTTCATGACTTCCCCCGCCGTTGGCTACGCAAATGCTACTGAACTCCATCCCCATAAATACACTTAACAGCGACGTTTCCATGATGGTGGCTGAAAAGTATAGTCAAGCTTTCAGAAAAATGAACGGATAACAAAAAATATATTCTCAACCATTCAATCTAAATGGACAGACAAACAATATATAAGTCATTTGATCTGAACAGATCGACTCACTCATTCGCACGGATCATATTTAGAGCAGGATCACATCCAGCTTATAGTTAAAAATATTAGGAGAATAGCATTAATCATAATGACATTGCCGCCATGCTCACCAGAATTAAATGCGATAGAGCAAAAGGGAGTTGGATGCACCAGCATGGACGCTAATCAATCATTCCTAATGACGAAAAAGGTTATTGAACAAGTCAGAAAGCTTGAAATCAATATGTGGATGCAATTTCTAGCTAATCTTAGCGCGGGGAAGGCACAGAAATGTGTCGAATGTCGCTATTGTCTGGAACATTTAGCGACCGACATCGGGGTAGGTATGCAATACCTACATTAAGTCGATAAGCCACCTGCTGCAGATAATATTGATATGGGGATACGTGTTTGATTTTTAAAAGCCCCAAATGCAAAAAAGCCACCTTATTCAGGTGGCTTCTCTACTTAATA
>NZ_BALM01000068.1 GCF_000614975.1 Shewanella marina JCM 15074
AACTTAAGAAGAAGGCCTTATCGAAAGATAAGGCCTTTTTTCTATGCAAAATATACAGCAAGCGGTAGTTCAGTTGGACCGGGATTGTTCCAGACAATCTTCGGCATTCACTCCATCCATGGAGATTTTAGACTCTTTATGAGAAAAAGTCGGTCTGTCACGCGTGCCGAAGGCACACGGGTTCGAGTCCCGTCCGCTCCGCCAACTTAAGACGAAAGCCTCTGCATTCTTATTTTAAAAGTATGCAGAGGCTTTTTTCGTATATACAACATTTACATTGTGTTTAGTGACGTAGCGGATAAGTCTGCTGCAGCTACGCTAAAGTTTTGCGATCGTAGGCTTGTGGCTAAGCCACAATCACCCATCGACTTAATAGATTATGTGCTTCTCTGCATTAATCGCTATTTCTCTTTCGTTATCTGTTTGATCTTTAGCCTAAGCAGGCGTCGCTATGATAAATCTGAAGCCGTTATGCTGTGGCAATATCGTATTTTTAAAAATCATGACTGATATTATTTCATTCAGAGCTGCTTTCTGCGGTTGTTTTGTCGCAACTGAATCCGCGCTAAAATCAATTTATTAAAAATCTACAGATATAATGAATGGAAGTCTGTACAGCATAATGCGGCAAGACTCATCAATACGCTGCTGCGTCATATTTAGCGATATATCAGGCGCTTTTATCGTCAGATGATGGACCTAAATAAGCGGGTTTAGTGTGTTTATCACACGATAAGCCTGCTATTTAGACGCTTGAGCGCTTCATGCTTAAATAAAGCTTAAAAGGGCTTGTGCAATCTCAAATACCCCCTATAATACGCCCCACTGACACGGCAAACGGCGCTGTAAAGCAAGTTTGGTAAGTGTAAGCGGTCACTCACTAAAACGTAGTTGGATGATAAATCATCACTCAAACATAAAACGACATTTAAGTGTTGACGGCGACTAAGGAAAGCGTAGAATACGCAGCCCTAGCCCATTGCGGCC
>NZ_BALM01000067.1 GCF_000614975.1 Shewanella marina JCM 15074
GCTTTATCAATCAAACTACGTATTAGTGAGTAACCGCTTACACTTTGCATACCACGCTTATCGCGCCGTTTGCCGTGTCAGTGGGGTTGCATTATAGGGGGTATTTGAGATTGCACAAGCGCTTTTTAACAAAAACTGGCAATTAATTTTTACACTCAACTTATATCCAGTTAAAACACTCATTACCCACTAAGTTATCCACAGTAGATCGTTTTATATACAGATATCTATTTACTTATGTAGCAAGGCTTTGATTGAATTTAAAGCAAAGTTATCCAAACAACCCACATTTATAGTTATTGCGTCATAAACTCTCTAACACACGTTATAACTGATCATTTTGGTGCAATACCTTTATAGTCGTTACACTCAAACAGCTTTTGCTTGTATAAAACCAAACAAGCTGAAGTTGCTATTTTCAAAAACATCTAAGCAAATTTCATTCTTGCCACATCTATACAGGAACAATATTTCCTTTTATGGCGGTGCAACACAAAGTGAACTTACTTAAAACTGATCATGATTAATAATCTCTATGCATGTATAACCTCTAGAACAGCTGTTTGGGATCCGCAAAAATATTAATAACCAAATACAACAAAGCCCCACGAATGTGAGGCTATATAAAGGTAAATGTTCAAGTCTCTCTAAAGTCGCTATTTTTGCCGCTTCAGTAAATTTAACTCTAGGCACATTTATGAGAATAGTATTTCCTTTTAAGTCACGATATTAATCCTACTTGCTTACCAATACTCTAAAGAACTCAAATTCCAGATACAACAAAGCCCCGCTAATGCGAGGCTTTATTGTTTATAATGGGGTGACTGATGGGGTTCGAACCCACGACAACCGGAATCACAATCCGGGACTCTACCAACTGAGCTACAATCACCACTGTTCTTTACATCAAGCTTTTATGCTTGATTATAAAAAAACCTCACTATCGCGAGGCTTTTTTATTTAATTGGTCGGTGATAGAGGATTCGAACCTCTGACCCTCTGGTCCCAAACCAGATGCGCTACCGGGCTGCGCTAATCACCGATTTACATT
>NZ_BALM01000066.1 GCF_000614975.1 Shewanella marina JCM 15074
GTCTAAGACTTACGGTGGTGTTGCTCGTGACTTCGCACAGATCGATAACGCTCCAGAAGAGCGTGAGCGCGGTATTACAATTAATACTTCTCACATCGAGTACGATACACCTTCACGTCACTACGCACACGTAGACTGCCCAGGCCACGCTGACTATGTTAAAAACATGATCACTGGTGCTGCACAGATGGACGGCGCTATCCTAGTAGTAGCTTCAACAGATGGTCCAATGCCACAAACACGTGAGCACATCCTGCTTTCACGTCAGGTAGGTGTACCTTTCATCATCGTATTCATGAACAAGTGTGATATGGTTGATGACGAAGAACTACTAGAATTAGTAGAGATGGAAGTTCGTGAACTTCTTTCTGAGTACGATTTCCCAGGTGATGACTTACCAGTTATCCAAGGTTCTGCACTAGGCGCACTAAACGGTGAAGCACAGTGGGAAGAGAAAATTATCGAACTAGCAAACGCTCTAGATACTTACATTCCAGAGCCAGAGCGTGACATCGATAAGCCATTCCTTCTTCCAATCGAAGATGTATTCTCAATTTCTGGTCGTGGTACAGTAGTAACAGGCCGTGTTGAGCGTGGTATCATCCGCGTTGGTGACGAAGTAGAAATCGTTGGTATCAAAGATACAACTAAGACTACTTGTACTGGTGTTGAAATGTTCCGTAAGCTGCTTGACGAAGGTCGTGCAGGTGAGAACTGTGGTGTTCTATTACGTGGTACTAAGCGTGATGAAGTAGAACGTGGTCAAGTACTTGCTAAGCCAGGTACAATCACTCCACACACTACTTTCGAATCAGAAGTATACGTGTTATCAAAAGATGAAGGTGGTCGTCACACTCCATTCTTCAAAGGTTACCGTCCACAGTTCTACTTCCGTACAACTGACGTAACTGGTACTATCGAGCTACCAGAAGGCGTAGAAATGGTAATGCCTGGTGACAACATCAAGATGGTAGTTACTCTAATCCACCCAATCGCAATGGATGACGGCTTACGTTTCGCTATCCGTGAAGGTGGCCGTACAGTAGGTGCTGGTGTTGTAGCTAAAGTTATCGCTTAATAGCGGTTAATTAGTTAACACTGATAAAAGGAAGCTTCGGCTTCCTTTTTTG
>NZ_BALM01000064.1 GCF_000614975.1 Shewanella marina JCM 15074
TGCGTTTCCTTTTACTGCAATCTCTTTCGTTAATTGCATATTAGGCTCGGTCACTAATGACACTAAATAACGACCATAGTCATTTTTCAGCATAGGCTCTGCCAATGTCAGTACTTGCTCATCAGTCAACCAACCATTACGCCAAGCAATCTCTTCTAAACAGGCCACTTTTAAGCCTTGCACTTCTTCTACGGTTTGCACAAATGAAGCCGCTTGATGCAAGCTTTCATGGGTACCGGTATCTAACCAAGCAAAACCGCGACCTAACAGTTCTACATTAAGTGAGCCCGCTTCTAAATAAGCTTGGTTTACCGCAGTAATCTCTAACTCGCCACGCTCTGATGGCTTAATCGTCTTAGCGATTTCAATCACGCTATTGTCGTAGAAATAAAGGCCTGTTACCGCCCAGTTAGAACGTGGCACTAGCGGCTTTTCTTCAATTGAAATGGCGCGGTAATTATCATCAAACTCCACCACACCAAAACGCTCAGGGTCTTTAACATGATAACCAAATACGGTTGCACCACTGTCACGGTTTGCGGCTTGCTTTAATGTCGCTGAAAATGATTGACCGTAGAAGATGTTGTCACCCAGTACTAAACAAACATTATCGTCGCCAATAAACTTTTCACCGATAATAAAGGCTTGTGCTAAGCCATCAGGACTCGGCTGTACTGCGTATTCGATGTCAATACCAAAATCACTGCCATCACCTAATAGACGCTTAAAACTGTCGTTATCCTCTGGCGTAGTGATAATTAATACTTCACGAATACCCGCTAACATCAGTGTTGATAATGGATAGTAAATCATTGGCTTATCGTAAACAGGTAATAACTGCTTTGATACACCGCGGGTGATTGGATAAAGACGTGTGCCTGAGCCGCCAGCTAAAATAATTCCCTTCATGGAGCAACCTAAAAATAAACAATCTAAAACAAAATAAGTCGATTTAATCTTATCTTAAATCGACTACATCATAGCAATATTACGATACCCAATTACGCTTGGCCTAAACGCTCACCGCTATATGAGCCATCTAACACGCGACTCCACCATGCTTCGTTATTTAGATACCATTCAACCGTTTTACGAATACCGGATTCGAACGTTTCTTCGGGCTTCCAACCTAACTCCGCTGCAATTTTACTCGCATCAATCGCATAACGAACATCATGGCCAGGACGGTCGGTCACATAGGTGATTAAGTCTTGGTAATGCGCAACACCTTCTGGCTTAGTCGGTACTAACTCTTCAAGTAAGGCGCAGATAGTTTGTACTACTTCAATATTGGCTTTCTCGTTATGACCACCAATGTTGTAGGTCTCACCAACCTCACCTTCCGTTACTACTTTATATAATGCACGTGCATGGTCTTCTACATACAACCAATCACGGATTTGCATACCGTTGCCGTAAACAGGCAATGCTTTACCATCTAATGCATTTAAAATCATTAGCGGAATCAATTTCTCTGGGAAATGGTATGGACCATAGTTATTTGAGCAATTCGTGACTAAGGTTGGTAAACCATAGGTACGTTGCCATGCCCTAACTAAATGGTCACTTGACGCTTTTGAGGCTGAATATGGGCTACTTGG
>NZ_BALM01000063.1 GCF_000614975.1 Shewanella marina JCM 15074
TATAATCTAATTATATCATCATGTTTTTTTGTCTTTGTCCTATCTTATGAAAGAAAATTGAAAGAAAATTCTGGCAAGATTTCATTTTTAATATATCTGGGTAGTATTTCATTTGTATTATATCTTATACATCACCCTTTGTTATCAATTTTAGGTAAGATATACTTTAAATATTTTAACTTTACAAATATTTACTTTTTTTATTTTTTATCTTTGTTATGTATAATACCTATATCAATCATTGTATATGAATTATATGAGTTGTTTTTTAATAAAATAAGAGTTTATTTTAATGCGAGTAAAAAAATCGCTTAATAATTTTGTAGCAAATATATTTTCTTTTTTTCTTGTTTTAATTATCACATTTATTTCTAGAAAAGTATTTATTGATAATTTAGGCGTTGAAATTTTCGGATTGAATGCGTTGCTGTCAAATTTTATTACGTTAATGTCACTTGCAGATCTTGGTATTGGTGCTGCAATTGTTTATAGCTTTTATAAGCCTATAAATGATGGCGATAGAAATAAAGTTTCTTCATTATTACACTATTATAGAAAAATATATCGTTTTATAGCATTATTTGTCTTGCTTGTTGGTCTTTGCCTTTCTTATTTATTTTATAAGATCGGTAGTCCAGATTTATCCTTTGAGTTGTTTTTGTTAATTTACAGCTTAATGTTAATTAATACAGCATGCAGTTATCTTGTTGCTTCAAATAGATCATTGATTTACGCATCTCAAGATGCTCATCTTATGGTTTATCCAGATCTGTTCTTTAAAATTACTCTGCTATTACTTCAAATTGCAATATTGAAGAGTGGTTTGACATTTCCTGATGTCTATATTCTATTTGTCGCTATTACAATAGTAATTACCTTATTAAATAATATATTTGTACATTTCTTAGCTAAAGTAAAGTATAAACAATATTTTATCCGCACGACCGATAATGTGAGTGTTCAGGATAAAAAAACGATAAAAACAAAGATGATAGGAGTTATGCATCATAAGGTTGGCGATCTTATCGTTAATTATTCAGATTTAATTATTGTTTCTACTGTATCAACGTTAAAAAATGTAGGAATATTATCGAATTATAATATCATTACGACTAGTATTATTTTGCTTGTTGCTAAAATTTTTGATGGGGCAGCCGCTAGTTTAGGCAATCTAATTGTAAATGATAAGAAAAGAGCACATGAGATTTTTAAAATATTAAATTATGTTATGTCGTTATTATTTACTAATGTTTGTTTTTTTATGTTATTCCTTCTAACCCCATTTATTCATTTATGGATTGGTGATAGGTTTACTTTTTCTTTTAATACAACAATATTAATTACAGTCGCATTATTATTTAAAATCGCTCGTATACCTGTTATTACGATGAAGGTTGCAGGTGGTGTTTTTGAGCAGGATAAATATGTTCCGATCGGCGAAGCAGTAATTTATATTGTTCTAGCTGTTTTATTATCTCATCAATTTGGAATTAATGGCGTATTTATTGCGAGTATCTTAACCTCACTATTTTTCTCAAATTGGATTAAACCATTATTTCTATATAAGTATGTTTTTAATTTACCTTTGATTAAGTATGTAGATTCGATAGCGGTTTTATTTAAAATAACCTTGCCTACGTTATTACTAGTTTCTGCGGCAGCATATTATGCAGATTTTCATGTAACTTCATGGTTAGATTATATTATATTTTTTTGTGTTAGTATTTTCTCATTAAATATAGCTTTTGTTTTATTCTCTTTGAACACGACATATTTTAAATATTTTAAGAATTTAGTTTTTAAAAATAGTTAGGAATTCGAATGAAAATTTTAGTCACAGGTGGCGCGGGTTTTATCGGTAGTGCTGTGGTGCGTCATATTATTGGTCATACGCAAGATAGCGTGGTTAACCTTGATAAACTCACTTACGC
>NZ_BALM01000062.1 GCF_000614975.1 Shewanella marina JCM 15074
ACAACCGAAGCCAAAGGGAAAGTTGCTGTTTCAGGTACGGTGGGTAAAGACGTTAAAGCCGGCGATATCGTTCATTTAACGGTAGATGGCAAAGACTTAGGCACGGCTACCGTTAATGCTGATCTGACTTGGACGGCTCAAGTTGATGGTGCAACTTTAGAGAGTGCAACTAAAGATAGCGTGCATGCGTCGGTAACCACTACAGGTAAGGCCGGTAACTCAGCTACTGCAGAAACCGATCATATCTATAGTATTGATACTAAAATTGATGCTGAAATTACCATTACCAAGATTGCTGAAGACGATGTGATTAATGCAACCGAAGCTAAAGGCCAAGTTGCTATATCAGGTACGGTAGATAAAGACGTTAAAGCGGGTGATATTGTTCATCTGACAGTGGACGGTAATTATCTAGGTAAAGCAACCGTCAATTCAGATCTGACTTGGACGGCTCAAGTTGATGGAGCAACTTTAGCTTCTGCCAGTAAAGATAGCGTTCACGCGTCAGTAACCACTACAGATAAGGCCGGTAACTCAGCCACTGCAGAAACCGATCATATCTATAGTATTGATACTAAAATTGATGCTGAAATTACCATTATCAAGATTGCTGAAGATGATGTGATTAATGCAACCGAAGCTAAAGGTCAAGTTGCTGTTTCAGGTACCGTTGGCGCTGATGTTAAAGCGGGCGATATTGTTCACCTGACCGTAGATGGTAAAGTTCTGGGCACAGCAACGGTTAAGGCTGATCTGACTTGGTCGACACTAGTTGATGGTGCGACCTTAGAAAATGCAACTAAAGATAGCGTGCATGCGTCGGTAACTACGACAGATAAAGCGGGTAACTCAGCTACTGCAGAAACCGATCATATCTATAATATTGATACTGAAATCGCTGCAGCTATCACGATTACCAATATCGCTGATGATGACGTCATCAATGCAACCGAAGCCAAAGGGAAAGTTGCTGTTTCAGGTACGGTTGGCGCTGATGTAAAAGCGGGTGATATTGTTCATCTGACAGTGGACGGTAATTATCTAGGTAAAGCAACCGTCAATTCAGATCTGACTTGGTCGACACTAGTTGATGGTGCGACCTTAGAAAATGCAGCTAAAGATAGCGTGCACGCGTCAGTAACCACCATTGATAAAGCGGGTAACTCAGCTACTGCGCAAACCGATCATCTTTATTCAATTGATACCCAAATCGCTGCCACTATTACCATTACTAATATAGCTGACGATGATGTGATTAACGCTGCGGAAGCAAAAGATAAAGTCACCGTTTCAGGTACGGTAGATAAAGACGTTAAAGCCGGAGATATCGTTCATTTAACGGTAGATGGCAAAGACTTAGGTACGGCCACCGTTAAGGCTGATCTGACTTGGTCGACCCAAGTTGATGGAGCTACTTTAGCTTCTGCCAGCAAAGATAGCGTGCACGCATCAGTAACTACGACAGATAAGGCCGGTAACTCTGCGACTGCTGAAACTAATCATGCCTATAGTATTGATACTGACATCAATGCCGCTATAACCATTACCAATATCGCTGATGATGATGTCATCAATGCAACCGAAGCCAAAGGGAAAGTTGCTGTTTCAGGTACGGTAGATAAAGACGTTAAAGCGGGCGATATTGTTCACCTGACTGTAGATGGTAAAGTTCTGGGCACAGCTACAGTTAAGGCAGATCTGACTTGGACTGCTCAAGTTGACGGTGCGACCTTAGAAAATGCAACTAAAGATAGTGTTCATGCGTCGGTAACTACGACAGATAAAGCGGGTAACTCTGCGACTGCTGAAACTAATCATGCCTATAGTATTGATACTGACATCAATGCCGCTATAACCATTACCAATATCGCTGATGATGATGTCATCAATGCAACCGAAGCCAAAGGGAAAGTTGCTGTTTCAGGTACGGTAGATAAAGACGTTAAAGCGGGCGATATTGTTCATCTGACAGTGGATGGTAAAGTCTTAGGTACGGCTACAGTTAATGCTGATTTAACTTGGACAGCTCAAGTTGATGGCGCAACTTTGGCATCAGCCAGTAAAGATAGCGTTCACGCGTCAGTAACCACGACAGATAAAGCTGGTAACG
>NZ_BALM01000061.1 GCF_000614975.1 Shewanella marina JCM 15074
GATTGACCCGCAAAAAAATCGTCGCCTTGTTGGCTATCGTCTCTATCTAAAAAACCATCATTATCACCACTACAACCTGCAAGTAGCGCACTTAAAAATAAAACATTGAGACTGTGCTTAATCATACCAATCCTTGTTTTTAGTTAACTCTATCATCTACAGTGAGTTAATTTAATTATTGAATAAGCTAACGATTAATAACGCTATAACTTTATATTTATCAAAACATTACCAACAAAAAGCCAGTGCGATTAAGCACTGGCATTCTAAGTATTACAATTCCGTCGCGTTATGAAAAACTCTCCACCCCTTGACTTTAACATCATTAATTAATGTCGCGTTTGCTGGGGCTGTCGGCTGATTGAAACGAACAACACCAGAATTTATTGGAGATAATTTTATGGTATTAAGCAAGTTATCCATGGCAGATTGCTCAATCATTTCAACAATAATATCACTCACTCTAGACCAGTTAGCAATACCACTCATGCTAGCAATACCACCATTAAGTCCATCTTTGTCACCATAAAAATGTATAGATGTTGCATTAAATCCAATTTTGACTAAGTCAATCGTAGCTTTATTGCCTGCACCATAAACTCGCCAAGCATTAATGACATCTTTACCTTGCTCATTAAATGAACCTGTTAAATTGCCTCCTGCATCAGTAACAGCTAAGAAGAATTGCCTACTTGGATTAGCCATAATATCTGCGGCAGAACCATTTAGCTGCACAGAACCTGCGATTAAGGTTAAATCGACAGTTGGTACAGGTAATTGAGTAGTAAGTGAATGATAAGAAGAGCCAGGATGAGTCGAATAAATATAAAACTCTTTAGTCGCTTTCGGGCCATTCGCTCCCGTAGCTTGTAATGCTCCTCGAGTTAAAATATGAAATATTTGCATCCCAAGTTTATTGCTAATAGCTAAATTATCCGCATTCCCATAAATATCAGCATATTGGCCGCCAGCATTACCATGAATATAAAGATTTTCTAATGCAGGTCCTGCAGTCATAAATTGCTCTATATCACCTGTTGGAATAATGGCACCATCTAACGAAAATCGCTCGGTATGCTGAGTCCAATTAGACCAATCAAAGTTATTCCAATTACCCACAATTTCTCCAGATGGAGCTGAGTTTAATTTAAAGTAAACTCGCCCATTAAGAGATGTATTTGGTTCACTTCCAAACATGGGCGGTAAATCTTCAATTAAACCAGTACCAACCGCACCTTGACTTAAATAAATTTCCCTTATTAATGTCCGTGGTAAATCAGCTACATCGTATGAGAAATTCTGATTCTCTTGAGTACTTGATATCGGTGTCGTATAGAGAGTTTTTAACGCGCCATTTTGTGGTAATTCAGCTGCTGTGCCTACTAGCGAAACATTATTATAAGTTCTGATTAGCTCAACACTATCCCCCACTGCTGAAGCATTGATGTCTTCATAGCCTTGCGCCTTTATTGATGTTGCTGTTAGTGAAATATTATCAAGGGCTCCTGTAGTATCACGGGTATGGGTAAAATAAGCGCCCGTTACAGGAACTCTTAGGGTTGACACATCACCATCAAAATAGATGTCATTATTTAAAGTAAAACTACCACCAACAATCGGCAACTGGTTAAGCTGATTAATGTCACCTGTCCAACCATATCTTAAATAAAGGTTTTCAATTTGAACTGGATTACAAGCATCCCAAGTAAATACGACTTCGCCTTGATAATCATTAGTATAAGTATGCGGTGCACCGCCTCCGGTCCATACTTGTGTATTACCATCACCCCAATCAATGGTCATTGAACTGCCTGCAACTAAATCTGCAGTAAAGTCGACTCGTAAATAAGGTTTAATGGTCGTATCAACAAGAATCGCCGCGCGGCCAAAGGTACCTGGGATACAACTTGGGGTCACATGCAGATCGGCATTGGCCACATAACCGTTATACCAAGCAGAAATCACCGTGCTACCTTCCAGCTCCGTTTGTGCTTTACCCTCAGCGACTAATACCGATGCCACCTCTGGCATACTTGAGCCCCACTGCGCTACATCTGCTAATGGAATAGGATAAATCTTACGATCAGAGAATGAACCGAGTAACTGATACTGAACGCTAGTACCTGCTGCTGTGGTATATGGATTCGGGCTTAAATAGACATTCCATAAATCCAAATCACTGACTCGTAAATCATCTGTGGCATTATGCGTTTGATCTGTCACATATTGCGCTTGAATGGCTAACTCACCTGCCGCTAAGCCCAGTACATTACCGTCATTATTAATGGTCACTAAACCATTGACCGATGCACTCCATGTCACTTCACTGGCATTAATTGGCCGCTCAATACCATCTGAGTATTGACCATACACCAAATAGTTCACCGATAAATCAACCGGTAACACCTCATCAAACTTGACATCTTCTGGTGCGATGCGAATGCTCTCTAAGGTCACATCATTGACTTTAAAGTTAGCCGTGTCGGTTAATGCGGCAAAGTTAGCGGTTAACACTAATTCACTGTTTTGTTTGTTGTTAGCAGTCACAAGACCGTTATCACCTAAACTGCCGACAGTGGCATCATCAATACTCCATGTGGCTTGATGACTGACATCAAGTTCACGCTCACCATTACTGCCGCTATAGGTAGCTAG
>NZ_BALM01000060.1 GCF_000614975.1 Shewanella marina JCM 15074
CTTTAACAATTTGGAAAGCTGATAGTATTTCTTCGAAAGAAGAATACAAAAATGAGTTCTCAAAACATTCAATTGAGTGTCTTGAAATATTCTCAAACTAAGGCGAAAAGTAAAAACCGTTAGTTGCAATGCAGCTCAGATGAAACTCATTTGGGTTGTATGGTTAAGTGACTAAGCGTATACGGTGGATGCCTTGGCAGTCAGAGGCGATGAAGGACGTAGTAACTTGCGAAAAGCGTTGGCGAGCTAGTAACAAGCATTTGAGCTAACGATGTCCGAATGGGGAAACCCACTCACATAAGTGAGTATCACATACTGAATACATAGGTATGTGAGGCGAACCCGGGGAACTGAAACATCTAAGTACCCGGAGGAAAAGAAATCAACCGAGATTCCCCTAGTAGCGGCGAGCGAACGGGGATTAGCCTTAAGTCAGTGGGGTGTTAGTGGAACGGTCTGGAAAGTCCGACGATACAGGGTGATAGTCCCGTACATGAAAACTAACCATTGATGAAAACGAGTAAGACGGGACACGTGGTATCCTGTTTGAATATGGGGGGACCATCCTCCAAGGCTAAATACTCCTGACTGACCGATAGTGAACCAGTACCGTGAGGGAAAGGCGAAAAGAACCCCTGTGAGGGGAGTGAAATAGAACCTGAAACCGTATACGTACAAGCAGTGGGAGCGGTTCTTGAGACCGTGACTGCGTACCTTTTGTATAATGGGTCAGCGACTTACATTTTGTAGCGAGGTTAAGCGAATAGCGGAGCCGTAGGGAAACCGAGTGTTAACTGCGCGAATAGTTGCAAGGTGTAGACCCGAAACCCGGTGATCTAGCCATGGGCAGGTTGAAGGTTGAGTAACATCAACTGGAGGACCGAACCGACTAATGTTGAAAAATTAGCGGATGACTTGTGGCTGGGGGTGAAAGGCCAATCAAACCGGGAGATATCTGGTTCTCCTCGAAAGCTATTTAGGTAGCGCCTCGAGCGAATACCATTGGGGGTAGAGCACTGTTAAGGCTAGGGGGTCATCCCGACTTACCAACCCTTTGCAAACTCCGAATACCAATGAGTACTACTCGGGAGACACACGGCGGGTGCTAACGTCCGTCGTGAAAAGGGAAACAACCCAGACCGTCAGCTAAGGTCCCAAAGTTATTGCTAAGTGGGAAACGATGTGGGAAGGCTTAGACAGCTAGGATGTTGGCTTAGAAGCAGCCATCATTTAAAGAAAGCGTAATAGCTCACTAGTCGAGTCGGCCTGCGCGGAAGATGTAACGGGGCTAAGCAATACACCGAAGCTACGGGTACTAGTGTTTACACTAGTGCGGTAGAGGAGCGTTCTGTAAGCCGTTGAAGGTGAAGGGGTAACCCACGCTGGAGGTATCAGAAGTGCGAATGCTGACATGAGTAACGATAAAGGGGGTGAAAAACCCCCTCGCCGAAAGACCAAGGGTTCCTGTCCAATGTTAATCAGGGCAGGGTGAGTCGACCCCTAAGGCGAGGCCGAAAGGCGTAGTCGATGGGAAACGGGTTAATATTCCCGTACTTCTGCTAACTGCGATGGAGAGACGGAGAAGGCTAGGCTAGCGCGGCGTTGGTAGTCCGCGTTTAAGGTGGTAGGCAGTAAACTTAGGCAAATCCGGGTTTACATATGCTGAGAGCTGATGACGAGTCACTAAGGTGATGAAGTAGTTGATGCCATGCTTCCAGGAAAATCTTCTAAGCTTCAGGTTAGTAGGAATCGTACCCCAAACCGACACAGGTGGTTGGGTAGAGAATACCAAGGCGCTTGAGAGAACTCGGCTGAAGGAACTAGGCAAAATGGTACCGTAACTTCGGGAGAAGGTACGCTCCTGTTGGTGATGAGACTTGCTCTCTAAGCTGACGGGAGTCGCAGATACCAGGTGGCTGCAACTGTTTATCAAAAACACAGCACTGTGCAAACTCGCAAGAGGAAGTATACGGTGTGACGCCTGCCCGGTGCCGGAAGGTTAATTGATTGGGTTATCCCTTGTGGAGAAGCTCATGATCGAAGCCCCGGTAAACGGCGGCCGTAACTATAACGGTCCTAAGGTAGCGAAATTCCTTGTCGGGTAAGTTCCGACCTGCACGAATGGCGTAATGATGGCCACGCTGTCTCCAGCCGAGACTCAGTGAAGTTGAAATTGCGGTGAAGATGCCGTATACCCGCGGCTAGACGGAAAGACCCCGTGAACCTTTACTATAGCTTGGCACTGAACATTGACCCTACATGTGTAGGATAGGTGGGAGCCTTTGAAGCGAGAACGCCAGTTCTTGTGGAGGCAATCTTGAAATACCACCCTTGTAGTGTTGATGTTCTAACTCTGGCCCCTGAATCGGGGTTGAGGACAGTGCCTGGTGGGTAGTTTGACTGGGGCGGTCTCCTCCCAAAGAGTAACGGAGGAGCACGAAGGTTGGCTAAGTACGGTCGGACATCGTACGGTTAGTGCAATGGCATAAGCCAGCTTAACTGCGAGACATACACGTCGAGCAGGTACGAAAGTAGGTCATAGTGATCCGGTGGTTCTGAATGGAAGGGCCATCGCTCAACGGATAAAAGGTACTCCGGGGATAACAGGCTGATACCGCCCAAGAGTTCATATCGACGGCGGTGTTTGGCACCTCGATGTCGGCTCATCACATCCTGGGGCTGAAGTCGGTCCCAAGGGTATGGCTGTTCGCCATTTAAAGTGGTACGCGAGCTGGGTTCAGAACGTCGTGAGACAGTTCGGTCCCTATCTGCCGTGGGCGTTGGATGATTGAGGGGAGCTGCTCCTAGTACGAGAGGACCGGAGTGGACGAACCGCTGGTGTTCGGGTTGTCATGCCAATGGCATTGCCCGGTAGCTACGTTCGGAATCGATAACCGCTGAAAGCATCTAAGCGGGAAGCGAGCCCCAAGATGAGTCATCCCTAGGAATTTAATTCCTCTAAAGAGCCGTTCGAGACTAGGACGTTGATAGGCAAGGTGTGTAAGCGTTGTGAGGCGTTGAGCTAACTTGTACTAATGACTCGAGAGGCTTAACCATACAACCCTAATGGGTTTTACTGAACTTAGTTCAGAATATTAAAG
>NZ_BALM01000059.1 GCF_000614975.1 Shewanella marina JCM 15074
CGCTTGGTATTGCTGTGATTCACCAAAGGTTTTCACCGCTAAATCAGGACTGATGATAAAGCTGGTTAAGGTCTCACTCGTCACCTCTAAATCCGCATAAGCTGTGACACTATTACCATCTACTGTGGTGGTGGCAACAATACGGGTGCTGCCTGCAGCTAAGGCTTCAACCACACCATTAGCGCCATTAAAAGCCCCTAAACTGGCGTTTTCTACCGACCAGCTTGGGTTCGCCACTAAATGACTGGTGCCATCGTTATATTTCACATATAACTGATGCGGCACTGTAATGCCGACTGGAATCGTGCTACTACTTGGCTCAATGCTTAACGCTCTAAAGCTCGGTGCTGTCACCGTCAGCACGGCGTTTTTGTCAAAGCCCATAAAGCTGGCGCTGACATTGACACTTCCCGCATTAATGCCTGTCGCTAATCCTTGAGTATCAATGGTTGCATAAGCAGGCGTGCTATTATCGGCATTAGCCGCGCTCCACTGCACACCTTGGCTGATCGGCTCAACACTGTTGTCGTCATACAAGGCTTCTAATCGATATTGCAGCGTTGCCCCTTTGGGAATGATTTTCTCACTTGATGGAATAATCCTTATCCCTGTCAATGCCGCTTCGGTGACATTGATTTTAATGGTCGCTATTGCATAGCCGCCGCGGCCATCATTCACCTGATAACTGATTTCATCAACACCACGGAAATCTGCGGGGATATATTCAATGCTATTGCTGCCTGTCACTATGCTGGCGCGATTATCTTTGCCATAAAGCCGAGTTAAACTCAGCGTGTCACCATCAACATCACTGATAAGGCCGCCATCTTGCGTCTCTAGATTAATCACTAGCGTACTATTACTGCTTAACACCATGGCCACACTAGCATCCAATGCGACTGGTGCGTTGTTGCTGGCATCTTTATCGGTTGAAGTGATAATCACATAACCAAACGCCACCCCGCCTTTACCGTCTTCCACTTGATAAATGGCTTGTGCCGTACCGACAAAACCACTTGGGGTAAAGGTCACATCTGTGCCTGATAGGCTAAAGCGACTTGAAGCGGATACGAGGCTGACCGTTAAACTGTCACCATCGGCATCGCTTATCGCACCCGTAACAGAAACGGTTAGTGCGGTATCATCGGTAGTATTGCCTAACACGTTATTGGCCTGCGGCGCAGTATTATTGCTATTAGGGTCAGTCACTGACACCACAATCATTGAATCGTCGCTAAGCCCTTCGCCACTGACGCGGTAACTGATGTTATCCACCCCAACGCTGGTCGCTTGATAATCAAAACCTTTTAACGCTTGATTACTTATCGTGCCATGACTCGCTGTGCCTAACGTGGTTAATGACCAGTCGGTCACTCTCACTGTCGTCACCGAATCATTTAAATTGACTGATACACTTTGGCCGTTATCCAGCTCAATAATTTGCGGTGTGGCATCCAGTGCTGGCGGGGTGCTGATATTGTCATTACTGACCTCAACACTGATGGTCGCAATCGCGACACCACCATTGCCATCATCCACTTGATAACTGAATTGCTCTAATCCTACATAGCTTGCGGGTACATACTCGATTTGGCTTGCATTTTTAATGCTTGCATGACCTTGACCACCATAGAGTTGAGTTAAGGTTAAGTTGTCACCATCGGCATCACTTATCAATCCTAATGCCACTAAATCGATGGTGAGTGCGGGCTGCGTAGCACTATCGAGGGTGGTGCTGTAATCTTTTGCTTCAGGTAATTGGTTTAATACGGTTTGCACGGCTGAATTGACAATCACAAATCCCAAAGCGACCCCACCTTTACCGTCGCTGACTTGGTAAATCGCTTGGTCTGTGCCGATAAAGCCATTGGGCACAAAGGTCACGGTTTCACCCGTTAAACTAAAGCGGCTTGAAGCTGACACTAAACTGACCGTTAAACTGTCACCATCAGCATCACTAATGGCATCGGTTAACGCTAAGGTAATCGTCGCATCATCTAACTGGTACCGACCACGTTATTCGCTTGCGGGGCTTGATTACCCGCGTTCGGATCATTAATGCCGATAATAATCTCTGACATGGCTGATGCATCATTGCCACTCACGGTATAGGTTAACTGCTCTACCCCTTCACTGGTGGCGCTATAACTGAAACTGCGATTCGCTTGATTACTGATACTGCCTTTAGTAGCTGCGCTTAATGCCGTTAACGCCCACGTGTCGGCATTTTCTGCACTCACTAATGGTGTTAAATCAACATCAATACTGTCACCATTATCGACCATAAATACTTGCGGCAGTGCTGACAGTTTGACTGCAATGTCAGGATCTGAATCGGTCACGTTAATCACGATTTGACCCAGTGCAGCGCCGCCTTGGTTATCAATCACCCGATACGTAATATGATCTATGCCAACAAAATCAGCCGGCGTATAGGCAATACTGGTGTTACTGACGATTTGGGCGCGGTTATTGCTGTCAAACAGATGAGTGATTTTGAGTGGATCGCCATCAACGTCACTGATGAGGCCTGACGCTTGTAGATCGATTGACCAAGTCGGTGTGGTAGCAGAATCAATTGACACACTATAATCTTGCGCCATTGGCGGAGTATTAATCGCGCTGCTGTTATGGGCTAATACGGTAATGTGCGCCAGTGCCACGCCGCCTTTAGTATCGGTGACACTGTAAACCGCATTATCTAGCCCCACAAAACCATCGGGCACATAACTCACTTGATTGCCAGCCAAACTAAAACGGCTTGGAGCGGTCACTAATGCCACAGTTAACTCATCACCATCAGCATCAGCATCACTGATGTAATCACTTAAATTAACCGTTAAATTAGCATTATCGACACTGGTCAGATTGATATCTTGCGCTTGCGGCGGCGTATTACCATCAGTGCCATCATTAATGGCGAATAAAATATAAGAGTTATCGGTTAAATCATCACCGGCAACATGGTATTGCACTTGATCAAGCCCCGTCGCCTTGGCCGTGTAATCAAAATGAGTATTGGTTTGATTGGAAACATCACCTAAGTTATTTTGTGATACTGCTCGGTAAGTCCCCATTGATTGACTTTAATGGCGAATACTGACTCAGTGACATTGACGGTTTGAGATTGCTCTTGAGTGAGGGTAAATAATTGCGGATGAGCATTTAACGAAGCA
>NZ_BALM01000058.1 GCF_000614975.1 Shewanella marina JCM 15074
TATGACCGGCTTATTCATTTCAAACAGAAAACTCGGGAGCAATCTATTTGATTACCAGTCATTACCTATTAACTAAGTGATGCTGGCTTATCTTTTTAAACAGAAATAAATCTATTCAAATAAATAGTGGTGCCCGAACCCGGAATCGAACCAGGGACACGAGGATTTTCAATCCTCTGCTCTACCGACTGAGCTATTCGGGCAACTAAACTAAGTGTTAGTTGACTACTGCAAGCAAGGATTTAAAAACCCTGTTTTCTTGAAGTGGACGTATCATATAGTTATGAAATTTTAACTGCAACTAGTTTTTTGATGTTATTAGCGTGATTGATTAGCGAACAATCAATTAACCACTAAAATCAGTTAATCTTCATCTTTTTGAGGCACAAAACCGTCAATTTGTACGTCTTTACCTTCAAAGAGGAACTGAACCATCTGCTCTTCTAAGAACTGGCGGTCATCAACGTTCATCATATTCAGTTTCTTTTCATTAATAAGCATCGTTTGTTTAGCTTGCCATAATGCCCAAGCTTCTTTACTTATATTGTCAAAAACACGTTTGCCTAGTTCACCTGGGTAAAATTGAAAATCTAAGCCATCAGCTTCTTTATCAAAATATACGCAATGTACGGTGCGAGCCATGATTACTCCTTAATTAACGAAACATTTGCCAATACGCGTTCTGTAGCGGCGGCAAGTCCGACTCTATCTGGTTGCTCTATGTTATACCAGAGACTCTGTTGAGCTTCCATGACCTTTGTTGGCTTTTGTGGAGGCGCAATAACCAGTATCGGCTGAACATCGAGATGGAAATGGCTAAAGGTATGTCTAAAACCATCTAATAATTGTGGCTTGGCACTAATCTGTTGCTCAGTTAAATAGTCATCAAGCTGTTGCTGCGATGCAAATTCCGGAAAACACCATAATCCGCCCCAAATTCCCGCAGGCGGGCGTTTATGCAATAGCACCTTATTATCATCCAGTTGCACTAATAGCCAAGCTTGTTTTGCTGGAATGGTTTTTTTAGGCTTTTTACCCGGATATTCAGTTTGCCTGCATAAGCTGTGCTTTGCAGTCAATGGCAACGGGGCAAACTTCACATTTAGGTGACGAACGAGTACAAATACTGGCGCCGATATCCATCATGGCTTGGTTGTATTTGCTAATTTGCTCAGCAGGTGTGAGTAAGTCTGTTATTTGCCATAGTTGGTCTTCGACCTTTTTATTACCAGGCCAGCCATCTACAGCTTCATGCCTAGCTAATACTCGCTTAACATTACCATCTAAAATCGGGTGATGTTGCCCAAGCGCAAGTGACAATACCGCCCCCGCCGTTGAGCGGCCAATACCGGGTAACGCTAATACTTGTTCAAATTCAGTGGGGAACTCGCCTTGGTACTGATCACGCATAATCATTGCCGCTTTATGTAAGTTGCGTGCTCTAGCGTAATAGCCTAATCCCGTCCAGTAATGCAGGACTTCATCTTGTTCGGCGTTCGCTAGACTATTAATGTCGGCAAAGCGCGCCATAAATTTTTCATAGTAAGGGATAACGGTAGCAACTTGAGTTTGTTGCAGCATAATTTCAGAAATCCATACTCTAAATGCTGTTTTTTGTTGTTGCCAAGGAAGGTTTTTGCGCCCATGGGCGTCATACCAGCGAATAATTCGCTCTGCAAAAGAAGGAGTTGTTTTCATGGCCGCAGTGTAACCAGCAATGACGTTTATCTCAAGTTATCTATAGTGACTTAACTAATCTTAATCTTGGTTAAGTAAAGATAACTTTATTTTCAAACTAATCACCTAAGACATTAATGTTGATATAAATTGAGCTGGTTAAACAAGACTCCCTAATTCAAGCCACCCATATTAATGCTGAAATTCTGAGCATGAACTAGACTTATATCATTGGAATCTTTGGGAGGCAGGTTATGGCGATACCAAGAGAACAGTTAGTGAGTTTAGAAGATACGACTTATTACCATTGCGTGAGTCGTTGTGTTCGCAAGGCCTATTTATGTGGCGTTGATAGTTATACGGGGCAATCATATGAGCATAGGCGGGATTGGATAGAAGAGCGATTATTGAAGTTAGTTCAAGTATTTAGTATTGATCTCTGTGCTTATGCTGTAATGAGTAATCATTTGCATGTGGTATTAAAAGTTGATGTTGAACAAGCACAAGTTTGGTCAGATGAAGAGGTGATACTGCAATGGCAAAAGCTATTTAAAGGCACATTACTGACGCAAAAGTTCTTAAAAGGCGAAAAAATTGAAGCTCACGAATTTGAAACCTTAAACAATACCATTACCGAGTACCGTAAACGCTTAATTGATATAAGCTGGTTTATGCGTAGTCTTAACGAGCCGATTGCCCGCAAAGCCAATAAAGAGGATAAATGTTCTGGTAGATTTTGGGAGGGACGGTTTAAGTCTCAAGCTTTGCTTGATGAAGCCGCAGTACTCGCGTGCATGGCATATGTTGATTTAAATCCGATTCGAGCAAATCTTGCCAAAACACCTGAAACCTCAGATTACACTAGTATTAAGCGTCGCATCAAAGCAGCAATGAAAGGCAAACAACCGTTAGAGCTATTACCTTTTATTGGCAATGAGCGAGCTAATATGCCTAATGGTTTAAGATTTTCAGTGCAAGATTATCTACAGCTAGTTGATGATACTGGTAGGCAATTAAGAGAGGATAAATGTGGTGCCATTGCTGCGAGAACATTAGATATTCTTTCTCGGCTCAATATTCCACTAGAAAATTGGCTTAAAATCACCTCAGAATTTCATGATTTATTCAAAGGCCCTGTAGGTACTTTGCAAGAACTTACTCAGTTATGTGAACATTTGAATAAACGCAGGCGGCATGGTGCAAAAATGTGCCGACAAATGTTGGGTTAGGCTATTCGGTAGAATTTAAAATAGAGCTCTAAAGTATCGAATTCATCATTCGAGAATTCGTGTGGCTGAAGCTTGTCGTAAGTGGGCTTTAGTACTTGTGAATGTTCATTATTTGCAATCAATTCGGTTATTTCGCAGTAAATTTTTTAATATTTAAGTAAGTCAGCCAGTATTTGGTCGGAATTGATGATTTCAGAGCTAGATTAATAATGGGTGGCTTAAGTATTTGGAATTGATGATTTCAGAGCTAGATTAATAATGGGTGGCTTAAGTATTTGTTTGGTCG
>NZ_BALM01000057.1 GCF_000614975.1 Shewanella marina JCM 15074
TCGCATTATTATTAGTTGCGCCTTTACGTAAGCAGTTATCCCAAACTGCGATATTAGTCGTTATGGCAACGGCATTAGTGTTTGGTTCGATGGATGCTGTACATATTTTAGGTGCGATGCCTGCGGCATTAAATAATATGTTATTAGTGCATTTACCTTTATACAGTTATTTTGCTGGTTGGGTGGTACCTACATTATTCATGTTGGTTGCAGGAATAGTGGTAAATCGAATCATGGGCGCCAATACTGAACCGCAGGCTGTGACACAATAAGATTATTTATTTCTAATGAGTTCTCGCTGTTATGGCGAGGACTGATTATTTTTGATGCTTGTGCTAGCAGAAATCAGTCATTTCTGATGATTTTCTATCGAAATCCGGTCATTTCAGTTTCTTTGTTTTTATATTGATTATAATATCTTAATGATTATTCTAGCCTTTACTTTATCTATCTAAATCATTGATTTTAATAGGTATGTCTGGGGTGTTTTTTATTAATTTGGATATTGGGGACGTGGCTGAATTGGGCTTTAAAATACTTTATTGATGCTTTTTATCCATGAATTTTACTGGCAGCAGAAATCCGTAAATACCGAGCATGATTTCGATATTAACCAGAGCGCGAAAGGGTAATTATACAGTCATTGAATAAGGCAAAGGTTTACCTTTTCAATCAGAAGAAATAGCACATATAACATGGATAGTGCCGACCATACGCTTAGATTAAGACAACATAGTTATCTAGCTAGCAGGAATGGCGAACAAATCGGTTATATACACAACTTAGCTATTTTATTAATCGTATTCATTCTCTTGGAGAGTTTGTAATGAGCGTTTCTAATGATTTGTATCCAAATGCTTCTGCACCACTAGACCGTAAAGAATCTGGTGTTCCATATGTTCGTCCTGGTATCAAAGTTGAATCTTACAACGACTTCGACCCACTTAAGCATGTAATTGTTGGTATTGCTGATAACCAGTGTATTCCTGAAGCGTGTCCTGCTAGTAACGAAAAAATTCCTGCTGACTCACCTATGCGTGGTGGCAAAGCTGGTCGTCGTACTCAAGAGTCTATCGACGAAGCAAACGAGTGCTTAAACGGTTTCGCTAAGTTACTTGAAGGCCGTGGTATTGTTGTTGACCGTCCAGGTGCTGTTGACTGGAACCAACGCATTGTTACTCCTGATTTTACAATCAGCTCTGGTTTTGGTGTTATGCCTCCTCGTGACTGCCTATTAACAATGGGTAAGAGCATTCTTATGGCACCAATGAGCTTCCGTAGCCGTTACTTCGAATATTTGGCATATGTTGATTTATTACGTGAATATTTCGAATCTGACCCTGAGTGTTTGATTGAGCAAGCTCCACGTCCACGTCTTTCTGATGACAGTTTCCGTATGGATTATGTTGCTGCATACGAATATTTATCAGACGAAGAGACAATGGCTCGTTCTTGCAACAAAGAATACTCAACTAAAGAAACAGACATTCTGTTTGATGCGGCTGACGTAATGCGTCTTGGTAAGGATATCTTCGTACAGCACGGTTTAACAACTAACCTAGCTGGTATCCGTTGGATCAAGCGTAAGTATGAGCCACAAGGTTTCCGTATTCATACACTAAGCTTTAAAGACAACCACCCTATCCACATCGATGCAACATTCTGCCCATTACGTCCAGGCTTAATGTTACTTAACCCACACCGCCCATTATTTGATGGTCAGCGTGAAATCTTCGAGAAGAATGGTTGGGAAATCGTTGAAGCTGTGGCTCCTGCTTGGGATACTCCACCACCACTATGCTACTCAAGTACTTGGTTATCTATGAATACCTTGATTCTTGACCATAAGACTGTGTGTGTTGAAGCATCTGAAACTGGCCAAATGGAACAGTTCGACAAGCTTGGCTTCGAAGTTCTACCTGTTGATTTACGTGGCGCATATGCATTCGGTGGTGGTCTACACTGTGCAACAGCTGACGTACATCGTGAAGGTACATGTGAAGATTACTTTGCTAACCAGTTTGCTGGTGCTCATAACATCGAGCATTGGGAATACTAATCTAAGCGATTAATTTCACCAAAAAGGGTCTCCTAAAAAGGAGGCCCTTTTTTTGTGCTCAAATAAAATTTATGAATAAAAAACAAACGAATTGTTAGTGGGGAGTGACGGCAGAAATTCGATAATTTACAGCACAATTTCGGTATTAAGCCGCTACAGAACAGGCAATATAGAGCACATCTAAAGAGTTATATAAAAACCGGTTTAGTTCATAACGTATTGAATTATACCGAAGTAATTTTGGATTCAATCAACTTAACCTGAACAAAGAGAACAAATTATGGTTAAACATTATGTGGGTTCGGAAGTAGGTCAATTACGCAGTGTGTTACTGCATTATGATAATTTGGCATTTGAGCGGCTAACCCCGTCAAACTGCATGATTTATTGTTTGATGACGTACTTTCTGTAGAAAAAGCAGCGAAAGAACATGAAGAGTTTGCTTCTATTCTTACGCAGCAGGGCGTTAATGTACTTTATCTTAATAATTTACTTGCAGAAACATTAGCGGTACCAGAGGCGCGTGCTTGGTTACTGAATGCACAGCTAAGTGATTATCGTTTAGGTAAAACTCTGGCTTCAGGTGTAAGAAGTTGGTTGAACGAATTACCAAATGATCAGATTGCTAAGTATTTAACCGGTGGTTTGGCATTTAACGAAATCCCTGATGCTTATTTTACCGCTTTATTTGATTCATATGATTATGAAAACTTTATTTTAAAGCCTCTTCCTAATCACCTATTTACCCGTGATACCTCTTGCTGGGTATACAACGGTGTATCAATTAACCCAATGGCGAAAGCAGTTCGTCGTCGTGAATCTAACAACCTTAAAGCGATTTACCGCTGGCATCCATTCTTTGCTGAGCAGAACTTTGAGTACTACTTAGGCAATGAAACCGTTAATTACGATAACGCCACCATTGAAGGCGGTGATGTATTAGTAATTGGTCGCGGTGCAGTGTTAATTGGTTTATCTGAGCGTACTACGCCAGAAGGAATTGAAGCATTAGCTCACTCATTATTTAGTAAAGGACAAGCGTCTAAAGTTGTGGTGCTTGAGCTACCTAAAGACCGTGCTTGTATGCACTTAGACACCGTATTTACTCAGCTTGATATCAATGTGTTCTCTGCTTACCCAGCAGTGATTAATGAGCAAACACGTTGCTGGACACTTACCGCTGGCGTAAATGGCAAATTAGATATCGTTGAAGAAGCAGGCTATCGCCAAGCAATCATGAAGGCCCTTGATTTAGGCAGCATCAAAGTGATTACCACAGGTGGCGATATTTATGGTCAAGAGCGTGAGCAGTGGAATGATGCTAACAACGTATTAACGATTCGCCCTGGTGTGGTTGTGGGCTATGAGTGCAATACCTTGACTAATGAAAAGTATCAAGAAGCAGGTATCGAAGTATTAAGTTTTGGTGGGGATCAGCTAGGGCGTGGACGCGGTGGCGCACGTTGCATGAGCTGTCCTCTAGAACGTGATGGTATTTAATGGAAGTTAAGGATTTAAGGAAATAAAAATGACTAAACCTACAGTTGTTGTTGCATTAGGCGGAAACGCGCTTCTATGTAGAGGCGAGCCATTAGATGCTGATATTCAAAGAAAAAACGTTGGTACTGCGGCGCAAGCAATTGCTGCACTTATTCAAGATTGGAACGTGGTTTTAGTTCACGGTAATGGTCCTCAAGTGGGTTTACTAGCATTACAGAATGCAGCTTATAAAGAAGTTAAAGCTTACCCTCTAGACATCTTAGGTGCAGAAACTCAAGGTATGATCGGTTACCTATTAATGCAAGAGTTACGCAATGTATTACCTGAGACTGCAGTAACAACATTACTGACTCAAGTTG
>NZ_BALM01000056.1 GCF_000614975.1 Shewanella marina JCM 15074
TAGAAACCTCATCAGAAATGATGAGGTTTTTTTGTATGCGTAAAATGTAGTGCGGTAGTTCAGTTGGTTACTTTTTATTAGAGATGCCGGCCTGTTACATAGGGACTGTGGGTTCGAGTCCCGTCCGCTCCGCCAATTTAGAGAAAGCCCTTATCGCAAGATAAGGGCTTTTTTTATATCTATATACCCGCGAGCGGGTTCAGCTTATTCAAGATCATGTCCGCTGCGCGAATTTAGATAAAGGCATTACCTTAGGGTAATGCCTTTTTTCTATGTAAAGAATAAAGCAAGTTGGTTTCTTTTTATTAGAGATGTCGGCCTGTCACGCCGGGGGCGGGTTCGGCCTATTCAAGTTCATGTCCGCTGTTCCAATTACATCGAAGCCTCGTCAGCAATGACGAGGATTTTTTGTATGTGTGAAATAAAGCGCGGTAGTTCAGTTGGTTACTTTTTATTAGATATGTCGACTTGTCTCGCCGGAGGCGGGTCTGCTTATTCATCATAAGTCTAATCTATTATTTATATTTCTGTTGGTTAGGTGGAGGTTAGATTGCTTTATTAGCATAAATTTTAACACTCCATAACTTAGTCGAGATTGGTTTAGCCAATTTGTTAAGGAAACTGTTAAGTATCTTTTTACCGCAGCAAGTCATTGTTTGTAGAATGGTTGGCATACTGTCACTAACAATAGCTGCCAGCTGTTCCGCGCTATAGTAATGCCTAGCGACTATTTTGGAATTGGTTAATCCAGCGGTTTTTAATCCATTTAAATATCGCTGCTCTGTAATCAAGTTCCCCCCACATGCAGCGGTCATAATACCGCTATATTTGAGCCACCATGCAATTGTTCAGCAACCATATCTGAAACTAACATTTGGCCGTCAGGCTTTAGTATTCTGGCTATTTCATCGAATACTGATTGTTTACTGGCTGATAAGTTGATAACACAGTTTGAGATAACCCAATCTATAGATGAAGAGGGCAATGGTAAACTTTCGATATGTGCCTGATATAAGGTGATATTATGATATTGAGCTGTTCTATTTCGTGCGATTTCAAGCATATCAGGATTGATATCAACACCAATGACATGGCCTAATGTACCGACCTTTTCTGTAGCAATTAGCAGATCTAAGCCTGCTCCACAACCTAAGTCGACGACAGTCTGTCCTTTTTCTACTTGAGCAAATGAAAGTGGATCACCACAGCCAAAAGAGTAATCAGTAATATCTGCACCATATTTATTGAGATTATTTGAGTCATACTGAGCGAATTTAGCTTTTGCTGTATTTTTTACGATGGAATTTGTTTTATCTTGCAATGCTTTTGAGTATTCAGTTGTGATCTTATCTGTATGTTTTGACATTGCTGGTCCTTAGTATTTTAAGAAATCGGTAGAATGCTAAGGCCTGACACTGTGTCAGAGTCAAGATGGAATCAATGAAGTTGAGCAATCGCCTTGTTGAACAAGACAACTCGAAATCTGATCGTTATAAATACTCAGCTGCTTTTGTTGCTGTTGTAACTGCTTTATCTGATTGGCGATATTGGTTTGTTTTACTTTGAGTTGTGCTAGTAGATAAGGCCATAGCTGCACTGTTGGTAAGCTGAAAATTTGTTGTAACTCAGTTAAACTAAATCCCAGTAACTGTGCCTGCTTAATCAATTTTATTATCTTGATATCTTCATCATTGAAAATACGATATGAACCATTTCGTTTAATTGTCGTGAGCAATCCAATTTTTTCATAATGTCGAATGGAACGAACAGATGCGCCACTGAGTTTTGATGCTTCACCAATTAACAACATTATTAATCTCCTCTATGGATGGCGGTCGTTGCTTGTTAATTAAATGGATGATAATTTTTGATTTATAAATATTGCTGTTAAATAAGGAAAAATAAGCAGCACCACCTATTTTCACTGAGTCATATTTAATTATGATTGAATATATTTGATAGCCGATATCTTCTTTAATGCGTCATTGTTCCGCTATTGAACAAACATAACCTAAAGATCAGCTAATAAAAAGCTCATCCATGGATGAGCTTTTTGAATCTTGCTAGATGAATCTAGTTATAGCGAATGAAGGTAATGTTCGCCTAATGCATTAGCAGCAAGAATGGCGTTATGTACTTCATCAACTGTGACGCCACCAAGGGTGTTATGGATGGTTTCACCTTCGGCGCAAGCCGCAGTTGCTACTCGCATAATTTGATCATGATGGAATTCAGGTAAGCCAATTTGTGCAAGAGTGATTGGTAGACCAACAGTTAGGCAGAAATCAATCACATCTTCAATCTCTTCCATTGGACTATTTTCTAGCACTAATTGTACTAGGGTACCAAATGCAACAATTTCACCATGCATGGTTTTTTCACATTGTTCTAATACCGTAAAACCATTATAGATAGAATGTGCTGCTGCTAGGCCACCATTTTCAGCACCAACACCACTTAAGTAGGTTGCTGCTTCTAGCACATTTTCAAGCGCAGGAACGGTAACGCCATTCTCTGCAGCTAGCTTAGCCTTGAGACCATCACGTAATAAGGTTTCATAGCATAATTTTGATAGCGCAAAACCTGCTTGTGATACACCACCAGCAACAAGATTCATGGCTTTTGAATTAACACAGGTTCTTGCCTCAAAATAAGTGCCTAGTGCATCGCCCATACCAGCCACAAGGAAACGCACTGGTGCTTTCGCTAAAATGGTCGAGTCGACAATTACTGCGTCAGGGTTTTTTGGGTAGAACATGTATTGATCAAATTTACCGTCATCACTGTAAATAACTGACAATGCGGTACATGGTGCATCCGTTGCTGCAACAGTTGGAATGATAATCACTGGAATATTAGCAAAGTGAGCAACACCTTTAACCGTGTCAAAAGTACGGCCGCCACCGATGCCAATAATGGCATCGCAGCCATTTTGTTTCGCTAACTCTTTTAAGCGTTCAATCTCGTTGATGGTACATTGGCCATTAAACTCTTCAAAAACGAGTTGTTCAGTTTGATGATCAAAAGCTTGCTCAATCAGGTCGCGAGTCATGTTCATTACAAAGCCATCAGCAACAACAAAAAACTTGTTACCTAGAGCTTCAATATGTTGTTTCAGTTGGAGTAGTGCATTTGGGCCTTGCACATAGCGTGAAGGCGCTCTCATTACGGTAAGCATATAAATCTCCTGCAGATACATTTAGATACAGATAATAAATGCACTCTACTTAAGAAGAGCTAATACAGGTGTGATATGGTTCACGAATACGGTGAGGTTAGTTCTATTTTGGATTAATTAAATTTTATTTTAGCTTTGCAATGTGATTAAGAGGTTATATGTTGTTTTTTGATTAGCTGACTTTTATTATGCTCGCGTATGAATAAGTAGGAGCAACTTTTGGCTAAAAAATTTTATGTCGTGTGGCAAGGGCGTAAGCTGGTATCTACACTGATTGGGCAAGTTGTAAAGCACAAGTAGATGGTTTTGCAGGCGCTAAGTATAAATCATATCCAACCAATCTTGAGGCTGAACAGGCATTTGCAAAAAAGCCAAGTTTTTCCACTAAAAAACCTGCAGCAGCAACAAAAGCAGTAAAAACATCGAAAGGTTCATTAACCGCTGCGGATGTGTTGGCTGTTGTGAGTCAATATAAGATTTTTACCGATGGCGGTTGCGAGCCGAATCCTGGGCAGGCGGGATCGGGAATGGCTGTTTATGTTGATAATGATTTAACTCAATTATGGTTTGGTTGTTATCAAGCGATGGGGACTAATAATACCGCTGAGCTTAATGCCTTATATCAAGCAATGCTACTGGCACAAAAGTTAATTGCAGATAATAAGACCGTATCCATTTTTTCTGATTCTAAATACTCAATTCAATGTTTAACGCAGTGGGCGAGTGGTTGGCAAAAAAAGGGGTGGAAGCGCAGCGGTGGTGAGATTCAAAACTTAGATCTCATCAAGCCCATGTTTGCTTTATATCAGCAACTTGAGACTAAACTGCAATTATTGCATGTTAATGGTCATGTTGGCATTGAGGGGAATGAGCTCGCTGACAGAATGTCTATTCTTGCTATCGATAAAAAGCAAACCTTATTTAGTCAGTACCAACAAGCATTAGATATTAAGCAGATCCTTGCATTACGCCAAGGTTAAGGATTACTCTACAGGTATTGCCACTAATATTAATTCTTATTAGTGGCAATATCTTTGCTGTTTTGCGTGAGCAACAATTAAGGATTGTACTGGTCAGTCAGTCGCCATCGTCAAGCTAATGCCGTTACAAAATAAGGCGATAAGCTTTTCAAAGAATGCTAGCGGATTGAAAAATAAGCTGTTTGTTTTAAAAGTGTGCAATCAAATTAAGTTAATAAAAAAGTAGTTTACAGCAACTCAAGATGTGGATATTATGCGTC
>NZ_BALM01000055.1 GCF_000614975.1 Shewanella marina JCM 15074
CCTTAGTTACTGTCAAGTAAATAGTTAATGATTTCAACAAACTAGGTTTATTTATTCATTTATGAACTACTTACTTACGATTAACAATCGCTTATTGCGTCTGCTTCACCGTGTCAGTGGGGTCGCATTATAGGGAGCGAGTAAATCTATGCAACTACTTTTATAAAAAACAACGCACAACCGAACAGTTATTAAGCAAATCTCTTTATTTTGCTTATAAAAAAGGCATAAACACCTTGTTTATGCCTTCAAACTGTTAATGCTCAACCCATTATTTCATTAAAAAAGCTGGAACATCAGCAATACTATCCAAAACAATGGTGGCGTCTAACATATCAGCTTCCGTTAATGCATGACCTGTCTTGACTAAAATTCGAGTATTGATTCCAGCGGCTTTCGCGGCTTGCATATCGGAAGCCTTATCACCCACCATCACTGATGCTGATAAATCTAACTTCAAGAACTGAGCTGCTGAATTTAGCATGCCTGGTTTCGGTTTGCGGCAATCACAATCTTGTAAGTACTCGCCAATGCCTTTGGTTGGATGATGCGGACAATAATAGATACCATCTAAGTCAACGCCTTTATCAGCGAAATTCCAATCCATCCACTCAGTTAGTGTGTGAAAGTCATCTTCACTATACAAACCTCGAGCAATACCTGACTGATTAGTTACTACAACTAATTTATAGCCTAGCTTTTTAAGCTCAAGACATGCTTCAAAGACACCTTCAACATATTCAAAGTCATCAACACAGTGTACGTAACCATGTTCTTTATTAATGACGCCATCACGATCTAAAAATATCGCCTTACTCACACACTATCTCCAAATAGATATAACCTTGCTATTATTCCACTCATTGCAACAAAAAGCATCGGCCTTTCATGTTTTATCTGCTTTATATTGATTATAGAACCATTATAAAAACCAATTTATATCAATTAATTTTGCCCTCAGTCGTCAAAAGCTAATGCAACAACGTGTAAACGATGCTTTTGTTATTCTGATGGATTAACCTGCCTCTACAGATACTAAGAACCATCAATAAATTGAATATTGTATAAATAATTTATCATCCTCATATCTATAAGCTGATAAGCGTTAATGAAGAGGGAGCAAACTCCCTCTTCATTTAGTATCACTATACCGACCATTCAAATGGATCTTGATTAGCCAAAACGGCAGCATATTCTAACGAATGATATTGCAACGAAAACAAATAACCTTGTTGTTCATGTGTATGCTCATAGCGTATATCAGAATATGCGCAGGTTAGCTGCTCAATTAGCTCTGCTGTATCTTCGGCTGTTAACAAATATGGTGCGTAACTTAACTCTGAGACCATCAATACACTGTTTTGCGGCCCGCTTCTTAGTCTGACATCTTCAGCTAATTGCACTAAAATTTGGCCATCATTTATGGCCAGCCAGCGCTTGGCAAAACAATCAACAATATAGTGATTAGAATAGAGATAACGCTGCTCACCCACAGCAAGCATTTTTAAGTCCATATTCTGCTGTGTTAATTGAGCCTTGATATATGCCGCCATTGCAGTATTTGCATCATAATCACAACCGATAACAGCCGCTATTTGTTCAAAATTTACAATTCGACCATGCTGACTAAACAAACGTACATACTCAAGCCAATTTTCGGTCATTGGGGTAATAACCCCTCTGCTTCTAATTTATCTGCAACGTAACTAAGGCCAAATTTGGTCAAGGTTGCACGAGTTGGTGCACCAGTCGCATCATCCCATCCAAATGATTTATAGAACATTGATAACGCCAATTGCATATCTTCTCGTCCCATTTTAATCGTGCCCGCATCACCAAATTGCTTATCAGGATCCATATCGTAAACCCAATCTGACAACACATCATGTTGCTCTCGCATATTCATTTGCTGCATTTGCAAAACAGTTAAAGCACGGTGCAATTGCAATACTCTTTCGGCCTTAAAATCTAATTCAGTTTCGTTGGTTTCTATCCCTGTCACTAAACTGAACATCTGTGCTTCAATGGTGCTATCACCTTCATATTGTCGATTCTTATCTGGTGATGCGAGTAAAGGGAACATCCAATTGCATAAGGTTAGTGAGTCATGAAGCACATTCTTAACCAATGACCAACGTGCAAAATACACTTTGGCATCATTAATCGGCGTGTAATGCTGTACCTTATCAAATGCTCCTTTACCCCATTTACGTTCGGCAATATTAACAATCATGTCATGTGGCAAACCACAGTTCACAATATTAATATGCGAGTGACATTGTGCATCACGATTAAAAACGGTATTAATTAATGCCCCGACTTGGCCTGCGGTTTCGTTGGCATGATGAACTGCCACATTCATTTTTTTATTAAAAATTTTAACTTTGGCCTGCTGATGTAGATCGACAAAATCTAATTCCGCATTAGTGCCATCCAATTGCCAACGTTTGATGATATCAGCCATACCATCACCAAGATGAGATATCTCGCCCTCTTTAAACGCTATACGACGATAAAAATCGAGTAAGAAAGCTGGATCTTTATCTTCCCATAATTGCCAAGGGATATCGTTAAACTCTTCTGATGGTAGAATTTTTTCAAAGTAATTGTGCGATTTTAAGAAATTGAACAAATGCGAGATCAAACCGTAGTTACACCAAATGCCATAATCATCAATTATATGAGCCCCCAGAGCTGCAGCCATTGCTGCATTTTCACTGCCAGCTGGCGCAGCTAATAATGCCTTAGGTGCAATAAAACCCATACATACGTTCGAAATATGCTCAGTTTTACGGCCATATTTTTGCTTAAGCTCTGGTACTTTTAATTCACAAAAACAACGGATAGGGCAAGCATGACAACCACCGGTTCGCTTCATCCACTTATTGGCAAACTCTTCTCCTAAATACATCTCTGCCATCGAAGTACGCATGCCCACTTTATTTTTTTCATGCCAAGCCACCTCGCCTAATTCAATTGGTTTATCAGCAGCTCCCCATGTTAATCCCGGTCTTGCTTTCCAACGGCTACCTTTATTTGAAAATTCAGACCATGATTGCGGTGTTGAAGGTACAACACCATTATTATTAGCACCTATAATCCCTAAAATATGATCATCCAACTCCCGCATTTGCTGGTAATTTGCCGCTATTGCAACACTTCCCGTGCCAATAATGCCAATCCCTTTAAAGTTTTTAGACCCCATAACAGCCCCATGACCACCAGCAGAGTGCCCTCCTTGAGTCATAATGACAGATAAAGGAACCTGATTTTCACCAGCCTGACCAATCGCTGCCACTTGCGCCTCTGGCCCCATTTCAGCGGCTATTGCAGCATGAGTATCAAAGATGCCCTGCCCCCATAAATGGCTAGCAGACTCTAACGTGATTTGATCGTCAATAATTTTAAGCCACACAGGCTGAGGTGATTGCCCCTCGATAACAATGGCATCAAAACCTGCATATTTCATTGCTGGTGAAAAATGACCACCAAAATGTCCATCTGTCACTAAATGGCCTTCAATGACTGGACTTCGTGATGTTATGGTTGTTCTTCCGGTACAAATAACCCCAGATCCCGTTAATGGGCCCGCTGAAAAAATAATAATATTAGCAGGATCAGTAGCCTTGATATTATCTTGATGGTTATCCCATAATATTTTATAACCAATACCCATCCCGCCAATATATTCATAATATTTTTCGGTAGACTCAGTTATTATTGAAGAGGTTGATAAATTGACTCGTAGTATATTCCCGGCCCAGCCGCCTATTTTAGACATATTTAATTACCTTATAATAAATTATAAAATTGCGGTGAACTTTTCATATTGTTCTAATGCAGTTTCAGCTTGTTCCCATGTATAAAACTTTATAGCTCCGCTTGGACAAACTTGGGCACATGCTGGTTCACCATCACATAAGTCGCACTTAATTGCTTTGTTATTATTAATATTTAACGTCATTACATGTTGAGGGCATTTATCAACACAGTAACCGCAACCAATACAGAGCTGTTGATTAATTATTTTCGCACCGGTTTCGGTATTTAAACTTATTGCAGTTTGTGGACATACCTTAATACAGACATCACATTGCCGACAGGTATCAGGCACTATGGTTTTATCACCACATTCGCCGCGCTGCTGTTCAAAATTAGCCTGTACTCCATAAGGCCCATAATTCATATTTTTTAGCACCTTAACGCGTGCTAAAGAAGGGCTCGCTCCGCCTTCATGATTCCACACACACGCTATTTCACAACGGCGACAACTTAAACAAAGTGTAGGGTCAACGACCATTAAACCACCCACATGTATTTCAACGTGTCCGCTATTTGAACTATCACTACCACAACCGGTTAATAAACTAATTAAACTTCCTTGATAAATAGTTCCAACTGAAATACCTAGTGTTGTTTT
>NZ_BALM01000054.1 GCF_000614975.1 Shewanella marina JCM 15074
TACTCAATTGAATAGAACTCAAAGATAAAGAATCCCAGGTCGCTTAGCTCAGCTGGGAGAGCACCTCCCTTACAAGGAGGGGGTCACTGGTTCGAGCCCAGTAGCGACCACCATATTTTTTACAGCTTTCCGAATTAACAAATTTGCTTGGTGACAATAGCATTGTGGTCCCACCTGAATCCATTCCGAACTCAGAAGTGAAACGCAATCGCGCCGATGGTAGTGTGGGGTCTCCCCATGTGAGAGTAGGTCATTGCCAAGCGCCTAATTTAGTTTAGCCTTGAAGAAAGGCAAACAAACAAGTTAGCTGATATGGCTCAGTCGGTAGAGCGCATCCTTGGTAAGGATGAGGTCCCCAGTTCGATTCTGGGTATCAGCACCAGATTTGTTTGGTGACAATAGCATTGTGGTCCCACCTGAATCCATTCCGAACTCAGAAGTGAAACGCAATCGCGCCGATGGTAGTGTGGGGTCTCCCCATGTGAGAGTAGGTCATCGCCAAACGCCTAATAAACGAAAAAAGCCCGTTGCTAATGCAACGGGCTTTTTCGTTTATGCGTGGCATGACCGAACGAAGATGGGAAATAAAAAGCCCGAACGAAGTGAGGCAACCACTCATGTGATAGTAGGGTGAAATCCAAGCGCTTACTAAGCGAAGCTTAGTGCTTGAATTGAACGCGGAGAAGTGGTGACCTACAGGATGTAGGGAATGCTATTTATGCAGGATGCATATAAATGGCCTCGAAGCTGGCCATCACCAAACGCTCTTTTTATTTTCACTTTTAAAAAGTGAACAAAATGAAGTAGAGAACCCACCTGAATAAGGTGGCTTTTTTGCGTTTGGGCTATTTAAAATTCCAAGAGTTTGCCCATAGTAGTGGTTTTTGTAATAGGTGGCATATCTACTTAATGTAGGTATTGCATACCTACTCCCGATGTCGATCGCTAAATATTCCAGACCATAGCGACATTCACCACATCCCTGTGGTTCACCCGCACTGAGCTTGGTCAGAAATTGCATCCCTGTATTTCTGGCATTCACCATATCCCTGTGGCTTGCCCTCCAGGGGCAATAAGCTGCGCTTATTAAGCACCCTAGTGTCACCCCCATCTGTCCCTTAGAGCGAGCACAAACACTCTGGGATAAAAGAGTAGACCATAGCCAAACGCCTTTATAGTCGTTATCAATATGTCTGATCTAATTTTTTGCTTATCATTTAAGACTTTTGCGTTGAATAGAAAAAAATCGCTAAATTTTAATAAATAGTTATTGCTGCCACTAGGGGCGATAAATTGTTTTAAATAATCTAATCAAACGAAAGTTGTTTGTTCTCTAATCGTTTTGTATATCTATGCTCAATAGATATACAAGTTTTAGGCTTAAGGGCAAATTGTTAGTACTTACCAACGTATTTATTCATCACAGATTTGTATCTGCATACGGGCAGGTTACAATAGCCAGTACTGTATCCTTCATAATTTAGATCATGCCTGTTAACTTAAAATTATTTAACACCTTTGCTATAAGCGCAAATTGTGAACAACTCATCGTTGCGACGAATAAAAATGAGCTGATTAGTGCAGCAATGCAACTGTATTGTGCGAAAGAACGAATGTTAATCTTAGGTGGTGGCAGTAATATTGTACTCTGTGATGATTTTGCCGGTACGGTATTAAAAATTGAAACTAAAGGGATCAGTGTTGCTGAAAATGAGTCATATTTTTATCTTGATATACAAGCTGGTGAAAACTGGCATGAATTGGTTAAGTTTTGCCTTGAAAATGAGATTAATGGGTTAGAGAACTTGGCACTGATCCCTGGTGTCGTAGGTGCTGCTCCAATACAAAATATTGGTGCATATGGGGTAGAGTTTTGTCAAATTTGTGATTGGGTTGAGTATTTAGATTTACGTGATGGTCAATTATATAAACTAACTACTGAGCAATGTTTATTTGGCTATAGAGATTCAATTTTTAAAGGTGAATTACACCAACACGCAGTTATTACTGCTGTGGGCATAAAAGTCGCTAAAGAATGGATCCCTAACTTAGCTTATGGGCCATTACAGAAATTTCAGTTAAATACCGTGACAGCTAAACAAATTTTTGATGAGGTATGCCAAGTTCGCATGCAAAAACTGCCTGATCCTAACGTACTTGGTAATGCTGGTAGTTTTTTCAAAAATCCCATTGTTGATCTGCAGGTATACGAAACACTGACCGCCCAATATAGTGATCTTGTGGCTTATCCTGTCAGTGACTCTCTATATAAGCTTGCTGCGGGTTGGTTAATCGATAAAGCCGGTTTAAAAGGGTTTAAGCTCGGGCCTGCAGGTGTTCATCAGCAACAAGCTTTGGTGTTAGTTAATTTTGGGGGAGCTACTGGTGCTGATATTTGCCAGTTAGCACATCATGTAATTGATACAGTATATGAGCAATTTAACGTCTTGCTTGAAGCGGAGCCAAGATTAATTTTTGCACAGGGTGAGGAAGAGTTAAAATGATTGACCATTGGTATAAAAAACGCCAATTACTTAAATTATTATCTGCTAAGCATTTTGTTTCGGGTGAGAAACTTGCGCAACAAATGTCGCTATCTCGTACTGCAATCGCAAATCATGTTAGTGGTATGAGTGATGTGGGGGTTGATGTTTATTCTGTGAAGGGTAAGGGCTATAAATTAGCTTCGCCTATATCTTTGATTGATGAATCATTATTGAAGCAAAATATTAATAATCGTTGTTTTTATTTTGACGAGATAGATTCAACCAACAAGTTCTTGTTGAAACATATAGATGATCTTGAAAATGGTGATATTTGTTTAGCAGAATTGCAAACAGCAGGACGTGGACGTCGGGGTAAAGTTTGGGTTTCACCCTATGCAAGCCATCTTTATTTTTCTATGTATTGGCAACTAGAGCAAGGTATGGCTGCTGCAATGGGCTTGAGCTTAGTCGTCGGTTATTCGTTAACGACAGTATTAACTCAATTGGGAGTCGATGGTTTAGGATTAAAATGGCCTAATGATATTTATAGGCACGGCAAAAAGTTAGCTGGTATTTTAGTTGAAATGCACGGTCAAGCTGATGGTATTTGCCAATTAGTTATTGGAGCTGGTGTTAACATTGCGATGCCTAAAACACAGCAAGAATTGATCGATCAGCCATGGAGTGACTTACTCGATTTAATTAATCAGTTTGATAAAACTCAATTAGCGATATTGCTGCAAAAACAACTTTGTCATGATTTAGGGATATTTACTGAGCAGGGATTAACGCCATTTATTAATGGTTGGCGTGATTTTGATATCTTCCAAGGTCAGCAAGTGCAAATCAGTTTTGGTGATACCATTGTGATTGGTTGCTACCAAGGCATTGATGAGCAGGGGGGCGTTATAATTGAACAAGATGGTGTTAAAAAGTGTTACCTCGGTGGTGAAATAACACTTCGCGCAGCTGCTAATAAATGAGTTTTATTTTCTCAATAGCGCTTTTTCAATAAGATGATCGCTTGATTTTTTTAAGATCAAATTAGCTTTTTCTCTGGTTGGGAGAATATTCTGGCGTAAGTTTACACCATTAATGTTATCCCAGATATTACTCGCAGTATCAACAGCTTGTGCATCAGTTAATTTTGAGAAGTGATGGAAATACGAACTTTCATCAGCAAAAGCTCCTTGCCTAAATTTTAAGAATCGGTCGATATACCATGCTTTTAGCTGATTTTCTTCGGCATCAACATAAATAGAAAAATCTACAAAGTCTGATAAAAATGGTCGCTGATTTTGATCTAAAGAATCAATATCTTTCTGAAGTACATTTAGCCCCTCAATAATTAATACATTGGGGCGATTAATTAATTGAGTTTGTACTAACCGATCATAAGTAATATGAGAATATAGTGGCGCTGAGACTGCCTCATCGCCAGATTTAACCGAGTTAATAAATGACATCAGCATTTTGATATCATAACTCTCTGGAAAGCCCTTACGTTGTAATAGGCCTCTACTGGTTAATTCTGCTAATGGGTAAAGGAAACCATCAGTGGTAACTAACTCGACTTCAGGGTGTTCTGGCCATTCTCGCAAAAGTGCTTGTAGGATCCTAGCTGTCGTACTTTTTCCCACAGCGACACTTCCTGCGATACTAATGATGAAAGGACGGTTAGGGGATTTACAACCAAGAAATTGATCGATTACTTGGCAACGATCGAGTTGATTACTAATCATTAGATTAAGTAATCGGCTTAATGGCAAATAAATATCAGTGACTTCGGTTAACGAAATATTTTCATTAATGCCTTTTAAGGCTTGTAGTTGTGATTCGTTAAGGGTGAGAGGTACAGATTTACGTAATTCAGACCAAGCGTCTCGTTCAAATGTAAAATATAATGCTTGTTGCATTGGGTTTTCGCTTGTCATGGAATTTCCTCTCCTGTAGCAGGGAACAGTACACTATCAAAAACTTCACCACAACAATTGCACTCACTTTTATAGAGCTTGAAATACGCTTTTTATGTAGATGGATGAAAAATCGCCGGTATTTTGTTGTTAAGTCTCTTTTTGGTATAAAAAAGCGACAAACAATGTTTCTTTTGAATTTTTTTGCAATAAACGCTTGCACTTGGAGCCGTTTTTACCTAATATCCGCTACCGAAATGACATGCCGGCATAGCTCAGTTGGTAGAGCAACTGACTTGTAATCAGTAGGTCCCGAGTTCGACTCTTGGTGCCGGCACCATTTTACTGGAGGGGTTCCCGAGTGGCCAAAGGGATCAGACTGTAAATCTGACGGCTCCGCCTTCGAAGGTTCGAATCCTTCTCCCTCCACCATTTTCAAAAGGTAGTTAGGTAGCCTGTAAGCTAGGTACCGCGGGTGTCGTATAATGGTATTACTCCAGCCTTCCAAGCTGATAACACGGGTTCGATTCCCGTCACCCGCTCCAAAATTTGTTTGCTGATATGGCTCAGGCGATAGAGCGCATCCTTAAGTAAGGATGAGGTCGGCAGCTAGAATCTGCCTATCAGTTCAGCCTACGCTATAATCATTCCTAAATACCTTAAAATATTTGATTCGATGACATATTTAATGCATCGGATTTTTTGTTATATCTAGGTTTTAAACCTTCACCACCAAGAATCTTGGAACAGAGGCTATACCATGGCTAAAGAAAAATTTGAACGTAGCAAACCCCACGTAAACGTGGGCACCATTGGTCACGTTGACCATGGTAAAACAACTCTAACTGCAGCTATCTCTCACGTACT
>NZ_BALM01000053.1 GCF_000614975.1 Shewanella marina JCM 15074
CTGGGGAATCGTTTTCTTTTTTACACCGAGAAGGTGACTAATACAACTTATTAGTAAAGTTGGCTCCCCAGACTGGACTTGAACCAGTGACATACGGATTAACAGTCCGCCGTTCTACCGACTGAACTACTGGGGAATAATTGCCGCGTCCCGTTAAGAGGACGGAGCGCATAGTAAATCGGTATCTGGAATGAGTCAACTTAACTTCTAAAAAAAAATGCCAATATTGGTTTAACTGCTCGGGGTTTGTTCAAATTGCTGAGGTATTCAACATTTTCTATATTTATTACTAAGTTATTTGGTTATTTTGCATTCTGTGATTGAGTTAGATGATATAGAACAATTAGGCTAAGTGAGTCGAGTCAATCTATCATTACCGTATGATTGGCCGTAAAAATAAACAATCAGCTAAGGTTTTCACTAAACAGACTCGCATGAATCATGAGTTAATTGATGTCTTCTGTCTGTTTGGTTAATTGTCAGATAGGAATCGCAATCTAATTAACAGGCAATGGCGATTATTTTTGACGGAATTGAATCAAAAAATTTGCTGAGATTATACGGATAACTATTGACATAAACATTGCTTTTTGCTGGTCGGACGACATGGGTTTTTAGCCGACTTTCATTTGTAACAAACTTTCATTTTTACGACAAACTTGTTTTGTATATTGTCACTGCTCTGTATGCCGCATGATTCCTAGCGTTACTTGAGTTATCCACTAAATCTGTGGATAAACCTGTGAGTTAGTCTGATTTATTGGCTGCTAAGGCCGATGGATACAGCATTTGAGTTAAATTTGATAACTTTTCTAATCTAAAAAATACTTGTTTAATTTCAACTAGATAAATAAATCAACAATTATTTATCGTTTTGTAAGCTTGTCAATAAAAGTTGAAATTTGTTGTCTTTTTGTTGCTGTGTACAAACTTTTTTGATTTCTAACTTATACCAGTAAATACTGATGATAAGTCTAGAGTGCAGCTTTATTAGTTATGTTATTCACATAAAAATAAGCATTATCTGATAAAAGCCAAAATCAATTGGTAAAAAAGTGGTAGTTAATTAGAATAGTTGAAACGATTGATAAGGGACATGGTAAGTGACGCACTCTATATTTCAGTTACATTCTCAATATTCTCCCGCAGGCGATCAACCGACCGCAATAGCGACATTGAATGATGGTTTAGATTCAGGTTTAGCCAGTCAAACGTTACTTGGTGTAACGGGATCGGGCAAAACCTTTACGATCGCAAATGTGATTGCCAATTCAGGGCGACCAACCATTGTGATGGCACCTAATAAAACACTAGCAGCTCAACTCTATGGTGAGATGAAAGAGTTTTTCCCTGAAAATGCGGTCGAATATTTTGTTTCTTACTACGACTATTACCAGCCAGAAGCCTACGTGCCTTCAACGAATACCTTTATTGAGAAAGATGCTTCAGTAAACTCTCACATTGAGCAGATGCGGTTATCAGCGACGAAAGCCTTATTAGAACGTAAAGATGTGGTGTTAGTTGCTTCTGTTTCCGCCATTTATGGTTTGGGCGATCCCGATTCATATATGAAAATGATGCTGCATTTGAGTCAAGGCGACTTTATTGATCAACGTGATATCTTGCAACGCTTAAGCGAACTGCAATATACCCGTAATGATATTAGTCTTGAGCGTGGTACTTTTAGAGTGAGAGGCGAGGTTATTGATGTTTTTCCTGCCGAATCGGAAAAAGAAGCGATCAGAATTGAGCTATTTGATGATGAAGTCGACAGACTAAGTCAGTTTGATCCATTAACAGGCCAAATAACTAAGCGATTAGCGCGTACTACAATTTATCCTAAAACCCATTATGTGACGCCAAGAGAAACGATTTTAGCCGCCACTGAAGAGATTAAAGAAGAGCTTAGGGCCCGCAAACAGCAATTATTAGACAATAATAAATTGATAGAGGCGCAGCGGATCAGTGAACGAGTACAATACGATATCGAGATGATGACCGAATTAGGCTATTGTTCAGGTATTGAAAACTACTCTCGCTATCTATCGGGTCGTGCTGAAGGTGATGGTCCTCCGACTTTATTAGATTATCTTCCTGCTGATGGCTTACTGATTATTGATGAATCGCATGTTACCGTGCCGCAAATTGGTGCGATGTATAAAGGTGACCGTTCTCGTAAAACTACCTTGGTTGAATATGGCTTTAGATTACCTTCAGCGTTAGATAACAGACCATTAAAATTTGATGAGTTTGAAGCATTAATGCCGCAAACTATTTATGTATCAGCGACGCCAAGTCAATATGAATTAGAACGTAGCGATCAAATTGCTGAGCAGGTGGTGAGGCCGACAGGTTTATTAGATCCAGAACTTGAAGTCAGGCCTGTCGGTATTCAAGTTGATGACCTGTTATCTGAAGTCCATAAACGTGTTGCGGTTAATGAAAGAGTGCTGGTTACGACGTTAACCAAACGAATGGCTGAAGATTTAACCGAGTATTTGGATGAACATGGCGTCAAAGTGCGTTATTTGCATTCTGATATTGATACGGTTGAACGGGTCGAGATCATCCGCGATCTACGTTTAGGTGAGTTTGATGTACTTATCGGCATTAACTTACTGCGTGAAGGGCTTGATATGCCTGAGGTGTCATTAGTGTGTATTTTAGACGCCGATAAAGAGGGCTTTTTGCGTTCAGAACGATCTCTAATCCAGACCATTGGTCGCGCTGCTCGTAACATAAATGGTAAAGTTATTTTATATGCGGATAAAGTGACCAAATCTATGGCAAAAGCGATTGAGGAAACCGAACGTCGCCGCGCTAAACAGCATCAATTTAATCTAGATAATGGTATTACACCGAAAGGCTTGGTTAAACGCATTACTGATATTATGGATGTGGGCGATAAAGCACCAGAAGAGCGGGTGGCGGTTGCTAATGCTAATCGCAGAAAAGTTGCCCAGCAGCAAGCTAAATATGAAATTAGTGATGCGCATGCCATTAGCCAACAAATTGATGTACTCGAAAAGCAAATGCATCAATGTGCACAAGATCTTGAGTTTGAACAAGCTGCTGCACTGCGAGATGAAGTGAAGCAGCTGAGAGAGCGATTAATTTCGGCGTAATTTAATCCAGCTAATCATACATAACGCACATAAAATGCCACTAATAGCCCCGATTAAATGGGCGTTAGTGGCAACTTTTGCATTTATCATTAAACTGACATCATGCTTGCACCAAATACTTGTTCATAACCTATTTTGGCAATGAGTCCAACAAGCAGCCAATAGCCCATTTTAATCCCTTTATAGATATCAAATACGGCGCCATAGCCAAATATACCGTGTAAAACACCACTTAATCCGACATAACCTAATGTATTAGGATAGAAAATATATAAACCTAAGCCTTGCAATAACGCCAGTATAAGGATTAATCCCACCAACTTTAGCGGACTGAAGTGCTGTTCAAACAGTGACACAATCACCAGCAATCCCGCCATATTCATGACCAAATGCCATAAATTGGTATGATTAAAATTACCTGTGATTAAGCGCCACCATTGGCCTTCCGCAATAGCTTGTCTTTGGTAATCTAAGCTATTTGCATCAAATACAAACAGCAAACTACAGGCTAAAACAAGACCCATTGTGCAAATTAAGGTTGGTGATAACCAGGCTGTTAGTTTTGACATTTGTCCGCTAATGCTTGATTAACTTCTGCTTTATTGTCTAGATAGTCATGTAAACCACGTTGGCGCAGTAAACAAGCTGGGCAAGTGCCACAACCATGACCAATAATACCGTTATAGCAAGTTAAGGTATGGTCTTTTACCAGTTCTAATTGGTGATATTTATCAGCTACAGCCCAAGTTTCAGCCTTATTTAACCACATTAATGGCGTCACAATATTCAGCTGCTTATCCATGCCTAATTCAAGTGCATGTTGCATCGCTTTGACAAATTCATCGCGGCAATCAGGATAACCCGAAAAATCGGTTTCACACACGCCGGTGATGATTGCCTCAGCGCCAAGTTGATAAGCATAAATACCAGCCAGTGTTAGAAATAAGATATTACGTCCTGGTACAAAGGTATTCGGCAGACCATTTTCCATTAATTCATTTGATACTGGGATGGCATCACGCGTTAGGGCTGAAATAGCCAGCTCATTAAGTAAGCTGACATCCATGACTTTGTGACTGGCAATATTAAGTTGTTTGGCTAACGTTTTTGCTACTTCGATCTCTTGGCTATGACGCTGACCATAATCGAATGTAATGGCATGAACTTCATCATACTGAGTAAGGGCTTGAATTAAACAAGTGGTTGAATCTTGTCCACCACTAAATACGACAACTGCTTTAGACATGATAGGGTTAAAATCGATAAAAAGTTTGTTCTATCTTACCCGATTGCTCACTGATTAATAAAGTAATATAGCGTTATGCTTGTATGGATGCTCAAAATCTACTATAAAGCCTGCTTAATGCAATAGAGGTTAGTATGAAGTATCCGATTAACGAAGTTTTTGAAACGATTCAGGGTGAAGGTTATTTCACCGGCGTACCTGCCATTTTTGTCCGTTTACAGGGATGCCCTGTAGGATGCAGCTGGTGTGATACTAAACATACTTGGCAGCAATTAGCTGAAAATGAAGTCAGTGCTGAGCAAGTTATTCAAGTCGACGGTACGATTGGACGTTGGGCAAATTATAGTGCTGCTGAGCTGGTTGCTGCATTTGTTGCCAAAGGTTTTCATGCTAAACATGTGGTGATCACTGGTGGTGAACCTTGTATTTTTGATCTGGCTGAATTAACAGAGGCATTGAATGCTGCAGGTTATCAGACTCAAATTGAAACCAGTGGTACTTTTGAAGTTAACTGTAGTGATGCAACTTGGGTGACAGTTTCACCTAAAGTGAATATGAAAGGTGGTTTACAAGTATTAGTTCAAGCATTACAGCGTGCTAATGAAATCAAACACCCTGTAGCCACTGAAAAGAATATTGATGATTTAAAACAGTTGATCGAAAACATTGATTGCACTAACAAAACTATTTGTTTGCAACCGATCAGCCAAAAGCCTCGCGCAACACAGTTGGCGATTGATACTTGTATTGAAAATAATTGGCGTTTGTCGGTACAAACTCATAAGTATCTGCAAATTGATTAACAGATTTTAAGTTAGATTAAGATTAGGCGAGGGTAACCTCGTCTTTTTTATATCCGTAATTAATTAAGATAAAAAAACAGAGAATCGATTTTGAAATCGCTATTAATAATTATAGGTAAAGAAATAAATAGGAAATATTAATAAGATATAACTGGGGATTTTACAGAGAAGAAGTTGA
>NZ_BALM01000052.1 GCF_000614975.1 Shewanella marina JCM 15074
GCCTAGGTTATGTTCATTGCTTACGTTTGCTATCATGCGCAGCAGCAAACGGCCTGAAAGGGCATTTAATATAATCTGTATTGTGCGAATCAAAAAAAGAGATGGTATATCAAATTTGATATACCTTTTTTATGTCCGATTATCATTAATTAATATGCTCGGTTATCATTATTTCGATAGCTTTTGCCTTATTGTTAAGCGTTTTTATTTAGAGCAGTTTATCTATATTGTGTTTATGTAAGCTATTGTGTTTAAAGGGCTTTTTTGTGTATTCACTGGTTTAGTGATAAGATATTATCTTACGTTAATAAGGAGTGTTAAAAATGTCATTGAAACTTAGTCTTACTCTTGATTTGGATGAGTCTGCTGCAATTATTCGAGCTAAAAATATAATATCTAAATATTTATCAGAGGAAGAGTTATCTACTGTTATTTTGTTGTTTAAGGGGAAAGTAGTGGAAGTTAATTCTTCTGAATCTATTCATTTTAAAATACGTAAAGGTTTGAGATCTGAGCCGCCAATGGCAATTCTTGGAGGGGATTATTAAGGCGCAGCCTTGATGGAAAGCAAGTCTTGATAACTTTGAAAAAGGTATTTCTTTTGATGGTTAACCATATCTTTCAATCGAGCTAGCGCATCCGTCCTGCTAGGCGCTTTTATAGTTGGTTTGGTTTCATAAGCTCTCTAACGGTCGTTAGACAAGGCCATTTTTCAGGCTGTTCTTTTTGGTGAGCCAATGAGACAACCCAAGCGGCGAAGACTGAGCAAGCGAGGGGCGTTGAAATGGCGGTGGGGCAAATAACCCACGTATATGTCATACGTGGGTTAACTCCTATAACTTTGCTGGATTCTGCGCCCTAAATGCTTTTTCTTTGGGTTATAAAAGCGTAGTTATTGTTATAGTGATTATTTGTTTAGCTTTTTCTAATTTCCTAATATTTAAACCTTTTTGTTTCGTTTTGAAATAATGTCTTTTATTGCATCTTCTGTGTAATTATCGAGCATATATCTAACAATATCTTGCCATTTCATTGGTTCTTTTGTTTTGTATCCAATTTCTATGGCGGCCATTTCTAATTTTCTTAGTTCATCGTTTTTAATTCTTAAATTTTTATCTTTTTGCATTTATTCACAATCTCACATTTGACATGTTTCACAATTTTAAGTGTATTTTCTCACAAATCATACAATTCACTTGTGAACTTTTTCATTTTGTGCAATCTTTCATACATTCGAACTTTTGAGATTGTTCACAAATGCACACTATTTATTTTAGCGACATGACATCGCAGGGAATGGGAATTTGTATTCGCTCATTACTATGGGGTGAGCAATGGGCTAAATCATGGTCTGAGCTAATTGGTGATCTTAAGTGTGAGGGTGTTCCGTATTCATTAGTTGATGTTGATATGCTTGAAGTAATGCCAGAGGATATTGCAAATGTCTAAAGTATCAAATCTATTAAAAAAGTATTGGCTAACCGATAGAAATGGCAAGTTATGTCAATCTGTTCGTTTAGATGGTGCTGATTTAATTGATACTCATCAACAAGTAGTTGATACGCCTTTGCTTCCTTGTTTTGCAGATAAATCTGTTAGTTATGCGAAGCGTTTAGGGATGATTGAGATAGATCATTTAGCTTTTACACTTCAATCATCAGCATTTCAAAAAATGCGTACTTCTGATGGGTGGGCGCAACTTCCTAATTTAAAGGCTTTTCCTGAAACATTAGAGGGTTATGATTCTTTTGTCGAATGTGTTTTAGAAACAGAACATATTCGATTAGAGCAATTTGTACGTAGAGTTTTAGGGCTTCGTTTAGGTTCTTCTCGTAACTTTGGCCGCTTTTTTTATACGCATTCATACCCGTTATTAGATCCAAAAAGTAAACGTTCTATAGGTTTTGTTGCCTTTGGTGGCAATAACAATACGTTATATTTTCAGATTTCTGGTACGGGTTGTAAGTATGTGTTTAGTCATACAAATAAATACAGATTACATCACTGGCTTAAATTTTTTGGTGTCGATGAATTAACTCGGGTTGATTTATTTTTTGATGATTTTGACGGTAATTTTACACCTGAACATGCCTTACTTGCTTATAAAGATTTAGCGTTTAATCGTTTTAAAGGTGGGCGTACTCCCAAGGCTGAACCGCATTATTTGTATGAAAATGGTGAGCAAGTTTGTCTTGATATTATTCGTGTTGGTTCGCGTACTAGTGACTTTTTTTGGCGCTGTTATAACAAGGGCTTACAGCAAGAATATGACAAACCTTGGTTTAGGTCTGAGGTAGAAATTAAGCGTTGTTCTGTTGATGTATTGCTTAATACTGCCAAGTTTTTTGCATCTATTTGTCCTTATTCATCATCAATGAATATTGAAAAAGTATCCGATTTTGATTTGGTGCGTAGGCAAAAAGTTAAGGCTTTAGCGTCTTTAAAGAAAAAAACCGAATGGATTCGCCGCATGTGTGGCAAGGCTATTTATGACTTGGTTGAAGATTGGGGTTTAAGTGCTGAGGAGTCATTAATAATGATGATTGGTGCTGATTCTGATGGTAATTGCAAACATGGTGGTGCTGTTTCTGCTCCTCCTATTTTTTCAGATTTGGTAAGGGTTAATTATGTTTAAAATCACTAGTTTAATATTTGGTGCTGCGGCTGCTAAGGGTGTGTCTAAGGGTAAAGGCACAAATTATGAGTATGGTATTTTATTACAACCTGTACCAATTCTTAGTTGGAAAAATGAAAACGGGCAGGGTGTAAGCTCTGGTTTTAAAACACCTGATAATAATGATGCACTTAAATGCACAATGGATATGTTGCATTCATTAGATAGTATTGAGTTGCCAGCATTTCTTGAAATGGATATGCAGCCAAGTCCTGACGATATAAAAGAATTAATTTGTGTCGGGTTTAAAGTTGTTGCTCATATTCCGACTAAATATGAAGAATTTCAAGTTTTATACAATAAGAAACTTGATTCTGTAACTGATTCAAAAAAGTAAAGGTGTATTGTGATTACTCTTTATTTAAAAAGTGGTGACTTTCCTTTTACGATTGATTTAGTTCAATTATCTAATTTTAAAGGTAATCGTAAATTTACTTTTGTTGCAATTCGTAAAAGAAGTTTAGGGGTTAATTAAATGTCTTTATGTGTAGCGGTTAATAATGGTGCTGTTGTTATTGATGCTACATGTCAATTTTTATTATTAACTCAAGAAGAAGTTAATAAATTAACTAGTCAACCGACATTAGTTGATTTATTGCAATTTGACTCAAGCATGTATGAATTTTTATTAGGTTACATGTTGTTGTCATTTATATCTGGCCATGTTGCTGGCCGTATTATTAAAACGTTTGGTAAAGTCTAAGGAAATTATTATGGGTATTAAAAATAAATTAGCTGTTGCTGCTGCCGCTGGTTCTTCTTTCGTTGGTGCGTCTGCGTTCGCTGCTGGTGAGGCTGCTCCTAATATGGGTTCAACTATTACTAATGCGATTACTGCGGGTCAATCCAATGTGTCGTTAGTTGTAATGGGTGTTGTTACTCTTGCGGCTTTGGCTTTTGGTCTATCTATGATTAAAGGCTGGTTGAGTAAGTAATATGTTATTAACTGTAATTATTGCTTCTATGATGGCCTTTAGTTTTCTAATTGGAATTTATACAGGCGTTATTGCAGCTTAAATATTAACGTGTTTGAAAGGGGGCTGATTAGTTTTTCTATTCAGCCTTTTTTTGATCTAATTGGTGCTATATATGCGTTATTTAATATTATTGATTAGTCTTTTTGGTTTTAATGCTTTTGCATCTTTTACTATTACTGAGTTTGGTGCCCATAGGTATTGCACTAAAACCATTCCAGAAATGGGGTGTAATTTTGATGTCGGAACAACGTTAAATAGTAAGGCTGATATTCAGTGTTCAAAGGCTTATTACAATTCTGATGGTTCTTTGATTTTTAATTATAGTGGTGCCGATACTTTTTCGATTAGATGTCAGAGCGGCGTTGTTCGTAGTGCTTGGGCTAGGATAAAAATTAATTGTGACAAGTCAGATTGGGATTCCTCAACAATGACCTGTAAAAATCAACACCTGAGCCTGAGCAGTGTAAAAAAGGAGAGGTAACGGGTTCAATGACTTGGGATGGTTCGCTTTATGGTGAATCTCCTAATTGGTGTAGTAACAAGTGTGGTTATGTTATTCAAAGTGCTTCTGTTTGTGCCGGTGATGTTTGTTCTGCGCCTTTTGTGAGTACAGGCGAGGCATGTTCTACAGATGGTTTTGATGGGAAACCAACACCGCCAAAGCCAGACCCTGACCCTAATCCAGACCCTGACCCTAATCCAGACCCTGACCCTAATCCAAACCCTGACCCTAATCCAAACCCTGACCCTGATGCGGATGGGGTTGGTAAAATTGTTGAGGCGATTAATTTTGATAAGGAACAATCCGTAAAAAATACGGGTAAATTGTCTGATGATATGCAGAAAATTGTTGATGCTGTTTATGGCAAAGATACGGGGTCTGGTGATGTTGTAGCGGCTATTAATGCAAAAGAAACGGGTTCTAGTGACGTTGTTGTCGCCGTTAATAATTCGGCTGAGGGTATTATAGGTGCGCTTGGTAAGGGTGTTGATAGTATTGTTTCTGCGGTTAAAGGCATATCAGATTTTAAAGGTTCAATGCCTACTGTTGTTATTAGAGATGATTTATTTGCTGGTTATTTTGATGCGGCTACTGAGACTCAAAAAACTGAAAATACAGTATTAAAGGAAAAGTTAGAGACTATTTTAAAAGAGAGTCCGTTAAAAATGGGAACACCTAATTTTAATGGTGGTTCTTATAATGAAACCAGTTTTACTATTCATCAAGCTGGTTATGATATACCTATTAGCTTTTCATTATTTTCAAAGTTAGGTGCTGATAATGTAGCAACCATTAAGGCTGTAATTTTGTTTTGTGCAACGTTACTTGCTGGATTCATTATTTTATCTAGTGGTCGTAGGGGTTAGTAATGGAATTTTTAGCTGATTTATTTAATATTGTCATTGGTCTAGCGGCTGACTTGTTGAGTTTTTTTAGTTCGTTATTTTCATTATTCTTTGATGCCTTTAATTATATTTACGAATGGGCTATTAAGTGGTGGATTAATAGTAAAATAGAAATGGTTGAAATGGCGTATCGTATTACGTCTGAATTATTTTCAGAATATGAAGTTTATACTTTTATATCTAATGCGTTTAATAAGATGCCTGCAAATTTGGCTTATTCTGCACATGCTTTTGGTATTGTTGACGGCTTACGTATTGTTGTAGATGCGTATGCTACGGCATTTGTTCTTAGGGTTATGGGGTGGTAAATGGCTGTTTCATTTCGTCACGGTGGTAACGGTTCTTATAAGTCGGCTTATGCGGTTTGGTTTGAAGTTTTGCCAGCATTAAGAGCAGGGCGCTTAGTTGTTACTAATATTGAGGGGCTTAAATCATTAGAATCAATTGAAAAGCTATTAGGTGAAAAGTTTCCGAGTTCGGCTCGGCTTATTCGTATATTTTCGCGTTCTGTTGAGGGCGTAGAGCTTTGGCAAAATTGGTTTTCTTGGATGCCAATCGGCGCATTAATTATTATTGATGAATGCCAAGATTTATTTACTAAAAAAGTCGGCTTTAATATGGAAAAGGTAAACGCTAAGCCGATTGATGTTTTCTTGCCTTATTTACCTAAAGACTTTAATGAATATTTTTATTCTCGTTGGCAACCTCAAGACCCTACTAAATTTGATGATGGTGATGTCGATGATACGGGGCGAACGCAGTTAGATGAAAATAATCGTTTGCTTTATCCGTTTAACTTTTACGGGGCCTTTATGCGTCACAGGAAATATCAATGGGATATTGTGATGCTAACGCCAGATTGGACAGCTATTGATACGAGTTTGCGTGGTTGTGCGCAGAACGCTTACGGCCATAGGTCTACTGATACGTTTTTTCGTAAACGTAGACCGCGTATTTTTTCACATTTACCGAATACGACTAGCACAAAACCATCTAAATCTGATGCGGCTAACGTGACTTCAATTAAAATTCCGCTTGAGGTTTTTGCGCTTTATAAGTCAACGGGTACGGGTAGTTTTAACGCTTCATTGGCTGATTTAACGATGCTTAAACAGCCTAAATTGTTATTGGCATTAATCATTTTTCTTGGTGGTTTATTTGCGGTTTCTAAGGGTGCTTATGATTTATATTTTGGCGAGGCTCAAACTGTTGTTAGTGCAGCTACTCAAGCAAGTGAAGCAAATCAAGCTGTTTCAACCAATCTTCAAGCTGTTGAGTCTGGTTTATCATCGGTTAATCAAACGGCTATTCAAGGTGCTTCTAGTGTGGGTGCTGGTAATGATTTTATTCAAACTAGTTCTGTCGGTATTCATCCTGTAAATGTGTTTACTCGTCATTTTCCTAATTTTGATAAATCAACGGCTGTTTATATTGCTGCGGTTAATAAAGTGATCTCATCTGATGCAAGCCATACTGATTTTTTATTTAGGTTTGATAGTAAGGAGTTTTCGCAATATCTATCAAGTGATGTGCTTAGTCAGCTTGGTTATAGCTTTAAGGTGCTTGATGATTGCGTGATTTCGGTTTCATTGGGTAACTTGAGTCAATTAGTGATTTGTCCGCCTGTAGTGCCAGAAATTGATTCTAGTGATTCGAGTCCTGTTGATATTGCAAGTGATACGGCATTACCAAGTTTAGATATTTTCGGTAGTAGTGAATCATAAAGTTTGATTTTATAGAATTGTGGTTAACCATTTTATTAAATGATTGTGTAACTTTTTCAAGATTGTTTAGCCTGGTCAACCATGAGAATAATCTAATGTTTGACCAGGCTAAATTTAGTCAGGGTGTTTGCTACTTAGCAATTGCCGATAACGTCAATTATCGGCATATGAGAGGCTCCCAGATTTACCACAGCACGTAAACATATAAAG
>NZ_BALM01000051.1 GCF_000614975.1 Shewanella marina JCM 15074
TTACCGAATGAAATGGTCAATATTCATTATTTGGTGTTGAGCCTGGTTTAAATGTTTTGCGTGTTGATGAGTCAACCTTACCTGATGGACTTGAACTAAAGGTACTTGATAACCGCCAAGCGGCACAAGCTAATAGCCGTTTTGTTGATATGATTGCTGGAGATATGCATAGAGCTGATTTTGCCGCAGCGTGTCCGACTGAAAATGTTGAAGATGTGATGGCTGAATTATCATTACGTAATCAATCGATAGACTCTACTTGGGCAATTGATGCCGCCGCAACTGCACATAGAAATAACTTTAATGAACAGACAATTATTGAACGCTCTGCTTCAACTAACATGAGTGGTGATCTTGGTCGAGGAGTGATTTCTGGACCGAGTCAAAGTGGTGGGGTGTTAAATGAAAGTCTTGCATCAAACTCGCAAACAAGTTCATTTATTGGGTGGTCATTACAGCTTGTGAGTTTTTCAACTGAAACAGCTGCCAATACATATTTAAACAATCTTATAGAAGATATACAGCGTCAAAGCTTTATTTATAAAGCGGGTAAGTATTTTACCGTGAGATATGGCTTTGGTGGTAATAAATCTGAATTAGTGTTGGATGCTACAGCTTTAAAAAATAAAGGTTTTGAAACTAATAATGTTAAAACAACCTATAACAAAATACCTGAACAAGTACGCCTAAACTTTGGTCAGAAATTAACTGAGCAAGCACCTGATTTAACCCAAGGCAAAGTAAAATTAACCAAAAAAATGGGTAAAGAAGGGACTTGGTTATGGCCAAAAAATAACATGAGTACTGATGGTCGTTTTACGGTTGCCGTACTGAATGGTGTTAACCCTCAGCTATTCGTAAATGACGAGCCTGTACCGTACGAGCAAGTTGGAGAACATATTAAAAATACCGCTGCCAAGACTCAGGTACTCGCTTGGTATGGTATTGAAATGCCTATAGGCAGTAATTTAGTACAGGTTAAAGCACAAGATATGTTTGGAAATATGCGTGTTTTGGCCGAGAAAACATTTATTGTGCCTGATAGAGCGAGCCATATTAAGTTGGTTGCCGAAGAGGAGTTTTTAGAGGCTGATGGTGGTATGTCAGTTATGCCTATTTTGGTTAGAGCTTTAGATGACAAGGGTAATTTAGCGCGTGGTACATATTTTGTGACTTTAGAGACAGATGGTCATGAATCATTTATCGAGGATGATGTTCAACCAGAAATCGCGGGACTTCAAGTCAGAGTTGTGGATGGTGAAAGAAGAGTGCATCTACGAAGCACTAACGCAACTGGTAATATTGAAGTTAGGGCGATTAATGGTGTAATGACTAATCATATTTCGGTATATCAGTCTGCGCCTAAAACACCACTGATAGTCGTGGGTATGCTCGGTATAGATGGTCGTTACGGTAAGTTCTCCGGAGACAATGCACCCTCATCTCATGAAAGTGGTATTGAAGATAATAAGTTTACTCATGATACTCAGGCCGCAGTATTTATGAAGGGACAAATTGTTGGTGGTCTTAATTTGACCTTATCTTATGATAAAAATAAAAAAGACGCCGAGTTACTTCGAGAGGTCACTCCTGGTGAGTATTATGAGTTGCCAGGTGACGCCAGTGTGCGTGGCTATGACGCCCGCAGTAGAAGTAAATTATATGCTCGCGTAGAAAAAGAGCGCAGTTACGCAATGTGGGGTGATTATAGTACTGCGACTAATGGTGTAGGTCAGAATAACGTTGGTCGAGTTAATCGAATTCTAACGGGTTTTGATAGTGCATACGATAACGGTGATTTAAAAGTTAGAGTTTTTGCTGCTGAAACTGAAGATAAAAACATAGTCGAAGAAATTAGAGGTAATGGTACCGCCTTATTCCACCAATTAGGTTTTACAGATATTGTTAGAAATAGTGATTTGGTTGAAATTATTGCACGTGATAGAGATAACCCGAGTATTGAGGTTTCGCGCGTTAAATTAGAACGTTATGTTGATTACTATGTTGATTATATTTCAGGGAATATTTCATTTAATCAGGTGATCCCTAGTGTCGATGAAAATTTAAACCCTATATTTATTCGAATTAGTTTTGATGTTGAGGGTAGTGGTAAAGAAACCATCGTAGCTGGTACACAGGCAAGCTACATTGTTAATCAAGACTTAGCCGTTGGTGCATCGTATATCCAGGATCAACATGAAGATGAAGGCGCGAAGTTAAGTAGTGTATGGCTTGAGTATCAAGCTGATGACACGACTCTGATTGAAGCAAGTGTTGCCTATATGGATAACAAACTGGATAGCAATGGTAATGGTGCTGCATACCGTACTCGTATTCAAAAAGATTGGGATGGCGGCGCAGCAACTTCGGTGCAGTATGCCCGCGGAGAGCAAGGATTTAGAAATACCTCAGGTGGCGTAGCAGAACAAACTGAGGATTTAAGATTAAACCATCGTCAGCCCGTAGGCGCTGGATATTCTGTTGATATCGAAGGTAATGGTTCTAGAAACCTTGAAAACGATGATACAAGAGAAGCCATCGCTGCAACTCTAGATGGTCAAATATTTGATACTAGTTGGCGCTTTAGAGCCGGTGGACGTTATGTTCATCAAAAGTATGCTGAAACAGATGATGAGTTTACAACTGCAATTATTGGTACCGGAACAGCGTTTGAATGGTTTGAGCGTCAAGGTCGATTTGATATTGAGTATGAACATTCATTAGGTGCAGAAAGTCGCCAGCGTGGTCTTGTCGGTATTGATTATCAGATATTTGAAAATACTTCGTTATATGGTCGATATGAATTAATTGATTCTTTAAATGGTATTTTGGATTTAGGTAATGGCAAAACTCAAACTTTCAGTTTTGGTGCTCGAATAGATTGGTTAGAAAACTTTAACAGTTATAGTGAGTTTAGGCAGCGTGGTGCGACGAATGGCCAAAATCTTGAAATGGTAAATGGCTTCAGAAGCCGTCACGAAATTACTCCAGGTTTATCTATCGATCCAAGTGTGGAATGGATTGATGTGGTAAATGGTGATGGTGAAGGTGGCTTATCTGTTTCAGTAGGGGTTGCTGATATTCGTGACGAAAATAGCAAAATGACAGGTAGAGTTGAATATCGTAATGCTGATACATCTGATTATTACGGTTTATCTGGCGTGTGGGTCAAACGATTAAATATCGATTGGAGCGCATTAGTTCGTGATGATGTTCGTTTTAATCAATATTCATCAGATCAAGAAGATACATGGAAGAATAGTTTAAATATTGGTGTTGCTTATCGTCCACGATTAACTAACGATTATGATTTCTTATTAAATTATGAATGGATTGCTGAACAGGATGAAACGGATCGTCATGCACATCTATTTACAACACACCATAACCTACGGTTGAACGAAGATTGGATGCTTTCTGGAAGGCTGGGTCTTAAATACGAAGATCTAGTCATTGAAGATGTTGAATTAGATAATTTGTCATCAGTCTTAGGGGTTAGGGCATTATGGTATATCGATCGTCGTTGGGATTTAGATATACATGGTGGTGTGTTAGCGACAGATTCATTTAAAGGTTATCGTCATAATCTTGGCCTTGGTGTTAATTATCTAGCGGCTAAGGGATTAAGAGTTGGAGTTGGTTATAACTTTTATGGTTTTAAAGAAGAGGACCTTGATCCGGAAGGTTATTATGCTGAAGGTGCTTATATTATGCTGAATTATAAGTTTGATGAGTCTTGGTTCAATTGGTTGAAGTATTAAGGAGACTACAATGAAATATTGTATTGTATTTATTAGTTTATTTCTTTGTGGTTGTGTTTCTGATGAAATGTTGATGGCCGAATATGGTGAGTTAGCCTGTGAAGTGCCTGTGGTTACACCTATTAATCTGACAGCAGTTGAATATGAAGTGGTCGAAGAGATTCAACAAACAAAAACATATGCATCGGTATTTTTTGATTTTTCTAAAAGTAATTTGACCGATAAGTCTAAGTTAGAATTAGACTTTATTGCACAAGAGCTCATTAATAATCCTCTCTCTAAAGCATACCTTGTTGGGCATACAGATAAGGTTGGGCAATCTAAATATAATTTTGCATTGTCAATGAAGCGAGTAAAATCAGTGAGTCGATATTTACAAAATAAAGGTATTAACGTTGATCGTATTTTAGGAATTGGTTTAGGTGAAGGTGCACCAATACAAGCTCCTGATTTAGCAACGGATGAATTAAATCGGCGAGTCGAAGTACTGGTATTTGATGAGCAAAAAATATTTGAACTAATGCAATAATTAAAATGATTTTTAGTTTGAGGTAAATTTATGTTTAGTACCAAGGTCAAAGTCTTTATTTCTGTTTGTTTAGGCATTTTCATGTCTGGCTCAATATTGGCTGCGACAGAGTCTGGCACTAAAATTAAAAACCAAGCTGGTGCTACATATTTAGACAGTTCTGGTACCAGTCGAGAAACCCTATCAAATATGGTTGAAACGATTATTCAGCCTGTTGCCGGTGTAGATTTAGAGCAGAGCCAAACTCGCCCAAGTATTCCAGGGGGAGTGTTTCATTTTTCCACACCGTGATTAATACCGGTAATAGCAATGATAGCTTCAGGCTAACTTACCCATCAACTGCGACGTCGTTAACTCAAATATTGCTTTATCCTGATGTAAATAGTGATGGTATTGCCGATGTTGGCGCCGCTGCAATTAATAGTGGTGATGACGTAGGCCCACTTTCTCCAGGAGAAAACTATCATTTTGTGGCGATTGCACAAGTGAGTAATAGTGCATCTATTTCAAGTAGTACAAATTTTACCATTACAGCGCAGAGTGTTGCTTCATTATCTGGTACTGATACCGCATCAGGACAAGTTGTTACCAAAAATAATACTGACACGATTAATATTACAGATCACGCTGTTATGGAGGTAACGAAGAAGATCAGTGCAAACCAAGGAGCAGCAGGAACAGGCCCTTATACTGTAACTTTGACTTATAATAACGTAGGTTTGCAGGATGCTAAATTAGTAGAAATTAGCGATCAGTTGCCTGCAGGTATGTCATATGTGGCTGATAGTGCTCAATGGAGTTTATTAACTGATGCATTAACAGATGCTGAAAGTGATACTCAAGGGACCGCACCCAATACAATCGATTATTGTGCGTTCGATACCAACAATGCTGATTGTAGTAATAAAGTAGTCATTCAATTACCTTTAGTATCAGTTGGTAATAGTGCAACGGTTAGTTTTGATGTCAACATAGACTCAGGGATTGCAGCACAAATTCTCTATAATCAAGCCGACTTTGATTATGACGAAAATGATGATGGTACTTTATATAGTGTTACCAGTGGAATCTCGCCAGTTTCCAATCGGGTCGCTTTTGAGGTTTTAGAGTCATACGGTGTTATTGCTAATGGTAGTGGCTCTGATGGTAGTGATGATACCAACTTTGAAACTGTAACTATTGCAAGTGCCAATCAAGCTGAAACGATTAAGTTTGATAACTATATTTGGAATCATGGTAATACTGACGATACATTTAATATCACCACTTCTGGTTCAACCTTTCCAGCCGGTTCTATTATTTTATTATTCAAAAGTGATGGTCAAACGCCATTATTAGATAATGACGGTGATGGTAATCCTGATACGGGTTATATTCCTGGAAAAGGGGCAACTTGTCCTGCACATATGATTGAAGACAGTACTAATAATCTATGTGGTTATAAGGTTGTCCTTAAAGTAATTCTCGCGTCTGATGCAACGGGTGGTCCATATCAAATAACGAAAACTGCTACTTCATCTAAAGATATAAATCAGTCTAATACTGTGATAGATAGTTTAACTGTAATCAATTTATCTTCGGTTGATTTAACCAATAACTTTCATGCATCAACTACAGCGATACCAAATGCAAATTGTGATGCGGCGGATGATAATTGCGCCTTTGGACAGTGGGTTAGTGGTGGCAGCGTTACAACAAATTTATCAGGCGCTCCCGGTGATACGGTTTCATTCGTACTCTATGTGACGAATACTAGTGCATTAGCTGATAAGTATATTTTGGAATACTCAGCTACAGATTTTACTACAAATACTGTGCCTACAGGATGGGATGTTGTTTTTGAAGATGAAGCGGGTAATGAACTGACTTCTACTGATGTAGTTGCACCAAATGGAAATGTGAAAGTCATTGCTAAGGTGACCATACCAAATGATGCGACATTGGGTGATCAAGATATTTATTTTAAGGCTATTTCACAAAGTAGTGGTGTGTTTGATATAAAACGTGATTCAGTTACTGTCAGTATGATTGCTCAATGTTATACGTTAACAACAGATCAAACTGGTTTTACCTATGCTGGTGGTTCAGCATTTTACACTCATAAATTAACTAATCCTTCTGCTAATACTTTTGGTCCACTAGCCATTACAACAACAACAGATCCAACTGATTGGAGTGTTGTTGTATACGAAGATACTGATGGCAGTGGTGATTTAAATGGTGCAGATGCGCTTGTTACTAATGTACCGACATTAACGGCGAATCAAGTAAAATTGTTATTCGTGAAAGTAATATCTCCTGCGAATGCGCCTCAAAGAAGTCAAAATACAACCATACTTTCTGTTTCAGGTGATTGTGATGGAACCGCTTTGACAGTTGAAAATACTGATGTAACGACTGTGGCAAATACCAATGTACAAATATCTAAACTGCAAGGGCCAGATAGAGATTGTAATGGTGTAATCGATGCTGGGGAGAGTTATTCTGGAAGTAGTTTTTCTGTAGAGCCTAATCAATGTGTCAGTTATCTGCTAACTGCAAGCAATATTGGGGTTGAAGATGCTTTTGGAGTTTCAATTACTGATGCGAGTCCTGCTTTTACCGAGTTTATTAATGTTAGTGGTGTGACTCCGATTGTGACTCAAGGAACTGTGACAAATGTGTCGGCGGGAAGTACAGGTTCTATTATTGCTGATATCGGGGTGTTAGCGCCTAGTGAAGAAGCCAGTTTAACATTTGGAATTAAAGTACAATAATTAGTTAAATTTTAAACATTTGAAAAGCCAGTATTTTAAAAGTACTGGCTTTTTTATTTGTTAAATTCTTTTAGGTAATAAATAGTAAGTAAATACATATAAAGTCGTATTGATTAAAAGTTTTATTCAAAAAAGCTAGATTACCACTCTTTATTAATGTTAATTATTTGTGAAAATAGTCGTAATTTGATAGCATCGTACTAGGTAGATTTTATCTAATGAGCTGTATATTAAGAAATATTATAAATATAGGTTATGTGTAAATAATTAAATATTAAGCTGCTTTATAAGTGGGTAATAAGACTGTTTTAAAAACAAAATGATGAACATTGAGAATTAATATGACTTTAAATTCTAAATATATTTTATTAATTACGGTTATGTTATTTTTTCCATCAACGAGTTTCGCCGAAA
>NZ_BALM01000050.1 GCF_000614975.1 Shewanella marina JCM 15074
CAATGGTATTGAGATAGAGACATAATGGAATCAGCATTAATAACAGCCAGAAAAAGCCGAGAAAGGCTAACTTAGTTTGACGTGGCAAGGTTGAACCCTCAGATAAAAATTGCGATAACACAAGTTACATATTGTGTCATAAATTATAGGGTAATGGCAGTTTAAGCGAGTGCGAGTCCTGTATATCGTTAAATGGACACCGCTTGTGTATAAAGGTAAATAAAGCGCCATTAGGCGCTTTATCTCAGAACTATTCGGCTTTATCTGCGAGTGTGGCTTCTAGTGCTTCCACTCTTGCGGTTAATGCTTCTAGCTTTTCACGAGTGCGAATAAGCACTTGTTGCTGGATATCAAACTCTTCACGAGAAACCACATCAAGTTTCATTAACTGTTGTTGCAACACTTGTTACTGCGTTCTTCAAATTCACCAGCAAATTGCTTTAGTCCACTTGGTAGATTATCAGAAAGCTGTTTGGCAACTTCTTCGATTTTTTTGGGGTTAAGCATGAAATATCCCTAAACATGATGTTAATAACTAGTGAGCTTAAATAAAAAGGCCTGTAAATAACAGGCCTTTTCTTATTACAGTATCAATATTACGGAATTAAACTAAAATGCCGCTGGTTTTGACTCATCAAACTCGGGTAGCGGTTTGTGCTGCTCGGCTAAATAAGTGTAGATAACAGGCAATACAAATAAGGTAAACAGGGTACCAATACCTAAGCCAGCCACAATCACAATACCAATGTTAAAGCGCGCAGCCGCACCTGCACCAGAGGCAAATAATAATGGAATTAAACCTGCGATCATTGCCGCTGTTGTCATTAAGATTGGACGTAAACGAATCGTCGCCGCCAGCATAATGGCATCCATCTTACTTAGGCTATTATTGAGCTGTTCTTCTTTAGCAACCTCACACATCAAAATACCGTGTTTAGTGATTAATCCGACTAAGGTAATTAAGCCCACCTGAGTGTAGATATTCATCGAGGTTAAGCCAAACACATGAGTCCAGCCCAGCGCAATCAAGGCACCACTAATGGCTAATGGCACAGAAACTAAGATAACGATTGGATCTTTTAAGCTTTCAAATTGGCTAGCAAGTACTAAGTAGATGATCGCTAAAGCTAATAAGAAGGTGGTATAAAGTGCGCTACCCTCAGTAACATATTGGCGTGATTCACCCAAGAAGCTATGGCTATAGCCTTTTGGTAAATCGTTTTTGGCAACATTATCAAAGAAGTTAACCGCATCACCCATCGCTACACCTGGAGCAAGTACTGCACCAATAGTAACTGAGTTCATTTGGTTAAAGTGTGGTAGTGAACGTGGTTCACCCTTCATAGTAATATCGACCAAACTAGACAGTGGAATCGAACGACCATCTGCAGCTGTTAGATAGTACTTATTGAGATCTTCTGGGTTTGCACGTAACTTACGCTCTACCTGTGGGATCACTTCATATGAACGGCCGTCTAAGTTGATACGGTTAATGTAGCCATCACTCATCATGGTACTTAATGTGGTACCAATTTGTTTCATTGTGATGCCATATGCACCGGCAAGATCGCGCTTAATATGAATTTTCATGGTGGCAGAATCAAATTTTAAGTTGATATCTGAATACACAAATAGCGGATTCTTTTTCACTTTCTCTAATACGCTTTCACCCACTTTATAAAGGTTTTCAAACGAGTTAGAGGTGGTGATAACAAATTGAACTGGCAGACCACTAGAAGCACCCGGTAACTCTGGCATTTGGAAAGTCGTTAATGCCATGCCCGGAATGTTTTTCACTTCCTTGCCGTATAATTCCTGCATCTGTTTCTGGCTCTTGTCACGCTGACTCCAAGGAACGAGTGGCGCAATACCAAATGCTTGGTTAGAGCTTGGAATACCAACAAATACTAATGAACCCGCAGCTTGTGGTTGAGCTTGAATAATCTTAGCCACTAAGTTCATGTTGTTTTGGATATAGTCGAGGTTTGCAGTAGAGGGTGCTGTACCCATCATCATCACTACACCGTTGTCTTCACTTGGTGCTAATTCAGATGGGATAAACTTAAACATAACCGGTAGTGATACCAATACGATAACGGCAAATGCAACAATGACAGGTCGATGTCCCATCACGGCAGCGAGCATTTTTTGGTAACGATCAGTCAGTCTCGTTAAGAAACGCTCAACTGCTTGTTCAAATTTATTTGGGTGTTGATGCGGTACTAACACTTTTGAACACATCATAGGTGAAAGTGTTAATGCAACAATACCTGAGATAAATACTGAACCTGCGAGGGTTAAGGCAAACTCTTTAAATAGTGCACCAGTAACGCCGCCCATCAATGCAATTGGCGCATATACCGCAGCAAGGTGATGGTCATAGTGATAACGGGAACCGCGATTTCACGGGTACCAATAATTGCGGCTCTAAATGGTGACTCACCCAGCTTGATATGCCGGTCAACGTTCTCAACCACCACAATAGCATCATCCACCACCAGACCAATGGCGAGTACCATTGCCAGTAGTGTCATTAAGTTAAGACTAAAACCACACATTTGCATCACGACAGCCACACCGATTAGTGACAATGGAATTGTTACAATCGGTACGATAACGGCGCGTAATGAACCTAAGAATAGGGTGATAACCGCAATCACAATAATTGTGGCTTCAGCAATAGTCTTAATTACTTCATGAATCGATTCATTAATGGCAAGTGAAGAGTCATATAAAACCTTAGCTTGAATTGATGGTGGTAAGTTATGTTGAATCTCTGGAAGCATTGCCCGTGCCGCTGCCGCTACAGTAAGTGGGTTAGCTGTTGGAGTGACATCAATACCAACAACTACCGCCTCTTTACCATCTGCCAGCGCGCGGTAAATATCATGGCTTTTAGCTAATGACACATCAGCAATATCACCCAGACGCACGACCATGCCATTATGGCTACCAATCACCAAGTTTTTGAGCGATGCAACGGTTGATACTTGAGTATCTGCAGTGGCATTAAACAGGGTGTAAACTCCGTTAATTTGGCCCGCTGCAGATTGGAAGTTATTGTCTTGTAGAACCTGTAAAATCTTACCCGCAGACAGATCAAATGCGCCCATGCGTGCAGGATCAAGCCAAATACGCATTGCAAATGGAGTACCGCCGTAAAGGTTAACTTTAGCAACACCATTAATAGTGAATAACTTAGGTTTAACTACCCGGTCTAGGTAGTCGGTAATCTGACTGCCAGTAATCTCTTTACTTGAGAACGAGATATACAGGGTCGAGGTTTGTGAACCTGTCGACATCGTCACTGTTGGATCTTGAGCTTCTTTCGGTAGTTGTGAACGCACCGAGTTTACTTTCGCCAAGACATCTGCAAGCGCACCATTGGGATCGGTGTTTAGCTTCATCTGCAATGAAATATTCGAGCTACCCAAGCTGCTTTGCGAGGTCATAAAGTCGATATTATTGGCTTGAGCTAAAGCTTGTTCTAAAGGTTGGGTAATAAAACCCTGAATTAAATTGGCATCAGCGCCGTAATAACCCGTAGTGACATTAATCACTGTATTAGTCATTTCTGGGTATTGGCGAACTTGCATGCCTGTCATGGAATGCACGCCGAGCAGTAACAGCATAAAGCTAATCGCTAATGCTAGTACTGGGCGACGAATAAAAATATCAGTAAAGCGCATACTTGCCCCCGTTATAGTTGTGGCATAGTTGCTGGTACGGCTAGAGCGTCGTTTTCAACTATATGCACTTTACTGTTATTGCTAAGACTGATCTGGCCTGAGGTGACGATCTTCTCACCTGCCTTAATATCACCACTGACTAATGCATTATTGCCATTACGTTCTAATACGTGAATATCGATCTGTTTAACACGTTCAGTGGTCTTGCCATCTTTGCTGTGATCTTGGATAAGATAGATAGAGTTACCGTATAGCGTAAAGTTAATTGCAGTTTGTGGTAATACAAATTGCTGTTCTAGTTTAGGTAGAATGATGGCTACTTTGGCAAACATGCCGCTACGTAAATGCAGATCATCATTTGGAATTTTGGCTTGTACCTGAATCAGACCACTTTGTTGGAAAACTGCAGGTTCAATCGCAGAAATCTGACCGATAAATGGCTTAGCTGGATAAGCATCAACCATCACTTGTACCTGTTGTCCCACGGCAATTTTTGATAATTGTGTTTGCGGTACAGTAAAGCGGATTTTCATGCTGGTAAGATCTTCAAGTTGGACAAGATTAGTGCCCATCTGAATATAATCACCTAAGTTAACGTTACGAATACCGACTAAGCCTGCAAAAGGCGCTCTAATTTCGCGACGATTAATAGTGGCTTTTAAGCTTTCGATATCTGCGTTTAATGCAAGATACTTAGCTTCTGCATTATCTAAATCTTGCTGTGATACTGATTTTTGCTTATAGAGCTTTAATAAACGTTGATAATCGCCTTTTACTGCAGGCAGTTGTACTAATTTAGCTTGTAAGTTAGCGCGTTCAACTTTTGAATCTAAGCCAATCAATAATTGACCTTTATTAACATGACTACCATTTTGGAAGCCAATTTTATTAATAATGCCTGATACTTCGTTGGAGACGGTAATACCTTGGTTCGGCTCAACAAAACCAATTGCATCAACGGTAGGTTGCCACTCAGATGGTTGTAACGTTAATGCTGTTACTGGATATACCGGTTCAGGCATATTTGCAATCGCATTGTCGATTTTTGCTTTAATAAAAAAGTTAAAGCCTATTACTGAGCCAAATGCGAGCGCAGCAATAATTAGCATAATCAGGATCCATTTTTTCATTACCTGAGTGCTCCTTTAGATTCCGAAGAATAATATGGTGAGTCGAATTGCAAATTAGTATGAGTAATTTGCAGGGGTTGTGTCTGCTGAGTGTCGACTGTTTTTAGTTTAGTTAAAAAAATCACTTGCTATAAGTCAGTGTAAAATAGGCAAACTTAGCAAGTTTAATCCCATCGAATCTATCTCTCAATGAAACAAATTGTAATTTATGTTGCTAAAATTGATGGGGTGATAGCGTTGTTTGTAACTGCAGCAAAAGGATGTAATTAAACTGCTCGCTGTAGGCGCTTTTTGATATGATCAGCTAAAGTAAGAATTATATGAATTTGGATAGTTATAGATGAAGCTCAATCCTGCGCAAAATGATGCTGTTCACTATGTTTCTGGACCATGTCTAGTATTGGCAGGGGCGGGTAGTGGTAAAACGCGAGTCATTATTAATAAGATAGCCTATCTGGTGCAAGAGTGTGGTTATAGTGCCCGCCACATTGCCGCGGTGACCTTTACCAATAAAGCTGCGCGTGAAATGAAAGAGCGTGTGGCTCAATCAATGGGGCGTAAAGAAGCACGTGGGTTATGGATCTCTACCTTTCATACCTTAGGTTTAGAGATCTTAAAGCGAGAATATAAAGTAGTAGGATTAAAACCCGGCTTTTCATTATTTGATGATCAAGACACATTAGCATTATTAAAAGAGTTAACCGAAGTCGAATTAGATAACGATAAAGATCTATTACGCTTGTTAGCAACCAGTATTTCCAATTGGAAAGGTGGCTTAGTGGTGCCAGATCAAGCCATTAAAATAGCTAAAGGTGAACAAGAGCAACTGTTCGCAGCCTTATATCATCGTTATGCGCAGCATATGAAAGCCTATAATGCGCTAGATTTTGACGATCTTATTTTATTACCTACATTATTGTTACGTCATAATGAAGAAGTGCGTGAGCGCTGGCAAAATCGTATTCGCTATTTGCTGGTGGATGAGTATCAAGATACTAATACCAGTCAGTATGAATTAGTTAAACTGCTAGTCGGGCAACGCGCCCGTTTTACTGTGGTAGGTGACGATGACCAATCGATTTATTCATGGCGCGGTGCGAAACCACAAAATTTAGTATTACTAGGTAAAGACTTCCCTAAATTAAAGCTGATTAAGCTTGAGCAAAACTATCGTTCTAGCCAACGGATTCTACGTGCAGCTAATATATTGATTGCCAATAATCCGCACGTGTATGACAAAGCCTTGTTTAGTGAGCTTGCTTACGGTGAGCCACTTAGAGTGTTATTTGCAGCGAATGAAGAGCAAGAAGCTGAACGCGTTGTTGCTGAAATTATCAGACACAAGTTTGTTGGCCGTACCCAATTTGGCGAATACGCTATTCTATATCGAGGTAACCATCAATCGCGTTTACTTGAGCGTGCGCTGATGACTAACCGTATCCCTTATAAGTTAAGCGGTGGTACTTCATTTTTTGCAAGAGCAGAAATTAAAGACATCATGGCGTACCTCAGGTTAGTCGTTAACCCTGATGATGATAATGCATTCCTAAGGGTGGTTAATTTACCTAAGCGTGGTATTGGCCCTGCAACATTAGAGCGAGTAGGTACATATGCGAATGAACGTCATATTTCGATGTTTGAAGCAATCTTCCAGCCAGAGTTAAATCATTACTTAGGTACCGCTGCAATGGCTGCGTTATACCAATTTGGTAAATTCATTGTTGATACCGGCGAAGAAGCTACCCGTGGTGAGCCTGTCGAGGCGGTAAAGAGTCTAATTCGTAAGATAAACTACGAAGACTATCTATATGAAACAAGTACCAGTGCAAAAGCTGCTGAAATGCGGATGAAGAATATTTCAGAGCTGTACCGCTGGGTGACCGAAATGCTGCAAGGCGATGACCTTGATGAACCAATGACCTTGCCTGAAGTCGTCACACGCTTAACACTGCGCGATATGATGGAACGTAATAGTGAAGATGAAGGCGGTGATCAAGTTCAGTTGATGACATTGCACGCATCAAAAGGTCTTGAGTTTCCTTATGTGTTTATGGTGGGTTCTGAAGAGCGAATCTTACCGCATCAAACCAGTATTGATGAAGATAACGTAGATGAAGAGAGGCGCCTTGCTTATGTAGGCATTACTCGTGCACAAAAAGAGTTATGGTTCACCTTATGTAGAGAGCGTCGTCAATTTGGTGAAACGATGCGTTGTGAGCCAAGTCGGTTCTTAATGGAGTTACCACAAGATGATTTAGTGTGGGAAAACCGTAAACCACAACAAACAGAGCAAGAACGAGTACAAAAAGGTAAAGCAAACATCTCAAGTCTACGTGATATGTTTAAAAAATAACCTGGCATTAACGATTGTTGCTAAGTAAAGCGGATAAATGAGCGTATAGCTCATTAGTGAGCTTGTGAATCTAGCATTGCCACGGTTGAAAATTGAACAATTTGTTTTGTGTTTGTGTTTAAAAAGTTAACTATAAAACGCGTTTTAGCTAAAAAAACACCTGATTAGATAAAAGTTGAGCAAACGGCAAAATAAATGCAAAACAATACTGGACTCCAAGCTCAATTATCCCTACTATAGCACCCGCTGACACGGCGAGGCGCCCATAGCTCAGATGGATAGAGCGCACCCCTCCGGAGGGTGAGGCCGAGGGTTCGAATCCTTCTGGGCGCACCAGATGAGGTTTGGATATAGCCAAGCAGTGTTAGAGAGAAAGATAAGCAGTGGTGATTGTAGCTCAGTTGGTAGAGTCCCGGATTGTGATTCCGGTTGTCGTGGGTTCGAACCCCATCAGTCACCCCACTCTTTCTTAATGTTTGAAATGT
>NZ_BALM01000049.1 GCF_000614975.1 Shewanella marina JCM 15074
TGGTGAATGCGTCGGTGTGGCATACGCCTGTAGCAACGATACGAACTAATACTTCGCCCGCACGAGGTAGCATAACGTCAACTTCTTCTACTGATAGTGGTTGACCTGGACCCCAAGCAATCGCTGCTTTTGATTTGATAAATTTATCTGTCATGAGATATTCCTATGAAAATTGGTTAGCGCGTTGTTTGGCACTATAAAAAAATAATCAACCTCGCGGCTAATCGATGAGATGTATTATATTTATTTCCAAAAGAATGATAATCGCAGAAAATAACAAATTACTTTTACTGTGGAGTAATAATATTGATTGGGCTATTGGGGCTAGAGCAAATAAAAAGCCCAAATCAGATAAACAGATTTAGGCTTTGTAGTAAATATATCAAACGTCAATATCAAGATAAGCGTCAGCGTTTAATAAAAGTCATGAATTAAATCAGATTTTATTATATTGCAATATGCCTTCTTACTTTGATCCTAATATGATCATAAGCGTAGTTATACACAAGGGTATAGAAGGTAATAAAAATGGTGACGCCAATATCGAGCATAAAGGCATGCCATAAATCGGTGTTAAGTAGATGCGCCATTACTGGAACGGTTATAAATAATAAGCCACCTTCAAACAATAACCCATGAGTGATACGTAATGACCAACTGCGGTTCTCACGTTGACCATGGATATAGTGATCAAAGATAGTATTAAATACAAAATTCCATAGCATAGCGATAATCGCGATAATTACCATGGTGTGGGATAGTGCTGATATTTGGTGATCGGTAAAGATGACTAAACCCATTATCGATAACATAACGGCAAGTATTTCAAATAGCACAGCATGAAATACCCTTTCGACAGATGACACTTTGATGTTCCAATGATTAATGGTGAATCTATTTTAGAACGAAAATCGACAGATAAAAGTTAGCTACTATCACGAAAAGTGATAGCATGCTTATGCAATAATTTTGGGACTCAAAAATGTATAGTTTTGAACAACTAAAGATGTTCGTCTGTGTTTATGAATGTGGTTCATTTTCTGCTGCGGCGCGTAAATTAGGACGTGCACAGTCAGGTATTAGTCAAGCGATAGCAAATTTTGAAATTGCGATTAATCAAACACTATTTGATCGCAGTCGCAGTACGCCTGTACTTACTCCAGAAGGACAAGCATTATTACCGCTTGCGCGTTCAATCTTATTACAACGACTGCGGTTTGATCAAAAGATAGTGGCACTTGATGCGATGCAAGAGCATGAGTTTTGCGTTGCTATTGATGACAGTTTATTTAATCCTGAGTTATGTCAACTTATTGCACAGCTAAAACATACTTTTCCGTTGACTCAGTTTGAAGTGCTTACCAGTTCGACATTTGATATTCGTGATATGGTGAGCCGGGGGATGGCACAAGCAGGGGTCGTATACAGTGATGGTTCAACGCCTGATAATATGGATTTTTCAACAATCGGCCATAATAAGTTTATTACTGTCGTTGCAGCCATGCATCCGCTTGCTGATAACAAGGTGGTAGGAGAGTCACAATTAAGAGAGCATTGCCAATTAGTTCATCGTAGCCGTCATAATCAAGAGTTGTGGTTTAGCCATAGCATTGGTAATAACCTTTGGTATGTAAATAGTCATCAATTAATGATTGATTTTGCATTGCAAGGAATTGGTTGGGCAATGGTGCCACAACAGTTGGTACAAGCGGAGTTGCAAAGTGGAGCATTAATTAAACTTGATTTGGATTATGAGCCACACGGCTGGATGACAACGATTGACCTTATTCAAACCAGAAATGTGGTTGGTGGTCCAATTAAGCAGGCAATCGCGACGATGCTAACTGATTATTTCGCTGATGCCAATTTGTAGAGACGTTATTTTAAACATGTTTTGTTGCTAACTTAAGCTAACTGTTGTCAATTTAAGCGAACACTTAAGTTGGTGAAAATAATGATTTACAGCAAGGGTTTTGCTACGTATTATTCATTGCGTCGGAGGGGTGGCAGAGTGGTCGAATGCACCGGTCTTGAAAACCGGCAACGGTTTATCCCGTTCCAGGGTTCAAATCCCTGCTCCTCCGCCATAATTTAGAGAAGGCGCTTAACTTAGGTTAAGCGCCTTTTTGCTATCTGGCATTAACCCCATAATTTCTAGTCTATACTATTAACGTTTTCACTCTTCCTGTTGTTGAATTTTCAAGTCGTTTCATTGCGAAAGAGCTGAGTATCAACAAGGAGATGAGTTATATGATTAGGATATTATTTTTTCTATTAATAAGTTATGGGTTAACGGGGTGCGCAGAGTCCATTAATGCTTTCTATAATCGGGATGTGATAGAAGATACATTAATCAATGAAGATAATGCTGAGATGGCATTAGGCACATTATCTGTCACCGCACAAAGGCGAATTATTGTTGCCAATATGATTTCTGGTAATTTTTGTGCCGAGCCACCACCAGAAGCTGCTGATACCATCACTACTGCAATTGCTACTGCGCTGCAAGCAAACATAGATGCAGATAAAACTGTGAATGCTGAGCTGGCGGCTAATTTTTCAAAACATGTTAATCAACTCTATCGACGCACGCATACGGTACAATTATTTAGAGATGCTGCTTTCTATTATTGTGTTGATGCGGTTAATTCTTCAAATGGTGCCAAAGGCAGTTATCAAGCTTATTCAACGCACTTAAACACAACTGTAAATGCATTGGTTAAGTCGCTAGATAAAGAAGTCGCCCTTTATTATAAAACGGAAATAGAGAAGGCTAAACAACCGAATTACAGCACTGAATTTGTGGTATGTAATTCTGAATCGTTAGTTGATAAAGATGGCGATAAACCTAAACAATTAATGGCTAAAATACACTGTCAGCCATTATTAAGTCAGCCAGAAAAAGTTGACAGTAAAAAAGATAAAAAGCCTGCGAGTTGATACGAATTAAACGGTAAATATTGCTGTTTTTTTTGGTTTAGTCACTACTGTGATGATTATACCAATTCCACTAAATAAGTGATCAATTCAGAGCCACTCAGACTTTTCAATTCAAGGCGCATTGATGAAGAAATGGTTATTCCCTTTTAAATCAATGCAAAGCAGAAGTGGAAAGTCTGAGAGACTCACGTAGTGCGGGTTTCAAAAGCCCTTCATGCTACGTTGGAGGCTCTCGATATAGAATAACTATTAGCTTCAAGCCTCTGCCTTGCCTACAGGGCTTTGAATTCCCGCTGAAAGATCACATTATTAATGGAATTGGTATTACTTAGCTAATAATCCCTTAGCGCGTAGTAGTGGCTCAATCCCTGCTTCTTTACCGCGGAACGCTTTGTAAAGGTGCATTGGGTCATGGCTGCCACCTTGCGATAAGATGTTATCTTTAAATGCCTTTGCCGTTTTTTCATCAAAAATGCCATTTTCAACGAAAGCTTCAAACGCATCTGCACCTAGGATTTCAGACCATAAGTAGCTGTAATAACCTGCTGAATAACCACCAGAAAAGATGTGAGCAAAATAGGTACTACGGTAGCGCGGTGCAATCTCTTCAATGAGTCCCATGTTTGCAAGTGACTTAGCTTCAAACTGAGCTGCATCTTTAACTTCAAAATCAGTTTGAGTATGCCAATCTAGATCCAGTTTAGTTGCTGCCATATATTCAACAGTGTTAAAACCTTGATTGAACTTACTGGCTGCTTGAATTTTATTAACCAGTGCTTGAGGGATCACTTCACCGGTTTGATAATGTTTAGCAAATTGTGCCAATACTTCTGGTTGGATCATCCAGTTTTCCATCACTTGAGATGGGAACTCTACATAATCACGAGGAACCGAAGTGCCTGATTGTGAACGGTATTCAACATCTGATAGCATGCCATGTAGCGCATGACCAAATTCATGGAATAGGGTACTTGCTTCATCAAATGTCAGTAATGCTGGCTCATCACCCATTGGCTTTGGATAGTTAAGCACGTTAACAATGATTGGCATTGATTCAACGCCATTCATATTATATTGCTGACGATATGCATTCATCCAAGCACCGCCACGCTTTGAGTCTCGTACAAAGTAATCACCCATAAAAATGGCAATTAATTTGTTGTTAGCGTCATAAACTTCCCAAGTGCGTACTTCTGGGTGGTATTTCGGTAAGTCAGTGCGCTCTTTCATGGTAATGCCGAATAAACGGTTAGCCGTGTAGAACACACCATCTAGAGTGCTTTCTAATGAAAAATATGGGCGTGTATCTTGCTCATTAAATGCATATTTTGCAGTGCGGATCTTATCTGAGTAATAAGCCCAGTCCCACGCTTCGATTTTGAATGATTTACCTTCAGCATCCACCAATGCTTGCATTGCTGCAACTTCTGCTTTCGCTTGGTCTAGCGCAGCTGGCCATACTTTATCGATAAGCTGGTATACATTTTCTGGTGTTTGTGCTGTACGTTCTTGCAATACAATATGAGCATGGGTTTTATAACCTAACAGTTGTGCTCGTTCTGCACGAAGCGCAGCCATTTTTGCTAAGATTTTTTTATTATCATTAGCATTATTGTTGTTTGCTCTTTCAATATAGCCTTTGAAGATAATTTCACGTAATTCACGGTTATCAGCATAGGTTAAAAATGGTGTGACAGATGGGCGGTGAGTAGTGAAGACCCATTTACCATCATGACCACGCTTAGTGGCTGTTTGAGCCGCGGTATCAATAATGTCTTGTGGTAAACCAGCTAAGTCAGCTTTGTTATCGATTACCAGTTCAAAAGCATTTGTTTCAGCTAATAAATTATCACCAAACTCTAAGCTTAATTTACCAATTTTCTCATTAAGTACACGAAGTTTCGCTTTTTCTGCTTCATCTAAATTGGCGCCACCACGCACGAATGATTGATAGGTATCATCCAATAATTTTTGCTGAGCAACAGATAGATTTAAGCTATTTTTTTGTTGATAAACGGCTTTTACTCGTTGAAATAAAGCGTCATTAAGCAGTACATCGTCGCCAGCTGCTGAAAGCATTGGACCCACTTCTTTTGAGATCAACTGCAATTCAGGATTGGTATCGGCACCTGTTAGGTTGTAAAACACACCAATAACCTTAGTTGTAAGGTTACCAGAGAACTCCATTGCTTCGATTGTATTGGCAAATGTTGGTTTTTCAGGATTATTAATAATGGCTTGAATTTCAGCTTTTTGTTGCGCAATACCTGCTTTGAATGCAGGTAGATAATGTTCAGGTTTTATATTGGCAAAATCAGGCATACCGTATGGAGTAGGGTACGGTTTAAAGAATGGGTTATCCTGATTTTTACTGATGATTTGCTGGGCAACTTCGGCTTGTGAAGTGCTTGCGGTTTGCATCGTAGAACATGCACTAAGTGATAATGCGAGTGTTACCGCAGCAACAAGTGGCTTTATTGTCATAACTTTCATGTTGATCCCTGGTGTTATTAATCAATGTCATCACTGTTTATTATTTAATATTATTAACTAGTGAGGACTGTTGTTTTTTGCTTGACCTTGTTAAATATCATGATGCATTGCTGCATTACTATATAAAAGTTGCAACATTTTGTAATTGGTATGAAAAAGCACCCATAAAGAGTGCTTTATTAATGTTCAAAATTGCTTATCGATTTATCGGCTTAATAACCGATAGCGGCAGCACCTAAACGACGTGGATCTGAGGCGCCCCAATGGCCATCTTCGGTAACCATAATAGATTGAGTCGATCCCATTGCATTTTTGACTTTAACGTTATGCCCTAAATCTTTTAGGATCTGGATGGTATCTGGACTTAATGTATGTTCCACTCGCAGTTCATCTGGTAGCCATTGGTGGTGCACTCGAGCAACATTAGTTGCTTCAGCAATATTTAATTTATGGTCAATCACATTAAGGATAATTTGCAAGGTTGTATTAATGATCCTAGAACCTCCAGGGCTGCCAGTCACAATAAAGGGTTTATTATCCTTCATCACAATTGTGGGAGTCATTGAGCTTAATGGACGTTTATGGGGTTGTACCGAATTAGCTTCGCCACCGATCAGACCATAACCATTAGGACTGCCTGGTTTTGCTGAAAAATCATCCATTTCATTATTTAAAAGAATACCTGTACCAGCAGCTACAAGTCCTGAACCATAACTAAAATTTAGCGTGTAAGTGTTTGATACGGCATTACCCCATTTATCTACAACACTGTAGTGAGTCGTTTGTGGGCTTTCATAATTGGCGAGTTTTCCGGGTTTTATTTGGCTACTTGGTGTGGCGTGTTTAAGGTCGATTTGTGATGCAATTTTCTTGGCATATGCTTTATTTGTTAATTGGTCAACGGGGACATTGAAAAAATCAGGATCACCTAAATATTCACTTCGGTCAGCATAGGCATGTTTCATGGTTTCTGTCATCAAATGTAAGGTCGCGGCAGAATTAAGACCTAATTGATGTAACGGATATTGTTCAAGTACATTGAGCATTTGCACAATATGAACGCCACCAGAAGAGGGCGGCGGCATTGAAATGACTTGATAACCACGGTAGCTACCTGTTACAGGTTTACGCACAATAGCTTGATAGTCATTAAGATCGTTAAGACTCATTACTCCGCCTGCAGCAGTAATCGCATTAACTAACTTTTCGGCTGTTTCACCCTGATAAAAACCATTAACGCCATGTTTTGCAATAAGTTGTAGTGAATGTGCTAATTCTGGCTGCTTTAATATTTCCCCCGCTTGATAAAATTGCTTGCCTTGATCTTTATAGAATATTTGTTTGCTGGTGGGCCATTTAGATAATCGGTCACCGATATTGCTAATGAGTTGGCCAAATCTGGTGTCACCACAATGCCATTTTTCGCTAATGCAATCGCGGGAGCGATAACGCTGGCAAGTGGCATAGTGCCGTACTCTTTCAACGCCAGTTCAAAACCTTTTACAGTACCGGGAACGCCAACAGCTAAACCATGACTTCGGCTTAAAGTGTTATCAGCATTTCCCGCTTTATCTAAAAACATGTCTCGGTGCGCTTGTGCGGGGGCCATCTCGCGATAATCAATCGCAATGTTTTTATTTTGTTCACTTAAATGCACTAACATAAACCCGCCACCGCCGATATTACCCGCTCTTGGCAAGGTAACTGCGAGTGCAAAACCAACGGCGACAGCCGCATCAACAGCATTACCACCTTGTTTGAGAATGTTGGCGCCCACTTGGCTGGCTATCGCCTCTTGGCTGACAACCATTCCTTGTTTGCCCCAAATAGGTTGGGCAATAGCTTGGTGACTATATATAGAGTCGTGTGTTTTTGCCGTGGTTAAGTTTGGGGCAAACGCTAATATGGCGCTTACACTAAAAGCGAATAGGTGTTTGATTGGGCGCACGATAGTATCCTTATTATGTTTTAGGATAATGTGCCTTTATATTAACCAAATCGCAACAATTGATTAAAGGCAAGCATAAGTCGGCTTACCTTTAATAGAAGTCTTTAGCTCATAGCGAGCCAGAAACCGACAATAATTAATAATCCGCCAGCGATTCTATTCAGCCATTTCATATTATCATTGCGATTTAATACTATGCGTAAGCTCTTACCACCTGTTGCATAAAGAAGCATGCAAGAAAACTCGCTTAATAAAATTATCGTTAATAAACCAATCATTTGTATAGTGAGGTTTTGTTCGACATTGATAAATGGTGGCAGCAGAGTAACCATAAAGGCCCAGCCTTTAGGATTTGCAAGCGCGGTTATCAGACCTTGATTAAATAGATTACTACGTTTAGTTAATATCGTTTGTTGCTCATCCAATGTGAGTTTTGTTTTTGCACGCCATTGTTTAATCCCCAAATAGATGAGATAGGCTGCACCAGCAAATTTGAACGCAGTAAAAACGTTAGGGTAATTAAGCATGATGCTGGCAACCCCCATTACCGCAGCAATCGCGACTATCGCAACGCCAATTAATTCACCCACCATCATCCATAAAGTCTTGCGGACACCAATACTCATACCGAGTGTCATTGCGAGTGTCATACACATTCCAGGGGTGACTGATACAAGAAAAAAAGTGGGAATAAAAACGGCTAATAATGTTAGGTCTGGCATAAAAATGTTGTTAAGAATGTTAGAACTATAATTTTACGGAAAAGCACTAATTAAAGGTACTTAAATCTATCGTTATCGTCAGTCTTTATTTAATTCTTTTGTCTATTGCTCTATCTACTTCATAAGACATCCATATAAAAGCTGAGTCTAAATAGTAAGTTACTAAATTATCACTTGTTTACAGTCGCTATTGGTGATTTTTTAAATTATATCTTGCTTATATATTGCATCTTTAGGTTATATGGAGATAATACTTTCGCCTGATTGTTAACGAGCTAGTAACATCTTTGCTTATGTTTTGTTACTTTTATCGCTTTGTGGGTTTGGTGCATTAATTCACTATTTGTATTTTTTATAAATAACTTGAGCACTTTGAACGATAACTTGAATTCAGTACTTGGTTAATAAGGCCATCTTAATAATAAAAAAGTAGGACTGACATGATCAAAAATAGTATAAGTACGTTGTTGGCTGGAATATTTTTATTAGCGGGTTGTAGTGGTGATAATGATGGTTTTTTAGATAGAGATGATAGCCAACAAGGTGACGATTTTTTTGCGGGTCAACC
>NZ_BALM01000048.1 GCF_000614975.1 Shewanella marina JCM 15074
GTTCTCTGAGTACACTGTACTACCAGAAATTTCTTTAGCTAAAGTAAGCAAAGAAGCACCTTTAGAAGAAGTTTGTCTATTAGGTTGTGGTGTTACCACGGGTATGGGCGCAGTACTTAACACTGCTAAAGTTCAAAAAGGCGACACAGTTGCTGTATTTGGTCTAGGTGGTATTGGTCTATCAGCCATTATTGGTGCGAAAATGGCTGGTGCAAGCCGCATTATCGGTATCGATATCAATGAAAGCAAATATGAACTAGCAACTAAATTAGGTGCAACAGATTGCATCAACCCAACTAAGTTCGACAAGCCAATTCAAGAAGTGATTGTTGAAATGACTGACGGTGGTGTTGACTTCTCATTCGAGTGTATCGGTAACGTTAACGTAATGCGTAGCGCACTTGAAAGCTGCCATAAAGGTTGGGGCGAATCCGTGATTATTGGTGTTGCAGGTGCAGGCCAAGAAATTTCAACTCGTCCATTCCAATTAGTAACGGGTCGTATTTGGCGTGGTAGCGCATTCGGTGGCGTTCGTGGCCGCACTGAACTACCAGGCTTAGTTGACCGTTACATGGCAGGTGAATTTAAGTTAGATGACTTTATTACTCATACTATGAGCCTAGAAAACATCAACGAAGCATTCGACCTAATGCATGAAGGTAAGAGTATCCGTACCGTAATTCATTACGACATGAAGTAATTACTTTTACGCTAATAAAGGTCCATTTATTGGGCCTTTATTCATAATCTTAATGATTAAGAGACTCAAATGAACTTAACTAATATCAGTGCTAACAAAGCGTTTGGTGGTTGGCACAAACAATATACACATAGATCAACTAGTGTGAATTGCGATATGCGTTTTGCCATTTTTATTCCGCCTCAAGCAGTTTATTCGCCTGTTCCAGTGCTCTATTGGCTTTCAGGCCAACACTGTACTGATGAAAACTTTATGCAAAAGTCTGGCGCAATGAAAATAGCAGCAGAGCTCGGTATTGCAATAGTCACAGCAGATACGAGCCCTCGCGGTGATGATGTACCTAATATCGAAGATGAAAACTGTGGCCTAGGGGCAAGCTTTTATGTCAATGCGACACAAGCACCTTGGTGCCGTCACTACCATATGTATGATTATGTCGCTCATGAATTACCCAAGCTGATTGAAACCTATTTCCCCGTTTCAAATAAACGCAGTATCAGTGGCCATTTAATGGGCGGATTGGGTGCATTTGTTATCGCACTTAATAATCCACAGCGCTATGCCAGTATTTCGGCCTTTAGTCCGATTGCCAATCCAGCGGAATGTTCGTGGGGCCAAAATGCATTTAGTCATTATTTAGGTGAAGATAGTCAGCAGTGGTTACAATATGATGCTTGCCATCTTATCGGCAATTCTCAGCAAAAAATCCCTGCATTAGTTGATATGGGAACTGATGATTGTGCGATTGCAAAACAATTAAATGCTGACACCTTATTAGCTGCGGCAAAAAAGAATCATTATCCACTGCTTTTAAATAAAAATATTGAACATCAACATGATTACTTTTTTATTACTAGTTTTATTGAAAAACACATTAAGTTTCATGCTGAGCATCTAAACACATAAACGACAAATAGCAAAAAGGCGCTTAACCTAAGTTAAGCGCCTTCTCTAAATATGGCGGAGGAGCAGGGATTTGAACCCTGGAACGGGATAAACCGTTGCCGGTTTTCAAGACCGGTGCATTCGACCACTCTGCCACCCCTCCGACGGCACGCATAATAGCGATCCTGATATCTATTGTAAAGTCTAAATTAAGCTTTAACACTAAGCAGCGTGCTAGCTGCACAATCGCTAGTCACTCTGTTGATTTTAACGTCGATTTACTCTATTTTTTTAGCCTAGTATGCAGTCATATGTGATAAGCTAGCGCCACTATCTAATGACTTTAGTATTTATGAATTCACCTCTATTACCATCTTCTGCGCTAGCACCTAGCGTTCTTCTAGAAAGCTTTGAACAACCCAATCTACCTACCGCCCCCTTGTTATTTGGACAACAACGAGTAGTAGATGCTTTTAAGTTATCCTGCCGTACATTAAATCAACATATGTACTTAGCGGATTTTGATGGAAATAATAAACCTGAATTATTTAAAGCATTAACCGATTTATTACCCTTGCCAACATCTCAGTATTTAGTCAATAAGGCTGGAGATTTCCTGTGGCAAGATGAAGCACTGTCAAATCAAGTGGCACAGAAATCAACGCCATGGGTATGGCTAAACGGTGCCATTAAAAAGCGTGACCTTATTGGCCATGCCTCAATGAAAAATGGTGAACTTAATTATCAAGCCGGTGCACTTGCTTCTGCCCACTATATTTTTATTACCGCAGATGATCTATATAAGCGTGAGCCATTGTGGGAGTTAGTCATCCAAATGCTAACGGATGGCTTTTACCGTGTTCATAGTGAGCTACCTGTCATTCCATTTAATGGCAAAATTATTCTTGTCGGTAATGGTTATGGCTATAGCCAATTAGTTTATCAAGAACCACCATTTACCATTCATTTCTCTATTCTTGCCGAAATGGTCAGTGAAATAGAAAGAACTGAAGAACATGAGACAACTTATATCGCTTGGCTAAATCATTTAGCCAAATTACAGCAAGTAGAGCTTGATCCGAGCGCATTGGCATTTTTAATTAAATACAGCTGTAAATTAACCGAACATCAACAAAGATTGAGCTTATGTCAATTGCCTTTTATGCAATTAATGGCACAAGCAGCCGCATTAACACAGCAAACCGTGGTCAGTGCAGAATCATTACAGCAAAGTTTGATGGCATTCAAAGATCGCCACAATGCATCTGAGCAATTGTCAGCACAAAGCTTTGATGACAAATTCATTATGCTTCAAACCGAAGGCGAAATGATCGGTCAAGTCAATGGCTTAACCGTGATTGATAGTCCTGATTATTGCTACGGTGAACCTGCTCGTATCACAACCTCTGTGCATTATGGTGACGGTGAGGTTGCTGATATTGAGCGTAAGTCAGAACTCGGTGGCAATTTACACGCTAAAGGTATGATGATTTTATCTTCTTGCCTTTATCGTATTTTCGGTAAAGATGCCCCACTCCACCTCAATGCAAACATTGTATTTGAACAATCATATCAAGAAATTGATGGTGATAGTGCTTCTGCGGCAGAGTTCTGTTGCTTAGTTTCCGCTATAGCAGAGTATCCCATTCAACAAAGTCTAGCGATTACAGGAGCACTTGACCAATTTGGCCACGTACAAGCCATTGGCGGCGTTAATGAGAAGATTGTAGGCTTCTTTAACTTATGTGAGCGTCGTGGCTTAACTGGGCAACAAGGAGTGATTATCCCTAAGAGTAATGTGATTCAACTACACTTACCTGAAAAGATTATTACAGCGGTTGAACAACAAAAATTCTCAATCTATGCAATTGAGCATGTTGACCAAGCTGTTGAGTTATTAATGGGATTACCAGCAGGGGTAGCAGATGAAGATAATAACTTTGCAGAAGATACCTTATACGGTCGAGTTCAATTCAGATTAGACCGTTTAGATGAACCATTAACCGATAATGAGCCTACATTATTACAACGAATTTGTAATAAATGCTTATTTTGGAAAAATATTTAGCTGATCGGAGTTGTTAAGCGTACACGTGTTCGCTAATCTGTGCGCAGACAATTTGAAGTTAGGACACACAATGACTAAAGCAAACAGTTTCACTAAAGAACAACTTATTGCCTGTGGGCATGGTGAAGTTTTCGGCCAGAATTCACCTCGATTACCAGTCGACAACATGCTGATGATTGATCGTATTGTAACGATTAACGATCATGGTGGAACACACGGCAAAGGTGAAATTATCGCTGAGCTTGATATTGACCCATCGCTATGGTTTTTTGACTGCCACTTTGTTGGAGATCCAGTGATGCCTGGTTGCCTAGGGCTAGATGCTATGTGGCAATTAGTCGGTTTTTTCCTTTCTTGGGAAGGTGCTGAAGGCAAAGGACGAGCGCTTGGTGTTGGTGAAGTTAAATTTACTGGCCAAGTACTACCGAATGCTAAAAAAGTCACTTATAAGCTTGATATTAAGCGTACCATTCATCGTAAATTAGTCATGGGTATTGCAGATGCAACTCTTGAGGTTGATGGTCGCCAAATCTACAGTGCTACTGATTTGAAAGTGGGCGTCTTTAGCGACACTTCGACCTTCTAATCTAATTAATCTCTAATTACCCTATAAATAATAAAATGCCCTCATTGATTTGAGGGCAATGAACTGACTACTTAAACGGATTACTTGGTAAATAAACCATTTGCTCGACCTTCAACACCTTCTCGCCACCCACCTAACCATTGTGAACGTGAATCAACATGTGAATATGGGCATAATTCTCTAGAACGGCCTCCAGCACCAGCTTGGAATCCCTTGGAAAAAGCTCTGTCTAAACGATCTCGTTTTTGTCTCTTCATGCAAGCGTCCTCTGTCCTTTTTGTTTCCTAGAAGCTTTTGCTTCACACTATTATGAATAGTGGTTTTTTTAGCCAAAATCAACTCGAAAATCGAATTTTTTGTAAAGATCAGTCTAAATGACTGAGTTTCAAAAATAAAAAAATCGAGGCAGATGCCTCGATTTTTATAGAACAATTAGCTGTTATGTTTATTTACGACGACGTAACCAAACTAGCGGTAAAGCAAGTAACCAAGCTAACATAGCACCACCTTGACGTTCATATGGCTTATCAACATCACTATCATCAATAACGGTACAAGCTTCAGCCGCTGCTTCTGTAGCAGGCTTTAATACCACCATACGTGGCACATATGATGTTAATGGTTCACCATAACCATTTAATTCGAAAATTGGCTTACCATTTTCAAGAATAAAATCACCATTAACATCTAATTGATAAACAGGTTTGCGAGCAAATACTGTACCTACAATTGAGCCATCTTCACTAATTTGGTTCGCTTCAACAACTTTGTAGTCAACATCATAAGTAAAGGATTTACCCGTACCATCCGTTACTTCAACTTTATGACGTACCCAGCTACCATCAGCCTGCTTTTCATAACCTTTAGATTCACAGGTCAGTAATTTATTAAGGTTAACAAACTCATCATCAGCCTTATTAAACAGGAAAGCTTCCTTTGGACGAGCAGTATCTAAATCAAATGTAGTATCAATATTACCCACAACTTGACCTAGATTATTGATGTCTTTAGGTACACTACCTAACTCTGACACGCCACCAGTAAAATCACTTGGAGTGATAACACCAGTTTCAGGATTTTTAGTATCAAAATAGAAAAACTTATTGACAGCAACGCCGTTGATATATTTATTATAACTACCGACTAAAATGCCTTCGTCATTAATGTCATACGCTATTGAATAACGAATATCATCGCCCATAGGCACCCAGTGATATTGATACTTACCCGTTGTAACATCTTTAGTCCAATAAGCTGCATCATAAGCAAGCTTATCTTTATCACCGCCGCGATAAGTATGTGAACGTCCGACTACGGTTCCTTCAGGGTTAATCGCAAACGCTTGCGCTGCAAACAAATTATCCGTGTTATCAGGTGTTAAGCCTAATGGCAGAACAATCGGCTCCGCAGCAGTTGTTTGCGACCAAATCATGCCCCTTAGCTGGTAATTTATACCACGGCTACCTGTCGCTGAAGGAAACTGTAATGCTTGAATACAGATAGCGTCAGGAGTGGTGTCATCATCATCTAAACATTCATTAATATTATTAATGCTTTGTTGGTTAAGGCCAAAGCTACCATAACCTGCAACTAAACCATCCACATTAACGTCAGTAGCAACCGACCAACCACCTAACGCAGCCGTTTTATTGGTTTCGGTATTGGTATAATTAAGGAATGTTGGTAATAATGGAATTTGAGAACCATCAGCAAGTTGTAAAAAACCACGCTGTTCAAAATCACGGTAATACCAATTTTCTTGACCTTCAGTCGTACCTGTATATTTCACTGTTTTTTGTTCACCAGTGAAGCTACCCACACGCATATTGGTATCATTAATGCCATAATAATAAGCATCTACATGACTCACAGGGTCTGTGCTGTCTGGTGCTAGTGAGCCACCGATAGCGCTAAAGGTTGGTACCCATTTTTGCGGTGTTGAATTTTGCTCTGCGGTAAAAGCATAGTTGTTGCCATCAATAGGACTATTAATTGAGTAGGTAATCGTTTCACTTGGCGAAATACCGGTATCATTATCAAGATCACTATTTTCATTTTCGACATCACTACTGCTCAGTTTTTTCTTACCTTGTGACATGCCAACAACTTGGCCAGCAGCATTAATGGCTAATGCATAACCATTACGGGTTTGAGTTAGCGTACCTTCGCCATCAAGTTGATAATCGGTTAAATTTTCAATCTCATATACAGGTGCTGCAGCTGCTGTTTGTAGGGCACCGAGTACGCCAAGAGCGGCGAGTGACAAAGATTTTTCTAACGTAAACTTCATTAACTTTATTCCCATAGTTATTTTGCCACTTACTTTAATGATTCAAGCTCTTCCCAGCGTTCAAAGTAAGTTTCTAGTAGCAGTTCTTTATCAGCAAGTAGATTTAACTGCTTGGTCACTTCAGCTGGATCTTGATTATAAAAATCAGCGTCATTAATCGTAACTTGTAACGATTCAATGTCTTGCTCTAATTGCTCCATCTTTGCTGGAAGCTCTTCAAGCTCGCGCTGTAATTTATATGACAATTTTTTTGCAGTTGGTTTCACTTCTGCAGTCACTTTTTTTACAGGCTCTACAACGTCTTCAACTTTAACCGCATCATCTTCGCTGTAGAATTTAGCACCTTGATCAACAGCATCTTGATAACCACCAACATACTCTCCCCAGCGGCCATTACCAGCAAACCACCAACTACTTGTGACTGTATTATCAATAAAGGCACGATCGTGGCTGACAATTAATAATGTACCTTGATAATCAGTAAGCAAAGACTCTAACAATTCTAGGGTCTCAATATCAAGATCGTTGGTTGGCTCATCGAGAATAATTAAGTTAGCTGGACGCAATAATAAACGTGCAAGTAACAAGCGATTTTTCTCACCGCCAGAGAGTGCTTTTACTGGCGTTCGGGCACGAGCTGGTGAAAATAAGAAATCTTGCAGATAGCTTAGGATATGACGATCTTGACCATTAATAGTAATGGTCTTCTTGCCATCACCAACGTTTTCTTCTACCGTTTTCTCTGGATCCAACGCTTCGCGGTATTGGTCAAAATAAGCAACCTCAAGCTTGGTGCCGACTTTGATTTCACCAGAATGAGCTTCTAATTGACCGATAAGTAACTTGATTAACGTTGATTTACCACAACCATTCGGGCCGATTAAGGCAATACGGTCACCGCGCATCACAGAAGAACTAAAGCGATTAACTAATGGTTGATCCTGCCAACCAAAATGTAAGTCTTTAATATCAAATACCAACTTACCTGAACGTTCGGTATCTGCAACAGCCATTTTAGCGCTGCCTTGACGGTTAATACGCTCTTTACGCTCCATTCGTAATGCTTTAAGTGCTCGTACGCGACCTTCATTACGGGTACGACGAGCTTTAATGCCTTGGCGGATCCAAACTTCTTCATCAGCAAGTTTTTTATCAAAATCGGCATTTCTTTCTGCTTCTAAACGCAACCACTCAGCTTTACCATCTAAATATGTCTGATAATTACCAGGCCAAGACGTCACTACACCTCGATCTAAATCGACAATACGAGTAGCCATGCGAGAGATAAAACCACGGTCATGAGAAATAAAGACAATCGCGCCTTTAAAACTTAATAGGAATGTTTCAAGCCATTCAATCGTTTTAATATCTAAATGGTTCGTAGGCTCATCTAAAAGTAATAAATCAGGCTCACTCACTAAAGCACGCGCTAGTGCAACTTTACGCTGCCAGCCACCTGATAGATCTGATAACGGTGTATCAGGATCAAGATTTAAACGTTTACAGTGCTGTTGAATACGATGATCTAACTGCCAACCGTTAAGGTGATCTAACTGTTCTTGCAACCGCTCCATCTGCTTGAGCATTTTTTCCATCTGCTCAGGTGAAGCGCTGCATATATCATGGGATAGTTGATGATATTTCTCTAATGCTTCACCAGCTTCTTTGATACCAGCAGCAATATATGAATATACAGTGCCTTGCTCTGCTTTGGGTGGATCTTGCTGTAGACGACTCACTTTAACATCATTGGTAATGTTAAATTCGCCTTCATCAAGCAAAATATCGCCTGATAACACTTTAAGTAAACTTGATTTACCCGCACCATTTCGGCCCACAATACAAACCCGCTCGCCAGGCTCAATGGTAAAATCTGCTTTTTGTAATAATGGTGTATAACCGTAGGCTAATGAACCATTATTGATACGTACTAAACTCAACGTATGCTCCTAATAAAAGTTAAAACTTGCTCAGCATCAAATGGCCAACCGAGTTGCTTAATTTGCGCTTTACAACTCAATACCGGAATGGTTGTACCATATCGGGCTACTAATACAGCATCATCACAAATATCAACTAGTTCAAATTTAATGCCATTATCAGTTAATATTTGCTGAGCAATTTCACACAGATGACAACCATCTGTGTGATAAAGAATCAATGCCGAGGCATTACTTGTCATGAGTAATTAGCCAAGTATTATGAATATGTGGATTACGCTTATAATCTAATGGCAATGTTTGGTCATCAATATTAACAACCGTCATCTTTAATCCATTCAGATCTTTCATATTAATCTTAAATTTGCGCTTATTATTAGAAAAAATAATTTCACCATTAGGTTTTAATAAATTAGTTAGTTTCTTAAGCAATTTAACATGATCACGTTCAACGTCCCATGAGTCTTCCATGCGTTTCGAGTTAGAGAATGTAGGTGGATCAATAAAGATTAAATCAAACTGTTGCTGACACTGTGCAACCCACTGTAAACAATCAGCTTGTTCAAAATGATACTGTTTACCAACCAAACCATTAAGCATAAAGTTATCTTTAGCCCAATTCAGGTAGGTATTTGACATATCAACAGTTGTCACTGACTTAGCGCCACCCAGTGCAGCATGCACAGAGGCAGAACCTGTATATGAAAATAGGTTCAAGACATCTTTATCTTTAGATTTAGCGCCAACTAACTTACGAGTTAAACGATGATCTAAAAATAATCCAGTATCTAAATAACCTGCTAGATTAAGTCTGAATTTTGCGCCATATTCAGTAGTAATAGGTTCAATTTTATCACTATCAAGCTTCTGATATTGACTGATACCCTTTTGACGCTCTCGGGTTTTTAAAATGATCTTATCTGGGTCAAAACCAATGGCTGCAGGTAATGCTAATAACACGTCAGTTAAACGACGCTTAGTTACCGCTTCAGGTATTGTTGCAGGCGCTGAATATTCTTGAATAACAACATAATCTAGATATACGTCAATCGCCACATTATATTCTGGAATATCAGCATCATAGATACGGTAACTATCAATACCTTCTTTCTTAGCCCATTTCTGTAACTGTTTATAGTTCTTTTTAACTCGGTTAGCAAAAGGCACTGCAATTTCAGTTACATCGACATTACGGTCAACATGTTTAGGGTCAACACGGCGAGTACTGTTTGCATGTAATGTATAAAGGTTAAAGGCACATTCAAGTGAACCGTTATACATTTTCATCTGACGATCAGCTTTTAACTTAAGTGATGATACCAATTCGATATCACTACAAAGCATGGCAACTTTCCAGCCACCAAACTCACGCTTTAACTTATCACCAAATTGGAAATACAACTGTAATAGAGTAGATACGTTACCTAAACGCTCACCATAAGGAGGGTTAGTGACCATAAAGCCTGTTTCAGCTACGGGTTCAACATTTAATGCATCGCTAACTTTAAAGTCGATAAGGTCTAATACACCTGCAGTTTGCGCATTACGTTTCGCAAGTGCCACCATACGAGAATCAATATCAGAAGCATAAAACTTAATATCACAACGAGTACGGCCAATAGACGCTCTTGCTTTGGCTTCTTCAAATACATTTTGCCAAATACTTTCGTTATGACAACGCCAATGTTCAAAACCAAAACGGCTGCGTTTTAAACCCGGAGCCATATCACATGCAATTAATGCAGCTTCAATCACAACAGTACCGCTGCCGCAGAATGGATCCATTAATGTTTGTTGATCTTGTGTCCAGCCACAGCGGAATAACATATTTGCAGCTAAGTTTTCTTTTAACGGTGCTTCACCCGTTAAACCACGGTAACCACGCTGATGTAATGCAGGACCAGAAAAGTTTAGACCAATCGTTAATTGGTTATTTCTATAGTGCGCGTCAATTTTAATGTCTGCATCAGTACGCGATACATCGGGACGGTTATCACCATCATCACGAAAACGGTCAACAACCGCATCTTTAATCTTAAGCGCGCCAAACTGAGTGTTATTAATAAAGCCGCCTAATCCATGGAAATCGATACTAAAAGTCGATTTATTAGAGAAGTGAGTCGGCCAATCTATACAATAAGCTGCATTATAAAGTTGTTCAGGCGTCTCACACTGGCCCTTAAAAATAACCAGTACAATACGGCTAGCTAAACGTGTCCATAAAGTAATGCGATAAGCTTGCTCTAATGGCGCCGAAAAATAAGCCCCAGCAACAGTTTCTTTAACATCAGTAGCACCTAACGCAATAAGCTCTTGAGTTAACGCATATTCGAAGCCTTTCGGCACAGCAGCAAAAAAATTAAACATGGGTATAGAATAAACACTCAGTAAAAATAATGCGTCATTATACCTTGTCCGCGGCAGAAAAGATAAATAGTTAGTTCATCTTAAGTGTAAGTTTTATTCAGCTAACCCATTAATGAGCAACATAAATACAAAATTAACCCAAGCATCATTACAATATGTTGCTAATTTAAGCACTTAACATCTTTATCATGAAAGTTACTTGCAATGTGATACAGCCCTCGCTATAGTTCGCCCCGCTTTGAAGCACTGGGGAAACAAAATAAGAAATTGTATTGTTAACTGACTTCAAATTTAGGACGCGGGATGGAGCAGT
>NZ_BALM01000047.1 GCF_000614975.1 Shewanella marina JCM 15074
TAATGATTAATGTGTTAATCACAGGCTCACAAGGTCAACTTGGACAGGCATTAACTCAGCGTCTACAAGATTATCAAGTCGCAGGTCAACGTGTAAATTTATTGGCATTAGACCGAGATGGCTTAGATATTACCGATAGAGCACAAGTGCTTAACTGTGTGACTGAGTTTGCGCCACAAATCATTATTAATGCTGCTGCGTATACGGCGGTAGATAAAGCTGAATCAGAAGTTGAACTTGCTGAAGCGGTTAATGTGAAAGCCAGTCAGTATTTAGCCGAGGCAGCCACACTGGTTGGTGCAGTATTACTGCATGTGTCGACAGATTATGTTTTTTCGGGTGATAGTGAGCAAGCCTATATTGAGACGGATATGCCTGCGCCTCAAAGCATCTATGGTGTGACCAAGCTTGCAGGTGAAAAGTTGATTGCCGCGCACTGTGATAAACACATTATTTTACGTACTGCTTGGGTGTTTGGTGAAGCGGGTAATAACTTTGTTAAAACCATGCTGAGACTGGCACAAACTCGAGATACCTTAGGGATTGTTGCTGACCAATTTGGCGGTCCAACTTATGCGGGTGATATTGCAGATGCGCTTATTCGCATCATGGAGCAAGTGTCCACTGAGCAAGTCAATCATTGGGGCGTTTACCATTTTTCAGGTCTGCCTTATGTAAGTTGGTATGAGTTTGCTGACACGATTTTTAAGCAAGCACATCAACAAGGTTTATTAGCACAGTGCCCTGCATTAAATGCATTGACTACTGCGCAATATCCCACATCGGCTAAGCGTCCTGCTAACTCACGGTTAGATTGCAGTAAGATAGCACAAACGTTTGCAATACAGCCTTCTGATTGGCAACAAGCATTGCAAGAGTTACAAGCTTATCAAAGCAAATAGTAGATAAAAACAAAGATTAGGTAAGACGATGAAAGTAATTGATACTAAGATAGCGGATGTCAAAATCATTGAGCCTGCAGTGTTTGGTGATGAGCGTGGTTTTTCATGGAAACCTGGAGCCAAAAGCAATTTGAAGAGCTGGTCACAGGTAAGCCAACACACTTTGTGCAAGATAATCACTCAAAGTCAAAGCAGGGGATTTTACGCGGTTTGCATTATCAAACTGAAAACACCCAAGGTAAATTAGTACGGGTTGTTTCGGGAGAAGTATTTGATGTTGCCGTAGATATCAGAGAAGGTTCAGTAACCTTTGGTCAGTGGGTTGGTGTGTTACTGTCGGCAGAGAATAAACGTCAGCTATGGGTACCAGAAGGTTTTGCCCATGGTTTTTACGTGACCAGCGAAGATGCTGAGTTTGTGTACAAGTGTACTGATTATTACAACCCTAAAGCGGAGCACTCGTTACTGTGGAATGATCCTGATTTAGCGATTGAGTGGCCATTAGTGGGGGAGCCGTTGCTTTCAGCGAAAGATACTATAGCCATAGAGTTTAAAAATATATTACCTATAAAGTTGTCTATAAAATGAATAAAGTTTGTGTACTGCTTGCCGCTTATAATGGTGACAAATGGCTATCAGAACAGCTAGATAGTATTTTGGGGCAGGAAAATGTAAATTTAGATATTTTTATAAGTTTGGATCGCTCTAATGATAATTCCCTTAATATTATTGAAGAGTATAGTAATACAAATAGAAATATTCATATATTACCTTATGGTCAACAATATGGCAGTGCCGGTGCTAATTTTTTTAGATTAATGCTTGATGTCGATATTAGTGCTTATGATTATGTTTCATTTGCAGATCAAGATGATGTTTGGTTGAAAAATAAATTATCAAACTCCATAGCGCTTATTTCAGAGAATCAAGCTGATGCTTATTCTGGTAACGTAATGGCTTTTTGGGCAAACGGTAAAAAGCGTCTTGTTAATAAGAGTCAGCCACAAAAAAAATATGATTATTTATTTGAATCTGCAGGACCTGGTTGCTCATTTGTTCTGAGCCGTAAGCTAGTTAAAGATATGCAATCTTTATTGCAAAAGAAAGTAACAGATACAAAATCTTTGTGGTTACATGATTGGTTTTGTTATAGCTTTGCTCGTAGTAGAGGGTATAAGTGGGTTATAGGTGAAAAACCATTGATGATGTATCGACAGCATGAACTTAATGAAGTGGGAGCTAATTCCGGGATTAGTGCACTTTATACAAGAGCTAAAGTCGTACTTTTTGGTGATGCCATAGATAGAGTTCTGACACAAGCAAGCTACATTGAACAGTCTGAATTACCTATAGAGTTATTAAAGAAAAATTCAGTATCAAGTTTATTTAAATTATCTTTATTAGCATTCAAATGTAGAAGAAAAAATAGTGAATGTTGCTTTTTTTATATTGCAATTTTAATCAAAATGTTTAGACGAGTATTGTTAAAAAAATAACTATGAATATTCTCCTTACTGGGGCAAATGGATTTATTGGTAAGCATATTTGTCAACTATATCCTGATCTCAATATTATGCGTGTAAGTCGTAAACAAACAAATAATGACAAATGTTTTTATATTAATGAATTAGATGAATGTACCGATTGGGCTAATGCCGTTCAAGATTCAGATGTTGTAATACACCTTGCTGGGTTAGCGCATTCCAATTCACATACTATAAACGATTACAATAAAGTTAATGTAAAAGGAACGTTGAGACTGGCAGAAGAAGCTGCTAAATTTGGAGTCCAGCGTTTTATTTTTGTTAGTACTATTGGGGTCAATGGTACGTCTACGAGTTTGACTCCGTTTTCGGCAGAACAATCTATAAATCCTCATAATGATTATGCTATATCAAAGTACGATGCTGAAATAGGCTTAAAAAAAATCGCAAAGGAGACTGGTCTTGAAATTATTATTATCAGACCTACATTAGTGTATGGTGCTAATGCTCCTGGTAATTTTGGCAAATTGATTAAATTGGTTTCTAAATTACCATGCCTGCCTTTTGGTCTAGCTAAAAATAGACGAGATTTTATTTCTGTACAAAATCTTGCTGATTTATTAGTCACTTGTGCAAAGCATCCACGGGCAGCTGGACATACTTTCTTAGCCGCTGAAAGTGAAACGGTTTCGATTAAACAGTTTACTAATGCGATAGCAAAAGGGCTTGATAAGCACTTAATTCAGTTACCGATACCAATTACTTTAATGCGACTAGCGGGTTCATTACTGGGTAAATCCTTAATAGTCGACCAGTTGATTGGCAATCTTGAAGTTGATACTTCTAACTTGAAGGAAGTATTAGATTGGGTTCCTCCATATACAATGGAAGAGTCGATGGTTTTTCTTAAATCTCAATTAAGATAATTTATCATTTAGAGAATAAACATGATTCGTTTTATAGATTTTCTTGCTGCCTTCTTAGGTTTATTATTACTTTGGCCAGTTCTACTAATTGTAACTATTATTGGTATGTTTGATACTGGTTCACCTATTTTTGTTCAAACCCGTGTAGGTCGAAATAAAAAGCCTTTTAAATTGATTAAGTTTCGTACTATGGCTGTAGAAACAAAATCAGTGGCTAGTCATTTAGCAAGTAATGCTTCAATTACAAAATTAGGTAACTTTTTACGTAAAACTAAAATTGATGAATTACCACAATTGATTAATGTTGTTAAAGGTGAAATGAGTTTAGTTGGTCCACGCCCTAATTTATTTAACCAAGAAGAGTTAATTAAAGAGCGCGATGCATTAGGTGTTTATAATGTTCTGCCTGGTATAACTGGCTTAGCACAAGTACAGAATATTGATATGTCTACACCTGCTTTGTTAGCTAAAACTGATAAGCTGATGATTGATAGCCTAACTGTTAAAGATTACTTTAAATACATTATGATGACTGTTACGGGCAGTGGTTCAGGTGATGCTATCAAGTAGATTTATACAATCATCTATTATCAATTAATTTTAATACTAAGAATTTAACTTTGTATTGTTGAAAACCAACTTTACGATAGTTGGTTTTATTTTGTATGAACCTCATTATTCATTAATTAAAATATGTGATTAGTTGTTTATTACTAAATATATAGAAAAGTTAATGATCTAAAGTAAAACTTCAAAGGACTAATCGTTTATTATGAAAAGAGTGTTATCTGCAGTAACAACCCTATTGGGACTGTTATGGATATCTGCTGCGCAAGCTGGGCCTTGGGTTGATACGTCTGATATTTATCTTCGTGCGGATATCCAGGCATTAGCTGATGCAGGTGTTATTACTGTTCCCGTGAATACTTATCCATTGATGTGGGCTGGTATAGGTCGTGATCTTTCTAGTGTTGAACCTGATGTTTTATCACCTGCCCTAGCCGAAGCATTTGCTCGAGTTAATTTTTATTATCATCAAGCTATAGAAAATAAAGGTAACGCTAGAATTAAGCTTGCTGGTGCTTCAGACCCTGCAAGGTTTCAACATTTTGGTAGTGATTACCGAGAGAAAGGACAAGTTAACGCTTCTTATGAATATTTAGGCGAACGCTTTGCTGTGAAACTCTCAGGCTCCGCTAATTATGATCCGCAGGATAATAAAGAATTTCGATATGATGACTCATATTTCGCGGTTGTGTTAGGTAACTGGATTGCTTCTGTTGGTACCATTCCACAATGGTGGGGACCAGGTTTTGATTCAGCATTGCACCGGTCTAATAATGCCAGACCCATGCCTACTATCAGTTTAACTCGTAATGACTCCCACGGCTTTGAAACCCCATGGTTATCATGGATTGGGCCTTGGACTTTTACGACAGGGTTAAGCATGATGGAAAAAGAACGGGCTGTACCTAAAACATTGCAATGGCAAATGAGGGCATCTATTCGTCCTATTCGTCAGATAGAAATGGGAGTATCGTGGACTACACAATTTTGTGGAGAAGGACAAGAGTGTGATCTTAGTTCATGGTGGAAAGCTATTTCTGGTGGAACAAGCTGTATGTATGGTGAAGCTAATTGTGGGCCAAATGACCAAAGTAAAATAGGGAATCAGCTGGCTGGCTGGGATATTCGTTATGCTGATACTTTGTTTAATGTGCCTGTTGGTGTGTATCTAGAACGAACCTGTGAAGATTCGAGTGGCAATATGCCATGGGATATCGCTGATTGTGGCTATTTGGCTGGTGTAGATAGTCGAATTAACTATGAGCAGCAGCAATACAAAATTTTTGCTGAAATGACAAACACTATGGTTTCGTGCACGACTCCCGGTGAATTCAGTTGTTTTTATGAGCATGTTGAAACTTACCATAGTGGTAGTCGTTACTATAAACGAGCCTTGGGCAGTACTTACGATAGCGATGCAAAAGTTTATGTATTAGGCATAATTGGACAATTTCAAAATAGTCGAGGGTTAACATCTCTTTTTCGTTATGCCCAACTAAATAAAGATGGAAAATTTGCATTATTTCCAGAATGGACACCATATCAACCCCAGGAAGATTTACTTATGTGGGAGTTAAGTTATCGTATGCCGCTCTTAAAAGGTATGTTGAGTTTAGGGGGGAGTGTCTCTAAATCAGATTACATTGCGACTGATGATAGTAAAACAAGAGCTACGGTATTCACTACTTATGAGTATCGCTTTTAAATGTTGAACTTCCTATCAACTAAGTTTAGTTATGTCGCTTACTAAAGTTTAAGCGCTTTTGTTGTTTACTTGAATGTAAAAGTGCTTTGTATTTTGTTATTAAAGATTAATTATAACGGGCTCTTAGTGTAACTTAGAATATTCATTTTATTTAAATTATCATTTATTTCTTTGCATACTTCCGTATTAAAAATATTTTTCGAGGATGTTTATGTAATTAAAAATATAAATGGCAGCTTTCAATCAATTCATCTACATTGTGAATTTGATATGATTCCTAAATAACATTGATTTTATTATTCTTACAGTACATAGCAAATAATATATGTTATGATTTATCACATCCCTTCTTCAACAATAAGCTAGTAAGTGGTTATATTTTATGAAGTTTTTTGAAAAAATGGAATTTATACATTACCTTTTCTCTTTAAAACGAACGCAAAAACGTATTGTTAGTATAATTATTGATGTTTTATTACTTAGTATGGCGTTTTGGGCTGCTTTGCTTGTTAAAGTTGATGAGATTGGTGTGTTGACTCATGGAACGTACTGGCTATTAATTGCATTTGTAATCCCCTTGAGCATTTTTGCTTTTGCTCAAGTAGGACTATATCGCGCTATATTGCGATATATTGGATTGCAAGCACTACTAGCAATCTCTGTGGGGGTTATTATTTCCACCCTTTGCTTAATGATAATTGCTTATTTTTTAGGCTCAGACCTACCTCGAACTGTACCTATTATTTATGCTGCATTTGCTGTCATTTTTATTGGTGGTACTCGTGTCATCGTTCGTTCTTTTGTAGGGGGAGGATTAACACGTATTGGTGAACCCGTTATTATTTATGGCGCCGGTGTAAGTGGTCGCCAGCTTGTTACGGCTTTAGTTCAAAGTCATGAGTATTACCCCTTTGCGTTCGTAGATGATGACATCACTTTACAAGGTTCATCAATTCAAGGAGTTCGTGTCCATTCACCATCGATTATTCGTCAGTTAATTTCAGATAAGCACGCTACTAAGGTGTTACTTGCTATACCAAGTGCTTCGCGCTTTCGTAGAAAAGAGATATTATTATCTTTAGAGTCATTAGTCGTACCTGTATTAACGTTGCCTGCAATGGCAGATTTAGTGAGCGGTAATAAGTTATATAGCGATATTAAAGAAGTTGAAATTGATGATCTGTTAGGGCGTGATAGTGTTACTCCTCGCCATGACTTAATGACGGCTAATATTAAAGATAAAGTGGTAATGGTTACTGGTGCAGGCGGTTCAATTGGTTCTGAACTTTGTCGCCAAATTATCAGGCAATTACCGAACAAATTAGTGTTATTTGAGTTATCAGAATTTGCCCTTTATTCAATCGAAAAAGAGTTGCTAACGTTAAAGTTTAATGAAAATATTGATGTTGAAGTGATTCCATTAATGGCTCTGTACAACGCCAAAATCGATTAGCAGCCGTAATGGAAGCGTTTGGAGTTCAAACCGTTTATCATGCAGCAGCATACAAACATGTTCCTTTAGTTGAACATAATGTAGTTGAAGGGGTGAGAAATAATGTTTTTGGCACCCTGTACACTGCGCAAGCAGCGATTAAAGCGAAAGTAGAAACCTTTGTGCTCATTTCAACTGATAAAGCCGTTCGTCCTACCAATATTATGGGCACGACTAAGCGTATGGCTGAATTGGTCTTACAAGCATTATCTGAAACACAAAATACGACGCGCTTTTGTATGGTTCGTTTTGGTAATGTGCTTGGGTCATCTGGCTCTGTTGTGCCTTTATTTCGTAAGCAAATTGCGGCAGGTGGGCCTGTAACTGTTACGCATCCTGAAATTACACGCTTCTTTATGACAATACCTGAAGCTTCACAGCTGGTTATTCAAGCTGGGGCAATGGGTAAAGGGGGCGATGTATTTGTTCTTGATATGGGCAAGTCAGTTAAAATCGTCGAGCTTGCTGAGAAAATGATTAGGCTGAGTGGCTTTGAAGTTAAATCTTCAGATAACCTAGATGGTGATATCGAGATCGAATTTACCGGATTACGTCCAGGTGAAAAGTTGTATGAAGAATTACTCATTGGTGACGATGTTACTGGAACAGAGCATGAACGTATCATGACGGCTAGTGAAGTACATTTACCTTGGAGCGAACTTGAAACAATTTTAAATCGACTTGATATGGCTTGTCATGAATTTAATCATGAGCTGATACGCGAAATTTTATTATCCACTCCAACTGGTTTTGCGCCAACTGATGGAATTTGTGATTTAGTTTGGAAAGTGAAACACCTTACTCTTGCTGAAGATAAGGTACTTGATGCTAAAGTCATTAATTTAAAATAATATTGTTCATTATTTACTTAAATTTACCCTAAGCCCGCAGGCATTGTCTGCGGGCTTTTTTGTTTTTAGTCGGATTATCGATTTAGGTTACTTCTTTTCCCCTCTTTAATTCGTTACAATGGTCGTTTATTTCGATTTTGCTTTTGTTAAGGGTGTTTTGTCCTTATGCCTTCACTGCTTCCCCGTCGTACCTTTCCTTTAAGTGCAGCCTCGATTGCGCGTTTTTTTCCTGCAAAAACCATCACTCGTGCAGAAGACTTTATTGCCATGGGTAAAGAGATTTGTGTCAATGCAAGTCAAGACTACAGTAGCATTTCGGCTGAAATTACTGCTGCAGGTGACAGATACTTTGAACAGGAAATTCATCTTTCTAAGGTGGGTAAAGGTTGGAAGCTAAATGATTATTGCTCCTGTGCAGTTGGGCAGCGTTGTAGTCATGTCGCTGCTGTTTTACTTTACTTGGTTGAACAGTCAAAAAATATTAAGCCTAATCATAGCCAAAAATTGCATGCATGGTTTGCTGGTGTAGCTGAGCAGATGTCGTCTGAACTAGTAAGCTTACCTGTAGAGTCTCAAGATTACTTACTTTATATTTTGTCTGTTGATGATGACGGCGTGTATGTTGATGTAAACCGTAGCGCGTTAGGCAAAAAAGGCAGTTTTTTACAGGGGAAAGCATTACTTGTTGATGAGTGTTTTACCAAATTTCCCCAAGGTTTAACGACGGCAGATGAAGCATTATTGAAACAACTCTTCAGTCTGGTTTCTCCTATCGATCGCAAGTGCCGAATTAACTCTTCATTTGCATGGCAAGTATTGCAACAGCTTGTAGCAACTGAACGTTGTTTTTGGCAAGAAAATCGTATTCCATTAACCATGTCAGAGTCACGAGCTTTGGATATGTCTTGGCATGAGTCTGCTGAACAGTTATTACAGCTATCCACCAAAATTAATAAGAATAATAGCTGTGAATTGATATTTGCAGATCCAATCGGTTTTGTTGATTTAGATTTTTTACAGATAGGCTTGGTTGATACTCAGCTAACGGCAACTCAGTTACGCATGATAAAGCAACTGCCTGAAGTACCGCTGGCTGATATCCCAACTGTTTATCAGACTTTATTGAGCTACATTGCTGTTGATACACTTCCCAAATGTGAGCTAGTTGCTGTTGGTGCTGTATTGGCTGATCCTATTGTAGACCTTCAATTTGAGATGCATGCTATTAATGGCCTACAACAACCATTTGTACATGTAACCTTTGAATATGAAAACTATTCGGTTCCTTTACAAGCACATCAACGTCCCTTTTATGTCATTAAACATGATCAACAGCTTATTCAAGTCAAACGTTCTTTCTGTAAGGAGCTGGCTGCTATTGAGCAATTACATGAGTTAAACCTACAACTTCAACAAAATCCTTTTTTACCGGCTGAAGGTGGCTATTTTAGCCTTGGTAATTTACCTGAATCTTTATCTGCATGGCATCAGCTAATGCAATTAAAGGCAGATGTCATTGAATTAGGATGGTTGTGGCATGTCGCTGCAGATTTTGATTTAGACTTGGCAAGTTTGTCGCTTGAACTTGCTGTGGATGATATCGGCGCTGGTGAAGTCAGTCTTGAATTAAATACAGAAATCGATGGCAAACAGTTTTCGATGTTGCCATTTGTGGTTGAGCATTATATTACCCATGGTCGCCTCGATGATGAATTACTTTACCAAGCTGATAATGGCCAATGGTTTAGTTTGGATACGAGATCTATACGACCATTGATCAGTACTATTGTTGAGTTGTTCAATAAGCGTAGTAATTCGGTACATTTACCTAAAAGCAGAATGGGTGTATTTAATGATCTGACTGAATCAGATATCAGTAAACTCAATGCGTCACGGGTAAAAGACCTATCGCAGACGATGTTGTCGGCGGTGGATGTTTCGCAGCTTGAAGTATCATCAGATTTTAATGCAACGCTACGTCAGTATCAATTGCAAGGTTTTCGATGGTTAGCTCATTTATATCAATGTCAATTAGGTGGTATTTTGGCTGATGATATGGGGTTAGGTAAAACAATCCAGAGTTTAGCATTTTTAAATTATCTGCATCAGACTGACTCAATATCAGCACCTAGTCTGGTGATTTGTCCTACTAGTTTAGTGACTAACTGGGTAAGAGAAGCTGAAAAGTTTGCCCCTAGTTTAAACGTGTTGGTACTTTTTGGACCGTTGCGCCATCAGCACTTTGAGCGGATGATGCAAGCTGATGTGGTGATTACTACTTATCCTTTAATGTTGCGTGATAATGAGCATTTTTTAGATAAGCATTTTAGTGCTGTTTTATTAGATGAAGCACAACAGATTAAAAACCCTCAGTCGCAAGTGACTCAAATTGCTAAAAAACTATCAGCAAATGCGAAGTTTGCATTAACAGGAACACCTTTAGAAAATCATTTAGGTGAAATTAAATCTATTATGGATTTTTGTGTACCTGGGCTACTTGGTACGACTGCGCATTTTAATCGTTATTTTAAGCATGGTATTCAGATCGAGGCGATTGTTGAACGAAGTGATGAGCTATATCGACGCATGGCGCCATTTATGCTGCGTCGAACAAAAGAGCAAGTTATTACTGAGCTGCCGCCTAAAACTGAAATTTCACAATTGATTGCTCTTTTACCCGCACAAGCACAGCTTTATGAAGCAATTAGAGTATCAATGGAGCAAAAGATACAAAAACTATTTGTTGAGCGCGGTGTTTCAGGTAGTCAGATTGATTTTTTAGATGCGCTGCTTAAGTTACGTCAGATTTGTTGTGATCCAAGAATTTTAAGCTCTCAATTAACAGAACAACAAGTGAAAGTGAGCGCCAAATTAAATTGGTTAAAGCAGACTTTACCTGAGATGTTGGCTGAAGGACGCAAAGTGATCATTTTTAGTCAATTCACTAAAATGCTTGCACTGCTGGCTGATGAACTGACAACATTTGGGATTAATTACAGTTTGCTGACAGGACAAACGAGCAATCGCCAACAGCAAATTGATAATTTTCAGTTAGGCGAGAACAATGTCTTTTTAATTAGTCTAAAAGCTGGCGGTGTTGGCTTGAACCTAACTGCAGCTGATACCGTTATCCACTTTGATCCATGGTGGAATCCCGCCGCTGAAAAACAAGCGACTGATAGGGCTTATCGAATGGGGCAAGATAAACCCGTATTTGTCTATAAACTTATTGCAAAAGATACGGTTGAAGAAAAAATTGCAGGAATGCAACAAGATAAACAGCTACTCGCGCAGTCAATTTTAGATAGCGCAGGTAAGCAACAACAGCAGTTTTCGGCTGAAGACATGTTGGGGTTGTTTAAAACAAATATGGTTTAATTTGAGGCCTGCATATGCAGGCCTTTTTAATGCATTAGATGCTTAGGTTCAACTTGAATAAACTGATATCCTTCATGTTTAGCGATAATGACAATTATTCTTTCAATTGCATGCATAATTGTGGAATTTAGTTGACCTTGCTCATTTGGGAAATCTTCTAGCGACCATGTTAAGTCAAATAAAGGACTGATAGCCTCTGGTCGATACCAAAACATTGAACCTGCTGCAAATTCATTGTTTTCATGAGGCGTTTTAATGCCAAGTTTATTTAATATAGGTTTTGCTAATTTTTTATTGGTTCTTCCCCACATGATGAATGGTTTTAATGGTTTAAAGTAACTTGGGTATGCAATTCCTAGATTTTTATTATTATCAAAAGTATCAATAATATGAGCAACTTGTTCCTGACTGCCAATCAAACTCGAATATAAATGTTCTTTCCATCCAGCCATTTCGCCATTATGTAAGCTCTTTTTACTATGGATTTTACATATAAGATCGTAATTTAAATATAGTTCAGAGAAATTTAGTAACCATGGTGCAATGTCTCTACCTTTATTTGGTACTTCTTTTGAAATAAGTGTTAAGTTGTTGTTTAAAATGTGTTTACATTTGTTTATTTGAGTTTCGCATCCGTGAGAATAAGTGACTAATATATCTGCAGGTAAACTGATATTATTTAGATCTAAAAATATTGACTCAACTAAGTCACTATAAAAAATATGTATAACTACTGCTATTTTTTTTATTTTTTTGTTTTCTATTTGTAATTTTTTAGTTGGGATACGTTTTTTTTCTATATTTATTAGAGAACGAATGAAATTTAACATAAATATCTTTATATAATTCCTAGTGTATAAATTATATCAATGTTGACACGTAATTCTATATAGAATATTTGCTGTTAAAATGTTGTTATTGTGTTGTCTATTGGCCTGCTTTATCGTTTTGTTTAAATAATTTAGGGTGTAAATTTAAGTTATTATTGGGGCTTATATGCTAAAATAGCGTCAATTAGTATATGTTTTTGCCTTGTAATATAAAGGATTCGATGTGAAAATTTTAGTCACAGGTGGCGCAGGTTTTATTGGTAGTGCTGTGGTGCGTCATGTTATTGGTCATACGCAAGATAGCGTGGTAAACCTTGATAAACTCACTTACGC
>NZ_BALM01000046.1 GCF_000614975.1 Shewanella marina JCM 15074
TTATAGGTGGCTTATCGACTTAATGTAGGTATTGCATACCTACCCCCGATGTCGCCCCGCGCTAAGCGGATCTCCCGCTTCGCAACAAGTTGCTTCGCGTTCCACTAGGGCAATAAGCTTCGCTTATTAAGCACCCTATTGTCACCCCCATGTGTCCCTTAAAGCGAGCACAAGTGCTCTGGGATAAAAGAGTAGGCCATTGCCATACCCAAAGGGCATAAAAGCGCCTATTAATACCAATCTGTAAAACAAACTGATCTTATATTTATTTAGATTGGTACAAAGAAGCCACCTGAATAAGGTGGCTTTTTTACTTCGCACTATTTATCTCTGATGACTATAACAAGATATAGTCTTCTCTAGATATATCATGCCTAGCTTCACTAGCTTGTGCTGTTGACCATTATGAATATTTCTATTTAATGTATTTTTTACGCTCAATATAAAAATGCAAAATGGCCATGCCGCCATGGGCAATCAGGTAGATTTCTATCAAACCGGTAAGGGTTTTATGAAGTTCCCTAAAATCATTGGCGTATGCCGAATGGCTTAACCATAGCACTAACCAAATTAATGCAGATACTTCGATGATGATTAATGCAGCTACGCCTAAGCCTTGCACGATATTAGCTATACCTTGGTCGCGAGGTTGCGGTAAATGACCTTGTTGTAGTTGTTTTATATCGTCTTTTAATACGTGATTATCGCCGTAAAGATAAGGGAAGAATTGTTTAAAAGATTGTTTAACTAGCATATATCTAATGATGCCAATTGTTGTTATTACAGTCATGATGCCAAGGATGATATGCAGCCACAAAAATCCAATACTTGATTGCTCTATTTGCCCTGTATGACTCATATGAACAAAGTTGCTATTGATGATTTGTACGATAACTAAAAGCGCAAGCAGCGCATGGATATATTTGATTTCTAACGTTGGAAAATAATCATTTATATACGCTTTAAAGGCCGAGATAAGCTTCATGAGTGTGCCCTATTAGGTTGGTATTTTATACTAGTACTTGCTTACCTGACTAAGCAACGAAAGAGTTTGCTTATGAGCAATATTTAATCTTGGCTGTTGTGCTATAAGTGATTATTTATTCATACATCATTCAACATATCAGATAGTGTTTGCCCCTGTTATAATGCGTTATCGAATTTTTCGGAGGCAATAATGGACGTATCTTTTTTATTAGACGGCCTGAATGATAAACAGCGTGAAGCTGTTGCAGCACCGCAATCAAGCATGTTAGTACTCGCCGGTGCGGGTAGTGGTAAAACACGTGTATTAACACATCGTATTGCTTGGTTGATGCAGGTCGAGCAACAGAGTCCATATTCTATTTTGGCAGTAACCTTTACTAATAAGGCTGCCTCTGAAATGCGTGAACGCGTCGAAAAAATCGCGGGTAGCTCTATGGGGCGTATGTGGATTGGTACTTTCCATGGCTTAGCTCACCGTTTGCTTCGTACTCACTTTCAAGATGCCAATCTACCACAGAGTTTTCAAATTTTAGATTCTGACGATCAAATGCGTTTGATCAAGCGGATCGTTAAAATGCTTAATCTTGATGAAAAGCAGTATCCACCGCGTATGGTGCAAAACTATATTAACGGTAAAAAGGATCAAGGGTTAAGACCTAAGCATATTGATGCTGGCGGCTATCCACTTGAGATGAATTTATTACAGTTATATCAGGTGTATCAGGATTCTTGCGATCGCGCTGGCTTGGTCGATTTTGCTGAGATCTTACTGCGTGCTCATGAGTTATTACTCAATAAACCGCATATTTTGGCGCATTATCAAGATCGATTTAAAAATATATTGGTCGACGAGTTTCAAGATACTAACGCGATCCAATATGCATGGATCCGAGTGTTAGCTGGTAGCAGTGCCCATGTAATGATCGTTGGTGATGATGATCAGTCGATCTATGGTTGGCGCGGCGCACAGATTGAAAACCTGCATAAATTTTTAGGGGACTTTCCGACTGCACAAACGATACGATTGGAGCAAAATTATCGTTCTACTGCCAATATTCTAAATGCATCGAATGAGTTAATTGCTAATAATCCTGGTCGTATGGGTAAAAAGCTATGGACCGAAGATAAAGATGGCGAGCCTATCTCGATCTATTGTGCGTTTAATGAAATGGATGAAGCGCGCTTTATTGTGGGTCGTATTGCTGACTGGCAGGATAAAGGCGGTACCTTATCTGATTGTGCGATCTTATATCGATCAAATGCTCAATCACGTGTGTTAGAAGAAGCATTACTACACAAGGGACTTTCATATCGTATATATGGTGGTTTACGCTTCTTCGAGCGCCAAGAAATTAAAGATGCGATGGGCTATCTGCGCTTGATCGCCAATAAAGATGATGATGCTGCTTTTGAGCGGGTTGTGAATACACCGGCTCGTGGTATTGGCGGTCGTACTTTAGATATTTTACGCACAACGGCACGGCAGCAAGAGTTGACGCTATGGCAATCTTGCTTACGTCTACTTGATGAAAAAGTGTTGGCTGGTCGAGCGGCTAATGCGGTGCGTGGCTTTATGGATTTGATTGTAACCATGCGTCAAGACACCGATGAGATGCCGTTGCATCGCGCTGCTGATCATGTGATTCATCAGTCGGGTTTGAAAGCCATGTATCAAGCCGAAAAGGGTGAGAAAGCTCAATCACGTATTGAAAACTTAGAAGAATTAGTGACTGCGGCTCGTACTTTTGAGATGCCTGAAGAGTTGGAAGATATGGGCGAGTTAAATGCCTTTTTATCTCATGCTGCGCTTGAGGCGGGTGAAGGCCAAGCTGACGCACATACTGATGCAGTACAGTTAATGACCTTGCATTCAGCTAAAGGTCTTGAATTCCCAGTGGTATTTATGGCTGGTGTAGAAGAGGGGATTTTTCCAAGCCAAATGGCGATCGATGAAGGGGATCGCTTAGATGAAGAGCGTCGTCTTTGTTATGTGGGGATGACTCGTGCAATGCAAAAGCTTTATGTTTGCTATGCGGAATCTCGTCGTATCTATGGTCGTGAGAATTTTGCTCGTCCTTCACGCTTTATTAAAGAGATCCCGACTCAGTTTGTTGAGGAGATCCGCTTAAAAACTCAGGTGAGTAAGGCGAGCGTAAGTCCTCGTTTTGCGCAGTCACAATCTGCATTTAATGATACAGGCTTTAAGGTTGGTCAACGGGTACTGCATCCTAAATTTGGTGAAGGTAATATCACCAATTTTGAAGGCAGTGGTCCGCAGGCTCGAGTGCAGGTGAGCTTTATTGATTATGGCAGTAAGTGGCTTGTGGTCTCTTATGCGCGGCTTGAGGCAGTGTAATATAGCTAAGTGACCTAAAGCTGAAAGTGGCAACCGCAGCTGGTTTGGGTATAAAATGTAACAAGCATGGTTTTATTTTGTCTCAGGAGAGACTAACAATATGAATTTAAGGGATAAATTAGATGCTTATACGCGTCTAGCTCGTATTGATCGGCCCATAGGTACTTTATTACTTATGTGGCCTTGTTTAATGGCGCTTGTACTTGCCGCCGATGGTATGCCTGATATTAAAGTGTTACTGATCTTTATTGTGGGTGTATTTGTTATGCGCGCTTGTGGTTGCATTATTAACGATTTTGCGGATCGCAAATTAGATGCCCATGTTGAGCGTACTAAAATGCGTCCATTAGCAAGTGGTGAAGTGACCAGCAAAGAAGCTTTATTATTATTTGTATTGTTGGGACTTTTTGCTTTTAGTTTAGTATTACTGCTTAACCCGTTAGTGGTGAAGTTATCAGTAGTTGGCATTATCCTGACGATTATTTATCCGTTTACTAAACGTTTTACCAATATGCCGCAGATGTTTCTTGGGGTTGTTTGGAGTTGGTCAATTCCGATGGCTTATGCGGCTGAAACTGGCCAAGTACCAGTGACCGCTTGGTGGTTATTTGCTGCTAACTGGTGCTGGACTATCGCCTATGACACCATGTATGCCATGGTTGATCGTGATGATGATTTAAAAGTTGGCATTAAATCAACGGCGATTTTATTTGGTCGTTATGATCGCCAAATTATCGCGTTATTCCAATTAGCGGCATTATTTTGCTTTATTCAAGCTGGCTGGGCTGCTGAACGTGGTTTAGTCTATGCTCTGGGGTTGTTAACTTTTATTGGTTTTGGTTTATATCAACAAAAGCTTATTGCTGATAGAGAAAGGCAACCTTGCTTTAAAGCTTTCTTAAATAACAATTGGGCTGGAATGGCGCTATTTGTTGCACTGGGTGCTGATTATTTATATCAATTTTATCCGCTTTAATGTGCTAAAAAAATGCTCGCGAGTGCGAGCATTTTTTTGATGACTAGCTTTTGTCTGCATACTTCTGAATTAAAGTATCCATAAAAGGTTGTACGGTTTTATCATCCCAGTGCATAAAACCTCTTACAAAGCCCACTAGGTTACCTGCTCCATCAAACATATAAGTTGCTGGAACCACGTTAGTTGGCATCACTTTTTCCATTTGGCCTGTTGGATCTAATAAGGTCTCAAATTCAGTAAAGCCATGCTTATCTAGAAAGGGTTGTACATTTTCAGGATCTTGGTCAATTGATAATGACACAATTGAAATATCGCTATTGGTGTTTGCGGCTTTAAACTTTTCTAGGCCTGGGATCTCTTGCACACATGGCGGACACCAAGTTGCCCATAGGTTGATCATCAGTAACTTACCCTTATAGTCACTGAGTTTCACTTCTTTATTATCTACCGTCAGCATGGTGATATCAGGTACTTTACGGGCATAGGTGAGTTCACTAAAGCCTGTCATTTGCATCGGTTTAGGTAGTGCTTCACCCGTCGCATAGACTTTTGGCATGTGACCACTGGCTTGTACTGTTGCAGTAAAACCCACTCCCAGCATCAGTAAAGAGGCTAATAGCGTTTTTTTCATGTTATTTTTCCACCTTGGCTCGTAAACGTTTTTGTTTTATTTGATTATTTAATACTAAAAAGGCGATGACTAAGGCGATAACAAGCATCAAACCTGGTCCAAACCACAGTAGGGCTGTACTGGCATTAACTTCTGGTTGATAGTTAATTTTGTCGCCATAGCGTTCGACCATAAAGTCAATAATGGTTTGTTTAGATTTACCTTCTTCTAGCATTAAAAAGATTTGCCCTTTTAGCTCATTGGCAATAGGCGCTTGTGAATCAAATAGATTCTGATTCACTGATTTTGGACAGCGTAGCTCTTTGGCGATTTCAAAGCCGAGTGCTTTTACTTCAGCATCGGTATATTGAATACCAGTTGCGTGGCTCAATTGGCTGATAAAGAGCAGGGTAATTAATATCAATCTCATGCAGTTCGCTCCTGTATTGGCGTAGGCACTGCTGATGTTTGCTTTTGCTGTTGCCTAATTGGCATAGGTAAAATATTGAGTAATGCACCAAACATCATCCATAGCGCACCTAACCAAATAAAACAGGCGAACGGTTTATAGCTGATACGGATCAAATATTCGGTATCACTCAGTTGTTGACCTTTCGATACGTATAAATCACGCATTAAATTACGATCAATTGATGCCTGCGACATCTCCATACCGTTGGTTTTAAAGGTCTGTCTTTGTGGGGTTAGTGTCGTCAGTAATTGTTCGTTTTCATCAAGTACTTGGATATTGGCCTGAATGGCAGTAAATGCCGTTTCAGTAACGTTTACGGTACTATCATAAACAAAAATATAGCCTGCTAATGGTTTGCCTTGACCCGGTCCCATGCGTAGTAACGCTTGTTCTTCATAATGAGAAACACAGGTAGCGCCAATCACTGAAATTGCTACGCCAAAATGGGCAATTAACATGCCTATTTGCTGACGTTTAAAGGCCTTATGCTGTTTTATATGGAGGAAGATATAGTAGCAAATAGTTAAGATGATATAGCTTGCGCCCCAGAATCCTAGTAGTAGCGATAACTCAAAGGTTACTTGAGTCAGCCAAATAATAAGACCTGCAATTAATGCGCTAATGACAAAGGCACATATAATGGGTTGCCATTGACCAGGCTTGCTTTGTTTCCAACTAATCAGCGGACCTGCACCCATCAGTATAAAGACGATAAAGGCTAATGGTACAAACATACTGTTAAAGTAAGGTGCGCCTACTGATAGTGTTCCTAATCCCATTAGGTCATAAATGAGTGGGTAGAAAGTACCGAGTAAGACAGATAGTGCGGCAATCACTAATACGATGTTACCTGCAATCAATAAGCTATCTTTACTCTTAAGATGCATATCTAATTCAGATTTTATCTGCTCACCTTTCAGTGCAAATAGGGTCATGGCACCGCCAACAAAGACGGCTAGTAAGAATAATACTGACATACCACGAGTCGGATCTGCTGCAAAAGCATGTACAGATTGCACAATACCTGAGCGCACTAAGAAGGTACCAAGTAAGCTTAGTGAGAATGCCAGTAAACATAAAAACAGGGTGGTGACTTTAAAGCTATGGCCTTTAGCGTCATTATAATTGAATGCAACATGGCGGTGGCGACTAGCCATGGAATAAATGAAGCATTTTCAACTGGATCCCAGAACCACCATCCGCCCCAGCCTAATTCGTTATAAGCCCACCACGAGCCGAACGCATTGCCACCGGTTAAGAAGACCCACGCTAAAATAGCCCATGGTCTGAGTAACTTGGCATACTTCTCTGAAAAATTACCCGCTAATAGCACTGCAATAGCAGCAGCAAAGCATACCGTTAAGCCAACATAACCTAAAAATAACATAGGTGGATGAAAGATGAGGCCAATGTCTTGTAAGATTGGGTTAAGGTCACGGCCTTCAATTGGAATATCCGGCAACATGCGTGCAAATGGATTTGAGGTAAATAGCATAAATAGGTTAAAGCCCAAAATCACCATCGCCAATATGGCGCAACAATGGCTAATAAATTGAGGTTCTTCTTTTATATGCCTAACGGCAATATAGCCACCCCAAACGGCCATTGATGTTACCCAAAATAACATGGAGCTTCATGGCTTCCCCAAACTGCAGCGACTTTATACCAAATAGCAAGCTGTGTATTTGAATGGTTGGCAACATAGGCCACGGAAAAGTCGTTTACAACAAAACTGTACACCAAACAAGCAACAGATAAACATAATGCTAGCGGCACCCATAATGCCAGTGGCTTACTGTAACTGAGTAAGTATGGATTACGCTTTGCGGTAGCTATTAATGGGACTAATGCTAATAGTAGTGCAAGTACAGTACTAATAATAAGGAAGAGTAGTCCAAGTTCTGGGATCATGGGGTAGCCTTAAATTATGAAATGCGTATAGAAGATATAAAGTCGCATATCACTCAATTTTATTTAAAATGTGACTTGTATTAAATTTATATTTAAATCTGTGACTAATTAAATATCGATAATATAAAGTGTGATCTTAATTATTTAATATTAATTAGATTTTATTAAATTATATTTCCACAAGATTTGTTTAGGGTAATTTATTTGCCAAAATATAAATGTGACTGTGTCGATAGTTATTGACTTCGCTTTATTAGTTTTTGTGAAAACTTATTTTCAACATTGTTTTTTATGTTTTTTTATATATAAAAGTTGTGAATTTAGATATAAAAAATATTAATACGACTTATTATAACTAGCTGTTTTTATAGGTTATTTTATATTTTTATAAATCAAAAATAATCATGAATTTCTTTTTGTGGATTAGTTCCTGTTTTTTTTATTGGCATTATGAAAAATACGCTTACTGCTTAATTGTTTGTGTGGTTTGGTGAACAGTTCAGCTTAGTGAAAATATAATACTAATAGTAATTAGGAGTGAATGATGAAACGATGGAAAAGCAAAACAGCGCTAAGCGTATTGTTTTGTCTGGGAGCCGCCGGCATGTCATCTGCTATGGCCGCTGAAAAACCAGGCTATGGTAATGAACAAATGGGTGCAACTGCCCAGAAGATTATGGCTAACCCAGATCTAACAGAAGAAAGTCGTGGTGTTAAGACTCTGCAAGATTATATCGTGCAAGAGAAAGAACTTTTCGATTATCTGTTCCAAAACCATCCAGTATTTAAGTACCACGAAGAAGGTCGCTTAATCGGTACCTATAAGATTTCTGACCGTGGTGAAGAGTACTTAGAGCAAGGTAGCAGTTTAGCTTACTCTAAGCACAGTAACGCACTACATGGTGAAGAACGCCCAATGGCGATCCAGTATCGTTTAGGCGAGAAGTCTATTCTTGACTATCCAAACAAGTTCGTAGGTCCAGAGAAGTGTGGTGAATGTCACGCGGCTCAATACGAAAAGTGGAAGCGTTCACGTCACTCTAAAACTATTCGTTTCCCTGGTGACCATCCAGAAGTAGATAACGATATCGAAAAAACCATGTACGCCACTAAGGATACTTCTATCCTGCCTGATGGTGTAACACCAGACATGATCTATGCAACAGTTGGTACGCCTCGTACTAAGTACGGCATGATCGATGCTTGGTTAGTACGTGGTACTTACCATATTCGTGACGGTTTACTACGTGATGGCACTGGTCACATGGTAGCTGGTGCTAACCAGTTCTCTCGTGGTTGGGCTGAGTGGTTAACCCCTGAGAAAGCTAAAGAAATTCAAAAGATTATCCTGATTTCCCAACAGACATGGCGGGTATCGGTGCTTCTGGTTCACACCAGTGGGGCATGAGCTCGTACGGTGCTAAGTATGAGAAGGAATTCTTATTCCAGCCTGCAGCATCTTACTGTGAAATCTGTCATACCTTTAAGTTTGACTTTAAGAACAAAGAAGAGTTCTTTGACGCACTTGGCGATCCAAAGAAACTGCAAGAGCACACTATCTCTAAGGGTATTGCTTGTGAAGAGTGTCACGGCGCTGGCGGTCACTTAGATGGCGGTATCGGCGGTGGTATGCCTTCTAACTGTGAACGTTGTCACCAGCGTTTCAACTTCGTTGAAGACTTAGCGAACACTGACGAAGGTAAAGAGAAGTTAGAGTACGCATTCAACGTGAAGATGAAGTCTTCTTGCCCATCTTGTGGTACTGAAGGTTCTCAGCTATTCGCATCTGCTCACTACGATAAGGGCATGCGTTGTTCTACATGTCACGATCCACACGAAGTAACAGCTAACGATTGGAAGTCTGGTTTCACTAAGCCTGCAATCCGTAAAGACTGTACTGACTGTCACGCTGCACAGACATTAATTGCTGAAAACAGTGCGACTCACAGCGAGCAAACATGTCAATCATGTCACATGCCTAACACAGGTTCTTGTGAGAACTTCACTGGTATGCAGTTCCCTGACATGGCTGGTTTCGACGCAGTACGTCGTAGTCACATCTGGAAGATTGATGTTGACCCTGAGCGTAAGATGTTGAACCCACCTGCTGGCAAGCCACGTGATGCAGCTGTTAAGGGCTGGTCTGTAGCTAAAGATGAAAACGGTCACCACTACTTAGACTTAATGTGGTCATGTGCTCGTACATCTCCATCTGATATCGACGTTGTAGAAAACAAAGGCTGTCATAGCCCATTCCAATCTGAGCTAGAAGTAGGCATGCACTACGAAGACCAGATGGAAATCTACGGTGAAGTTCAGAAGTGGCAGAAGCCTATCAAGGCTACTTACGCTGAAGTTGTTGCTGCTGTTGAGCGTATCGACCAGTTACTAGAAGTGACTAAGTTAGACGCTGCACAGAAGGCTGAAGTTTACATGCTAACTGAAAAAGCACAGGAAACTTTAGACCTACTAGAAGCTGACGGCTCTTGGGGTGTTCACGGTCCACGTTACACCGCAAAACGTATTGATGCTGCTCTAGCTTATGTAACTCAAGCTCAAGCAATCATCGACGGTGCGTTAACTGCTAAAAAGTAATCGCCTAATTTAGGTTATTACATATCGCCTCGGTATCTTCGGATACCGAGGTATACAGGGAAAAAAATGAAAAAAACAATCCAACATTGCATGTTTGCTTTAGCACTGATTTTACCAAGTGGTTATGCAGCGGCGGGCGCAGGCGGAGAGCTTACTCTAGCGCCTCAGCATGAGCAGCAATTACGCCAGATTTCAATGTTAGAAGCTGATCAGTTTGTCGGCAAAGATGATGTGCAATTCTATGATGTTAACACGCTAGAACTTTGGGCTGAGGGAGCTATTCCAGGTGCGGTGTTCTTCAATGTTAAGAACTGGAAAGAACTGTTACCTAAGAACAAAGACGCCAAGATGGTGTTTTACTGCGCTAATCGTCTATGCACAGTGAGCAATATGGCGGCTCGTGAAGTGATGAAGTTAGGTTATACCAACGTAATGCAAATGCCTGATGGTATTTATGGCTGGCGTATGTCTGGTCGTCCCACTGAGAAGTTATAACTCTTTTGTTATTCAGTATGTTACATGATGAACCACTAATTGTAGATTGAGAGAAAATGATGAAAATGACAGCCAAAAAATTAGCACTTGCAAGCTCTATCGCCTTCCTATTTTCTGCCAATGTAATGGCAGCAGAGCTTAAAACAGAATTAGACAAAGAGTCTTACAGTGTCGGCGCTTCAGTCGGTAACTACTTATCTAATCAGCTCTATTCTCAAACAGAGATGGGCGCTGCAATTAACATGGATGTCATGATCGAAGGCTTTGTTGATGCCTTAAAAGATACCAGTAAATTAACCGAAGAGCAGGTCGTTGATTACCTGAATAAGCGCGGTGAGTTACTGAATGAAAAGCGCGAAGCACAAATTACTGCCATGGTGCAGAAAAATATTGAAGACGGTAAAGCATTCTTAGCTAAAAACGCTAAAAAAGATGGCGTTGTAGTGATGGAATCAGGTTTGCAGTATGAAGTGTTAACCAAAGGCAATGGCCCAATCCCTAAAGCTGAAGATGTAGTCACAGTGAACTATGTCGGTAAATTGCTTGATGGTACTGAATTCGAAAGCACTTATACCCAAAATCGTCCTGCACGTTTTGCTTTAATGACGGTTATTGAAGGTTGGCAGGAAGGTCTTAAGTTGATGCCACAAGGCTCGACTTACCGCTTAACTATTCCGGCTGGATTAGCTTATGGCGTAGAAGGCGCTGGTGCAATTCCACCACAGTCAACGCTGGTATTCGATATTGAGCTTGTGAATGTCGAGCAGCCAGGTAACCCAGAGCTACAGAAGACCATTGATGCTATGCAGCTAACGGGTCATAAGTAACCGTTAATTTAATCGATATATAAGGTAAGTAAGGCGTTTTATGAGCAGTTTAGTCATCGGTATTGCTGTCAGTTTATCAAGCTTTGTTGGCTTGATTATATGGCATCATCAAAAGTACATCAGCCTGTGTAATAACAGTCAATTATGTACGGCTGAAGGCGAATTAAGCCCATTTGCAAGTAACACTAAGCCTTGCTTACCGATGAATTATACCAACCGTTTATACCCAAGCTTGATGGTGATTGCGCTAGTCACTTTAAGCTTGGCGATTTATGCCTTATGCGGCCGTTTCAGCGATTGGGATACAGGTCGTGTTAATGAGCAGATTGATTATTTAGTTGCTGCTGATATCACCAAGGGACGTCAGGTTGTTAATAGTAATCCTGAGGATGAATTTGCGTTACTAAATTTGGCTGAGTCTTATGCCGCAGGTGGTATGTACGCTGAATCAGTACAAACGCTCACCCAGCTGCTATTGCTAAAAGGTGATGATGCCGAATTGCTCGGTATGCAAGCAACCTCAATGTATTACCGTGATGACAGAGTGATTAGCCCTGAAACATCGGTTGTCATTGCCAAAGCTCTAGCTTTACAAACGAACGAATTGCAAACCCGTTTGTTGCTCGCAACAGATGCTTATTTAAATGGCAACTATCAAAAAGCAATCACTAATTGGCAACAACTGTTAACCAATAATAGTCAGCCATTTAATCGAGATTCCATTAACAATGCCATTAACAAGGCACAACAAAAATTAGACGAAAGCAAGTATTAACCATGGTGGTTGGTTTCGTTTATTGATGGTAAATGCTTCACTAAATAAATAAAAACATCGGTAAAACCGATAGATGGAGGATGTTGTGAGTGAAAATCTAGAGAGACGGAGGTTCCTTAAGTGTGCTGGAGCTGCCCCGTTACTGCTAGCACCGCTTGGGTGCTCTTCTGTAAAAGAAGACAAAAACGATCCTAACAAGCCGCATTATGTGATGGTATTTGATCAGAACAAATGTGTGGGTTGTGGTGATTGTAAAACTGCCTGTAATAAGGCGAACAATCTACCCGCTGGTCAGTCTCGCGTATTGATGGAGCAGCAATCAGGTGCAGTAGAAGGTCAACCTTGTCCACATTGTGGCAAAACGACTGGCTGTGGCTGTGAGCGTAAGTTCGTCCGTGTTTCTTGTCAGCAGTGTAAGAATGCACCTTGTGTAACGGTTTGCCCAACTGGCGCAGCAATGCGTGATCCTAAGACGGGTATCGTGACGATGGATGCTGGTAAGTGCGCAGGTTGTAAGTACTGCATCGGCGCTTGCCCATACAATGCACGTTTCATTAACACTGAAACCGATGTGGCTGATAACTGTGACTTCTGCTTGAACTCAAAACTAGCAAAAGGTGAGTTACCTGCATGTGTGCAGCAATGTAAATATGATGCACTTGTGTTTGGTGATGCTAACGATCCTAACTCTTTTGTTAGCAAGTTATTAGCAGTGAAAGACTCAGTGCGTGTTAAGCCACACTTCGGTACTGAGCCTAGCTTACGATACATTCCTGTAGTGAAACTAGGAGTATAAACATGGACGGTTCTATTGAGTTTACGTTAGGCCTGTCAGAAGGGGTTGCTTGGCCTTGGCCAATCGCAGTTTACCTGTTCTTTGCTGGTATTTCAGGTGGTGCATTAACGGTTGCTTTAGCAATA
>NZ_BALM01000045.1 GCF_000614975.1 Shewanella marina JCM 15074
GGCTTAAATGATCCTGCTTAAATGATCACCGCTTAAATAATCCTATAAGCAACTTGTTATACATTAGATCCAAGGAGGATGATGAATTACAACTTTGTCAGGCTCGTGCAAAGTGCTTAAGTAACGTTTGGCCTGTTTAAGAGATGCTTTATGAGCCTCAGGGTTTTCTTTTATGAATTCCATGAAATCTTCAAAAGAATACAAATCGTTTTTAGCTCCGAAAGCAAAATACTTTGGTATTTCAAATTCATCACCTTCGAAACAATTTTGCAAATGAAAAAACAAAGCTCTGATATAACCTTCTATGTAAGCAACGTCCGTATACCTTTTTTCCTTTCTCTTACCTGTCTGTATCCTCGCATACTCACCGATTAAAGATTCTATCCTACATGGATGTGAATACTCGCCAGAGTATTTGTTCTTTCGTATTCGCTGTAGAGCATGCAACACTCCATCTTGATAACAAGCAGAATATATAACCTCAGGGCAATCCGTATTACTAATTTTATTGCTTAATTCAATATGTTCATCTTCTATCTCATCAAGCATATAAGATGAAAATTCATATGCTAAATCAGGCAAAAGAAGTTCTTGTGTGACGGCTTCATTTTTTACCAGCTCTAAAAAGTATGTACCATCTGTTATTATCGGTATAAGCCCTGCGTCCTCAAAACGCTTTGCTTCATCCTCGAAAGGAGTAACAACGTATGCTTGTCGATGCAAAAGATCCATTTGAGTTTTTACTAAACCATAAATTTCTTGAAAATCACTATCCCGCATTGAGTAGCCAACGAATATCACGGTTTGAGTTGCCAAGATAGTCTTTAACAAGCCTCCTATTAATTTTTCATTCAGACGCTTTGTACATTCGGTGTAGTCATCTTCAGTTGCTACCACCGTTGATAAGTTATCTATTGAACCATGAATTTTTAGTACTCGACGTTCAGCCACTTCCCAGAATGCTAAATCACTATCTAGTACAAACGGTGTAGCATGGGAGAAGTCTTCGAAATATGTATCCCAGTTAGTCGTAACTATGTTTTTTATCGGGAATAAAGTTCCTAGCTCTTTATGAAAAGTTGTAGCCATGGCTTGTAATTCAGGGAATGAATCAACCGTTCTAAATCTAGATCGAATCATCTGTAAAAGTTTTATACGCCCATTGGGTTTCTTACAAAACTCTTGCATCAATTCAGGAAAGCTGTAATTTTTATCTAGAGCATCTATTTCTCTAGCAACTTCTTCATAAAAGTTAATATTCAGAACCGAAGGTGATTCTGTGCTGATTCCTGCTCCAGTGAAGAAGGTTACCTTTTCACTCAGAATTTCTTCAATCAACTCATCAGGGATATGTGCATCGATTTTAGTTTTGCAAATTACGCAATCACAGTTATTTTCATGAATACTCAAATCTTGATCCTAATGTATAACGCCCTCGTTAATGGGCAAATAATTGTTGGCTAAAATAAGCGACGCAGGAGCAAACAGCCAACTGTTATTTGTCCTGATTTAACAGCTTGTTATATGCCCAGTTGCTTCTGTAAGAAATAACTAGTGTGACCTTTAGGCATATCAGGTAATTCGCCAAAAACTGAATAACCCGCTTTGATATAGAAATCTAGTGCTTGGAATGTAGTCGTTTCCAACCTAATGCTAGGGGTGTTTTGAGATAAAGCATATTCCTCCATACGCGATAATAATTTTGTTCCCCATCCACCTTCACGAATACTTTCATCAATCCAAAGCCCCTGAATATGCATCCAGTTCCAGTTGATTTCACCTAGAATGCCGCCAAGAATCACACCTGATTCATCTTTTACGAATGAAGATACTTTTTCTCTGAACACTGTACCTGTATGCGATTCGTTAAATTCAGTCAAACCAGTTTTCAGGGCTTCAAATTCATTACCTTGTGGTGGGAGAGGATTAGTTAATTCCATAATTATGCTACGAACTCCGTTTGGGCATATAACAGTATATTAGGCTGAATTCCGAATAAGAACAGACAACCCAGTTAATCATATATTAGAAAAATGCCCCAAAATGCTCGTTAACTCAATCTTTTATGAAATATTTTCCCGCGTTTTCACTAAGTAATCTCATAGTGAAAGTCAGAATTTGCATATTTGTGATGCTGTATGATTTAACGACTAAATATAGCTATTTTAAAACAAACACTTAGTCATTATTGACGCTAAATCACTTTCCTTGTTACACCCAAATAATGCTGAAAATTCACAATGTTTATTATAACTGTTTATATGAACAATTCTTGTGAAGAGGCGTTATGTCATCAAAAGATAGAACAAGCATAACTTATGAACTATGCAAAAACATGTCACATTAGCTTTTCCAAAACCAAAGCTTTGGTTGGCCCACTTACCTTTTGAACTGCGAAACTGATTTTAGGGCAGAAATGAGTTAGTCCTTGATCGCATTATTTAAACAGATCAGGCTCTGATTTTATAAACATCTGTAATTGTTCTTTTTTTTGTATTAATTCTATAACCAACACATTCTCCCCATCCGCATCTTTAAGCACATGTTTTGCAGTATTAAGCACGTTACGCCAACGTGGTTTCTTTGGTAATGTCGCTTCGGAGAGATAACGTTCAAACGTGCGAACTCGCAATCTGCCATCATCTATACTGACTTTCCACATTTTGCTTTGTTCGGCTAATTCAATCCGTGTTTGTCCTTGTTTTTGCTCCCATATTTGTAAGGATAGACACATGATATCGACCAATAACTGTCTATAATCAACGTCAGAGGTGTTATTGTTTGCATGCTTGCGATAAAGAACAAGTCCAATAACACAAGCGAGTAGCGTAAAACCAATCATCAGCCAATAGCTCAATGATGGTGTTTGCGGCGTGACTTGAGGCGATTCGACAAGTGTTTTCGTTTGTTGCAGTCGACGCTGATACAAATCACTACTGCCTGCCCTATTATGCTTTAATAATAAATTATAATTTTCTAAGGTTTTAACGGCTGCCTTGTAGTCACCAGTGCTGCGTTGAGATTGTGCCAGCGCAATATAAAAAGTTCAGCTAATTGACTGTGTTGCGCAGCTTGTGATTGTAGTCCTTGCTCCAGCAATTGCTGCGCTTGTGAATGTTCACCTTGCAACTGCTTCAGTTTAGCTTCAACCAGTAAGGCTCTTAAATTATTGGTTTTGCTTTGCACTAATTGAGCCGCTTGTTTTTGCTTAGCAAGCAATAACTGCGCCTGTTGCAATTGATTTCTCGCTAATTTAATTTCCGCTAAAATCAAATATGCACGAGATAATTGGATAAAAAGGCCATTGGCTTGTAACTGAGTTAATTGTTGTTGCAACAATTGCTCTGCTTTATCAAAGTGCATTTTTTTAAAAAACACTTCCGCTAAACTGATGAGGGTATGCGCGGTTTGTTTTGGGTTTTGTAACTGTTGATGCAATTGGTGCGCTTGTCTAAACGATAAAATAGCATCATCTAACTGATTAATATCACGATAAATATTGCCTAAATTATTCAGCGCAACAGCCTGTCGATTAAGGTTATTAGTCTGTTTAGCTATATTATAACTTTCAAGTAGTAGCGTGACCGCAGTATCTAGATCCCCCAAGGCTTGATATGTATTAGCAAGATCATTAGAAGATTTAGCGGTTAATACAATATCTTTAAGTTGCTGCGACAGTTGATAAGCCTGATTAAATAACGCTAAAGATTGAAGATAGTTACGATTATGATAAGCGTTAATTCCTTGCTGCCGAACAACTTGGTAGCGTTGTAATTGACTCAATTCTGCACTATCCAATAAATCTAATTGCTTATCTGATAAAATTAAGTCACCCGACTGTCTATATAAACTGGCCAATTGCATATGTGCTTTATACACTTCGGTATCAGCCATATTATGACTCACAACAAACTGTTTTATATAATGCTTACAAATTAAGATTTGTTGGTTTATATTCTGCAAACTTTTATCAAAGCAATCACCTGTTTGAGCTAATACATTCGCGTTTAAACAACACCAAATCATTAAGCCATATTTAATACACGCTTTCATATTCGTTAATGGCATATCATTTAACACTAAAACTCATTTATCTCTATCCACTCCGCACTTAATCAACATCAACGGCAATCGCCTCATCTCTTAATTGCTGAGCATGTTGTAATTGCTTGCTTTCAGCCTCGGTTATAATTTCTTGCTGCAAGGCTAAAGTAAGTATTTGCTCAAATGGAACCGCTTTAGGTAAAAGACCAATTTTTTGTGCCTTGTTGATTTTTTTATAGCAGTCTTTGGCAGCATGCATGGCAATAAATGCCTGTTCTACCTCGGCAATACCAGAGTTATCTAGCTCAAACTCAGCACATAGAAACGTTAATCGATTACGAGCAGGACTGGGTTTCAACATAGCTTGAGCCAACTGAATATTCTGCTTATCGGTTACCCCTTTAAAATGATTACCCAAGGGGAAAATAACTAAACGCAACAAAAATCCCATCAGTTTATTATCAAAATTATCAAGGCTCACTGATAAAGCATGGCTAATATCATGCAGTCTTGTGGTCAATACATGATGCACAATCGGTAAATCATCATGTTGACGACCATTATCCTCAAACATTTTTAAGGTGGCAGATGCTAAATAGAGGTGACTCAATGCATCACCTAATCTTGCAGACATCATCTCTTTACGTTTTAAATCACCGCCATACATCAACATGGCAACATCTGCCATTAATGCTAAAGCAGAGCTAAGGCGAGTTAAATGTTGGTAATACTGTTTAGTTTCGCCGCTCACAGGTGATTTAATAAACCGACTCCCTGTAATGGCAGCGCCAAATGCACGTAATTTATTTAATGCAGTATATTTAAGGTGTTGTAGTAATAACTTATCAAACTCGACTAGACCTGAATCATCGTCGGCATCCATCGCTGCTTGCATCTCCGCCAGTACGTATGGATGACAACGGGTAGCACCTTGTCCAAAAATCATCAGATTTCGAGTAAGAATGTTGGCACCTTCAACAGTGATTGCAATTGGTTGGGCAAAATAATTTAAGCCTAAATAATTTTTTGGCCCAAGTTGTATTGCTTTACCCGCATGAATGTCCATAGCATCAGTAATCACCTCTCGCCCAAGTTCGGTCATATGATACTTAGCAATAGCGGTTACCACGGAAGGCTTTACTTTTAAGTCAATTCCGGTCGTTGTTAATTGTCTAGCCGCTTCTAATTGATAGGTATTCGCCACCAGCCTTGCTAACACAGATTGCACGCCCTCAAACTGGCCGATTGGCATACCAAATTGATGCCGAATGTAACTGTAGGCTGTGGTTGTTTTAGTAGCCATGTGTGCAGAGGCTGTTGCTAACGCAGGTAATGAAATACCGCGGCCTGCAGACAAACACTCAACTAACATACGCCAACCCTGACCCGCATATTGTGCGCCACCAATAATCCAATCCAATGGAATAAATACATCGTTACCGTAAGTAGTACCATTCATAAATGCGAGCCCCATAGGATGATGACGTTCGCCAGTGTTAACCCCTTGATGCTTGGTTGGAATTAACGCACAAGTAATGCCTAAATCGGTTTTTTCACTTAATAAACAATCGGGATCATACATTTTGAATGCGAGTCCCAATACCGTAGCAACAGGCGCTAGCGTAATATAGCGTTTATCCCAATTAAGTCTTAATCCTAAAACTTGCTCACCTTCGAATTCACCATAACAAACAATTCCTGTATCGGGTATTGCACTAGCATCACTGCCTGCATCTGGCCCCGTTAATGCAAAACAAGGAATATGCTCGCCTTTAGCTAATGCCGGTAACCAATAATCTTTTTGAGCTTGAGTACCGTAATGGCTCAATAACTCGCCAGGGCCTAAAGAGTTAGGCACCATGACCGTGACAGCGGCACTAATACTACGGCTGGCGATTAAGCTGACGATAGTTGAACAGGCATAAGCAGAAAAATCTTTACCGCCATAATGTTTGCTAATAATTAACGCAAAGAAGCCCTGTTTTTTTAAGTATTGCCAAACCTCGGCTGGTAAATCTTGGTCGGCCACAATTTGATGATCATCAAGCAAACTGAGTAAATGACTCACTTGATGATCAATAAAGTATTTTTCTTCGGCGGTGAGTAATGGTTTGCCGTAATCATGCAATTTATTCCAATCCGGATTACCTTGGAACAATTCACTCTCCCACCAAGTATCACCCGCCTCCATTGCTTGCTGCTCTGTCTCAGATAAAGGCGGTAACACTCTTTTGAAAAAAGCGAATATCGGACGCGTAAGTATCTGCTGTCTAATCTCTTTTATCGCTAATAAAACAATAATAATTAATAAAACCAGTAGCAAGATACTCATGTCATACCTCTTAACGGCTCGCCGTTATATTAGATTCAGAAACACCCGCAGCAACATAAGGAATAACTTTACGTATCACGGTCTCAATATCGTTTTGCTCGCCAAACTCAGCTGCGGCGATATCACTCAATGCTTCACTTGAGGCCATAGTGAACACCACCGTCCCCAAGGTAAAGTGTAGTCGCCAGAACAGTTCAACTTTAGGAATATTAGGCACACTTTGGCTTACTGCAGCTACAAATTCAGTCAGATGTTCACCATAATGGGTAGTAATAAACCAGCGTAGATGCCCTTGGCTTTCTATATACCCCCTTCCCAATAACTGTAAAAAAGTAGTGGTGCCACGGTACCTAAGATCATTTAAATCAAGTAAGGGTTGGATTAATGTCGAAAAAATGTCATGTAAAGATGCTTGTTGTTCTGTTTGTTGTTTAAGTTGCAATGCTTGTGTTGCCGCTGGCATAAAAACATCTAAATAACGCGCAAGTACCGCTCTTATCAACTCTTTCTTGGAACCAAAATGATAATTAACAGATGCAAGATTAACTTCAGCCTTACTTGTAATAAGTCGCAAAGATGTCTCTGAAAACCCCCTTTCAGCAAACAGGCGTTCTGCAGCATCGAGAATTTTGATCTTGGTTTCGCTTCGGTTTGCCATTCCTTGATCTCTTTCCTAATTTAAACATACGTTTAAATTAAACATGCTAGTTACATATGTCAAACAAAGTAACCGATTTGGGTGTGAATAAAAACTGCCAATAGCTGCAATATATTTAACTTAATGCTACCTTATCGCAGCCACATAATTATAACAAATGGATAACTAATCTATGCCTAAATTACCTTATAACTTTTCAATCGCTACGCTTTGTGTTGCAGCAAGCTTAGGTTTAACGGCTTGTGATAAATCTATGCCCCCTCCAACAGCGCAGCAAGAACCTTCAGTATCGACTCAAGCAGTTGCTCCTACACCAGCACAAGCCATTGAATTTATAAACCAAGCCGAGCGTTCTTTAGCTGAATTATCGATAGAGATTAATCGTGCTGAATGGATTTACAGCAATTTTATCACTGAAGATACAGCTGCACTTTCCGCAGCAGCAGGTGAAAACTATAGTCGAGAAACGGTCAAACTGGCGACTGAAGCGGCTAAATATGCCAATGTAAAGCTTGATCCAGTTAATGCTCGTAAATTAATGATGCTAAGAGGTTCGTTAATTTTACCTGCACCGGCCGATAGTCAAAAAACAGCTGAGCTAGCTCAAATTAATTCACAGTTAAATGGTTTATATGGCAAAGGTGAATATTGTTTTGCCGATGGCAACTGTTACAGCCAACCAGAACTATCTGTCATGATGGCCCAATCACGAGATCCACAAAAACTACTTGAAGTTTGGCAAGGTTGGCGTGAAATAGCTAAACCAATGCGTCCTTTATTTGAACGTCAAATTGAACTCGTTAATGAAGGTGCGCAAGGCTTGGGCTTTAAGGATGTATCAGAACTTTGGCGCGGCCAATATGATATGCCTGCAGCAGATTTTGGCCAAGAAGTTGACCGTCTTTGGTTACAAGTAAAGCCGCTATATGACTCATTACATTGTTATGTGAGAGGTGAGCTCAACCAACACTATGGTGATGATGTAGTACCAGCAAACGGGCCCATACCGGCTCATCTACTTGGTAATATGTGGGCGCAGCAATGGGGTAATATTTATGACCTAGTTGCACCTGAAAATGCCGACCCTGGTTATAATGTGACCGAGCTACTTGCCGAGCATCAATATGATGAAAAAAAGATGGTCGAGCAAGCTGAAACTTTCTTTACCTCGTTAGGTTTTGAGCCCTTACCTGATACCTTTTGGCAACGGTCACTGTTCATCGAACCAAGTGATCGCAATGTGGTTTGTCATGCATCAGCATGGAACTTAGATAACGAAGATGATATCCGCATTAAAATGTGTATCCAAAAAAATGCTGAAGATTTTAGTGTCATTCACCATGAGCTTGGGCATAATTTCTACCAACGAGCTTATAAAGAACAACCCTTTATCTTTAAAAATAGTGCTAATGACGGTTTCCATGAGGCAATTGGTGACACAGTTGCATTATCGATCACGCCAAGCTATTTCAAACAAATTGGTTTACTTGAACAAATTCCAAGTAGCGACAAAGATATTGGCTTACTGCTCAAGCAAGCATTAGATAAAGTGGCATTTTTGCCTTTTGGTCTGATGATTGATAAATGGCGTTGGCAGGTATTTAATGGCCAAATTAGCCGGAGCAATATAACCAAGCTTGGTGGCAATTACGTAATCGATATCAAGGCGTGATTGCCCCCGTTGAACGCGATGAAACCCAATTCGATCCGGGCGCAAAATATCATGTACCAGGTGGTGTGCCTTATACACGTTATTTCTTAGCTCATATTTTACAATTCCAGTTCCATAAAGCGCTTTGTGATATTGCAGGTAATACCGATGATATTCATCGTTGTAGTATTTATGGCAACAAAGAGGCTGGTGCAAAGCTAGAGCAAATGCTAACGCTTGGCGCGAGCCAACCTTGGCAACAAACATTAGCTCTAGTCACTGGCACCAATGAAATGGATGCAACTGCGGTATTAGATTACTTCGCACCACTAAAAATTTGGTTAGATGAGCAAAACAAACAAGCGGGTAATCAGTGTGGTTGGTAATAATGTTAATATTAAATATTCAGTGTAAATCGAATATTTAATTACAAAAGCCCATCAGCGCTGATGGGCTTTTACTATAAAGGATAGAAAACTCTATCTGAACGAGGTAAATAATAGTTGTCATAATCAAGTGAAATCACAACAGTTTCGCTCTTACCTATGATCTCATCTCTTGGCACAAAGCCAATCACACGCGAATCTGCGCTATTATTTCTATTATCACCCATTACAAAGTAGTGTGCTTTAGGCACGGTCACTGACCTCATATTAGATAGACTTGAACCATGCGTGTTTAACTGTACTGCATGCTCAATACCAAGCAAGTTTTCTAATTGATATTGAACCTTCTTAGTCGCAGAGCCATTTTTATATGATAATTTTCTGCCATTGATATAAACAATGTTATTTCTTAATTCTATGGTATCGCCCGGCTCACCAATAACTCTTTTAATCAACCTTGTATCAGCAGTTTTTGAGTTAAAAATAATAATATCACCGCGAACTGGATCTGCGATTTTATACAAAGATACTGTGGTAAATGGCAATTTGACATCATAAGCCAATTTATTAACTAACACTCTATCGCCAATTTGAATAGTTGGTAACATTGATCCCGTTGGTACTTGGTTCCAATCTGCACAAGCGTTTCTAAAAACACACATTAATAAAATAAAGATGAGGAATGAACGATTACTGTGCCACCATTTTATTAAGTATGTTTTCATTATATTTATCCCAAAATAACTGTTTCAAAGTGAATTAATTATCTCTGTGACTTTATTGATTGGCAGACGATTAATCGCTCCACCTAAATTTATTAACTTAGGTTGTTGTATCCATTTAAAGACCATATTGCCATTTTTAAATATGAATACGCTTGGTTGTAAATATGCTTGCTTGCCATGTCCTTTACCTGTTGTGACATTAAACATCTGTTGCATCAACAAGTGTTGATCTGACACTAACTCAAAATCTAGTTGTAATTTAGATTTCAATTGCTGACAAACCGTTACACTATCTACAGATAATGCCACTAATAAAATATCATCGGCGTAACCCTGATACACCTGATTAAAATTAACGAGGTAACGAACACAGAAAGGACACCAATCGCCACGATAAGTGCTAAGGATCACTATTGGTGCTTGCTTGATTAATGCGGTAATGTCTTGAGTGTTGTTCACCTGAATAATCGACTCTGACATTATGAATACTCACTTTAATATTATTATATTGCGATATTTTTAATCATTAAATACCAAGCTAACAACATCAGTCACAATAAACAAGTTACAGAAGGCAATCATAGGTTGGAGATAAACGTTCATTAACTCAAGTAATGAACGTTTAAACAATCACAGTTAACGGAAACCCGAACCTTTATGATTGGTTTCTCTGGCTTCAATTCGCAATTGTTCGTTCTTTTTGAGCATCACATATAACGCGCCTGTGCCACCATGTTCCCGTAAACCACTATGAAATGCCTGCACTTCATCAAATTGCGCCAGCCAATGACATACACAAGACTTCATTAACCCGGCAAAAGGTTTGCTTTTATAACCTTTACCATGAATAACAAGTACATTGCGCTCACCCGCATGATAACTAGCCAAAATAAAATTCACTAAGGCATCACGCGCTTGTCTAACCCTAAACTCGTGTAAATCTAACAGCCATTCGTGTTTATATTTACCGTTACGTAAACGTTTAAATACTGCCTCTTGAATTCCCTCAGCTTTAACCGCCACAATTTCATCAGGATCCACAGGCTTAATTAAACTCACATCAGTAGTAAGTTGGCTTAAATAAAGATGCTGCTCTGCTGCTGCTCGCTTGGCTAACTGTGCTTGAGATTGTCCTGCTTTATTATGGTTAACCACTTTATCATGCTGTTTCAGAGGAATAACATCGGCCATTGCCTTTAAAAAATCATCACTCATGCCCTGTCCTCATTTACACTTTGTAAAAATTGAATGCTTCTGTATTAACAGCAAGGCTATTATAGTATTCAATATAATTGGTCACTATTAGTATTTTATGCGGTTATTTCTTTTTGTTTGCTTATGCACCATCTCGTTATCAGCTTGGTCAGATAACCACCAAAGAGCTATCGATAAACAAATTAATCAATCTTATGTTGAGTTTATTCGTGCATTTGATCAATTAGACGCCAAACCTATCATGAAGATGTATAGCCCAACTGCGCGTTACATTCCAGAGTCTGAACAAGCCAAAATTGCGGTGGGCCCGAAAGAGATTTATGCGCAATTTGAAAAATTCTTCAAGCGAATCCGTCATAACAACGGTAAAATAAAAGCTGATTTTAGAGTGCAAGATAGACAGTACAATATTGGTTCTATTAATGATATAGGCTACTATTTAATCCGTTATTACCCAGAAAAATCGACCGGTGAACCTGTGGTTGAATTTGCGGGTAAATTTGTCACCTCATATACTCAAAATAAACAGCGCCAATGGCTTATTACTATTGATACCAATAGTAAGTCAGCACCGCGTTACTATTTTGAAGCAAGCCCAATCAAGAACCTGTATTATGGTAATCAATTTAAACCGCTTAAATAATTTTTGTATATGACAGTTCAACAATGCCCGTGTGCAAGCCAGTTAGCCTATTCACAATGTTGCCAGCCGTTACACCTTGGTCAGCAAGTTGCGCAAACAGCCAAACAATTAATGCGCTCTCGTTACAGTGCCTTCGCACTACATCAATTTCAATATATTATCGACACCCAAGTTGCCCACTATCACCCAGATGTGACACTTGCTAGTTTTGAGCAAGAACCACAACCTCAGTGGTGTGGACTTGAAATCATCACAGATAAACAATTAGATAGTAGTGCAACCGTAACTTTTAAAGCTTGGTATAAGCACAATACAAAATTAGACGTTATTTTTGAATGTTCATCATTTATTAAACAAGATGGCGTATGGTTATATACCACAGGTGAACAGTTTGACTGTGCACTACCAAAACGCAATGACAGTTGTATTTGTGGAAGCGGTAAGAAATATAAGCAGTGTTGTATATAGCGTTCTACTATTTATAAGTAATAAAGCCAGATAACAAAAAAGCGCCAATTGGCGCTTTTTTAGTAAGTGACGAACAATTATAGGCCGTTACGTAATTGGAAAATGATTTTTTGTGCGCTAACTTCGAAGCCAAGCACTAATGTCACCTGCTCAGCTTCCTCTTTATATTCAACATTCACATCAGCAAAAGCTTGCTTAGCTTTGTCAGCCATTGCTTCAGCATCTTGCTTAGCAGAAGCGCCAGCAAAAGGTACGACAAGCTTTGTATCGTGCTCATCAATAACAGCACCAATATCTACATAACTACCACATTCGCCACAAGTATCACTTACATGAGAAAGGTGTGGCTGATTATCAACTGCTTTTTCTGTCATTGCGATTATCCAAACTACGATAAAAAAATGAGTATATGTCAGAACACTAAGCGAGTAAAAGCTTATCAACGGCGACTCGCATGTTACGCTGCAATAATAGACTGCGACCAATGACGTTGCTGTGCCAATAAATCAACTAAATCCACTTGGACAGCTTGCGGCTCTCGCTTACCTAAATACTTTTGCTGGGTGTGTAAGTCGCAATTATCTAGCACTTCTTGCGTTGTTTGAGTCGGATCAGGACGAGCAACTAATGCTTCTGGTTGCAAACAATTAGCTAAATGAAAGGCACGAATACCTTGAGTTAAGAAAACAGCACCATGGTTAGTGGGTAAATGTTGCTCATCTATAATGTCAACCAGTGCTTGTTGAGGCGGAATTTCAAATTTATTATGCAATTTTTCAGTAAGATTAAAATCATTATCTAACTGAAATTGATCCATATCACCCGCGTCTGCCGATAAAAGCGACAGCAATAATGCAAACTCACCACGACGTTGGCAAGAGATAGCATTATTAAGGCGGCTCCCGAGTTGGGATTCTGTGATTAAACTTACATCTAAATGCATAAATAAACATCAATAAAACATAGCGTTGTAAATTAATCGACCAATTGAATCTAAACTTTAGCTTTTTTTTGATTATAGGCTTTACATGGACAATGAATCTCACTAATATTGCCGCCACACAAACGA
>NZ_BALM01000044.1 GCF_000614975.1 Shewanella marina JCM 15074
AATACGTGAGAGATAGCTGCAGTTAGAGTTGTTTTACCATGGTCAACGTGACCAATGGTGCCCACGTTTACGTGGGGTTTGCTACGTTCAAATTTTTCTTTAGCCACGATATATTCCTTTCTTTTCAGGAGTGCCCACTTCAAGTGGACAATATCAAATCAAATGTACAGTTCGGATAATAGCAGGAATTAACCACGCGCTTCCATAACTGCTTTTGTAATATTTTGCGGTGCATCAGAGTACTTCAAAAACTCCATAGAGTATGAAGCACGTCCCTGGGTAGCAGAACGCAGATCAGTTGCATAACCAAACATTTCAGCAAGAGGCACAACTGCATGAATGATCTTGATGCCAGCAACGCCGTCATCCATACCTTCAATAAGACCTCGACGACGGTTTAAATCACCAACCACATCGCCCATGTAATCTTCTGGAGTTGTAATCTCTACTTTCATACTCGGTTCAAGAAGTGCTGGACTCGCTTGGAGTGCACCCTTCTTAAAGCCCATAGAGCCTGCAATTTTGAAGGCCATTTCGTTCGAGTCCACATCATGATATGAACCATCAAACAAAGTAACTTTCACATCCAACACAGGGAAGCCGGCAATTACACCATTCTTCATCTGCTCTTGGATACCTTTGTCAACAGCCGGGATATATTCACGAGGAATAACACCACCAACGACGTCGTTGACGAATTCGTAACCAGCACCCTCTTCTTGAGGTTCTAGTTTCAACCAAACATGACCAAATTGGCCACGACCGCCTGATTGACGAACGAATTTACCTTCAACTTCCACACTAGAGCGGATAGTCTCGCGGTAGGCCACTTGAGGCTTACCTACGTTACACTCGACACCAAACTCGCGACGCATACGGTCAACGATAATATCTAAGTGTAGTTCACCCATACCAGAGATCAGTGTTTGGCCAGATTCTTCATCTGTTTCAACACGGAATGATGGATCTTCCGCTGCAAGTTTTTGCAACGCAATACCCATTTTCTCTTGGGCGGCTTTTGATCTAGGCTCTACTGCAATGGTAATTACTGGGTCTGGAAATTCCATACGCTCAAGAATGACTTTATGATCGCTGTCACATAGAGTGTCACCGGTCGTCACATCTTTTAAACCAATCGCAGCGGCAATATCGCCAGCACGCACTTCTTTGATCTCAATTCGATCATTGGCATGCATCTGTACCATACGGCCAATACGTTCACGTTTCTCTTTAACAGAATTATAAACGGCTGAACCTGTCTCTAGTACACCAGAGTAAACACGCATAAAGGTTAACGTACCAACGAATGGGTCAGTCGCAATCTTAAATGCTAATGCAGAGAATGGAGCATTATCGTCTGAATGACGCTCTACTTCATTATCATGCTCATCGATACCTTTAATCGCAGGCACATCTACAGGTGAAGGTAAGAAGTCAACGACAGCATCAAGCACAGCTTGAACGCCTTTATTCTTAAATGCACTACCGCAGGTAGCTAATACGATTTCGTTATTGATGGTACGTTGGCGTAAGGCATGTTTGATTTCTTCTTCAGAAAGCTCACCGTCTTCCAAGTATTTATCCATCAACTCATCAGATGCTTCAGCAGCAGCTTCCACCATATACTCACGCATTTCAGCTGCTTTATCAGCAAGCTCTGCAGGAATATCTTCATAGGTGAAAGTCATACCTTGATCAGATTCATTCCAGTTAATGGCTTTCATCTTAATCAGGTCAATTACGCCGCGGAAGTTATCTTCAGCACCGATGTTTAATTGAATTGGTATACAAGTCGCACCTAAACGGTTTCTGATTTGGTCGATTACTCGATCATAATCAGCACCTGCTCGGTCCATCTTGTTCACAAATACCATACGAGGTACTTTGTATTTGTCTGCCTGACGCCATACGGTTTCAGACTGAGGCTCAACACCAGATGAACCGCAAAACACAACAACAGCGCCATCAAGCACACGCAGTGAACGTTCAACTTCAATAGTAAAGTCAACGTGACCGGGTGTATCAATGATATTGATGCGATGTTCTACGAACTGCTGGTTCATACCACGCCAGAATGTGGTTACAGCAGCAGATGTGATAGTAATACCACGCTCTTGCTCTTGTACCATCCAGTCAGTGGTCGCTGCGCCATCGTGAACTTCACCGATTTTATGCGACAAGCCTGTATAAAACAGCACGCGCTCAGTCGTCGTTGTTTTACCGGCATCAACGTGAGCGCAGATACCGATATTACGATAGCGCTCAATAGGAGTTGTACGAGCCACAATTACATCCTCATTAACCGCGACAAGGCCGCAGCAAAATAAACTAAGGTGTGGGTCATTAAGACCCACACCAACAGATTACCAGCGGTAATGTGCGAATGCTTTGTTAGCTTCAGCCATACGGTGAACGTCTTCACGTTTCTTAACAGCTGTGCCTTTGTTTTCACTTGCATCTAGCATTTCACCAGCTAGACGTAGTGCCATAGATTTTTCGCCACGCTTACGTGCAGCTTCAACTAACCAGCGCATAGCCAGTGCGTTACGACGCACTGGACGTACTTCACATGGTACTTGGTAAGTAGAACCACCAACACGGCGAGATTTAACTTCTACCGCTGGGCGTACGTTCTCAAGTGCAGCTTCAAGGATAGATAGATGATCAGCGCTTTTCTTTTCAGCGACTACATCTAAAGCCTTGTAGATGATTTTTTCTGCAGTAGACTTCTTACCGTCTTGCATAATGACGTTGATGAACTTAGCCAACAACTCACTGTTAAATTTTGGATCAGGTAGGATTTTACGTTGTCCTACAACGCGACGTCTTGGCATAACAATTCTCCGTATGCTTCAGGGATTTCCAAAACTGGAATCACAATTTTTGTAGCTTGGCCTTACTTAACGGGAAACCATTAAGACTTAGGACGCTTAGCACCGTACTTAGAACGACCTTGGCGACGAGTAGTCACGCCAGCACAGTCTAGGGCGCCACGAACAGTGTGGTAACGCACACCTGGTAAGTCTTTAACACGACCACCACGGATTAGAATTACACTGTGCTCTTGAAGGTTGTGGCCTTCACCACCGATGTACGAAGTAACTTCGAAACCGTTAGTTAGACGCACACGCGCTACTTTACGTAGAGCAGAGTTAGGTTTTTTAGGAGTAGTGGTGTACACGCGAGTACAAACACCACGCTTTTGTGGGCACGCATTTAGTGCAGGCACATTAGTCTTTTCGACTTTTGGCGCACGTGGTTTGCGAACCAACTGGTTAACAGTTGCCATGTATAGCTCCAAATCAGCTGAATCAAGTTCAACAATAAGGTGTGAAAAATCTATGATCCACAACTGTGGGACGCGGAATTTTAAAAAGGTAATGGCTTCCTGTCAAGAAATAGCCAACTTTTGTTCCTTTTTATACTAAAAAAGGCGCAAATTGCGCCTTTTTAGAGCAATTATTAAGCTTAGTCCTGGCTACCGCCAGCTAAATTTAATAGATCAGCAAGGTTTTGCTCAGCTTCACTAGCACTAATTGCTGGTGCTTTTTCAGCTTTTGGATTAGCACGAAGTTCATTACGAGCTTTGTGATAAGCATAACCTGTACCTGCAGGGATCAGACGACCCACAATTACGTTCTCTTTCAAGCCACGTAAGTTGTCACTCTTACCGCCTACAGCTGCTTCAGTCAATACGCGAGTCGTTTCTTGGAACGAAGCCGCAGAAATGAATGATTCAGTTGCTAGTGACGCCTTGGTAATACCAAGTAGTTCACGTTCGAATTGTGCAGGTGCTTTACCTTGCGCTTCAAGTTCGCGGTTAGCATCTTAACGCGTGATACTTCAGCCTGTTCACCTTCTAAGAACTCACTGTCGCCTGCTGCTGTAATGATACACTTACGTAGCATTTGACGAATGATAACTTCGATGTGCTTATCGTTAATCTTTACGCCCTGTAGACGGTAAACGTCTTGAACTTCGTTAACGATATAGTTAGCAACATGGTGAATGCCACGTAGACGTAAAATGTCATGTGCAGCTTCTGGACCGTCGGCAATAACTTCACCACGTTCCACTTTTTCACCTTCGAACACGTTCAGGTTACGCCACTTAGGGATCATCTCTTCGTAGTGATCGCCGCCTTCATTTGGAGTGATAACTAAACGGCGCTTGCCCTTAGTCTCTTTACCGAATGAAATCGTACCAGAAACTTCTGCAAGAATAGCAGGTTCTTTTGGTTTACGAGCTTCGAATAGATCCGCTACGCGAGGTAGACCACCGGTGATGTCACGAGTCTTAGACGATTCTTGTGGAATACGTGCTAATGCGTCACCAACGTTAATCTGTGCGTTATCGTCCTTACTTACGATCGCATGACCTGGTAAGAAGTATTGCGCAGGAACATCAGTACCAGGGATCATCAGGTCGTTACCGTCAGCAGCAACCAACTTGATCATAGGGCGCATTTCTTTACCCGCTGATGGACGTTGTGCAACATCAAGTACTACGATTGATGACAAACCTGTTAACTCATCAGTTTGACGAGTCATAGTTACGCCGTCGATCATATCAACGAACTTAACTGTACCCGCTACTTCAGAGATAATTGGGTGAGTGTGTGGATCCCAGTTTGCAATGATTTCGTTAGCTTCAACTTCAGTCTCATCTAACTTCTCAAGTACAGTACCGTAAGGAACCTTATAACGCTCTTTCTCACGACCAAGTTCATCGATAATCGCAAGTTCAGATGAACGCGATACGATAACCAACTTACCTTCAGTGTTAGTTACATACTTAGCATTGTGTAACTTCAAGGTACCAGGGTTCTTAACCTGAACGTTGTTCTCAGCAGAAGCTCGAGATGCCGCACCACCAATGTGGAAGGTACGCATCGTTAGCTGTGTACCAGGCTCACCAATTGACTGAGCAGCAACAACACCGATAGCCTCACCGTGGTTAATAATATGACCACGAGCTAAGTCACGACCGTAACAGTATGCACACACACCGAAGTCTGTTTCACATGTAATTACAGAACGTACAATAACTTCGTCAACTGAGTTATCTTCTAGCTTCTGACACCATGCTTCATCAAGTAACGTGTTACGTGGAGCAAGAATATCTTCAGTACCAGGGTAGTATACATCTTGTGCTACTACACGACCTAGAACACGCTCACGTAAAGGTTCTACAACGTCACCACCTTCAATAAGTGGCTTCATTACTAAACCTTCAGTCGCACCACAGTCGTCCTCAATAACCACAAGGTCTTGAGCAACGTCTACTAGACGACGAGTTAGGTAACCAGAGTTAGCAGTCTTAAGTGCGGTATCCGCAAGACCCTTACGCGCACCGTGAGTAGAAATAAAGTACTGTAGTACGTTTAGACCTTCACGGAAGTTCGCCACAATCGGCGTCTCGATGATTGAGCCATCTGGCTTAGCCATCAGACCACGCATACCCGCCAACTGACGGATCTGAGCAGCACTACCACGCGCACCTGAGTCGGCCATCATATAGATGCTGTTGAACGACTTTTGCTTCTCTTCTTCACCATCACGGTTAATCACTGTCTCAGTAGACAGGTTTTCCATCATAGCTTTAGATACTTTTTCGTTCGCAGATGCCCAGATATCGATTACTTTGTTGTAACGCTCACCAGCGGTCACAAGACCTGACTGGAACTGCTCTTGAATCTCAAGCACTTCTGCTTCAGCATCAGCAACTAGCGTGTACTTCTCAGCAGGAATATCCATATCGTTGATACCTACAGAGGCACCAGAGATAGTTGCAAAGTGGAAACCGGTATACATCAATTGGTCAGCAAAGATAACAGTATCTTTCAAACCTAATTGACGGTAACAAGTGTTCAGCAACTTAGAAATCTGCTTCTTACCCATATCTTGGTTAACAAGGTCAAATGAAAGACCTGCTGGCAAGATGCGAGAAAGTAGAGCACGACCCACAGTAGTATCAACCACGCGGCGTACTGGCACAAGTTCACCAGCTTCATTACGCACACTTTCAGTGATACGTACTTTTACGCGAGCATGAAGTTCTGCAGCGCCTGTACGGTATGCTTTTTCTGCTTCATCTACTGAAGCAAATGCCATACCTTCACCTTTACCGTTAACACGAACACGGCTGGTGTAGTACAGACCCAATACCACGTCCTGTGAAGGTGTAATAACTGGCTCACCGTTTGCTGGTGACAAAATGTTGTTGGTTGACATCATTAGCGCACGAGCTTCTAACTGAGCTTCAAGCGTTAATGGAACGTGAACCGCCATTTGGTCACCGTCGAAGTCAGCGTTGTATGCCGCACACACTAATGGGTGCAGTTGAATCGCTTTACCTTCGATCAATACAGGCTCAAATGCCTGGATACCTAAACGGTGAAGTGTGGGTGCACGGTTAAGCATAACCGGATGCTCACGAATCACTTCGTCTAATACATCCCAAACCTCAGGTACTTCACGTTCAACCATCTTTTTAGCTGCTTTGATGGTTGTAGCTAGGCCACGACCTTCAAGCTTACCGTAGATGAATGGCTTGAATAACTCAAGAGCCATCTTCTTCGGCAGACCACACTGATGTAGTCGTAAAGTTGGACCTACGGTAATAACCGAACGACCTGAGTAATCAACACGCTTACCAAGCAAGTTCTGACGGAAACGACCTTGCTTACCTTTGATCATATCTGCCAAAGATTTTAAAGGACGCTTGTTTGAACCTGTAATAGCACGACCGCGACGACCGTTATCTAATAGCGCATCAACAGATTCTTGTAACATACGCTTTTCGTTACGTACGATGATATCTGGAGCAGCAAGGTCTAATAGACGCTTCAAACGGTTGTTACGGTTAATAACGCGGCGATATAGATCGTTAAGATCTGAAGTCGCGAAACGGCCACCATCAAGTGGAACTAGCGGACGTAGATCAGGTGGAAGTACAGGAAGTACTTTCAGAATCATCCACTCAGGCTTGTTGCCAGAATAATGGAATGCTTCAATCAGTTTCAAACGCTTAGTTACTTTCTTGCGGCGAGTTTCAGAGTTGATTGATGGCAACTCTTCGCGCATGTCTTCGATTTCTTTTTCAAGATCGATAGCACGTAGCAATTCAAGAACTGCTTCTGCACCCATCTTAGCTTCGAATTCATCACCATACTCTTCTAAAGCATCCAAATAGGTTTCTTCAGTAAGCATTTGGCCGCGCTCAAGGCTGGTCATACCAGGCTCAATCACAACGAATGATTCGAAATATAATACGCGTTCAATATCACGCAATGTCATATCTAGCATTAAGCCGATACGAGATGGCAATGATTTTAAGAACCAAATGTGTGCTACTGGGCTAGCCAGCTCAATGTGACCCATACGCTCACGACGTACTTTAGTCTGGGTAACTTCTACGCCACACTTTTCACAGATCACACCACGGTGCTTAAGACGCTTGTACTTACCACACAAACACTCGTAATCTTTAACTGGGCCAAAGATACGCGCGCAGAATAAGCCTTCACGCTCAGGCTTAAACGTACGGTAGTTAATAGTTTCAGGCTTCTTAACTTCACCAAATGACCAAGAACGGATCAAATCAGGCGACGCTAGGCCGATCTTGATACCATTAAATTCTTCAGTCTTACTTTGCTGTTTCAGAAACTTTAATAAGTCTTTCACGTTTCTCTCCTGAAGGAGTTAAACCAGGTGCCCCGCTACGCGAGGCACCAATTCAGTGCCAAACGAGTATCAGTACTCGTTTTAGTCTTGATCCAACTCGATATTAATACCAAGTGAACGGATCTCCTTCAGTAATACATTGAAGGACTCTGGCATACCAGGGTTCATCTGATGGTTACCATCAACGATGTTTTTGTACATTTGTGTACGACCGTTAACGTCATCTGATTTAACCGTTAGCATTTCTTGTAGTGTATATGCAGCACCATAAGCTTCAAGTGCCCACACTTCCATCTCACCGAAACGCTGACCACCAAATTGAGCTTTACCGCCCAATGGTTGCTGAGTAACAAGACTGTATGAACCCGTAGAACGAGCATGCATCTTATCATCAACTAAGTGGTTAAGTTTTAGCATGTACATGTAACCAACGGTTACTTCACGCTCAAACTGGTCACCAGAACGACCATCATATAGCTTCAACTGACCTGAAGTAGGTAAACCTGCGAGTTCAAGCATTTCCTTGATCTCTTTCTCTTTTGCACCATCAAACGCTGGTGTTGCAATAGGAAGACCTGTCTTTAGGTGTTTCGCTAGACGTAATACTTCATCATCCGTAAATGACTCGATATCAACACGCTGTTGTAAGCCATTACCAAGGTCGTAAACTTGCTTAATATAACCACGAAGTTCAGCAAGTTCGCGCTGCTCTTCTAACATTACATTAATTCGATCACCAATACCTTTAGCTGCTGCACCCATATGAACTTCAAGTACCTGACCGATGTTCATACGTGATGGTACACCCAATGGGTTAAGTACTACGTCAACTGGATTACCGTGCTCATCGTAAGGCATGTCTTCGATAGGACAGATCTTAGAGATCACACCCTTGTTACCGTGACGACCCGCCATCTTATCACCAGGTTGGATAGTACGCTTAACAGCTAAATAAACTTTAACTACTTTTAGTACACCTGGTTGTAAATCATCACCTTGAGTGATCTTACGACGCTTAATTTCAAACTTCTTATCGAAATCAGCTTTTAGCTCATCATGCTGCTCAGCAAGCTGTTCAAGTTCAGTTTGCTTAGTTTCATCATCAATTACCTGTACTAGGTACTTTTGACGAGGAATTTCTGCAAGCTGAGACTCAGTAAATCCAGCATTAACTAATAGATGACGTGCACGACCAAATACACCCTCTTCAAGGATCTTAAACTCTTCAGTTAAGTCCTTTTTCGCTTGCGCGATGTGCATTTCTTCGATTTCTACCGCACGCTTATCTTTCTCTACACCATCACGGGTAAAGACTTGAACGTCGATAATGGTACCTTTAACAGAGTTAGGTACACGCAAAGAGCTATCTTTAACATCAGATGCTTTTTCACCGAAGATAGCACGTAGTAGCTTCTCTTCAGGCGTTAGCTGAGTTTCACCTTTAGGTGTCACTTTACCAACTAGGATGTCGCCACCTTTAACTTCAGCACCAATGTAAACGATACCTGATTCATCAAGCTTAGATAGTGCAGACTCACCTACGTTAGGGATGTCAGCAGTGATCTCTTCGCTACCAAGCTTAGTATCACGAGCAATACAAGAAAGCTCTTGAATATGGATCGTGCTGAAACGGTCATCTTGAGCTACACGCTCAGAAATCAAAATCGAGTCTTCGAAGTTGTAACCATTCCAAGTCATAAATGCGATACGCATGTTCTGACCAAGCGCCAAATCACCTAAGTCAGTTGATGGACCATCTGCAAGTACGTCACCGCGAACCACAGGCTCACCAACGAAACAGCAAGGACGTTGGTTAATACAAGTGTTCTGGTTAGAACGGGTGTACTTAGTTAGGTTATAAATGTCGATACCAGCTTCGCCTGGGCAAAGTTCATCTTCATTCACTTTAACTACGATACGGCTTGCATCAACATAGTCGATCACACCACCACGCTTAGCAGCAACAACAACACCAGAGTCTACAGCTAGTGTACGCTCAATACCTGTACCTACTAATGGCTTTTCAGCTTTTAGTGTTGGTACAGCCTGACGTTGCATGTTCGCACCCATCAATGCACGGTTCGCGTCATCGTGTTCTAAGAACGGAATCAATGAAGCAGCAACAGAAATAATCTGTTGTGGAGAAACGTCCATATACTGAACATCTGCAGCACGCATAAAGGTAGATTCACCTTTATGACGACAAGCGATTTGCTCTTCAACCATACGGCCGTGAGAGTCAACTTCGATGTTTGCCTGTGCAATCACATAGCGGCCTTCTTCGATTGCTGATAAGTATTCAACTTGATCAGTAATCACACCATCAACAACCTTACGGTAAGGTGTTTCAAGGAAACCATATGAGTTAGTGCGAGCAAATGTTGCTAGCGAGTTGATCAAACCAATGTTTGGACCTTCAGGCGTCTCAATCGGACATAAACGACCGTAGTGAGTTGGGTGAACGTCTCGAACTTCGAAGCCCGCACGCTCACGAGTTAAACCACCTGGGCCTAAAGCAGAAATACGACGCTTATGCGTTACTTCTGACAATGGGTTGTTCTGATCCATAAACTGCGATAACTGTGAAGAACCAAAGAATTCTTTAACAGCTGCAGAAATTGGCTTAGCATTGATAAGATCTTGTGGCATTAGCTCATTAAGATCACCAAGGCTTAAACGTTCACGAACAGCACGTTCTACACGAACTAAACCAACACGGAATTGGTTTTCTGCCATTTCGCCTACGCTACGAATACGACGGTTACCTAGATGGTCAATATCATCTACTTCGTCATAGCCGTTACGGATTTCAATGATTTTTTTCATCACTGAAACGATGTCTTCTTTAGAAAGCACACCAGTACCTTCGTCTTCAGGTAGCTCAAGACGACGGTTAAACTTCATACGACCTACTTTAGATAGGTCATAACGCTCTTCAGAGAAGAATAAGTTATTAAATAATGCTTCAGCAGCATCTTTGGTTGGTGCTCGCCAGGACGCATCATACGATAGATTTCAACTAACGCTTCTAAGCGGTTAGTTGTAGAATCGATACGCAAGGTGTCAGAAATATAAGCACCGTGATCTAGCTCGTTGATGTATAACGTGCTAACAGACTTAATACCTGCAAGAGAAAGTTTAGCTAGATCTTCTAGGCTAATTTCATTATTTGCAGATACTAATACTTCACCAGTATCTGGATCGATATAGTCTTGAGCTGATACTTTACCAACGATGTATTCAACTGGTACTTCTAATTCAGTTGTACTGGTCTTTTCAAGTTGACGAATATGACGCGCAGTAATGCGACGACCCTTCTCAACCAATACATTGCCTTCAGAGTCCTTAATGTCATAGCTAGCAGTTTCGCCACGTAGACGCTCAGGAACCAAAGTCATAACTAATGCATCTTTCTTAACGGTGAAATCTACACGGTCAAAGAAGATATCTAGAATTTCTTGAGTAGAGAATTCTAGTGCACGTAGCATGATAGTCGCAGGTAATTTACGGCGACGATCAATACGTACAAATAGTGCGTCTTTTGGATCGAACTCAAAGTCTAACCAAGAACCACGGTAAGGAATAATACGTGCATTGTATAATACCTTGCCTGAAGAGTGAGTCTTACCACGGTCATGGTCGAAGAACACACCAGGGCTACGGTGTAACTGAGATACGATAACACGCTCAGTACCATTGATAACAAAAGTACCGTTTTCAGTCATTAATGGGATATCACCCATGTAGACTTCTTGTTCTTTAATGTCTTTTACAGTGCCAGGCGCTGCTTCACGGTCAAAAAGAACCATGCGCAATTTAACGCGTAGTGGTGCAGAGTAAGTAACACCACGGATTTGACACTCTTTCACATCAAAAACAGGCTCACCTAGCTTGTAGCTAACATACTGTAGCTCAGAGTTGCCAGAAAAGCTTTTAATGGGAAAAACGCTACGGAAGGCAGCTTCAAAGCCGCGCTCACCGGTAGGATCTTGATCGGTGAACTTCTTAAAAGAGTCTAGCTGAATAGACAATAAGTAAGGGATATCCAAAACTTTTGGACGTTTACCAAAGTCTTTACGAATACGCTTCTTTTCAGAATAGGAGTAAACCATGGGTTTCCTCTAATTTGCGAGATGTGACCAAGACTGAATCAATATCATTATTGAAACAGCACGTTTGCCCATCACCGTTGTAGCAAGAATTTAGCCAGTAATCTCTGCTAAAAACTGCAAAATTAGGCGATAAACGGTGAATAAAAAATCGCCAGCGCATACAGCGCAAAAAAGGCCGACGGTTAAAAAACCGCCAGCCTCCACTCAATTTAATTGAGTGAGCAAGCTAAAAGTATAGCTTACTTGATTTCTACTTCTGCGCCAGCTGCTTCTAGTTCAGCTTTAAGTGCATCAGCTTCTTCTTTAGATACAGCTTCTTTAACTGCTACTGGAGCAGATTCAGCCATAGCTTTAGCTTCTTTTAGGCCTAGACCAGTTGCGCCACGTAGAGCTTTAATCACAGCAACTTTGTTTGCGCCGTGGTTAGTTAGCATTACGTCGAATTCTGTTTGCTCTTCAGCAGCTGCAGTAGCAGCGCCGCCAGCAACAACAGCAGCAGCAGCAGAAACGCCGAACTTCTCTTCCATTGCTTCGATTAGTTCAACAACTTCCATTACAGACATAGCTGCAACGGCTTCTAAGATTTGGTCTTTAGTGATAGACATAACAAAAATTTCCTAATGTTCTGAATTCAAATTCATTAAGCAGCAAGCTTAAAATTAAGCTGCGGCTTCTTCTTTTTGATCGCGTAATGCGGCCAGAGTACGTACAAGCTTGCCAGCAGATGCTTCTTTCATAGTCATCATCAACTGAGCTAGTGCTTCTTCGTATGTTGGTAGCTTAGCTAAACGATCAATATCAGCTGCAGGGATAAATTCCCCTTCGAAAGCTGCGCCTTTAACTTCAAAGTTAGCTTGCTCAACAGCAAAGTCTTTTAATAGACGAGCTGCAGCACCAGGGTGCTCATTTGAGAAAGCGATCAAAGTTGGGCCAGTGAATGACTCACCAAGGCACTCAAAATCAGTACCTTCAACTGCACGACGCATAAGAGTGTTACGAACTACTCGAACATATACACCATTTTCACGTGCAGCTTTACGTAAGCCAGTCATAGCCGCTACAGTTACGCCGCGAGAATCGGCAACAACTGCAGAAAGCGCACCTTTGGCAGCTTCGTTGACTTCAGCAACAATCGCTTTTTTGTCTTCGAGTCTTAATGCCATTGGCTTTACTCCTGGATTCTACCTAGGGTTTCCCCTAGCAATTACCAAAATTAGATACACAATGTATCTAATTACTTACGGTGCAGATTTCCAGCAGAAAAAAATCTATCTGGGGCCTGACACCGTCTACGCAGGAAATTAAGTAAACCTGATGGTTGACGCCTGCGGTCTTGGACGGAAGCATCTAAGAATTAGTGCCTAAACACCAATAAATGAGCTTCAACCCACAAAGTGCGCGCATTATATATTAATGCGCGCTCAATGTAAAATTAGTTAGCAGTGTCCAGAGTATTCTGGTCAACAGCTACACCAGCGCCCATAGTGGTGCTGATGGTAACCTTTTTAACAAATACACCTTTTGCTGCAGCAGGCTTAGCCTTCTTCAGTGCAGATAGTAATGCTTCAAGGTTTTCTTGAAGTTGAGCAGCTTCAAAATCCACTTTACCAATAGTAGTGTGGATAATACCGTTCTTATCGTTACGGTAGCGAACCTGACCAGCTTTAGCGTTCTTAACTGCTTCTGCTACGTTAGGAGTAACAGTACCAGTCTTAGGGTTAGGCATTAGACCACGTGGGCCTAAGATCTGACCTAGCATACCAACAACGCGCATTGCATCAGGAGAAGCAATAACTACGTCGAAGTTCATTTCGCCAGCTTTAACTTGCGCAGCTAGATCTTCCATACCCACTAATTCAGCACCAGCTTCTTTAGCAGCTTCAGCGTTTGCACCCTGAGTGAATACTGCAACACGTACTTCACGACCAGTACCGTGTGGTAGCACAGTAGCGCCACGAACGTTTTGGTCAGATTTACGAGGGTCAACACCTAGGTTAACAGCAACGTCTACACTTTCAACGAACTTAGCAGTAGCTAGCTCTTTAAGAAGCGCGATAGCTTCGTTGATTTCGTAGTTTTTAGTTACTTGCACTTTCTCGCGAATGTTACGCATGCGTTTAGTTAGCTTTGCCATTGTATTAGTCCTCTACTACCAAACCCATTGAAAGTGCAGTACCTTCGATTGAGCGAGTCATCGCTTCAATGTCAGCACCAGTCATATCAGCCGCTTTAGTTTCAGCAATTTCCTGAAGCTGTGCACGCTTGATTGTGCCCACTTTTTGAGTGTTAGGACGGCCAGAACCTGATTTCAGGCCAGCTGCTTTCAATAATAAGAAAGATGCTGGAGGCGTCTTAGTTTCAAAAGTGAAAGAACGGTCGTTATATACAGTGATAACAACTGGAATTGGCATGCCTTTTTCGAACTTTTCAGTACGAGCGTTGAATGCTTTACAGAATTCCATGATGTTCACACCTTTCTGACCTAATGCAGGGCCAACTGGTGGAGACGGGTTTGCAGCACCGGCTGCTACTTGTAGTTTGATGTAACCATCAACTTTCTTTGCCATGAGATATTTCCTCAGTATGGGTACTAACGCTTAACACGACGGCGCTAAGCTCCCCTTAAATAACGAGGGCGGATTATATAGAAATCCGTCCCCTTTGCCAAACAGTTTTGTGGTTATTTTAATCAGTTTTTTTCAACTTGACCAAAATCTAATTCCACCGGCGTTGAGCGACCGAAGATCATTACAGAAACCTTGACGCGGCTCTTCTCGTAATCAACCTCTTCAACAGTACCGTTGAAGTCAGCAAATGGACCTTCAGTAACACGAACCATTTCGCCAGGCTCAAACATAACGCGATGCGTTGGAGACTCAGTAGTTTCCTGCAGACGTTGTAGAATAGCGTTAGCTTCTTTATCGCTAATAGGTGCAGGACGATCAGAAGTACCGCCAATGAAACCCATTACACGTGGAATGCTATTCACTAAGTGCCAGCTGTCATCGTTCATTTCCATCTGCACTAATACATAGCCAGGGAAGAACTTACGTTCGCTTTTACGACGTTGACCTGCACGCATTTCAACAACTTCTTCAGTAGGAACTAATACTTCACCGAAGTATTCTTCCATACCATGCATTTTGATATGTTCAATCAAAGATTTACATACTCTGCCTTCATAGCCAGAGAATGCTTGAACCACATACCATCTTTTTTTAGCTTCTTTAGCTTCAGTCATTCTTGATGCCTATACGCCAGTAATGAAATTGACAATTCGCAGTAACACTGCATCTAGACCCCATAAAATCAGAGCTAGAATACCTGTTGCCGCTAATACAATAAAGGTAGTATTTAGTGCTTCTTGACGCGTTGGCCAAACTACTTTACGTACTTCAATTTGTGCTTCTCGAGCAAAAGCTAATGCTTGCTTGCCCTTTTCAGTTTGAAGTGCGATAAAACCAGCCAAAGCGAAGGCAACAACTACAACGATTACACGTACAAGTACGCTAACCTCTTCGCTGTACATCTGATTGCCAATTACAGCAGCAGCCAGCAAAATAATCGCCAGACCCCACTTCACGATATCCAAGGAATTACCTTGGTTTTCAGTATTTGTTGTCATCGGTTAATTCCGTTACTTACTACGACCTGAGCTTAGTATCATTTATGCTTAAACGCATTAATATACGTCCAAGTTAATCACACTTTTCATTTCCGAACTCACCCTTAGCAATAAATATACAAGCTCAGGGGTCAAAAATCGGCCATAGATTGTATTCTTATTCAGCTTAGTAAGCAAGGTTAGAGGTCTGCTTTCCCAGCGTAAATTTAATTTTTTACACGACTAAA
>NZ_BALM01000043.1 GCF_000614975.1 Shewanella marina JCM 15074
TCTAAGGTAATGGCATTTATTGAGTCTTAATTTTATATATTCCAAATATTAGATTATTATAAATTATATAAAAATATATCAACATTATCTTTATAATAAGAATGCGCTGTTTCACTTTGTGTTGTTTGTGACTTTTATTTTTAGTTGTGATTATTTTATTTAAAAATACAGTGGATTTTGTTTGTTTTTGAATGTTAATTTTTGATCGAGATCGTAATTAATAACTCTAGTTGTTATTTACTTTAAAAGTGATGTGCATCAATTACTGATAGGCATTTATAATATAGGGAATCGATATATTTATTAATCAAATCAATACATATCGATACACCTGTAACTTTACTTATGTTGTTTTGTTTACTGAGCAATATCTCGGATCTTAATTAATGAAAAAGAAACTATTAGTTTTAGTGCTTGCGGCTGCTTTTCCTTTATTTGGCCAAGCCAATCCCATTGGTGATTATGCGCCATCAAATTTAAGTATGGCGGGCGATAAAACGCCAGATCTGAAGCAATGGCGTGATGCTAACTCTTGTAAAGGCTGTCATCCTCGTCAGTGGAATGGTTGGCAAGGCTCGATGCACTCAATTGCTTTTATTGATCCAGTGTTTCAGGCTGAATGGGCAATGGGCGAGACTGAAACTAAAGGCGTGACCAAAAACCTTTGTGGGGGTTGTCATACTGCGATTGGTACCGTAACCCAAACCGTTGAATTTAAGTCTGAGTCTGGCAAGTTTGGTGGTTTCACTACGCAAGCTGTTGCCCTACAAGGTGTGTCGTGTGAAGTGTGCCATAGCGTAGTGGATACCAATATGGAACATACTGCTAATGGTGAGCATGGTAACGCATCATTAGTATTAGCTAACGACGGTGTTAAGCGTGGTCCTTATGATGATGCTAAGCCACGTGGTCATAAAGCAACATATTCAGATCTGCATACTAAGTCAGAGTTTTGTGCTAACTGCCATAACGTATTTAACCCGGTTCATGACAACTTTGCGCTAGAACACACTTATGATGAGTGGAAGAAGTCTCCATACGCTGAGCAAGAGATCCAGTGTCAAGATTGCCATATGGTGCCTGTAGAAGTGGCTGTTCGTGTTGCTGATGAAATGAAACCTGCTGATAAACTAGAAAATCACGGTTTAGGTGGCCCAGCTGCTCGCGGTGGTGTTAAGCGTGCATTAGTGCATGATCATGGTTTCGTAGGCGGTAATGCGGTGATTGCACCGTTATTAGGTGTGACCAATGGCGAAGCGCATGCAGAAGAAGCGCGTAAGCGTTTAAAAACCGCTGCGAGCCTAGATGTGAAGGTTGCAGGTACGCAGGCAAACCCAGTACTTGAAGTGACGGTACATAACCGTCGTGCAGGTCATAATTTACCGACGAGTTTGACCTTTATTCGTCAAATTTGGTTAGAAGTCATTATTCGTGATACCGCGGGTAAAGAGATTTTACGTTCAGGTTCATTAACGGCTGAAAATGCGTTGCCAGACGGCACTGTGGTATTCCAAGATACCGCGGTAGATATTCATGGTAAGCCTGAGCATAAGCCTTGGAAAGTGGCTAAATTCTCTAACCAGAATACCATTCCACCAAAGAGCCATAAGACAGTACTGTATCCGTTCCAATTGCCTGCTGGCGTGAGTGAATATACGGTTGAAACCAAGCTGCATTATCGTTCATTTGACCAAAGTGTTGCTGACTTACTGTTAGAAGACAAAGTGACCGTACCATCAGTTGAAATGGCGGCTGCGACTCAAACCTATCAAGGTTTAACCTTACAGAAGTAATGCTTGGGTTAATTTGAGATAAGAAAACAGGACTCAATTGAGTCCTGTTTTTGTTGGCGAGATACAGTTTAAAACTGGCTATCAAAGTACCAACTAAAGCCAATGCTGATTAGGTGGTGATCAGCATAACCAATGCTTTCTTTACCCAATGTATCGGTATATTGATATTCAAGTTGGGTACTAAATTCTGGGTCAAATTGATAACGTAAACCCACACCAGCGAGTGGTGAGAAACCGGTATCATCGCCAACGCGCAATCCTTGGCTATTGCCATCCCAAGCACTGCCACCCAGTTTTACAAATGGGATATAGTCGCCCATCGGGTATTCAAATCGTGCCGCCATGGTAAGTTGTTGAAAACGGCCGCTAATAATTCCATCGGCATAAGTAGCGCTAGCTTTACCTAAATATTGGTAACCCACTTCACCGCTGACGTATTGATTAAATTGATAACCCAAGTGAGCACCGACCGCCCAACGATCATTGCTGACTTCTGCATCAGTTTCACCCGCGCGGCTATAGTGGCCTGAACCAGCATCTATGCCGGCATACCATGTTTGTGAGTTGGACGGTGCAGCCAATACTGCTGGAGAGATAAATAGTGTCGCAATAAGTGTGTTTCGTGTTGATAGCAACATGAAGCCCCCAATGGTTATTAATCAATGTGTATTAATTTATGCGGTGATTATTTTTCAGTATGTGCCAATAAAAACGTTACAGGTTATAACATATATTCAACATGTATCAAACAAATGTATGATGGGGTAATAGTGTTAACTTATTTGCTGAATGATCACCTTCTTAATCAAGTTGGTATTATTATTTAGTTATCACTAATGAATGTGATCTAGGTTGGTTTGATTAGGACAATCAGTATTCAAGGCGAGGTTTTATGGTTATTATCGCGCTCCCTACAGTGATTAAAATGATTACACATCTATTATGTCTTTATCTAAAACTTTATTAGCTGCAGGCTTAGCTTGCACTGCATTTTTAACTCAAGCGGCTCCTATCGCAATCGTTGGTGCGATGGATGCTGAAATTGAAAACTTATTGCCGCACATTAATGATAAGAAAACCGTAGTCATTGGTCAGCATATTTACTATCAAGGTCAAATTGGTGATCATGAAGTGGTGGTGACTCGCAGTGGCGTGGGTAAGGTTAATGCCGCGGTAACTACCACGGTGCTTATTCGTGAATTTAAAGCTGATAAGCTAATTTTTACAGGTATTGCTGGCGCCGCTGCAGCGAAATTAGAGCCAACTGATGTAGTGGTCTCTACGGCATTAGTACAGCATGACGTTGATTTAACCGTTTTTGGTAATGCCCCCGGATTAATGGATGGTTTTACTGATCGTCTATTTTATGCTGACAAAGAGCTGCAAGCGATTGCAATGCAAGCGGCAACTCAGGTGGTCGGAGCGAATAAGGCGCATGCAGGCATTATTGCTACGGGTGATCAGTTTATTGCAGATAAGCAGCAAGTCGCACGTATCTCAAAAGAATTTGATGCTATGGCGGTGGAGATGGAAGGTGGCGCTGTTGCCCAAGTCGCCTTTATGTATAAGATTCCATTAGTGGTGATCCGCACCATTTCTGATAAAGCTGATGGTTCCGCGCATATGGATTATCCAAAGTTAAAACAGGTGACAGCAGATAACTCAGTGGCAATCACTTTAGCCATGTTGGAAAAATTATAAAATTACAATGGGGTCTAGCGCCCCATTTATTTTGAAATATTAGTTCTTGGAATATGGGATTTAGGGGATGATATATGGCGCTAGATAGCGTGAACTACAGTTTATATTTAGCAACCGATAAGCAACCTATTGAGCAAGTCTATCTACAAACTTTTTCAGATGCAGAAAGCGAAGCAGAAGGTTTGGTGATAGCTAAATTAGTGACTGAGCTGTTAGAGACTACCGCAGTAGATGAGCTATTCACTTTTGTTGCGACTCAAAATGGTCAAGTGATTGCTTGTATTATGTTTTCTAAATTGACCTTTGAGCAGCCTATTAATGCTTGGTTATTGTCACCTGTTGCGGTATTGACTCAGTATCAGCGCAAGGGCATTGGCCAACAATTATTAACATTTGGTTTGCAGTATTTAGCAGAACAAAAAACAGAGTTAGTGTTTACTTATGGTGATCCTAATTATTACTGCAAAGTGGGTTTTAATTGTGTAAGTGAGACTGTCGTTAAGGCTCCTATGCCATTAAGTTTCCCTGAGGGGTGGCTAGGGTTGTCGTTGGTGAGTGAACATGTGCCTGCGATTAGTGGTTTTTCATCTTGTGTCGCAGCATTTAACAAGCCAGAAATCTGGTGATTTTATGTCAGTACTTAGTTGCAATTGATCATTACCGGGGTAGCTAAAGTGGTGAATATTCAAGCTTAGGCTTATTTGCGATACTAGTTCGATAGTTGATTAAGATTTAGGTGGAGTGAAAATGGAATTTCACAAAAATAATCATGGTTTTACGCTAATTGAATTAGTGGTGGTGATTATTATTTTAGGGGTACTTGCCGTGGTTGCAGCCCCTAAATTTATCGATGTGAGTAAAGATGCTAAAATCGCAGTATTACATGGGCTTCATGGTTCAATTCAATCAGCAACTCAGCTTGCAACCGCTAAAATAGCAATTATAGCCAGTAGCCAATATCCTGATATATATAATGATAGTTCACAGCTCGTTGATATGGGCAACGGTGTGGGGAGTATTAGGTTTGTATATGGTCGATTTCGAGCGGCTAGTGATGGCATTATCCGCGCAATAGACGCTTCATTATATTACTCTTTGCAAGCCGATAGTCATACGGTTTGTGAGCCGCAAGGTCATGATTTTTGCGCTTTTTATATTAATGTTTTCAACAACCGAATTCACAATATTGTATTTTTACAACAAGGGATTAAAGCGTCTGACAATTGTTATATTCGGTGGTATCAAGATACCGATACATCTGGTCAAATTGTTAATGGTCAAACACCAGAACAAGCCCTTAATTCGGATATTAATGTGAGTGGATGTAAGTAATTACTCACTACATACATATAGTCGATGTGTAAAATTAGATTAACCTTTGCTTAAACATGTTTCATGTTCACCTGTTTTCAAACACTAAGCCCCTATAATTACAGCATTAAAATTGATGCTTAAGTGCCGCACTGTCGGTAACTTGTTGGAGGCAGTGTGAAAAAAACATTATTAGGTGCATTAGTTGCTGTTAGCGTATTAGGTTTATCTGGCTGTGCGACCAATCCCTACGGTAACTCATATGGGGTAAGTGATGCCCAGCAGATGCAAACGGTATTGACGGGGACTATCGTTAAGTTAAATGCTGTGACCCTACAAGGTAATAGTGGTAATACCTTAGGTACATTGGCTGGTGGCGCGATTGGAGCGCTTTTAGGCTCTGAAGTCGGCGGTGGCACGGGGTCTGAAATTGCTGCTATTGGCGGCGGTGTATTAGGCAGCGCTATGGGCAGTAAGGCTGGCCAAGCGATAGATACGCGTCAAGGCGTTAACATTGTCATTAAGCTAAGCAATGGCCAAACTGTGGCGATTGTACAACAGGTTAATCCGCATATGATGTTCCAAGTGGGTGAGCAAGTTGATATTTATCAATTGGGTTCAACCACGCGAGTTGTGCCTGCTAACTAGATAGCACGATAAAAAATACCCGTTAAGTATTGGGCTTAACGGGTAAAGTAGTCACTCACTTTTATTATTATGGGAGTTGGATTATCTGGTTAATTGTCACAGCGTTTGATGATGATAGCTGTACCCATACCACCACCAATACACAGTGATGCCACGCCATATTCAAGTTGCTGTTTATTCATTTCATATAGCAGGGTGGCTAATACGCGACCGCCAGATGCACCCAGTGGATGGCCGAGTGCAATTGCACCACCATTAACGTTAGTTTTATCATCAAACCAAGTCAATGGTAGGTCGTGCTCTTCACTTAGACCATGCATTACACCAATAGCTTGTGCTGCAAAAGCTTCATTTAACTCAAGCAGTTGCATATCTTTCAGCTCAAGTTGAGCTTGTTGTAATGCTTGTTTGATTGCTGGAACGGGACCCAGTCCCATTACTGATGGGTCTACACCACCTTGACCACAACTGACAATTTCAGCCAATGGTGTTAGGCCATGTTCAGCGACTGCTTGCTCTGAGGCTAAAATGAAAGCGACTGCACCATCGTTAATACCTGAAGCATTACCCGCTGTGACTGTACCGTCTTTTTTAAATGCTGGGCGCAGTTTTGCCAATGACTCTGCAGTCGTATCTTGACGAGGGTATTCATCATTAGCAAAAGTTATTGTGCCTTTTCGCTGCACAACTTCTAGCGGCGCAATTTCATCAATAAATTTGCCAGCTTCAATGGCGTTGCAAGCGCGCATTTGGCTGCGAGCTGCAAAGGCATCTTGTTGTTCACGGCTAATCTGGTATTGCTCTGCAATGTTTTCAGCAGTAATACCCATATGGTATTGGTTAAATACATCGGTTAAACCATCTTTGATGATGCTGTCTTCAATTTGCTGGCTTCCCATTTTGTGACCAAAACGGTTATTGGCACTCATCATAAATGGCGCTTGTGACATGTTTTCAATGCCCGCCGCGACCATAATATCTGCCATACCCGCTTTGATTTTAGTGAAAGACTCAATCACGGTTTTCATACCGCTGCCACAAATCATATTAAGTGTGTAAGCCGGAGTTGTTGCTGGAATACCCGCATTTAGCGCTGCTTGACGACCTGGCCCCATACCTTGGCCAGCGCTTAACACGTTACCGACAATCACTTCTTCAACCAAGCTTGGATCTAACTGCGCTTGAGCTAAGGCGGCTTTTATTACGTGGCTACCAAGCTGTGGTGCAGGTACACTTGTTAGCGTGCCACCAAAGCTGCCTAGTGGGGTACGTTTTGCAGCAACAATATAAACTTTTTTCATGGTCTTTCCTTAACTGTCATTTTATTTGCTGCTTAAATCACTAAGCCACCGTCTACTTTTAGCGTTTGGCCAGTGACAAAGCTTGAGTAATCACTAGCAAGGAATAGCACGCCATTGGCAATATCTTCAGGTTTACCCATACGACCTAGCGGTGTTTTACTGGTCATGTAATCTAAGACTTTTTGCGGTAAGTCTTTAGTCATTGGGGTTTCAATAAAGCCCGGTGCAACGCAGTTAGCACGAATTTGTGCGCCTTTACGAGAAAACTCTTTTGCCCAGCCTTTAGTCATGGCAATCACGCCGCCTTTAGTGGCTGCATAGTTACTTTGGCCAATATTGCCGTCAGTGCCAACGACAGATGACATGGTGATGATTGAGCCTTGGTTGTTGTCTAACATTAATGGCACAATCGCTTGAGTCATGTTGAATACGCCTTTTAGATTGACGTTCATTACCATGTCCCAATCCTGTTCACTCATGCGATCTAATAAGTTATCGCGGGTGATACCGGCATTGTTCACTAACACATCAACACGGCCGTGTTTAGCTTTAACGGTTTCAATAAAATGGCTGATTGCTTCACGATCACAAACATTCAGCTGTGTTGCTTCAATGTTATCGTAGTCATCGGCAAATTCAGCCATTGGCTCAATATTCATGTCACAGGCATACACCAAAGTTGCGCCTTGTTTTGCAAAAGTCTCAGCGATACAACGACCGATACCTTGGGCTCCACCTGTCACAATACAAACTTTATTGGTTAACATCATAGGATTTAGACCTTCTGCGTAAGTGATTAATTAACTACTAATTTGTAGCTTGATGGCTTCATTCTATTGTCTTGAATGGCTGTTGTTTATAGACATCGCTGCAAAACAAAATTGAGTAATTGGGATAGTCACAGATATTAAAAATAATCCGTTTGAGCATGTGATCTAAGTGGCTAATCCGCCAAATGGAGGTCGTTTATTGTTGCTTTTAGGTTTATAAGATGTTTACGGTTGTTGAAATGGTAAATAGCATGATCGATAAAGTCGTTTATTTTCTATATGTGGTACGCACAGGTTCGTTTAGCGATGCTGCGCGGCAATACGGGATTTCTGCATCGGCAGGAAGTCGCTGGATTATTGAGTTAGAAGAGAAGATGGGGGTGAGTTTACTCAAACGCTCTACTCGTAAAGTGGTGCCAACAAGCAGGGGAAAGACTATTTGAGCGGTTTAACCATATTCATACTGAAATAGATGATATTTTTACTGAGATCCAAAATTTCAGTCAAAGTGATCGCGGTGTGATCCGCATTGCCAGTACGCCATTATTTGCCAAATATTTTTTAAGTCGCATTATTGGTGAATATCTATCTGTGCATCCCAATGTCTCGTTTCAAATTACTGAAACGGCCTTTGATGTCGACCATGTCGAAGCGGTGGATTTTGCCATTAAAGCATCTGCGGTATATGACGGTTTTTTAGAGAAAGACTGCTTATTGGTGAAGCGGCCTATTTTAAAATATCCCCTTATGGCTTGCTGTTCGCCTAAGTATGTAGAAAACCATTCAATGCCATTTGAGCCTGCAGACCTGCTGAGTCATAACTGCTTATTTGCTTCAACCTTAGTCGGCGGCAATAAATGGGTGTTTGAACGCCAAGGTGAGATGGAGACTTTTGAGATTTCGGCTACCGTAGAAGTGGAAGACAGTGAGTTTATCCGTACTGTTGCCATAGAAGGTGGTGGCATTGCTTATTTACCTGTAGATCTGATTAAAGGTGACCTTGATGCCGGTCGATTAGTGCCTGTGTTAACCGATCATATGAACAGTGATTTTGAGTTCAGCTTGTATTACCGTCCACGTAAACAGATGCCATCTCGCTGCGTTAATTTTAAAGATTACTTATTGCGTCGAGTGCAAGAGATTGCCGAAGAAGTTCGCTATAACCAATCATTCTAACCTCATGTTTATATTGGCCTAATTTAGATTTATCTAGTTGGGCCACTATGTTCTTCACCAATTAAACTACTATCCCATAAATGCAATTGAGTTTGTATTTTATACCTATTTTTAACTTTTTCTCTGTCGCCTACACTTGCCTTAAGTAAGATATTTTATGGCGCTGAAGGAAAATTATATGCAAGTACAAGTGTTAAGTGCCAAGCAGGCCGCGGCTTTAATTGGTGATGAAGACAAGGTTATTTTAGGTGGCTTTATTGGCGCAGTGGTACCAGAAGCGGTTGAGCGTGCTATCGGTGAGCGTTTTTTAGAGACTGGCCATCCGGCTAATTTAGAGCTTTATTTCTCTGCGGGCCAAGGTGATGGTAAAACTAAAGCCAATAACCATCTGGCCCATCCTGGTATGGTAAAAATGGCATTAGGTGGTCATTGGGGGTTAATTCCACGCTTGCAGCACTTAGCGAATAACGAACAAATTGCAGGTTATAATTTTCCTCAAGGCGTGATTGCGCAACTTTTTCGTGATTCAGCTGCTGGTAAACCGGGTACCTTTCTCACGTCGGTTTAGGGACTTTTGTTGATCCACGAGTCGAGGGCGGAAAAATCAATAAAAGTACCACTCAAGATCGCGTCTCTGTGCTTGAAATTAAAGGTAAAGAGTATCTCTTTTATGATCGCCTCGATGCCAATGTGGCATTGCTGCGTGGTACGACTGCTGACGAAAGTGGCAATATCACCATGGAAGATGAATGCCTATTTTGCGAAAACCTAGCTGCGGCACAGTTAGTGACGAATATGGGCGGCACTGTGATCGTGCAAGTTAAACGTATGGTTAAAAATGGTGAGCTCGATCCGCAGCAAGTGCGTATTCCGGGGATCTTTGTTAATGCAGTGGTGATCGCTGAAACGGAAGAAGATCATATGCAAACCTTTGCCGAGGTGATGAATCATGAATATTGCGGCCGTGGCCAACAACAGCAAACAAAAAAAACGAGTAGAGTATTAGATGCCAAGAAGATTATTGCTAGACGTGCTGCTTTAGAACTGACTCAAGGTGCGGTGTTAAATTATGGCATCGGTGCGCCAGAAGTGATTGCCGAAGTGACAGATGAAGAGGGCGTTACTGAATTAGTTAAAGCTACGGTAGAACCTGGTGCAATTGGCGGCACGCCTGCTGGTGGTTTAAGTTTTGGTGCAACGGCATTCCCTGAAGCGATCATTACTCAAGATCAAATGTTTGATTTTTATGATGGTGGCGGTATTGATCAAGCTTTCTTAGGTTTGGCTGAATGCGATCAAAAAGGCGATCTTAACGTATCAAAGTTTGGGCCTAAAATCGCAGGTTGTGGCGGCTTTATCAATATTACTCAAAATGCGAAACAGGTATTTTTCTGTGGCACATTTACTGCCGGGAAATTACAAATTAGCAGTGGTGATGGTCAATTAACTATTATTGAAGATGGCCATATTCGTAAGTTTATTAATCAAGTACAGCAAATCACTTTCTCATCAGATACCGCTCGGGCTAACCATAAACCAGTGCTTTATATCACTGAACGTGCGGTATTTAGGTTAGTCGATGCAGGCCTTGAGTTAATTGAAATTGCACCGGGTATTGATTTAGCGCGTGATGTGCTGGATCAGATGGAGTTTATGCCATTGATCAGCGATCAGTTAAAGATGATGGATGAGCGTATATTCATTGATAAACCGATGGGATTAACGCTTGCACACTCAACTGAACGGGCAGCATAAAATAGCCATTAACAGGACATAGAAGATGAACAGTTATCCCATTTCAACGTTAACTATCGGTCAAACTGATTATTATCAGAAAACCATTACTGCTGAAGATATTGAAAGCTTTAGCCGTATTAGTGGCGATAATAATCCTCTACACCTTGATGATGCTGCAGCAATTCAGGCTCGTTTTAAAGGACGACTAGCACATGGCGTGTTAGTTGCGGGATTGACTTCCAAAGTATTAGGTACGCAATTGCCGGGGGTAGGGACTATCTATTTAGGCCAACAACTCAAGTTTGTTAAGCCAGTTTATGTGGGTGATACCATTCGCGCCGTGGTGACGGTCGCGGAAATCAATGTAGATAAAAATATCGTTAAGTTAACCACCCAAAGTTTTAATCAAGATCAACAGTTGGTGATTGAGGGCGTTGCAACCGTAATGCCACCCAAGATAGCCGTAGTAAATATTTAGTAAGGATAAATCCATGATTATCGAACCCATTATTAGTGGTGTAGTGGCGCGTAGTGCACACCCAATCGGCTGTCAGCAAAGTGTGCTTAATCAAATTAATTATGTACAACAAGCTAAACCGATTACAGCAACAGGCCCTAAAAAAGTGCTTATTTTAGGGGCGTCATCAGGCTTTGGATTAGCATCAAGGATTGCACTTGCATTTGGCGGCGCACAGGCTGACACCATTGGCGTATCATTTGAACGTGGCCCATCTGATAAAGGTGTTGGTACTGCGGGTTGGTATAACAATATCTATTTTAAGCAACAAGCCGAAAAAGCGGGCTTAATTGCTAAAAACTTTGTTGGCGATGCTTTTTCTCCAGCCTTGCGAGAGCAGGTGGTTGACTATATAAATCGTGAATTTGGTGGCAAAGTGGATCTGGTGATCTATAGCCTTGCGACTGGAGTAAGACCGGATCCACAAACCAATGAGCTATGGCGCTCAGTGATCAAAACCACAGGTGAACCATTTACGGGTCATATGGTGAGTTTAGAAACTGATGAATTTATGCCAATGACGCTGGAAACGGCAACCAACGATGAGATAGAAGCCACGGTTAAAGTGATGGGGGGCGAGGATTGGCAGAGTTGGATTAATGTGTTGGCTAAAGCCGATGTGTTAGCGCAAGGCTGTAAAACGTTTGCCTATTCTTATATTGGCCCTGAGCAAACATATCCTATTTATCATTACGGTACTTTAGGTCGTGCGAAAGCGCATTTGCATCAAACAGCACAGCAGCTTGATCAGCAATTAACAGAGATTGGTGGTAGTGCTCACGTGGCGGTATGCAAAGCGTTGGTGACTAAAGCATCGGTATTTATTCCAACGTTTTCACCATATATTTTAGCGCTATATAAAGTCATGAAAGCCAAAGGAACCCATGAAGGCTGCATTGAGCAAATGCAACGTTTATACGCTGATAAAGTGTATAACGTGAACCAAGTAGAAGTGGATGCCAATGGCTTAATCCGTGTCGATGACTGGGAACTTGCAGCAGATGTGCAAGCCGAGGTGCGTCAACTTATGGCACAAATGGATGCCAGCAATTATGCGCAGATTGGTGATTATCAAGGCTATAAGACTGAATTTATGCAACTTAATGGTTTTGAGCTGGTAGGCGTTGATTATCAACAAGATATTGATATTAATGAGCTGGCTAAGCTACAACCATAACCGATTAACTTTATCTCCCGTTGTGATTTAGTTGTTTTATTTTACCCTAACTTAGTTAGGGTATTTTTTGATAAATACAGTTAAAAGAGAGGCGTTCCATGCGAGCAGTGAGTCCTAAGTTAGTGCCATGGTTAGCTAATTTTAATCAGCAAATGGAGCAATTATTAGCTTCAGGTTTTAAGGCCACCGCCACTAATGCACGTGAAGGCTTAGCGAATCTGACGAAAGGATTAGTGACTGATATTCCTGCTATTGCTCAGGTGCAAGATGAAGTGGTTGCAGGTGGTGAATATGCGGTTCCTGTACGTATTTATCATCCCGCGCCAGAGCAAGCTTTACCTGTGATGATCTATTATCATGGTGGGGGTCATATGGCAGGTAGCGTGACGGTATATGATCCAATTTGTCGTAAACTCGCTAATGCAACTCAATATATCGTAGTAAGTGTTGACTATCGCTTAGCACCTGAGTGTGCTTACCCCGCAGGCGTTAATGATGCTTATCATGTTGCTAAAAATGTGTGGTCAGCACTTGATATGCGCCAACTTAATTATCAGCGCCGTTTAGTGGTTGCCGGTGATTCTGGTGGTGGAGCGTTAGTGGCTAGCGTGACTGAACGAGCACAGTTTGATGCAAGTTTAATCATTGAAAAACAAGTGATGATCTACCCAAGTTTAGATTACACCATGAGCACCAATGGTATTACGGATAATGCGACTGGTTATTTACTACAAACTGCAAAAATAGGGTGGTATTTCGATAATTACTTCCAACATGCTGAAAATCGTTATTTAGCTTCGCCATTGTTTGGTCAATTCACCGCCAAATTACCAACAACATTGATGATCACCGCTGAGTTTTGTCCTCTACGTGATGAGGGCATTATCTATTGCGATAAAGCTCAAAGTGCTGGCGTTGAGGTTGAACACTTACATTTTGATGACATGATCCATACCTTTATTAATATGGAAGACTTGGTTAAAGAAGAGTGTCAGCAGGTTTACGCTGCTATTGCCGATTTTTTGAATAAATAGCCGTTATTAATGTGTATAAAAAGCTGGCCTTGTGTCAGCTTTTTTAGTCAGCATAAGCATATTGGGTTAATAACGTACGATAAGATTGATGTTCTAAATCTTCACTGCTTAAATTAAATCGTTTGGCGAGTTGGATTAATTCACGTTTATAGTGGGCTAACAGTGATTGGTCATCAGTCATAATCGCGAACTCTGCAAAGTCCCCGATTCCATCAAGTTGATCTAGGGTGATATGAAATTGACCCACAAAGAAAATACTTCTTATTTTACGCGCACTTAAAAATACCTTATAGCCCATTGTTGCTAACATATCTTTGGCTATTTGAACGTCATCAATATTGGTTGCTTGGCAACAGTCAACTTCAGGTCCTTTGACTATCCAGAGCTTTATTGCTGAGGGTTGCATTTCTCGAATAATAAGACTTTTATGTTGTAATTTTAGTGTTTGCTCTGGAGTGTCAAAGTACTCATCTAGCTCAATATTATCTTGTAACATGGCCTCATGTGGGATAGTCGCCAGAATCTGTAAGAATTCATCTTTAGATTGTAATCTGAATTTTAATTCGACTTCATACTTACCTTTAAAATGGTCATTATTCATTGCTGGGATCCATATCTGAAATTGACCATCATATACTTTTATTTTGCTCAAGAATGTGAAGTTTCAACGTAAATATAGGGATAAAAAAAGCGCCTTGCGGCGCTTTGAACATCAACAACAAAGAACTTGTTTTGCAAGATTAAGACTTACGGTTGCCTAACCACTGCCAACCTTGCTCAGTCTTACGAACTTTACTTTCTGGCTTAAATGGCACTTTCATTAAGCCTAAATCCACCATACCTTCAATAAAATACTCACCTGGTGTTGCTTTATCTTGCTCAAACTTTACCAGTGATACTTTATAATCTTTTACATTCTTCATTTGGCTATAAAGTACGGCTAAGAAACTGTTTTTATCAAAACCATTTTCCATAAAGTCGTTAGCATAATAATTGGCAATAGCGGTTTTATCCTGCTTTAACAGATCCTTTTTAAAGGCATCAAAGAAGACCTGCACTTCTTCAGGAGGCGTGATGAGTGGAGCTTTATATTTTTTGACATTATCAGCATTGGCTAAGCGTTTATCTGCCAAGTAATTGATCACATCTTGGTTAAATTGAGTGGGAATATCAGTGTGAATAAAATGGCCTGCATCAGGATAAACTTTAACGGTTGGTGCATTACCGTTTGCTGCGAGAGCATCGTAAACTGGTTTAATCACATCCCATTTTAAATTTTGCTTACCACTGAAAATCGTGGTTGGGATGAAGGGTTCTTTAGCACCATAAGTGATTAAAATGGGAGCTTCAATTTGCGCGATACGTTTAACTAAACTGTTTGGGTCATCAATACGGACTTCTTCGCCCATAGAGTAAACATCACGAATATAAGTTTGGGTCCAAGCTGCAAACTCTTCAGGACTTGCATCAATCATATATTGGCGCGTATGGGTAATGTAGTCGGTTACCGGCGTTTCAACTAAGAAGTAACCGGCTGGTGAATCCATAATGGTACCCGTTTTTGGGTTTTTAGCTTTAAAGTAGTTAAATAACTCAATATCTTGTGCTGTTTTTGCTTGCTCAGTTTTAAGCATGCCGCCCCAGATTTTACTCCATGCTTCATATGAGTCAGCCTGTGCTTCACCAAAGAAAGGAATATTCGCGACCGTCGTTGGAAATTCCTCAATACCACCGGGCGCTTCTAAGACAATTTTATCAACCATGCTTGGGTATTTTAATGCATAACCTAATACCCATTGGCCGCCCATCGAGTGACCTAAGAAGTGAGCTTTTTGTAATTTCAGTTGATTCGCTAATAGATCGTGTATCGCATCTCGCGTGTCATCTAAAGAGCGAGTCACTGGATTATTTAAGTTACCTGGAATTGACTTACCATAATTAGGTAAGTCGGGTGCAATCACTCGGTAGCCTTGGATGAGTAGATCTTTCATGATCTCTGCATAGTAACCTGCGTGCATCCCTTTACCGTGAATAAGTACCACGGTAGTAGGATTAGGTTCAGTGCCACGATATTCATCCATATAAGCGATTTGCCAGTTGATACCTTTAGCATCTTGGGTATTGGCATATTTCACTGGAAATGGATAGCCAACACAGTCTGACCAGAAACTGGTTTGGCAGTTTTGTTCAACGTTGATCGCTTGCATGTCAGTGACAGGGTATTGGGTAGTCGAACATCCGGCTAATAATCCAAATAACGAGAGTGACACTAAACTAAGTTTGAGTGATTGCTTCATTGGTATTATCCCTAATTACGAATGGAGAAAAGTTAATACTTGTTGTGCTAACTGTTCAGGTTGATCAATAAATAGTGAGTGTCCAGAATCTGGATAGGTATATATTTCAACTGATTTATTGAGTGTGAGTAATAAATCTTGAGTTTTTCTGGCATTAATTAATGGGATAACTAAATCATCTTCACCATGCAATATTAATACAGGTGCTTCAATATTGTTAATTAAGTTACTACCTTTAATTATACCATTATGTGTGTCAGTAATATTAAAGTAAGATAATGCATAATAAATATCGTTAATATTAACTTGAGTTAGTACATCTTCAAGCAATGCAGGATATTCAGTTTCATTAGGCTTCTTGTGGTTATAAACAGCCATATCCCAAACCGCTTGAATAAATGCTGTGTTTTGTTCGCTAAAAGCATTGATAACAGGGGCTAGCATAGGATCTTCTGCTATCGCTTGCTTACTGGTAAGATACTCGCCTTGGCCTGCATTACCTTTGAGTGGATACCCTGTGGTAGCAACACTACTGATAAGCATGAGTTTAGTCACATTATCTTTATAATCAATGGCATGTTGCATTGCGATACCGCCACCCATAGACCACCCTGCAATAGCATAATGATTGATATTTAGCTGCTTTAATAGTTCGTTTAAGTCATTTGAAAGCTCAGTTAAACTATTGATTGAACGAAGATAACTGGATTGGCCAAAACCACGCATATCAGGTGCTATCACGCGGATATTGTCTGGTAATGATTGGATGAAATTGATTAAGTGAAATGATGAAGTCATATTGCCATGCAATAATACTAATACCTCACCCGCACCGGAGTCACGGTAAAAGATAGACTCTCCATTGCTTAAGATCACTTTTTTATTATTAATTAGTTGCCCCATAATGCTATTCCTAATATTTTCTAATCGAAATCATGATAGCGATAATTCGCAGCTTGAAATGTTATATTACGCGCTGATTTGAACGATGAGTATCCCGAAAATTCAAAATTGAATCCCATAAATGTGACAAGCATAAATGAATAAACATGATTAATATAAATCCCAACTTATAAATAAAAGATAAGGTTCAGCAAATGGGTAATATAATATTATCATTAGTGTTAGCTTTATTTAGTTTATTCTATTTTTCTAAAGTAAATGCCGTTGAATGTAATAACCATAACGGTTTTATTTGTGATGATAATGCATTTCAATTTGATGCTTCATTTACTCAAGCTGAGCAATATCCTTATGGTGCTTTGGTGGTGGCAATTGCACTGCAACTAAAACGCCGATTATTTTTTTACATGGAAACGGTGATAATGCATTGAGCTGGGCGATTAAGCCGCATATCAATAGTGAACATTATCCATTGGCACCCGCTTCGGTCTATCACAGCTTTAAGCAAGCGAATTACAATGATTGTGAGTTATTTGGACTGACTTATTTATCTACTCAGCAGCAAAGCTCCCCACAATATAATTATCACGACACGAATAAGCAGCAAATGCTAGCGCGCTTTATTAATGATGTATTGGCATACACGGGGAAATCGCAGGTCAATATTGTCAGTCATTCGCTCGGTGTTTCTTTGGCGCTTTCCAGTTTAACTAAGCATCAGCAATGGTCTAAAGTTGAGCGTTTTGTGGCTGTTTCAGGTGCACTACGTGGTTTATCCTCTTGCCTTTATATGGGTTATGCCAATGCGCTTGCCCCGACTTGTGGCTCGCAGCATATATCCGATCAATACACTTTTGGTTTTTATCCTGATAGCGGTGCTATTTCACCTTTATGGGGACAAAACAAATGGACTGGCAGCAAAACGCCATTAAGCATGCGTAATATGCCGAAGCAACAGCTAGGTACTCGTTTTTATACCGTATCGGCAGGTCTACATGATCAAATCCATTGCACTAGCACTCAAGGACGTGGCCAGTGTAGTGCGTCACCTTTATTCAATCAAAACAGCAATGTTTATAGCCAGCTTAATCTCGGCAGTGGCAGTTTAGCCGCCGAGTTAGATTTCGATTTTAGTGACTTAAGTCCTTATAACCTCTCCGGCGGGGATTTGGATGGTATCGGGCATTTTAATAGCAAGATAAATAGTGGTGTCGTTTTGCTACAAATGCTCAGCAGTAATTGTCAGGGAATTGCTTGTGCTAGCAGCTATCCATATGGACCCGCTGTCGTCGCATCAAACCCGTAAGGAATAATTAAAATTAGAGTGATGGAGAAAACAATGAATACCAATAAAAATCTAAGTTTGTCAGCACTAGCTTTAGCTTGTTCAATGGGGATGATGGCGACATCAGCACAAGCCGTTACCGTTGATTTTGCAGATGTCGGTAAAATTGAAATGAAAGCCGATGCATTTGTGAAGGGCTACCATCTAGATAATGGTCCAGGTAACTTTGGGCCTGATGAGTCTAAAAAAGGGGCACAATCACAAGTTCGCTTGACGATGAATATGTATAACGATTCAGGTTGGGCCATTAAAACTCGCCTATTGGGTTTCTATGATTGGGCGGGTGACCGTCGTCATTCGGGTGGTTCAGGTACCGATTATGATAACGGCATCAATAATGACTCAATTTCGTTAGATGAAGCCTATTTAGAATATACCGGCATTGATTCATGGTTATTCCGTGTTGGTCGTCAAGAAGCTAACTGGGGTTATAACTTTAATATTGCCGATGATCGTCGTGATCGTATCTTAGCAATGAAAACGCTGATGCTAGATACTGGTTATGTAGGCTTAATTGGTATTTATGATTTACGTTTTGCAGAAGATCATTCAACGAATGGTTTAGCACCAGTTTCTACTGGCGATCTCAGCATGTATACCATTGCTGCAGTGGGTAACTATAGTGGCTTAGATTGGGGCGTATTGTGGGCATACTTTGATGGCAAACCTGCACCGGATTTCCCGAATGAAGTGTCTAATCCATATTACACCGATTATTTCCATAATATCTCACCATACTTTGGTAAGACCATGGGTGATTTCTCAGTAAAAGGTGCGGCTAACATTATTTTATCTGATGCCAATAAAGATAATGCCATTTATTTCTGGGGTAATAATAGCTGGTCAGCATTCCTAGAAGCAGGTTATCAATTTACACCTGAGTTCCAATTACAAGCGCAAGTCGCGGCGATTGGCGATGGTGGTTTAGTTGGCCGTGGTTGGGACAGTTACTCTATGTTGATCAACAGTTCATCACGTAACGAAATTAACCCTGTACGTACTGAGTTCTTTGGTGGTTTTGGTGACTTCAACGGTAACGGTGGTCAAGATGGTTTGCTATATGGCTTACGTGCCAACTGGAATGCCAGCGAACAGTTAAAAGTGACCTTTGCCGTGGGGCGTATGGATATGGATAACTACAATGCTAATTTGAGTTCTGTATTACCTGACACTTTCCGTGATAACACCAAAGGTACCTTCTACGATATCAAAGCACTTTATGAATTCAGTAAAGGTAACAGTATTGAAGTACGCGCAGGTCATGCTGATGAAGATATTGATGATACTGCAATCTTAACGACGTTAAGAGTCAGCTTCGGTTAATTGCCTAAGCTTAGTATAAGTCGACAAGAAGTCGCACTCTATATAAGTATGATATAAGTAAGCGTGATGTGCCCAGTAGTGAGCTACTGGGCATTTTTATTGGTAAATAGAAGTAATAGATTGATAGCACGTGGGTTATATTTAGTGCGTTGTTGTTTTTATCAGCATTAAATGCTGTTAAATCAGGCATTACGTTGTATTTGTCAGCAGTTGATCCAATATTACTTAAATAAAGC
>NZ_BALM01000042.1 GCF_000614975.1 Shewanella marina JCM 15074
TTACCTAAAAATCACTAGCCTTTTTGATATTTTTTTGTATAATTGCCCGACTTTAAGACGATTAGTAATTAATTGACGACTAATCGCACAATAGGCTTGCGAATCTATTAAAGATGCGTATAATGAGCCTCCTCACTAAGCAAGTCTTAGTGTATTAAATAGTTCAGCAATTGTCTGAACGAAAAACAGGGACTCCGATTGGGAGTCCAATGGTTAAATCATCTCGCTCTGCTTTCCAAATAGGGAATAGCTAGAGGGTGATTTTTTATGTGTCCATTTTAGGAGCTCTGGTCAATGCAGAACCAAAGAATCCGTATCCGCCTTAAAGGCTTTGATCATCGTTTAATTGATCAGTCTACTGCGGAAATCGTTGAAACTGCTAAGCGCACTGGCGCTCAGGTACGTGGTCCAATTCCACTACCTACGCGTAAAGAGCGTTATACCGTTTTGATCTCTCCGCACGTTAATAAAGATGCTCGTGACCAGTACGAATTACGTACTCATAAGCGTCTAGTTGACATCGTAGAGCCAACTGAAAAGACTGTAGACGCTCTAATGCGTTTAGATCTTGCAGCTGGTGTTGATGTACAGATTAGCTTAGGTTAATTGAGATCCTTAGAAGAGGTTTGAGAGATGACTATCGGTCTTATCGGTCGTAAAGTAGGTATGACTCGCATCTTCACTGAAGATGGTGCGTCATTACCTGTTACTGTAATTGAAGTAGCTGCAAACCGCGTTACCCAAGTGAAAACTTTGGAAACTGACGGTTACCGCGCTCTTCAAGTTACAACTGGTACCAAGAAAGCTAATCGTATCACTAAGCCAGAAGCAGGTCACTTTGCTAAGGCTGGCGTTGAAGCCGGTCGTGGTTTATGGGAAATGCGTCTAGCAGACGGTGAAGGCGAAGGCATTGAAGTTGGTGCTGAGCTGAATGTTGATATCTTCGCTGACGTAGCGAAAGTTGATGTTACTGGTCAATCAAAGGGTAAAGGTTTCCAAGGCGGCGTTAAGCGTTGGAACTTCCGTACTCAAGATATGACTCACGGTAACTCATTGGCGCACCGCGCGAACGGTTCTATCGGTCAGAACCAAACGCCAGGTCGCGTATTTAAAGGCAAGAAAATGTCAGGCCACATGGGCGCTGAGCAAGTGACTACTCAAAATTTAGAAGTAGTTCGCGTTGATGCTGAGCGTAACCTAATTTTGGTTAAAGGTGCTGTTCCAGGCGCTACCAATGGCAACCTGATCATTAAGCCTGCCGTTAAAGCTTAAGGTCTGAGGAGATAGTAATGGAATTGGTATTGAAAGACGCGCAAAGCGCTCTTGAAGTTTCCGAAACTACCTTCGGCCGTGACTTTAATGAAGCACTGGTTCATCAGGTAGTTGTAGCATACGCTGCAAACGCGCGTCAGGGCACTCGTGCTCAAAAAACTCGCGCTGAAGTCACAGGTTCTACTAAGAAACCTTGGCGTCAAAAAGGTACAGGCCGCGCTCGCGCTGGTTCTGTAAAAGGCCCAATCTGGCGTGGTGGTGGAGTTACATTCGCTGCTAAGACGCAAGATCACAGCCAGAAGGTTAACAAGAAGATGTACCGTGGTGCTCTAATGAGCATTCTATCTGAATTGGTACGTCAAGACCGTCTAGTTGTTGTTGAGAAGTTCGGCGTTGAAGCTCCTAAAACTAAGGAACTTAAAGCCAAACTTGCAGCAATGGACTTAGAAGACGTGTTAATCGTTACTTCTGAAGTTGATGAGAATTTATTCTTAGCTGCTCGCAACCTTTATAAGGTTGACGTTCGTGATGTAGCGGGTCTAGACCCTGTTAGCTTAATCGCGTTCAATAAAGTGCTTGTTACTGCTGATGCAATCAAGCAAATCGAGGAGATGCTAGCATGATCCGCGAAGAACGTTTACTGAAAGTAATTTTAGCGCCACACATCTCTGAAAAGAGTACTGTTGTTGCTGAAAAAACTAATACTGTAGTTTTCCGTGTAGCTATCGATGCAACTAAAGCTGAGATTAAAGCTGCTGTACAGAAACTATTTGAAGTTGAAGTTGATACAGTTCGCACTCTAGTTAACAAAGGCAAAACTAAGCGTCACGGTGCTCGTATGGGTCGTCGTAGCGATTGGAAAAAAGCTTATGTAACTTTAGCTGCAGGTGCTGACATCGATTTCGTCGGCGGCGCTGAGTAAGCAGGAGAATTATCATGGCAGTTATTAAGTGTAAGCCAACCTCTCCAGGTCGTCGCCACGTAGTTAAAGTGGTGAACACTGACCTGCACAAGGGTAAACCTTTTGCTGGCCTGTTGGCGAAAAAATCTAAAAGTGGTGGCCGTAACAATACTGGTCGTATCACTGTCCGTCACGTTGGTGGCGGTCATAAGCAACACTACCGTCTAATTGACTTTAAGCGTAATAAAGATGGTATCCCAGCGAAAGTAGAACGTCTGGAATACGATCCTAACCGTACAGCGAACATCGCTTTAGTACTATACGCAGACGGTGAGCGTCGTTACATCATTGCAGCAAAAGGCATGAAAGCTGGTGACAAGATCCAGTCTGGTGTTGATGCTGATATCAAAGTTGGTAACGCACTGCCTCTACGCAACATCCCAGTGGGTAGCGTAGTACACGCAGTAGAAATGAAGCCTGGTAAAGGTGCTCAGATCGCTCGTTCAGCTGGTGCTTATGTACAAGTTGTTGCTCGTGATGGCGCATATGCAACTCTACGTCTTCGCTCTGGCGAAATGCGTAAAGTTCCAGTTGATTGCCGCGCGACATTAGGTGAAGTTGGTAATGCCGAGCACATGCTACGCCAGTTAGGTAAAGCTGGTGCTAAGCGCTGGAGAGGCGTACGCCCTACAGTTCGTGGTGTTGCAATGAACCCAGTCGACCACCCACACGGTGGTGGTGAAGGCCGTACTTCTGGTGGTCGTCACCCAGTGACTCCATGGGGTGTGCCAACTAAGGGTTATAAGACTCGTAGTAACAAGCGCACTGACAAGTACATCGTACGTCGTCGTAATAAATAGTAAGAGGATTCGCCATGCCACGTTCTCTCAAGAAAGGTCCTTTCATTGACCTGCACTTGCTGAAGAAGGTAGAGAAAGCGGTGGAAGCCGGTGACAAAAAGCCTATTAAGACTTGGTCACGTCGCTCTATGATCATTCCAACTATGATTGGTTTGACCATCGCTGTCCATAATGGTCGTCAGCACGTTCCTGTGTTCGTAACTGACGAAATGATCGGCCACAAGCTTGGTGAATTTTCACCAACTCGCACTTATCGCGGCCATGCTGCTGATAAGAAAGCGAAGAAGCGTTAATACGGGAGACATAAGATGGAAGTTTTAGCTAAACATCGTTTTGCCCGTACGTCGCCTCAAAAGGCTCGTTTGGTTGCAGATCAAATTCGTGGATTGCCTGTTGCTAAGGCTCTTGAAGTTCTGACTTTTAGCCCTAAAAAAGCTGCAGTTTTATTGAAAAAAGTACTTGAGTCTGCGATTGCAAACGCAGAACACAACGAAGGTGCTGACATCGATGAGCTGAAAGTTGGTAAGGTCTTCGTTGATGAAGGTCCAACTATGAAGCGTATCATGCCACGTGCTAAAGGCCGCGCTGATCGTATCATGAAGCGTACCAGCCACATTACTGTGGTTGTATCAGATCGCTAGGAGAGAGCAATGGGACAGAAAGTACATCCTAATGGTATCCGTCTGGGTATCACAAAGCCTTGGATCTCTACCTGGTACGCAGATAAGTCAGATTATGCAAATAACCTGCAAAGCGACTGGGAAGTGCGTAAGTTTCTAGAAAAGAAACTACAGAACGCATCAGTATCTAAGATCGTTATTGAACGCCCAGCGAAAAGCATCCGCGTTACTATTCACACTGCCCGTCCAGGTGTTGTGATTGGTAAGAAAGGTGAAGACGTTGAAGTTTTACGTGCTGCAGTTGCTAAGTTAACTGGCACTCCTGCTCAAATTAACATCGCTGAGATCCGCAAGCCAGAACTAGACGCTAAGTTAGTTGCTGATAGCATTGCGCAGCAGTTAGAGCGCCGTGTTATGTTCCGTCGTGCTATGAAGCGCGCAGTACAAAACGCAATGCGTCTAGGTGCTAAGGGTATCAAAGTTGAAGTTAGTGGCCGTTTAGGTGGCGCTGAAATCGCACGTTCTGAGTGGTACCGTGAAGGTCGTGTACCTTTACACACTCTACGTGCTGATATCGACTATTCTACTTCTGAAAGTCACACCCAATACGGTGTGATTGGCGTTAAAGTTTGGATCTTCAAAGGTGAAGTTCTAGACGGTATGATGCCACAGATCGAAGAGCCGAAGCAGCAACCTAAGCGTAAGCCTCGCGGTAAATAGGAGAGCCTACAATGCTGCAACCTAAACGTATGAAGTTCCGCAAGATGTTCAAAGGCCGCAACCGCGGTCTAGCGAACGGTACTGAAGTTAGCTTCGGTACCTTCGGTCTGAAAGCAGTAGGCCGTGGCCGTTTAACTGCTCGTCAAATCGAAGCTGCGCGTCGTGCTATGACACGTCACATTAAGCGTCAGGGTCAAATTTGGATCCGAGTTTTTCCTGACAAGCCAATTACCTCTAAGCCTCTTGAAGTGCGTATGGGTAAAGGTAAGGGTAACGTTGAATATTGGGTTTGCCAAATTCAACCTGGTAAGGTTCTTTATGAGATGAATGGCGTTTCTGAAGAGTTAGCTCGTGAAGCTTTCACTTTAGCAGCTGCTAAGTTACCTCTTAAGACAACCTTCGTAACTAAGACGGTGATGTAATGAAAGCGAGCGAACTAAGAGAAAAGAGCGTTGAGGAATTAAACGCTGAACTACTTGGTCTGCTGCGTGAGCAGTTCAACCTGCGTATGCAACACGCCACTGGCCAGTTGACTCAGACTCATCAACTGAAAACAGTGCGCCGTAACATTGCGCGCGTTAAGACCATTATTACTTCTAAGGCGGGTGCATAATGTCTGATAAAATCCGTACTTTGCAAGGTCGTGTAGTAAGCGACAAGATGGACAAATCAATTGTAGTGGCTGTTGAACGTCAAGTTAAACACCCTATCTATGGTAAGTACATCAAGCGTACTACAAAGATCCATGCACACGATGAAACAAATCAGTGCAATGAAGGCGACGTAGTGACTATTCGCGAATGTCGTCCTCTATCTAAGACTAAGTCTTGGACCCTGGTGGAAGTAGTTAGCAAGGCCTAATTATAGGTTTTAGTTAAACGGCCCCATAAATAAATTGGGGCCGTTTGTTTTTTAATACTACCTATTCTAAAAATATGGTGTTATACTTGCGCGCCAAATTTGTCAAAATATAGACAAAGTTTGGAGTATATTTAGCCCCATATGTGGGATTGTGTAGTAACGATAGCGGAGCACTTGAAATGATCCAAATGCAATCGACTCTAGAAGTCGCCTGTAACAGTGGCGCTCGTAGAGTTCAGTGTATTAAGGTCTTGGGTGGCTCTCATCGTCGTTATGCCGGTATCGGCGACATCATCAAAGTTTCTGTTAAAGAAGCTATTCCTCGCGGCAAAGCGAAGAAAGGTGATGTATATAACGCGGTGGTAGTCCGTACTAAGAAAGGCGTACGTCGTCCAGACGGTTCTGTCATTCGCTTCGATCGGAACGCAGCGGTATTGCTTAACGCAAACCTTGCACCGATTGGTACTCGTATCTTTGGACCAGTGACACGTGAATTGCGTACTGAGCAGTTCATGAAGATTGTCTCGCTGGCACCTGAAGTACTGTAAGGAGCTTCAAAATGGCAGCAAAAATCCGTCGTGAAGAGAAGTAATCGTATTAGCAGGTAAAGACAAGGGTAAACGCGGTAAGGTTTCTCAAGTTCTACCTACTGGTAAATTAATTGTTGAAGGCATCAATCTTGTTAAGAAACACCAGAAGCCTAACCCACAACTGGGTGTGACTGGTGGTATCGTCGAGAAAGAAGCACCGATGCAAGCATCAAACGTAGCGATCTTTAACCAAGCCACTGGCAAGGCAGATCGTGTTGGTTTCCGATTTGAAGACGGCAAGAAAGTTCGTTTCTTTAAATCGAATAGTGAACTCGTTAAGTAACTGGAGTAAACGATGGCGAAACTGCATGATAAATACAAAGAGACTGTAGTTGCTGAACTTATGACTAAGTTCGGTTATAGCAGTGTCATGCAAGTCCCTCGGATTGAGAAAATCACCCTTAATATGGGTGTTGGCGAAGCTGTTGCAGATAAGAAAGTTATGGAGAGTGCTCTTCGTGACATGACTGCAATCGCTGGTCAAAAACCAATTGTAACTGTTGCTCGTAAATCAGTTGCTGGTTTTAAAATCCGTGAAGGCTACCCAATTGGCTGTAAAGTAACCCTACGTGGTGAACGTATGTGGGAATTCTTTGAGCGTTTAGTTGACATCGCAATCCCACGTATTCGTGACTTCCGCGGTTTAAGCACCAAGTCTTTTGACGGTCGCGGTAACTACGCAATGGGCGTGCGTGAGCAAATCATCTTCCCAGAAATCGATTATGATAAGATCGATAAAATTCGCGGCATGGATATTGTTATTACAACATCTGCTAAGAATGACGAAGAAGGTCGTGCTTTGTTTGACGCTTTTAACTTCCCATTCAAGAAATAAGGGTAGCGTAATGGCAAAAAGTTCTATGAAAGCACGTGAAGCAAAACGTGCAAAGCTCGTGGCTCAGTACGCTGAAAAGCGTGCCGCTCTTAAAGCTTTAATCAGCAGCCCTGCGACATCTGAAGATGATCGTTGGGATGCAGTTCTTAAGCTTCAAGCACTACCACGTGACTCTAGCGCCGCGCGTCAGCGTAATCGTTGTAGTCAAACTGGTCGCCCACATGGTTTCTTACGTAAATTCGGCCTTAGCCGTATCAAATTACGTGAAGCTACTATGCGTGGTGAAGTTCCTGGTCTGCGTAAGGCCAGCTGGTAATACTTGTCACGGAGTAAGCTAATATGAGCATGCAAGATCCTATTGCGGATATGTTAACCCGTATCCGTAACGGCCAAGCTGCTAACAAAGTATCTGTGAAGATGCCTTCAGCTAAGTTAAAAGTAGCAATTGCGAAATTACTTAAAGAAGAAGGTTATATCACTGATTACGCAGTAAGCGGTGAAGCTAAGCCTGAATTAGAAGTTACGTTAAAGTACTTCCAAGGCCACCCAGTAGTTGAGACTATCCAGCGTGTAAGTCGCCCAGGTCTTCGTATTTACAAAGGTAAAAACGAACTTCCTAAGGTGATGGCCGGCTTGGGTATCGCAATTGTATCCACTTCTCAAGGCTTGATGACTGATCGTGCTGCCCGCCTACAAGGCATGGGTGGCGAGGTTATCTGCTACGTAGCGTAAGGAGCTAGGTAATGTCTCGTGTAGCAAAAGCACCAGTCACTATCCCTGCAGGCGTAGAGGTGACTTTAAACGGTCAGGAACTTACTATCAAAGGTAGTAAGGGAAGTCTGACTCGAGTAATCAACAATGCGGTAGCTATGATTGTTGAAGACGGCGTTGTTAAGTTTGGTCCAGTTGAAGGCGTTGCTAACGCTTGGGCTCAAGCTGGTACAGCTCGCGCTTTAGTAAACAACATGGTTGTTGGTGTTACAGAAGGTTTCGAGAAGAAATTAAAGTTAATTGGTGTTGGTTACCGTGCAAAAATTGCAGGTAGCGATCTAGACCTAACTTTAGGTTTCTCTCATCCTTTGGTTCACAAACTGCCCGCAGGCGTAACAGCAGAATGTCCAACACAAACTGATATCATCCTTCGTGGTACTGATAAGCAGTTAGTTGGCCAAGTAGCTGCTGAGATTCGTGGATACCGTCCACCAGAGCCTTATAAAGGTAAAGGTGTTCGCTATGTAGACGAACAAGTACGCCGTAAAGAGGCTAAGAAGAAGTAGGTAACGCGATATGGATAAGAAAACATCTCGCTTACGTCGCGCTTTACGCGCTCGTAAGAAGATCCAAGAGCTAGGCGTAAACCGTCTGGTTGTACATCGTACACCGCGTCACATCTATGCTCAGGTGATCAATCCTGAAGCTCAAGTGGTGGCAGCTGCATCTACTGCTGAAAAAGCAGTTAAAGATCAACTGAAGAGTACCGGTAACGTAGACGCGGCGAAAGCAGTAGGTAAAACTGTTGCTGAGCGTGCGATCGAAAAAGGCGTGACGGTTGTTGCGTTCGATCGTTCTGGTTTCAAGTATCACGGTCGTGTTTCTGCGCTAGCAGATGCTGCTCGTGAAGCTGGCCTCAAGTTCTAAGGGGTTAAAAATGGCTAAATTAGAAGCTCAGCAAAAAGACGATCTGCAAGAGAAATTAATTGCAGTTAATCGTGTTTCTAAAGTAGTTAAAGGCGGACGTATCTTTAGCTTCACTGCACTAACAGTTGTAGGTGATGGTAATGGTAAGATCGGCTATGGCTATGGTAAAGCGCGTGAAGTTCCAGCTGCTATTCAAAAAGCAATGGAAAAAGCTCGTCGTAACATTGTAACTGTACAATTGAACGCCGGCACTTTACACCACCCAGTTAAAGGCCGTCACACGGGTTCTCGTGTGTACATGCAGCCTGCATCTGAGGGTACCGGTATTATCGCCGGTGGCGCTATGCGTGCCGTATTGGAAGTAGCAGGCGTTTCTAACGTTCTGTCAAAAGCATACGGTTCTACTAACCCGATCAACATCGTTCGCGCGACTGTAGATGCATTGGTGCAAATGAAGTCACCAGCGCAAATCGCAGCTAAGCGTGGCCTGAATGTTGACGAAATTCGGGGGTAATGCACCATGGCTAAGACTTTAAAAGTAACACAGACTAAAAGTGCTATTGGTCGTTTACCAAAGCACCGCGCCACTTTAACTGGCTTAGGTCTACGCCGTATTGGTCACACTGTTGAAGTAGAAGATACTCCTTCTGTTCGCGGTATGATCAATAAGGTTTACTACATGGTAAAGGTGGAGGATTAATCTATGCGTTTAAATACTCTATCTCCAGCAGCAGGCTCTAAGTCTGCACCAAAGCGTGTAGGTCGTGGTATTGGTTCTGGACTTGGTAAGACTGCTGGTCGCGGTCACAAGGGTCAAAAATCTCGTAGCGGCGGCGGTGTTCGCGTTGGCTTCGAGGGTGGTCAAATGCCACTTAAGATCCGTCTACCGAAGTTCGGCTTTACTTCACGTATCGCAATGGTGACTGCTGAAGTTCGTTTACACGAACTAGCGAAAGTTAACGGTGATGTTATCGACTTGAACGCATTGAAAGATGCGAATCTAATTACTCGTAATATCCAGTTTGCGAAAATCGTTCTTTCAGGTACCATTGAACGCCCTGTGACCGTTAAAGGTCTGAAGGTAACCAAAGGTGCACGTGCAGCTATTGAAGCTGCCGGCGGTAAGATCGAGGAATAATACGTCGATGGCAAAACCAGGACTTGATTTAAAAAGCGCGAAGGGTGGTCTTTCAGAGTTAAAGACCCGTTTATTGTTCGTGATTGGTGCAATTATCGTCTTTAGAGCCGGTTCGTTTGTACCAATTCCTGGTATTGACGCAGCTGTATTGGCAGAGCTTTTTGCTCAGCAAAAGGGAACCATCCTTGGCATGTTTAACATGTTCTCGGGTGGTGCTCTTGAGCGCGCTTCAATCTTCGCATTAGGTATCATGCCGTATATTTCGGCATCGATTATCATGCAGTTATTGACTGTAGTACATCCAGCCCTTGCTGAACTTAAAAAGGAAGGCGAGGCCGGACGTAAGAAAATTAGTCAATATACTAGATGGGGTACGCTTGTACTGGGTACAATACAATCAATCGGTATCGCTACTGGTTTACCTAACTTATTCCCTAACTTAGTTGCGGACCCTGGGTTAAGTTTCTACTTTGTAGCAGTTGTAAGCTTAGTGACAGGAACAATGTTCCTAATGTGGCTAGGTGAACAAATTACCGAACGTGGTATTGGTAATGGTATCTCGATATTAATTTTCGCAGGTATCGTTGCTGGCTTGCCATCTGCTATTGGCCAAACGGCTGAGCAGGCTCGTCAAGGTGATTTGAATGTATTAGTATTGCTATTGATTGCAGTAATTGTGTTCGCCGTCACATATTTTGTGGTATTTGTAGAGCGTGGACAACGTCGAATCGTTGTAAACTATGCTAAACGTCAACAAGGCCGTAAGGTTTTTGCTGCGCAAAGCACTCATTTACCATTAAAAGTGAATATGGCGGGTGTAATTCCACCAATTTTTGCGTCCAGCATTATTTTGTTCCCAGGCACACTGGCTCAGTGGTTTGGTCAAAATGAGTCTATGTCATGGTTAAGTGATTTTTCACTTGCTGTGTCACCAGGACAACCGCTGTACTCATTATTGTATGCAGCAGCAATTATCTTCTTCTGTTTCTTCTACACAGCGTTGGTGTTTAACCCACGTGAAACAGCTGATAACTTGAAGAAGAGCGGTGCATTCATCCCCGGGATCCGTCCTGGAGAACAGACTTCGCGTTACATTGATAAAGTAATGACCCGTCTAACATTAGCCGGTGCGTTATACATTACCTTTATCTGCTTAATACCGGAGTTCATGTTAATCGCATGGAAAGTACAGTTCTATTTTGGCGGTACTTCACTACTAATTATGGTAGTTGTGATCATGGACTTCATGGCTCAGGTTCAGACCCATATGATGTCACATCAGTATGAGTCTGTGATGAAAAAAGCTAATCTAGTGAACAAAGCGAACTTAGATCGCTTTGGTCGATAAGATAGCTTTTACGGAGTGATGAAATGAAAGTTCGAGCTTCCGTGAAGAAGATCTGCCGTAATTGCAAGATCATCAAGCGTAGTGGCGTTGTACGCGTTATCTGTGTTGAACCAAAACACAAACAGCGTCAAGGCTAAAAACCATTTGGCCAGTCTAATTTTCTAGGCTGGCCAAATAATGATTGCAAAATTGTCATCTGTCGAGTATCCTTTCGGGCTTTTCGCAGATGGCCTTTAACTTAAGGAGTGCATAGTGGCCCGTATCGCTGGCATTAACATTCCTGATCAAAAGCACACAGTCATTGCATTGACTGCTATCTACGGTATTGGACGTACAAGCGCTAAAGCAATTTGCGCTGCTACTTCAATTGCTGAAGATGCTAAGATCAAGGAATTGAGCGAAGCTCAAATAGATATTCTACGCGAAGAAGTTGCCAAATACTCAGTAGAGGGTGACTTACGTCGTGAGGTTTCAATGAACATCAAGCGCCTTATGGATCTTGGTTGTTATCGTGGCCTCCGCCATCGTCGTAGCCTGCCTCTTCGTGGGCAACGTACTAAGACCAATGCGCGTACGCGTAAAGGTCCACGTAAACCAATTAAGAAGTAACGGGAAGGTAGACAATGGCTAAAGTTCCGTCACGTTCTCCGCGTAAGCGCGTACGTAAACAGGTTGCAGATGGTATGGCTCATATCCATGCATCTTTCAACAACACAATTGTAACCATTACAGATCGTCAAGGTAATGCGTTGTCATGGGCTACTGCAGGTGGTTCAGGTTTCCGTGGTTCACGTAAATCTACACCATTCGCTGCACAGGTAGCTGCTGAGCGTGCAGGTAATGCTGCTCAAGACTACGGTGTTAAAAACCTTGAAGTTTTTGTGAAGGGTCCGGGTCCAGGACGCGAATCAGCCATCCGTGCGCTGAACGCAGTTGGTTATAAAATAACTAACATTACCGATGTGACACCAATCCCTCACAATGGTTGTCGCCCTCCTAAAAAGCGTCGTGTATAACGTCGTTTTAGGATAGTTGGAGAAAGATCATGGCAAGATACTTGGGTCCTAAGCTCAAGCTCAGCCGCCGAGAAGGTACAGACCTTTTCTTAAAAAGCGGTGTGAGAGCAATCGATTCGAAGTGTAAGCTTGAAGCTGCACCTGGTCAACATGGCGCTCGTAAGCCACGTTTATCAGAGTACGGTGTTCAGTTACGCGAGAAACAAAAAGTTCGTCGTATTTATGGAGTGCTAGAAAAGCAGTTCCGTAACTATTACAAAGAAGCTGCACGTCTAAAAGGTAACACTGGTGAGAACCTACTTACTCTTTTAGAGACCCGTCTTGATAACGTAGTTTATCGTATGGGCTTCGGTGCAACTCGTGCTGAAGCACGTCAGCTAGTTAGCCATAAATCTGTTATGGTAAACGGTCGTGTTGTTAACATTCCGTCATTCAAAGTGTCTGCGAATGATGTTGTAAGCATTCGCGAGAAGTCACAGAAGCAAGCTCGTATTAAAGCGGCTTTAGAAGTGGCTACTCAGCGCGAGAAGCCTACATGGGTTGAAGTAGACAGTGCTAAGATGGAAGGTGCTTTCAAGCGTCTACCAGAGCGTAGCGATTTGTCTGCGGAAATTAACGAACAGCTGATCGTCGAGCTTTACTCTAAGTAAAGCTAATAAACAAGAGAGGACACAATGCAGGGTTCTGTTACAGAATTTCTTAAACCGCGTCTCGTTGATATCGAGCAGGTTAACCCAACTCGAGCTAAGGTTACACTAGAACCTCTCGAGCGTGGTTTCGGTCACACTTTAGGTAACGCGTTGCGTCGCATCCTATTGTCGTCTATGCCAGGCTGCGCAGTTACCGAAGTCGAAATCGACGGCGTGCTGCATGAATACAGCAGCAAGGAAGGCGTACAAGAAGACATCCTTGAGATCTTGTTAAACCTTAAGGGTCTAGCAGTAACGATCGAAGGTAAAGATGAGGCAATGCTTACGCTAAGTAAGTCCGGCGCAGGCCCTGTCACCGCAGCAGATATCACGCATGATGGTGATGTTACCATCATGAATCCTGAGCATGTTATTTGTCATTTGACAGGTAATCATGACATCAGCATGCGTATCCGTGTTGAACGTGGTCGTGGCTATGTACCGGCATCTGCTCGTGCACAGACTGAAGACGACGATCGACCAATTGGTCGCCTGTTGGTTGACGCTTCTTTCTCTCCAGTCGCTCGTATTGCTTACAATGTTGAAGCAGCACGTGTTGAACAGCGCACTGACTTAGATAAACTTGTTATTGATATGACCACTAATGGTACTATCGATCCTGAGGAAGCAATTCGTCGTTCTGCAACAATTTTAGCTGAACAGCTAGATGCGTTTGTTGAGCTTCGTGATGTTACTGAGCCAGAGCAAAAAGAAGAGAAGCCAGAATTCGATCCGATTCTGTTGCGTCCTGTCGACGATCTAGAGCTAACTGTACGTTCGGCTAACTGTTTGAAAGCCGAAGCGATTCATTACATCGGAGATCTGGTACAGCGCACTGAAGTTGAGCTGTTAAAAACCCCTAACTTAGGTAAGAAGTCTCTTACTGAAATTAAGGATGTTTTAGCTTCTCGCGGACTGTCGTTAGGTATGCGTCTTGAAAACTGGCCTCCAGCTAGTTTAGCAGACGACCTATAAGTCCCAGGTTTGTACAGATTTAGGTTATAAGGATTAGGTCATGCGCCATCGTAAGAGTGGTCGTCAACTAAACCGTAACAGCAGTCACCGCCAAGCTATGTTCCGTAACATGGCTTCATCACTAGTTCGTCATGAGATCATCAAGACAACTGTAGTGAAAGCGAAAGAACTGCGTCGCGTAGTTGAGCCTCTGATAACACTTGCTAAGAGTGACAGCGTTGCAAATCGCCGTTTAGCGTTTGCTCGTACTCGCGACCAAGAAGTCGTAGGTAAGTTATTTAATGAATTGGGTCCACGCTTCCAGGGTCGTCCTGGTGGTTACACCCGTATCCTAAAGTGCGGTCTACGTGCCGGTGATAAAGCCCCTATGGCTTACATCGAGCTAGTTGGTCGTCCTGAAACTGCTGAAGCTGTTGAAGCTGAGTAAGTTTGGATAAATTCTAGAAAAAACCAGGCTTCGGCCTGGTTTTTTTTCGCGTGTAATTTATTAATCGAATCCTATGATCAGCGTAAACTACTGAAGCTATTCAGTTTCTTATCTTTATCTACTCCCAATACTCCTCAGACAGCTATTCTAATATTTGACAATGTAACGTCCGTAAAATAAAAAATTATCGAATAGAGTTTTCCATTTACACTAAAACAAATGGAGAATCACAATCAAAATGACACTTTTTGCTGAAAGCCAAATCAACTATATCCTCAAAGAAAGCGAGTCTTGCGTATATACGGTACCTGAGCCATGTCTTACACATAATGTTAGGCAAAGTACTTATTACAAATAGAAGTCTAAGTATGGTGGGATACAAGCCTCTGATGCGTGAATTAGAAGTAGAGAACGCCAAACTAAAAAGATATTTGCGGATGTGGGTTTGTAAAACATAGTGCTTAGGACATTGTTGAATATAAGCTATAGATCCTGCAGAGCATAAGAGGTTAGCATACTATGCCATTGTAATTTACTCTAGGAGTTGTGTTGGCTTGTCATGTGCTAAACACCAGTCGCTGCACCTTTATTATCAACCCAAGCTTGCCGATGATAATGTGCTCATTGAGCCTGTCTCAGCGATTGCATAGAAACGCAGAGCTTATGGCTTTATAAAGTTTTTAACGATTACGCCTTTAGGTCACAAGTGGAATCATAAGCGAGTTTATCGTATTTATTGTGGTTTGAAGCTTAACTTGCGATGTAAAAGGAAGAAACGTTTATCCTCATGTAAACCCGAGCCGCTAACCGTTCCCGCAACAGTGAATGAATGTTGGGCAATGGATTTTATGAGTGATAACTTATTCTGTGGTAAGTTATTTAGGACATTTAATGCCATTGATGACTATCACCGTGAAGCATTAGCCATCGAAGTTGACTCAAGTTTACCGACTCAGCGAGTGATACGTGTACTTGATTGAATAGCCGCTTATCGCGGTTACCTAAAACGTTTAAGGCAGGATAATGGGCCTGAATTTATTTCACATACACTTGCCATATGGCTGAACAACACGGCCTCAAATTAGATTATATTAAATCTAGTAAACCCACTCAAAATGCTTTTATTGAGCGGTTTAATCGAACTTACCGAAATGAAACTATTCACTAGCTTGATTGAAGTTAGATAAATTACCGATAGGTGTATTGAATAATGTCATTGTGAGTGGCCACATGAATTGCTGAATGATTTATTGCAAACGGTTAAATAAAATAAGGAAGGCTTTCTTAATAAATGAGAGATGTAAGGGATGGTTACACAATCGTTGTTGATATTAAAAGCTTGAGAAACGTCCACAAAAAATCCGAGTGTTAAAAACACTCGGATTTTGTCATCTTATAAAGATTGGTGAACCGATCAATAAACGGCTAAATGACCGATATTACCGCTAGCAGGGCTTTTAACCGCTGCCTATTTTGCTTCAGATGCTGCTTCAGCTTCTTGAGTTGTATTATACTCAAGCTTATCGTGAGTTTTACCCATTGCCTCTGCGACTTCTGGTGGCATATAGTTTTCATCGTGCTTTGCAAGTACTTCAGTTGCTTGCAATTCTGTTGGGCCAACTAACACACCTTGGGCAACAATGCCTTGACCTTCACGGAATAGATCAGGTAATAGGTCGTCATAGGTCACAGTGATCTCACCACCTGCAGCATCATGAACCTTAAATGATACATGCAAACTTTTAGGATCACGAACTAATGTCCCAACAGTGACCATGCCGCCAATACGTAGTCGCTGACCAATTTCTGGCATAACACCAGTATCCTTTTTACCCTGAATAATTTCTGAGGGGGTAAAGAATAAGTTTAAGTTAGAATTTAATGCATAAAGCAATAAAGAAGCTACTAAAGCTACACCGCCAACTAGGCCAACGGCAATCGCTAGTCTTTTTTTACGTCTCGCGTTCACTATTTACTACCTCTATTTTGCTTCAAACGCTCTTCACGTTTCATTTTGTTTGCAATGTGTTTAAGTACTCTGCTTTCTTGTCCTAGTGTGGTAATGATTAACACAGCAAGACAACCGAAGGTCACGCCATAAGCAAGCCATACAAAGAAAGCATAACCACCCATGTTAAGAAATTCAGCTAATGAATGATATTGCATTATTTGACTCCTTTTGCTTGAGCAAGTTCACGTACCCATGGACGCATACTGTTACGGGCTAGAATTTCTGCTTTAAAGCGTACCAAACTTAACGCACCAATCATTAATCCAAATCCTAAGATATTGATTAATAGTGGGTATAGCATTGAATCTGGCATAGCCGATTTTTCAGTTATTTTAATTGTTGAACCTTGGTGTAATGAACTCCACCATTCAACAGAATATTTGATAATTGGAATATTAATGACACCTACGATGGCTAGAATACCGGCAGCACGAGCTGCAAGCACTTTATCTTCGAATGATGCATATAATGCAATTACACCTAAATAAAGGAACAATAATACAAGTTCTGACGTTAAGCGCGCGTCCCAAACCCACCATGTGCCCCACATAGGTTTACCCCATGCCGCACCAGTAAATAAAGCAATAAAGGTAATTACAGCACCGATTGGGGCAATCGCTGCTGCCATCCAATCTGCTGATTTAATTTGCCACACGATACCTACAAATGCTGCAGATGCCATAGCCATATAAGCAGCCATAGACATTGAAGCGGCTGGTACGTGAATAAAGATGATTCGGTAGCTATCGCCTTGCTGATAGTCAGTTGGAGCAAATAGCAAACCCCAAACTGTGCCAATGCCAATTAAACTAATTGCAAGTAGGCTAAACCAAGGCAATAGTTTGCTAGATAGTTGATATGCCCGCTGAGGATCAGCGTAAGGATGTAACCATTTCCACATTTTAGTTAGTACTCACACGCAATGAAGCACCGATTGCAAAAGGTGCTAATGTTAATGAACCGACCAGCATTGCAGCAATAATTGCTAGCTGACCATCATAAGGTAAATTCATTCCTGCAGCATCAATTGCACTGGTTGCAAAAATTAATACTGGGATATAAAGAGGTAAAATCAATAGGCTAAGTAATACACCACCTTTACGCAAGCCTACGGTTAAGGCTACGCCAATAGCACCTAATAGACTTAAGACCGGGGTTCCTAGTGCAAGAGTCGAAATTAATGCGCCATAACTACCACTTTCTAGGTTAAGCAGTAGTCCAAGTAATGGTGCAATAATAATTAAAGGCACGCCTGTTAACAGCCAGTGTGCGATCACTTTTGCTAATACCATAATTGGTAATGGTTGTGGGCTTAATAGCATTTGCTCTAGCGTGCCATCACTGTAATCTGCTTTAAAAAGACGTTCTAGTGATAACATTGATGCTAATAGTGCCGCGACCCAAATTACACCTGGTGCGATGCGGCTAAGCATCTGTGGCTCTGGGCCTACGCCAAGTGGAAACAAAGTGACGACCAATATAAAAAATAATAATGGATTGAAAATATCACCACGATGTCTAATGGCGATTTTTATATCTCGAACCAGCAAGGTCCAAAATGCTTGAGTAAAGCTAATGCCTCTTTCCATGATAAAGTTTACCTATAAAAACTGATAATCTAAGCGAATTTTACGTAATCGCTGATCAGTAATAATGCTCATATCTTGGTGGGTGGTCATAATAACGCAACCGCCATTATTGGCATGCTCTAAAAATAATTGTTCCAGTTCTTCAACACCTTTTTTGTCAATCGCAGTAAAAGGTTCGTCTACAATCCAGATTTTGCAGTTAGTGTGCCACAACCTGGCTAAGGCAGTACGGCGGTGTTGGCCTGCAGATAAGTGTCCTGTTAATGCTTCTTCAAAACCAGTTAAGTTCACTTGAGCCAGAATTGGTGTGGTTTCAAATTGGGTATAACCACTAATTTGCAGATTAAAACGTAAATTCTCTTCAGCTGTTAATTCACTTTTTACACCAGGTAGGTGACCCAAATAGAGTAGGTCTGCATTAAATTCATCTCGGGCATGGTTAATATCTTCATTCAAATATAAAACATTGCCTGAGTACGGGCGTGATAGACCAGCTAAAATTCGCAGTAAACTCGTTTTACCTGCACCATTAGGACCTTCAATTTGCACTATATCGCCAGCATGGATGTCGAAGCTTAATTGATCGAATAATATTCGTTCTTCGCGTATGCATGTTAGCTCTTTGGCAGATAGCAGTATTGTTTGCTGCGATGTTTCCACTCCGGCCTCTATCTTATGATGTAAGTAAACTCAAGAGATTCTAACACAAACATATTTTAGGGTTTACTTTTGCACTAAACAAAGTTTCAGCAATTTGATGTGGTTCCAAGAATAACTATAATGTATGAACTTTTTCTGTTTATGCTAATACGGATAGGCTGCATTATTCGTATGATTCGTGTGTAAAAAGTATTATAAAGGTTACAAAAAGGTGAGTTTTTTTTAATGTTATAGTAACCTATAGTCGTTTTGATAAGTCTGCCATAGGATAAAGGCAGCTAAATTTAGGTAAGTTTTCATTTTAGGAAGAGTGAATTATGAAAAAATTGTTAGCGTTTACAGTTGCTGCTGCTTTTAGTTTTTCTGCCAATGTTTATGCGCAAACTGGTGAAGAAGTGTATAACAAAGCTTGCCAAGTTTGTCATGCAATGGGTGTTGCGGGTGCGCCAAAGGTTAATGATGTTGCTGCATGGCAGCCTCGTATGGCTCAGGGGTTAGATACGCTAGTTGCAACAGTAAAGACTGGTAAAGGTGCAATGCCTCCAGGAGGTATGTGTACAGATTGTACTGATGCAGATTATAAAGCCGCTATCGATTATATGGCTAAAGCGAAGTAAATCTTGCTTCAATAAAAAAACCGGCTTAGCGCCGGTTTTTTATATCAATTAATAGTGTTTAAATTATTTCACTACAGTATTAATTGTTAGTGTGCCTTTACCACCGACAGCAACTGAATCTAAATGACCCTGTAAATCACCTGGTTCAGCACTTACGCTACCATTTTTAGTTAGAATGGCAAAGACTTCTACGTGTTTGGCATCACTTAGCTTTTGATCGCCACCCATACCTGTAGAATTATCTAAGGTTACTGTAACGGGTAAGGTTTTAGCACTCACTTTAGTTGCAGCTAATGGAACTTGACTACCTTTAGCACGAGCAAAAACAAAGATCATATCAGATGATTTAACTTGGCTCGCAAGCTCAGGGCTAACATTAACCGTTAATTCAACAGCTTTACTTGCTTGTGCTGCATCCATTTGTGGCGCAACGCCAGCTTCACTGTCTAAACGCATTTTAGCTGTTTCGATAGCATTCATTACTGCGCTACGGTCAACATCAGTACGGTCGCTGTCTAAAATTGTTTGCCATGCCGCAATCGCTTTATTGTAATCAGCTGTAAAGAATGCATTCATGCCAACAAGTAGTAATGTTGAAGGATCTTTGGGATCCATTTGCAATGATTCATCGATCAACGCTTGAATTTGCGGCGTCATCTTTTGACCATTCTTATAATATAAAGCCGTTGCTTTAGGACCAATAAGTTCAGCGTGCTTACCCACAAGATCGATGACCTTATCAAAAGCATTTACTGCATTATCATATTGACCAACAGAGACATAAGCGTGACCAAGACTAAACCATGCTTGGCTATTATCTGGTTGGCTTTTGACTTCCATCTCTAGCATTTGCACTTGCTGAGCCATCATTTGCTCAGGTGTCATATTGCCATGAGGGTTAGCTTCAGCAACTGGCATATCAAGAATTTGATATGAGCCTAGTGTGCCATATAGATAACCCGCAATGCCTAAAATGATGACAGACATCAATGCAGGTAAAGCAATCGATTTTGGCTTAACAGCATTAACTAAAGACTCATCTTCACCTTGTTTCATATCTTGTAACAAGCTAACTTCAAGTTCTTTCTTTAATGCGTCAAACTCAGCTTGATCAAGCAGGTTTTGTTGTAGATCTTGCTCTAGAGTAGCAAGGCGTTCATTAAATAATTCTAAATTGGTATTAGAGCGTACACCCGCTTCCTCTACTTGCAACAATTTTTGTTGACGGAAATGAGGTACCCAAATCAGCAGTAGGCTGACTAACACAACAAGAGCAATAAAAATCCAGAATGTGGTCATTATTTCTATATTCACGTTAGTTTGAAAAGCGGTGAACCCGCACATAAGTTAACAAGATTATACGTGAACAAGCATCATTGAACAGTAATATAGCGGATTAGTTTACTTAAAAGCTGATAGTTGGGTACTGGTTCACATTATGCTATAGAGAATAAAAATTTGATGAAACTTATTTTATTAATACAGGTCACAGGCTGAAGTTTGCTGTTTTAATCGTTTTTTCCCGCTGAATAGACAAATAAGAATGAGACTAGTAACCCATATTTGTGTGAAAAGGCAGACAGGAACAATAGCAAACACTAAAATGAACGCAATTTCGTACAATCTAATGTGAGCAAATAAGGCTGTAATGCCGAAAATGCTAGGTAAATGATGTACGTTGATACTGACGTCCAGTCAACTTACTCATTAATACTGAGGAAAACCAATGATACCAGAACTTGGACACTTTTCGCTGATAATAGGGGTTGCGTTTGCATTTCTCCTTGCAACAGTGCCCTTAATCGGTGTGGCCCGTAAGGACCAATATTTAGTTCGCTATGCTTGGCCATTAAGCTACGGTATGTTCTTTTTTATCCTGCTATCAGTGATTAGCTTAGGCTATAGCTTTGCAGTTGATGATTTTTCTGTTGCTTATATTGCCCACCATTCAAATTCTCAACTTCCAATCTTCTTTAAGATAGCGGCAGTGTGGGGTGGTCATGAAGGCTCATTACTATTCTGGGTATTCTCTATTTCTGCTTGGGCTGCTGCAGTTGCTAAGTTCAGTAAAGGAATGGAAGAAGTCTTCACTGCGCGAGTGCTTGCCATTCTAGCGATGATTACCGTAGGTTTTAGCTTATTTATGCTATTTACCTCTAGCCCATTTGAGCGATTATTCCCTATTCCTGCAGAAGGTGCGGATTTAAACCCTATGTTGCAAGACGTGGGGCTAATTTTCCACCCTCCGATGCTGTATTTAGGCTATGTAGGTTTCTCAGTAAGCTTTGCGTTTGCTATCGCGGCATTAATGAGTGGTCGTCTTGACTCAGCCTGGGCTCGCTGGAGCCGTCCTTGGACACTAGCGGCATGGGTATTCTTAACCGGTGGTATCTCACTAGGCTCTTGGTGGGCATATTATGAGTTAGGCTGGGGCGGTTGGTGGTTCTGGGACCCAGTTGAAAACGCATCATTTATGCCGTGGTTGATTGGTACAGCGCTACTACACTCATTAATCGTAACTGAGAAACGCGGTGCATTCCGTAATTGGACTGTTTTACTGTCAATCTTTGCTTTCTCGTTAAGTTTATTAGGTACCTTTATTGTACGTTCAGGCGTACTAACGTCTGTACACTCATTCGCAGCTGATCCTAGTCGCGGTATGTTTATTTTACTGCTATTAGGTATCGCCATTGGTGGCTCTCTCATTCTATTTGCATTCCGTGCAAGTGAATTAGCAAGTCCAGCTCGCTTTGACCTTAAGTCAAAAGAAACCATGCTACTGCTATGTAACGTGCTACTTTCTGTAGCAGCAGGTACTGTATTACTAGGTACACTTTATCCGTTACTAATCGATGCATTGCAAATGGGTAAAATCTCTGTAGGCCCACCATACTTTAACGCAGTATTCGTACCAATCGTATTGGTTATGTTTGTGTTTATGGGTATTGGTCCGATTATTCGCTGGAAAAAAGCGAAGCAGGGCGAAGTAATGCGCCAACTTATGATCCCAGCCATTATCTCAATTGTATTTGGTATTGCTGTACCATTACTTGAAGGCGGCGGATTTAAGATTTGGGTTGCATTAGGTATGGGTACAGCGATGTGGGTAACATTATCTACATTACGTGCTGCGTATAACATGTTGCGTACTACTGACGGGCAATTCTCAATTGCACGTATGGGTCGTAGCCAGCTAGGTATGATTATTGCTCACTTAGGTATTGCTGTATCAGTAGTGGGTGCAACCATGGTTTCAAACTACTCTCTAGAAAAGAGCGTACGTATGGGCCCAGGTATTAGCCATGAATTAGCAGGTTATAAGTTTAACTACATCGAAACTAAGAATGTAGTTGGCCCTAACTATACTGCGAAACAAGGTCAAATTCAGGTAACACAAGATGGTAAACAGGTTGCTTTCTTAAAGCCTGATCGTCGTCAATATAATGTGCGTACCATGGATATGACTGAAGCTGGTATTGATTGGGGTATTACTCGTGACCTATACGTCACCATGGGTGATCCAATTAGTGCAACTGAATTCGCTGTGCGTTTAAATTACAAGCCTTATGTACGCTGGATCTGGTTCGGTAGTATCTTTATGATGGTTGGCGGTTTCTTTGCGGCTTCTGATAAGCGTTACCGTGCAAAGAAAAAAGCGACAGCAAAAGATGTTAATGCTGAAGCGGCTAACGCCGTATAGTGAAATAGGGACGAAATGAAAAAACTAGTATTGTTTATTCCACTCGTATTATTTCTGGCAATGGGTGTGTTTCTGTATAAAGGGTTATTTTTAAATCCACAGAAACTCGAATCAGCACTAGAAGGAAAGCCGATCCCGGCTTTCCAGCTTGAGCGATTAGAAAATCCAAACCAAGTGATTACGAATGAAGATCTAAAAGGTAAAGTGTCTATGCTTAACGTGTGGGCGACTTGGTGTCCATCATGTAAGTATGAACATCCATTCTTAATGGTATTAGCACGTAAGAATATTGTGCCAATTTACGGTATTAATTATCGTGATGAGCGTGGTGCAGCATTACGTGAACTAAGCCGTTTAGGCGACCCATATACCGAAAACATCTATGATAAAGATGGACGTTTAGGATTAGATCTTGGCGTTTATGGTGCACCAGAGACCTTTATTGTTGATCATAATGGTATTATTCGTTTCCGTTATGCAGGTCCTGTTGATCAGACTGTATGGACAGAGACGTTATATCCAATGATCCAGCAGTTACAAGCTGAAGCTAAAAAGGATGCAGCATCATGAGACAAAGCTTGATTAAATTTGTTGGTGTTTTTGTTCTCGTACTTAGTTTTATGGGAGTCGCTAATGCGACTCCTGTTGATACCTATCAGTTCAAGTCACCTGAAAACCAACAGCGTGCATTGTCACTTGCGCATTCATTGCGCTGTCCACAATGTCAGAATCAGAATCTAGTTGATTCTAATTCACCGGTTGCACACGACCTTCGTCTAGAAGTCTATAAAATGGTAGATGAAGGTAAAAATGACCAACAAATTGTTGAGTTCATGACGAGCCGGTATGGTGAGTTTGTATTATACAAACCACGCTTTGAGACAAAGACGCTTATTCTATGGTTGGGTCCAATCATCCTATTATTGATTGGTTTAGTGATCGGTATGATGTTACTACGTAAGCAGCGCGCAACTAATGCTAACAACGTAGAACTGACCACTGAGCAACAACAAGAGTTAGACGCACTATTAAATAGAGATAAAAAATGAAATTAGCCATAGCTGGTTTAGTATTAGTTTCTCTATTAAGCAGTACTTCAGCGGTTGCGTATCCAGGAATGGATCAACAAGCACAAAAACAGCAGTATTCGACAATCGATCAAGTTAAAGTACTGCCAAAACCATATCCTATAGATGTGGTCGCTTTTAGTGATCAAAATGGAAAGGCGATCGATTTTAGTCAATATAAAGGTAAGTTAATTATGGTAAACATGTGGGCGACCTGGTGTCCTCCGTGTGTTCGAGAATTACCAGCATTAGCAGATCTAAGTAAACACTTTGATCCAAAGCAGTTTGTATTACTGCCAGTATCAATTGATGCTGAAGGCGTTAAGCAAGTAAAACCATTTTTGCAAAAGATGTCACTCGCTAACTTTGAGAGCTATTACGATCCAACGCAACAATTAGGGCAAGTATTTCCACTAGATACTATACCTGCTACTTTTATCTTAAATAATAAAGGTCAGTTAGTTGCATTTGCTCGTAGTTTTGTAGATTGGAGCGATCCACAAGCAATCAAACTAGTAGAAAGCTTAATAAATCAGCCTAGCTAATTCATTTATATCTATATTTGTTGACTAAATAGTCAAAAAAAGCCGTTATTGTTGAAAACATCAGCAAACGGCTTTTTTTATGGAAAAAGCACTTGTGCAATTCAAATATCT
>NZ_BALM01000041.1 GCF_000614975.1 Shewanella marina JCM 15074
CGCAAAGAATACTGTTATCAATTAAACTTGTAAAGCAAATATATTCAAAATAACAATCAACTGCGCAAACTATGATCAAATCGAATTTGTTCATATATATTTTGATGTTTAAATAAACACTACATCTGTTTACCTAGCCGCTTTAAATCTGAAAGTCTTGTGCATCATACTTATGTTGATGCTTACAATGGTACATACGCTCATCGGCTAACTTCATGAGTGACTTTATGTCATAGGATTCTTCAGGATAAACTGCATAACCGAAGCTGATCGTTGACTTTATCAAAAGTGAATCTATCAAATACTCTTGATTACATACATAGAGCATTCTCTCAATTATATAATCAATATCTGGCATTCCTTCTTTTATCACAACCAAATTGAATTCATCACCACCGACTCGGAATAGTCGCGTATTGGTACTGCAAACATGTTTGATTAAACGCTGACTAAACTCTATCAATAATTTATCGCCTACATCATGACCATAGTTATCATTGATCGGCTTAAAATCATTTATATCAATATAAAACAAATAAAAATCTTGTCGCTTTCTGATTAACCTTACCAAATACTCTTGCAGGTATTTTTTGTTATAGGTTTGGGTTAAATAATCTAAATGACTAGACTGCTTATGATGATTCAACCTAATTAAAAACCAAACAATAGCAAATGCGATCAAATTATATAATATGCAACTCAACACCATAAAATAGAGATACTGCTGTGAAATCCAACTCGTTACAGGGTAAATTGTCATCAACCATTGTTTACCAAGAATAATGTTAGAAGCACTTACACCAAAGTTATAGGTCGTTTGTGTACTTTGATCAATAACAGTAAACCGAGTTCCATTAGCGTTAATAACCTCTAGTGAATAGTCATATCGTGAGTCAATCAAGTGAGCAAAATCTATATTAGCTAGCACCTCATCTAAATTAATAAGGCTATTAACAAACCCACTAAACACTCTTTTTCCGTCAGCGTCTCTAAATACTGGGCAGCGAATAATAACGCCTTGACCGCCTTGGAATAAATTAATCGGACCTTGCGAATAACATTGATTGACTTTAATCGCATTGAGTGCAGCCTCTTTACGATGTGGATCAGTTAATAAATTGATATATGCAGCAGGGTTTAATTCATTGGGATATATAGCCGTCACGACGCCTTTAGGCGCGAGTTGCAGGTTGCTTTTACTGTATTCATCCACCATCATGGTTTTAGCAATGGCAATAAAATCATCGACATCAAAGCCGTTATGCTGAACAAAATAATCTAATGTCGCTAACTTACTGCGCATATTTTCAATACTATCAGCAACAACACGAAGCACATTATTTGCGGCTTCAGTTTTATATGTTTTTGTTTTTACCTCTTCAGCATCAACAAATAGCGTTGTAACAACAATAGAAAGAATAAAATTAATGAATAGGATAACAGCGAACTTCATAGTACATTTTTAATAATAATTTATGCGGCGACAATACTAGGAGCTAGCTGCAAAATCCAAATAAAAAACTGTAAAATGAATATTTATTAATACAATGTTCAAATCAATTTAATTAAACCGTTACAGTATGCTACATATGATAAATTACATTTAAAAATAATAACTTATTAAGTAATAACTAATTAACAGAGAAAGTAAAAAATGAGAAGGGAAACAAGAATCACTTATAGAATAGATATAAAAAAGCTGAATTTATCTACATAAATTCAGCTTTTATGAACGCTTTGTTAGTCGCTATTTATTTGATGAATGCAATGAAGCTCGTGCGTTATCTGGTGTCACTAATGGATTACCACATTTAGCGTCTTTTAAAAAATAACCAATTAAGACGCCCACACCACAGATTAGAATACCCCAACCAATTGCAACATCACCAGCAGCAGCCCACTTAGCTACAACACTAGAAGCTCCAAACGCTATGCTAATCTGTAAAAAGTTTTGCAAGCCAGCCGCTTTAGTCGCATTTTGAGTAAACTGTTGCAACGCATTATTCACCACAATTGGATAAATCGCACCGTTTGCAGCTGCAAGTACAGAGAAAGCAATCAGTAGCGGGAAGATCGTTTGTACATCAAGCACTAATGTTGCAAGAATAATCGCCACAACACATAAGCCAAACAATGCTAATAACACTGTTAAACTGCTTTTAGCACCAATACGGCTAATTAATAACTTACTAGCATAACCACCGACAATAAACATGATTGTTTGTGGAATAAAACTTAAGCCAATTTCAGCAGCGGCGTAGCCATGTTGTTCCATTACAATTGGCCATACCGTTAGGTACGAGAAAAATGCACCTGAACAAGCACCAAAAATAATCACGTTACCAAGGAAAGTCATGTTGGAAAACAATTCCTTATAACTCACTTTAGTGGCATTATCTTGTTTATGCTTAATTTCTTTCGGTACCAATGCGATCGTCATTGCCATGAGTAATACAGCGATAGCAACTAATGTGATGAAAATTGCACTCCAACCGAAATGTTGCAAAATAGCGGCACCTAGTAATGGTGCTAATGCAGGAGATAACGCAACCAGCGGCATAATATTAGAAAAAACGCCCTGCGCTTTTTCTGCATCGTAACGCTCTACCACTAACGTTTGCCAAATAACGGCAGCGCCACAAGCACCAATCGCTTGGAAGAAACGTGCGATATTTAGCATCATCACTGAATCACTATAAGCAATTGCTAAACTTGCACAGCCGAATACGCATAAACCAAAAAGTAACGCTGCGCGTTTACCAAATTTATTAACTAATGGACCATAAAGAAGTTGGCCAATAGCAAGACCTGCTAAAAACGAAGTTAGCGACATCGCAATTTGCGGTGCTGTAGCATCTAAACTCACTTCGATCGCTTTAAAAGCAGGTAGATACATATCAGTTGCAATGAAACCTAACATACTCAACAGCGTTAGGTATAAAAGGAAAAAGTAATACTTAAAATTTAACATAGTCTTGATTAGTTACAGCTTAACGATAAAACAGAATGGCAGGCAGTTTAATGACTTGATTAAATAAGGTAAAACGTTTATTTTTCAAGTATGTCATCAAAATTTTTCACAGCAAGGAATGGCTAGCATGTTATCAGAGCATTCACTCCAACTTATCGATACTGTCGCGCAAGTAGGCAGTTTTACCGCAGCGGCAAATAAGTTGCATAAAGTTCCATCAGCAGTTAGTTATGCTGTAAAACAGATTGAAGACCAGCTTGGTGTGATATTATTTGAGCGCCATCATCGTAGTGTCAGTTTAACACCTGCTGGCGTCCATTTTGTAAAAGAGGCACGTGCATCTTAAGTCAAATGGAGATAACAAAGCGCGATACCCAGCGTATAGCAAATGGCTGGCAGCCTGCTTTATCTATTGCACTAGATAATATTGTACGAGCAGATCGCATTAGTGTTCTGATTGCTGATTTTTACAGACACTTTACTGATGTGGAATTGATGATCCGAATTGAAGTATTCAATGGTGTATGGGAAGCATTAGCAACAGGACGTTGTGATATCGCAATTGGGGCAACAACTGCTATTCCAGTTGGTGGCGTTTACCAATATAAGGATATGGGCGAAATTGAATGGGCATTCTTAGTCAGTAAAAATCACCCGCTTGCCGATATTGATAGACCCTTAACTGATGATGAGCTAAGACCTTACCCCTCTGTTTGCCTTGAGGATACATCTCGCGAAATTCCGAAACGTATGACATGGTTGCTCGACAATCAACGTAGGCTTGTTGTGCCAGATTGGATCAGAGCCATTAACTGCTTTATTGAAGGTTTAGGCATCGGTTATATGCCAACTCATTTAGCCAGCCCTTTTATTCGTACCGGCGCATTAATTGAAAAACAACTTGAATTGCCTCGCGCCAATAGTCCATGTTGTTTAGCATGGAATCATGACAAAATGTCTCCCGCACTTGCATGGGTATTAGAATATTTAGGTGATACTGACAAATTACACAGTGAATGGTTAGAATAATGATACTTGTTAACACGTTACATTGGATAACTAACGTAATTAACGGTAAGCTTGGAACTAGTTTAATTATTTAGACTCAAATTGTTGAGTCCTATTGATATCAGCGGAGAATGATATGTCACAGCAAACTCTATATTCGAGCCAACTCTCGACTTTAGAAACCAATAAGCTACTAAAGAACACCTATATGTTATTGGCTATGACACTAGCCTTCTCTGCCGCGTGTGCTGCAGTAGGCATGATGGTTGGTGTAGGTCGTTGGGCATCTTTAGGTTTATCGATTGGTGGTTTAATTTTACTTTTTGTCACCCTACGTAAAGCAGATACTTCAGCTGGTCTATTTTGGGTTTTCGCCTTTACCGGTATGGAAGGTGCTTCATTAGGTTATATTCTTAACCATTATGTGGGTATGGCAAATGGTCCTTCACTCATTATGCAGGCACTAGGTCTAACCTCATTAGTATTCATTACATTATCAGCATATGTGGTTACCACTAAGAAAGACTTCTCATTTATGCGTGGTTTCTTAGTCGCAGGTTTAGTGGTTGTGATTGTTTCAGCCCTTATTAACATGTTTGTAGGTAATAGCATTGCATTCATGGCAATTAATGCTGCAGTAGCTTTACTAATGACAGGCTTTATCTTATTTGATACTAGCCGTATCGTGAATGGTGGTGAAACTAACTACATCCGTGCAACGGTATCGCTTTACCTTGATTTCTTAAACTTATTTATTGCTATCTTAAACTTACTTGGTATTAGCAACGATGACTAATATTATGCAAGTCCGGTTTAAATAAGTTAAAATGGTCTCATTAATGAGGCCATTTTTTTTGCTATGCATACATTTATTATCCAAGTTAACGGGCCTGCATATGGATCTCAATCGAGCTATCATGCATATCGTTTTACTCAAGCCTGTTTATCTGCTGGGCATCAAGTAGAAAAAGTCTTCTTTTATCAAGATGGCGTGCTCAATGCCAATATGTTACACGCACCTGCAAGCGATGAATTTGATCTCGCAAAAGCCTGGCGTGAACTGGCAACTACCCATCAAATCCCGCTGATTAACTGCGTAGCTGCAGCAATGCGCCGAGGGGTATTAGCCGAAACAGACGCTAAAGAGCTAAACCTAAGTCAATGGAACAGTGAAGCACCATTTAGTAATGCCGGTTTGGGAGAATTAGTGACAGGTATAGAGACTGCACAAAGGTTGGTGAGTTTTTAATATGAAAAAGATAACCGTATTATTTACACGCAGTCCTCACAGCACCCCTCATGGCCGTGAAGGATTAGATTTTGCCATGTTAAGTGCCAGTTTTGATCAACAAGTCAGCCTCATTTTTATAGATGAAGGCATCTTGAACCTTTTAAAAGATCAGCAACCCATGTTAACGGGAAATCGCGACTATATTGCCACCTTCAAAGTATTACCTTTATATGATGTTGAAGATATCTTTGTATGCCAACAAGATTTGGCACTATTACAATTAAACCAACAAGATTTATTGATTGATGTTGAATTAATTAATGACCACGCTATACAACAGAAGTTAGCGGATGCTGATGAGGTATTGGTATTCTAATGATTTTACATACAATCCAAACTTCCCCCGCTAAAGGTAATCGACTTGCATTATGCTTACGCTTTATGCGTGAACAGGATAGCTTGCTACTGCTTGGTGATGGCATTAATAGCTTACTTAGCCCACAAATTAAGCAACAACTTTCAAATACTACACTTTATTTATTACAAGATGATGTTAATGCCAGAGGCTTAGCTAATGCATTAATGCAATACGACATGATCAGTTATGAAGATTTTGTGGCGCTTACCATCAGCCACAATAAGGTAATCAATTGGTAAATACTCTCGAATTTAATGGTCAACAAATTGAATTAGACCAACAAGGCTATTTAAAGAATCATACTCAATGGCTAACCGATATGGCACCATTAATAGCCGCTAAAGAAAATATTGAATTAACGCCAGCTCATTGGGAAGTAGTTAATTTTGTTCGAGAATTCTATCTCGAATATAATACTAGTCCTGCTATTCGAGTATTAGTTAAGGCTATTGGTCAAAGTTTGGGCGCTGAAAAAGGTAATTCTAAATATCTTTATACCTTATTCCCTGAAGGCCCAGCTAAACAAGCCACTAAAATTGCTGGCTTACCTAAGCCTGCTAAGTGTATATAGCTAAGACGTTTAAACATAAAAAAAGCCGTTTCAATTGAAACTAATGCTATTCGGATAAGCATTATTGCTTATATTTAAGCGGATAACGGCTAGGGATATAGAGCACTGAGCGTGGATACGTTCGGTGCTTTCTTTTATCTGGAAGGATAAAGTGCTTTATATCTGCTCGCATTTGTTTCAGCTTAACAGGCAATTTCCCATCAGGTGATAAAGCAAGCCACCTCAATTGTGTATCTATCAAGCTTATCGCTGCGGTAAAACTTATACGAGTCGGAGAAATATTGGCTTCCTTTGCTATCGCTGTCATTTCTAAGCGAACAAGATTGTAAGCGATTAGTACTCCCCATAGTTCTTGCCTAACACCTTCAGAAAATCGACCCCGTAACGTCACCTTACTTTGCAATTGAGTTTGTTTAAGCTCACCATATCCTTCTTCTATCTCCCAGCGTTGCCAGTAGATATCTAGCAGCTTGTCCAGCGGATATTTAACGGGGTCAATCAATGAGGTGATAAAGCCTTTTATTTCACCTCTAGGCTTTTGATAAGCGACAAAACGGGCTTGCCACATTTCAGGTAACTCAGGGTTTTTCTTTCTAGCTTGCTGTGAAATGGGCATCTCAATAAGCAAATCATTATTTGCAAACTCTTCGACTACCTCATAGCGCATCTTCGATTTGACTGGTGTTAACCAGTGCCGCTGTTTCCCTGAACCTTCCCAATTCAACAGTAAATCAGCGGAGAAATAACAACGGTCAAATAGTGTTAAGGAGTTATCAGGAGCATCTTGAATCAAATGTTGAGCGAGTGTAACTTCCCCTATGTGGCAGCCATCAAAGGCTGCACCCAATACCATTCTGGTCTCGGTCGAAATAAGGCTAACTAATCGAAGTTGAGGATAGGGTTTGTGTATTTTTGAAATAAAACCAAACTCTTGTGCATTCTCTTCAGAGTCTTGGCAACGAAATACAGTTCCATCAACTGCAAGGGTCGTCAGCCTAAGTCATTATTTTTTCCTAAAGCTTGTTTAAGCCAAGCTGAAACCGTGGATTTAAATAAGTATGACATCGGCGCTTCGCCTAACCGACGACGACAATCAGTCAAAACGCTTGGTGCGACATGGGACCAAATGCTATCATCTGACTGAAGAGCGATATCCATTGAACTGCAAACTTCTTTAATGGACTGGTTACGAATTAGTCCCATCCAGAGAACAAGCCAGACCGCCTGCTGTGCAGGTAAACGGCGATTACGGATACTGGCCTTATTTGATGCAAGCAATGAATGTTCTATCCATTCTGAATCGATAGCTTTCATTACAGAATCATAGGACCCACTTTCTTCAACAGACTCATGAACCAACTCAAGCTCTTGCGCAAACATAAAAAAATCCCCACCAGAATACTGGTAGGGATTATCAATCATCTGCAAGATCGTTCAAGTATTCTTAAACGATCGGCATTATTTCAATTGAAACGGCTTTTTCATTAGTGTTTAAATCAGTTATGCGATAACTTCTAAACCACCCATATATGGACGTAATACTTCAGGAACAGTAATAGACCCATCTGCATTCTGGTAGTTTTCTAGCACGGCAACTAGAGTACGACCTACAGCCAAACCAGAACCATTTAATGTATGTAATAATTCAGGCTTACCTTGATCGTTACGGAAACGAGCTTGCATACGACGTGCTTGGAAGTCTTTCATGTTACTGCATGAAGAGATCTCACGGTAAGTATTTTGCGCTGGTAACCATACTTCAATATCGTATGTTTTGCTTGAGCCAAAGCCCATGTCACCAGTACAAAGTACAACTGTACGATATGGAAGTTCAAGCTTCTGTAGCACTTTTTCAGCACAAGCAGTTAGCTCTTCTAATGCTTGCATTGAAGTTTCAGGCTTCACTAACTGTACTAATTCAACTTTATCAAATTGATGCTGACGAATAAGACCACGAGTGTCACGGCCATACGAACCAGCTTCACTACGGAAACAAGCTGTATGCGCGGTTAATTTAAGTGGTAATTCATTACCTTCATAAATAGTATCGCGAGCTAAGTTAGTTAATGGAACTTCTGCAGTAGGAATTAAGCTTAAGCCTTGACCTTCTTCAGTCGCTGGTTTGGTGTGGAATAAATCTTCACCAAACTTAGGTAACTGGCCAGTACCCATTAAACTTGCCTCGTTAACCAATAATGGCACGTAAGCTTCAGTGTAACCATGTTCAGTGGTATGCAGATCTAGCATAAACTGTGCAAGTGCACGGTGCATACGAGCAATCTGGCCTTTCATCACGATAAAGCGTGAACCAGTAATCTTAACTGCATTTTTGAAATCTAAACCTTGAACTGATTCACCTAGATCAACATGATCTTTTACTTCAAAATCAAATTCACGTGGCGTACCCCAACGACGAACTTCAACGTTGTCATTCTCATCAGCACCATTAGGTACAGACTCGTCAGGTAAGTTAGGGATGCTCATAGCAATGCCATTAAGTTCCTCTAAAAGCGCAGCAAGCTCTTGCTTTTGCTGTTCTAGTTGAGAACCTAAATCACCTACTTGCGCCATAATTGGAGCGATATCTTCACCACGTGCCTTAGCTTGACCGATCGATTTGGAGATGGCATTTCGCTGCGCTTGAAGCTCTTCAGTCGACACTTGTAGCGACTTACGCTTCTCTTCTAATTTAGTTAGGTGATCAACATCTAGGATGAAACCACGGTTTGCAAGGCGTTCTGCCGTTGCTTCTAATTCATTTCTTAGAAATTTAGGATCTAACATCTTATTGTATTCTTAATAGTTAAACGCGAGAAAAAACCAGTTGTTGACCTAAGTACACCATAAATAAACAGATACTTATGTTCAACACCACATTCAAGCCAGCTTTCAACCAAGCGCCATCTTGCATCAACAGCAAGGTTTCGTTTGAAAAGGTTGAAAACGTGGTTAAAGCCCCTAATAGTCCGACACCAACTAGCGCTTTAATATCAGGACTAATATGGCTCAGTTCACCAAGAGCGTAAACAACGCCCATAATAAACGAACCAAGGATATTAACTGTCAGTGTACCAAATGGAAAACTGCTGCCAAGTATCTGGATCATTAAAATTGAAATTAGGTAGCGAAAAACGGCGCCAATTGAACCGCCGAGGGCTACAAACAGTATATTATTCATCATATCTTTGGATCTCACTACGTGCATCGAGCAGCGCTAGTTGCTCAAGTTTATCTTTAATACGCTTTTCGAAACCACGTTCAGTGGGAAAGTAAAAACGACTATCTTTCAAAGCGGCAGGAAAGTAACACTCTCCATTGGCATAGGCGTTGGGCTCATCATGAGCATAACGATATCCTTCACCGAAACCGATTTCTTGCATGAGTTTAGTCGGCGCATTGCGCAAATGAATTGGAACAGGCTCGTTAGCGCTTTCTCTAGCTGCAAGTCTTGCCGCGCTAAATGCAGTATAGACGGCATTACTCTTAGGTGCGCTAGCCAAATACAAAATGGCTTGAGCAATTGCTCGTTCACCTTCTGCTGGCCCGATACGATGGAAACACTCCCATGCATTTAACGCAACAGTCATTGCATTCGGGTCGGCATTACCCACATCTTCAGAAGCAATGGCTAATAAACGTCTGGCAATATATAGCGGATCACAACCACCTTCAAGCATTCTGCAATACCAATACAATGCTGCATCTGGAGAGGAGCCACGAATGGATTTATGAACGGCTGAAATTAAGTCGTAATATTGGTCACCATTTTTATCAAAACCAGCAATCTGATGACCTGCAACTTGCAACAAATCATCTTGAGTAAAGGCTTCGCCCTCACCGCGCATATCACTCATCAATTCGAGCAGGTTTAATGCTTTACGAGCGTCACCATCACATAACTTTGCAAGCTGTTGACGCACATCATCTGGCATAACTAAACGACGTTTACCTAAACCACGTTCAACATCAGTCAAAGCTTGCTCAATAATCAGTTCAATTTCACTGTCTTCAAGCTTTTTGATCAGATAAACACGGGCACGAGACAATAATGCATTATTGATCTCGAATGAAGGGTTTTCTGTGGTAGCACCGATAAAAATGACGGTACCATCTTCAATAAAAGGCAAAAATGCATCTTGTTGACTCTTATTAAAACGATGTACTTCATCAACAAATAATAAAGTACGCTGTCCCCTTGATTGGGCAATATTCTTTGCTTGCTCAATCGCACTACGTATCTCTTTTACCCCTGAGGTTACTGCAGAAATACGCTCAACGTGTGCATTAGCATAATTTGCAATTAATTCAGCTAAGGTCGTTTTACCTGTACCTGGCGGGCCCCAAAACAACATCGAGTGAGCACGACCTAACTCAAGTGCTTTACGTAAGGGCTTGCCCACGCCTAACAAGTGGGCTTGTCCAATATATTGTTCGATAGTTTGCGGCCGCATGCGGGCCGCTAAAGGACGAAAATCTGGAGCAAAATCAAAACTTAAACTTGACACTATTACTCAACCGCAGGTGCACGTTGATCATCCACATCAACATTTTCAGGAACTTTAAAGTTAAATACCTTATGATCAGCTTGAGTTAACGCATGCTGATCTTTCAAGGTAAATAAACTGTGATTGCCCTGATTATCATCCAATGAAAACTGTGTAAGAAGATTGTCTTTAAAGCAAAGTTTAACACCGACAACGCCAGCATCAGTCGCTTTAGGTTTTACTTTATAACAGTTATCTATTTTACTGACGACATATTGTGACCAGGTTTTGTCATCTCTGTGCACCAGTAATGCAATAGGAGATGCTTTAATTGCTTGATCAACATTCATTAAGGTGACTTCTTCGGCAAAAGGATTATAAACCCATAAATTTTTACCATCTGCCACAATTAGAGACTCATCTGGCTCAGTTAAATGCCAATAAAGTTGATTTGGATAAGCCAGCGCAAAATCGCCTTTCCCTTGTTGAATCACTTTATCGTTTAAATCTGTTACCGTTTGACTAAACTCAGCTTTTAAACCATCAATTTTGGTTAATTGTTGTTTTAGTGCTGCAGAATCATCAGCCATACTAAAACCACTGTATAGCACTGGAATACAAACAAGCACCGCTTTTAATACTGTTTTCATGCTTATTCCTTTAAATGTAATTTAATTAAAACTTCTTGGAGGTGGAGGTGCTAATACCTCACGATTACCATTATGTCCTTGCGCACTCACGACACCTTGAGCTTCCATCGATTCAATAATTCGTGCTGCACGGTTATAACCAATCTTAAATTTACGTTGCACACTTGAAATTGATCCACGCCGTGTTTCAGTCACAAAAGCAACCGCTTCATCATATAATGCATCAGTATCTTCGTCTGACTCAGCCACTTCACCAGGTAGTAGTACTTGTTCCCCTTCCGCACCACCTTGTAAAATTTCATCGAGATATTGTGGCTTGCCACGAGCACACCAATCCGCAACTACAGCATGTACTTCATGATCATCGATAAAGGCACCGTGTACACGGCTAGGCACACTTGTTCCTGGCGGTAAATAAAGCATATCGCCCATCCCCAATAGGGTCTCAGCACCTTGCTGATCAAGAATAGTACGTGAATCAATACGTGACGACACTTGGAATGCAATACGTGTTGGAATATTCGCTTTAATTAAACCGGTAATGACATCAACCGATGGACGCTGAGTAGCCAAGATTAAATGAATACCCGCCGCACGCGCTTTTTGGGCAATACGGGCAATAAGCTCTTCTACTTTTTTACCGACAATCATCATCATGTCGGCGAACTCATCAACAATAACCACGATAGACGGTAACTTATCAAGTTCCGGCGCCTCTTCTAGCATACTCTCCGATGATTTCCATAATGGATCAAGTACAGGCTCACCAGCGGCTTTTGCTGCAGCAATTTTGGCATTGTAACCTTTAAGATTACGAACACCCAATGCTGACATCAATTTATAACGACGTTCCATCTCGCCCACACACCAACGAAGTGCATTAGACGCTTCTTTCATATCGGTCACAACTTCACATAACAAATGTGGGATACCTTCATAAACAGAGAGTTCCAACATTTTAGGGTCAATCATGATAAACCGAACATCTTCTGGTCCCGATTTATACAATAAGCTGGTGATCATGACGTTCACACCAACAGATTTACCAGAACCAGTCGTACCCGCAACTAATAAATGAGGCATCTTGCCTAAATCGACGACAACAGGCTCACCTGAAATATCTGAACCTAATACCATAGATAATTTCGATGGACTGTCATTAAACACTTCACTGTCTAATACATCCCGCATAAATACCGTTTCACGGAATTTATTAGGTAGTTCAAGACCAACATAAGGCTTACCGGGAATCACCTCAACAACACGCACACTTTCAGATAATAGTGAACGCGCTAAATCCTTTGAAAGGTTAGTAATTTTAGACGCTTTTACGCCTGGTGCTAATTCAAGTTCAAAACGAGTGATTACAGGGCCAGGTAGAACGTTAACGACTTTCGCTACAATGTTGAAATCGTTTAATTTTATTTCAACTAATCGAGCAACTTGATCCAATTCTTCTTGTGTAATTGGATTGGCCTTTCGATTTGGTACGTCAAGTAGATTGATATTAGGTAATGGATCCGTTGGTTTAACAGGAAGTTCTTGATGACCCGGTAAAATCACCACCCCATCCACAATCTTAGCTTTATTATCAGTCGCAGCTTTAACAGGTACCGATTCAATTACTGCCGCTGTATTTTGTTGCTGAGTTATAGCAACAGGCTGATGTTCTTGCTCTTGCGCCGAATAAACTTCTGAATGACGTTCGGCCTCTACTTGATGTTGAGGCATTGCAACAACATTATCTTCAAACTCATTCACTCTAGCTTGTGGTTGCTCGAATGTAGGCTCTACTTTAGCTTCCTGTTCAAATGGAATATCCAGTAATGGCTCAACACGATTATCAGTCGTTTGTGGTGGTACATCACCAAAATGATGTGCTTCATTAACATCAATAGATTGGGCGGCTTGGTTACTAGCAAGGTGCTCATCAATATTAAATTCGCTAACAGGCACAAAGTCTTCAGTTAAGGTTTGATGATGTTGACGTTTCTCTCGAAAACGCTCAACCACATTCATAAATCCTTTGGTATCTTCGGTATCATCATTTTGACGGCTAAATTTATTCGGAATATTACGAATCGCATTAATACACCAGATAGTACAAAAACCTGTTACTTCAACCACAGTAATCCAGCTAATACCGGTCATTAAAGTAAAGCCCGCACAAACAAAACAGAGTAGCAATAAGGTTGTGCCTAACTGATTAAAGTACGGTAGCATCGCACTGGCTATAACTTCCCCCGCTACCCCGCCAGCTGAAAACTCATATATATCATTAGCATTCATGCTCGCTAATGCAGCTAAACTAAGTACAATTAATAAGAAACCAACTAAGCGCAAACCAACAGAAAAATAATCTATCTGTAATAATTTATGGGCACGCTTAAATAGCATCCAACCAGTAAGCGCTACAATGAAAGGAACAAGATAGGCCGTAAATCCAAAACAATACAACAATACGTCAGCGATCCAAGCGCCAACTGCTCCAGTAATGTTTTCTATCGTTCCTTGATAGTTTGATTGGCTCCAACCGGGATCTGACGGATGAAAACTACTAAGTGCTAATAAAATATATGCAGATAGCATACAACAAAGGATAAGGCCTCCTTCGAGTAAGCGTTGTAGACCACTTAGCGTTTTAACATTATTTTCCTGAGACAAAAGAAAACCTACCACCACTAAATACAAAACAGTATGGCTAAGATACCAGAACAAAACGGATTTTGCAGCGAAATAGCATCAAATGATTAGATGCTTAACATATGATAGACAAGAGTATTAACGACTAGATAGCAAATAAGGGACAAGTGTCCCTTATTTATACAAAAACTGTACTATATGATTAAGCTTCAACAGACATTGATACAGCAACACGATTAGTTTGCTTCACTTCTTCCATCACTACATAGGTACGAGTATCTGAAATAGATGGTAATTTAAGTAAAGTTTCACCGAGCAAACGTCGATAAGCAGACATGTCTGATACACGAGTTTTTAATAGATAATCAAAATCACCAGAGACTAAATGACACTCTTGAATATCATCAAGTAATTGTACTGCACGGTTAAATTTATCAAAAATCTCAGGAGTATCACGATTTAAGGTGATTTCAACAAAAACTAATAATGAAGCACCTAAAAAATGAGGATTAACAAGCGCAGTATAACCATTAATATACCCTTGCTTTTCTAATCTTTTTACACGTTCTAAGCATGGTGTAGGGCTTAATCCAACGCGTTTTGAAAGTTCAACGTTAGAGATACGGCCATCAATTTGTAATTCGTTTAAGATGTTGCGATCGATACGATCCAAGTCTTTTGCAGGACTCTTTTTATTATGTAACATATTATCAACCAATATTTTAGAGAAATACGATATATTATTCTTTCATTATTAAAACTTCAGCAGCATTAACTGCCGAGGCGATACTATACTAGATTTCTCTGAAACAAGCACGTTCGAGTTACACAAAATATTAACTAAAACACTAAAAATAGCGGTTTATCACAAATGAGGCTCAAATAATGATTATAGGCGTACCCAAGGAAATCAAAAATCATGAGTATCGAGTTGGAATGGTGCCAGCAAGCGTTAATGAGTTAACATTACGCAATCATCAAGTTTTAATCGAAACTCAAGCAGGAATGGGTATCGGTTTTAGCGATCAAGATTACATTAACGCTGGCGCAACAATTTTAGCTACAGCATGTGAAATTTTTGAACAGTCTGAAATGATTGTTAAAGTAAAAGAACCGCAAGCAATAGAACGTGCAATGTTACGCGAAGACCAAATTCTATTTACTTATCTTCATTTAGCCCCCGATCCAGCTCAAACCATCGACCTTGTCAAAAGCGGCGCAGTTTGTATTGCTTATGAAACAGTAACGGATGATCGCGGCGGCCTTCCCTTGCTGGCACCTATGTCAGAAGTAGCAGGCCGCATGTCAATTCAAGCAGGAGCAATGGCATTAGAAAAATCCCGCGGTGGCAGTGGTATGTTGCTCGGTGGTGTACCTGGCGTGGAGCCTGCTAAAGTCACCATTATTGGGGGTGGTATGGTAGGCACTAATGCCGCACAAATGGCTGTAGGCTTAGGTGCTGATGTCATTGTCTTAGACAGAAGTATTGATGCATTGCGTCGTATCAATATGCAATTTGGTTCGCGTGTGAAAGCAATTTATTCAACCGCGGATGCAATTGATAGACACGTAATTGACGCTGACCTAGTGATTGGCGGCGTATTAATCCCTGGCGCAGCTGCGCCTAAACTTGTCACCCATGAACACATCTCGAAAATGAAACCAGGTAGCGCTATTGTAGATGTCGCTATCGATCAAGGTGGCTGTGTTGAGACCTCTAAGGCGACTACCCATCAAGATCCAACCTATATTGTCGATGATGTTGTGCATTACTGTGTTGCCAATATGCCTGGCGCAGTTGCTCGTACATCAACTTTTGCGCTTAACAATGTCACTTTACCTTACATCATTAAGATTGCTGACCAAGGTTACAGAAAGGCGCTTATGCAAGATAAACACCTTCTTAACGGTCTAAACGTGATACATGGCAAAATTACCTGTAAAGAAGTCGCTGAAGCCCTTGATTTTGAGTTTTTTGAACCCACATCTTTATTAAGCTAATTTGTTCATTATCAATATTTTCTAGAGGGAAGCATTAGCTTCCCTCTTTTCGATTAACCTTATCGACAATATTAACCGTTCAATTGTTTACCAATTTATTGAATTTCTCTAAAATCGAACGAATATTTTATGGCACGGAGTTTATATGAGCCAAGTTAAACACAGTGAGTTATTAATTTTAGGTTCTGGTCCAGCAGGATACACCGCAGCAGTCTATGCAGCCCGTGCAAACCTAAAACCAGTATTAATTACTGGTATGCAACAAGGTGGACAGTTAACCACCACAACAGAAGTAGAAAACTGGCCTGGAGATGCAGAAGACTTAACGGGTCCAGCATTAATGGAACGTATGCAGAAGCATGCTGAAAAGTTTGATACTGAAATTATTTTTGATCACATCAATGAAGTTACATTAACTGAGCGCCCATTTCGCTTAAAAGGTGACAATGCAGAATATACTTGTGATGCATTAATCATCACAACCGGTGCATCAGCTAAATATTTAGGTCTACCTTCTGAAGAAGCATTTAAAGGCCGCGGTGTTTCAGCATGTGCAACTTGTGATGGCTTCTTTTATCGTAACCAAAAAGTGGCTGTTGTTGGTGGCGGTAATACTGCTGTTGAAGAAGCGCTTTATCTCAGTAATATTGCTGCAGAAGTCCATGTTATCCATCGCCGAGACTCATTTCGCAGCGAGAAAATTCTAATTAACCGCTTAATGGACAAGGCTGAAAATGGCAACATTATTCTTCATCTAGACTCAACGCTTGATGAAGTTGTTGGTGACCAAATGGGTGTAACTGGCGCTAAACTTAAAAGTACCAAAGATGGTAGCATCAGTGATTTAGAGGTCGCAGGCGTATTTATCGCGATTGGCCACAGCCCAAATACCGCGATGTTTGAAGGTCAGTTAGAAATGAACAACGGCTACCTTAAAGTTCAAAGTGGCTTACAAGGTAACGCGACTCAGACCAGTATTGAAGGTGTATTTGCAGCTGGTGACGTAATGGATCAAATATACCGTCAAGCAATTACCTCTGCAGGTACTGGCTGTATGGCAGCCCTAGATGCAGAGCGCTATTTAGATAGTTTATCTGACAAATAACAATTTAGTCTTACCATCATAATCATGAAAAACAGCTAGCTTCTAGCTGTTTTTTTATATCTTATCAAAATAGATTAAAACCTATCTTCAAATAATTAACTCATTAAAAATACTGATAAATCAGCATCATTATTGTGCTCTATTGCCCTCTCTGTTATTACTTATCTGTGACTCTTATTTTAAGTAATGTTCAAGGAAGAGCTGTGCACAACAATCAAACTCCCCGACCTTGGTCAAACAATATTGGCTTTACCCTTATAGAGCTTGTCGTTGTAATTATCATTATCGGTACATTAGCAGTGATTGCAGCCCCTAAGTTTATCAATCTTCAAAAAGAAGCAAAAATCGCAATGCTTTTATCCGCTAAAAGCAGTTTGCATATGGCCAACCAATTAGTGCAAATTAAGGCAAAATTACAAGATCAGGATAAAATTAATGCGACAACCTTTAATATTGATACCGATTCAGATGGAATCAAGGATGTCATCGGTTATTTTGGGTTAATCAAATATGTTATTTCTGCAAGAGAACTATCGGGGCTCAATAATGAATTATTGATTAGTAAACATTATGGGGGCTCAGCAAATGGCTTACCTTACTTTCTAATCTATTTTGCAGACTCAACCCCATCGCCATCAAATCAATGTTTTATTGAGGTTTATTATCCTAATCAAGATAATGCCAATATTCGCTATCAGCTTGTTGATCAAGATTGTTAACCTTATTGGGACGGATAACAGCCACAAAAAAAGGGACCCTAGGGTCCCCTCTTAAAAGTCACTAAAACTAATAAATTAGTTTAAAGCTTCTTTTGCTTTTTCTACTAAAGTTGCGAATACAACTTTGTCGAAAACAGCGATGTCAGCCAAAATCTTACGATCGATTTCGATTGAAGCCTTTTTCAGACCGTTAATGAAACGGCTGTAAGATAGGCCATTCTGACGAGATGCCGCATTGATACGTGCAATCCAAAGTTGACGGAATTGACGTTTCTTCTGACGACGGTCACGGTAAGCATATTGACCAGCTTTAGTTACAGCCTGAACTGCAACACGGTAAGTACGTGAACGAGCACCGTAATAACCTTTAGCTAATTTTAAAACTTTCTTGTGACGAGCACGAGCTGTAACACCACGCTTAACTCTTGGCATTTTTGTTTCTCCTCAAATTATGCGTATGGTAGCTGACGTGCAATTGCAGGCATATCAGACTTAGCTACAAGACATTTAGCACGTAAGTGACGCTTACGCTTAGTGCTCTTCTTGGTCAAAATGTGACGTAAATGAGCTTGCTTGCGCTTAAAACCATTCGCGGTTTTCTTAAAACGCTTCGCTACACCCTTGTCTGTTTTCATTTTAGGCATTTGCTAAAACTCCGCATTGGGACATTAATAAAACGTAAGGCGAGCAAAGCCCTCCTAAAAGGCCTTTGCTACTTTTTTAGTGGGTTGCCCTACTATTTCTTTTTCGGCGCGAGCACCATTACTGCTTGTCGGCCTTCCATTTTCGGGAAAGATTCAACAACAGCAAATTCTTCCAAGTCACCTTTAATACGGTTCAAAAGATCCATACCAAGGCTTTGGTGTGCCATTTCGCGACCACGAAAACGCAGCGTAACTTTCGCTTTGTCACCGTCATCTAGAAAACGAATCAGGTTGCGTAGTTTTACCTGATAGTCGTTTTCGTCAGTTCCAGGACGGAATTTTATTTCCTTAACCTGAATCTGTTTTTGCTTCTTCTTTTGTTCCTTTTGAGCCTTAGCTTTATCAAAAAGGAACTTACCGTAGTCCATTATGCGACAAACAGGAGGCTCAGCATTCGGGCTGATTTCAACTAGATCAAGACCTGCTTCATCAGCTACGTTTTGAGCTTCTCGGACTGAAACAATACCAATTGCTTCCCCATCAACGCCGTTTAAACGAACTTCAGTTACGCCTGTAATTTCGTCATTGATTCTGTTTGGGGCCGGTTGACGCCCTGCTTTTTTAAACTTTATAGCTTAATCCTCCAACAAATTGAGACTACGGAGCGAAATCTGTTGCTTGATCATGGCCATGAAATCTTCCAACTTCATCTTGCCTAAATCAACACCATCACGGGTACGCACCGCAACTTCCTTATTCTCCATTTCTTGATCACCAACGACCAGAAGATAAGGCACAGTCTTAGAGTGTGTTCACGTATTTTAAAGCCTATTTTCTCATTTCTCAAGTCTTTAGATGCACGAATTTGATGTTCTTTGAAGAGTTTGACTACTTCTTCAACATATTCAGACTGTTTGTCAGTAATATTCATGACAACAGCTTGCATCGGAGCCAACCAAGTTGGGAACTTGCCTGCATATTCTTCAATAAGAATACCCATGAAACGTTCTAATGAGCCCAAAATCGCGCGGTGGATCATAACCGGTGTTTGACGGCTATTATCTTCAGCAACGTATGTCGCTCCTAAACGACCTGGTAATGCATAGTCGAGCTGAACAGTACCACACTGCCATGCACGATCTAAACAGTCATGAAGGGTAAATTCGATCTTAGGACCGTAGAATGCACCTTCACCAGGTAATATTTCAAATTCAATACCATTATTAGTTAATGCTTGCTTTAGTGCTTCTTCTGCACGATCCCACATAGCATCATCACCAATACGTTTTTCAGGACGCGTTGATAATTTAACAACAATATTTTCAAAGCCAAATGAAGCATATGTATCATATACCATTTGGATACATGAACTCACTTCTTGCTGTACCTGTTCTTCAGTACAGAAAATATGTGCGTCATCTTGAGTAAAGCCACGTACACGCATTAGACCATGTAAAGAACCTGATGGCTCATTACGATGGCAACAACCAAACTCAGCCATACGTAATGGTAAGTCGCGGTAAGATTTTAAACCTTGGTTGAAAATCTGCACATGACCTGGGCAGTTCATCGGCTTAATTGCATACTCACGGTTTTCACTGTTAGTTGTAAACATTGCTTCAGAATATTTATCCCAGTGACCAGAACGTTCCCAAAGTACTCGGTCCATCATTAATGGGCCTTTTACTTCTTGATAAGTATATTGGCCTAATTTTTGGCGAATAAACTTCTCAAGTTCTAAGAAAATGCTCCAACCGTCATTATGCCAGAATACCATTCCTGGTGCTTCTTCTTGCATATGGTACAGATCTAACTGCTTACCAATTTTACGATGGTCGCGCTTAGCAGCTTCTTCAAGACGCGCTAAATGAGTCTTAAGTGCTTTTTTATCAGCCCAAGCAGTACCATAAATACGTTGCAACATCTTGTTGTCTGAATTACCGCGCCAGTATGCACCAGCAACATTCATCAACTTGAAGTTTTGGCAGAAACGCATATTAGGAACATGAGGACCACGACACATATCTGTATATTCTTGGTGATGATATAGCGCAGGAGTTGAATCTTGGCTAATGTTTTCATCAAGAATAGCAATCTTATACTCTTCACCACGAGCAGCAAATGCGTCACGAGCTTCTTGCCAGCTAACCACTTTCTTAACTACATCGTAGTTAGTTTTAGCTAATTCAAGCATGCGCTTTTCAAGCGCATCAATATCTTCTTGAGTCAATTTATGATCAAGATCGATATCATAATAGAAACCGTTATCGATTACTGGACCGATTGCCATCTTGGTTTGAGGCCATAATTGCTTGATCGCATGACCAAGTAAATGTGCACAAGAGTGGCGAAGGATTTCAACACCTTCTTCATCTTTAGCTGTGATGATTGATAATTCAGCATCTGATTCAATTAAATCACAAGCGTCTTTTAGCTCACCGTTAACGCGACCAGCAATACATGCTTTCGCTAAACCGGGGCCAATATCAGCAGCAACATCTAGGGTAGAAACGGCATGGTCAAACTCGCGTTTGCTGCCATCAGGAAGTGTAATTACAGGCATGAAGATTCCTTATCCAGTGGTGACCCACACGTAGGGCCACTTGGTAATAAAATAAAAGAGTCTGTTATCGACGCAAAACAGTACAAGAGTCTTGGTGTGCCAATAACGAGGCGACTAGTTTAGGGATACAAAGGTAAGCTTGCAAGCCTTCAATTCAAAATTTATCAATATTAATAAATAAACGATAAGCTATTGATCTCAAAAATTGCTAAATTCATATTTAAGTGTACTTATAATGTAATGACATTATAAGTAATTGAAATTATTTGATAGGAAAGTTGATGCCAGCAAACAAATGGGCTCTTATAACTGGTGCCTCAAAGCGCATAGGAAAAGCCATCTCCGAGCAGTTACATAGGGATGGATACAATATTATTATCCATTACAGTCAATCTAAACAAGCAGCGGATACTTTTTGTAATGAATTAAATTCAACTAGGGAAAACTCTGCTATATCAATTCAAGCTGACCTTACTAACGAAGCCGAAGTAATGTCGCTAATTAAACAAGTTAATGCCATAGATACGCTAGCCGTTCTCGTTAATAATGCAGCTTGTTTTTATGCTACGCCTTTTGGCAATGTCACTCACCAACAAATGATGCAAATTCTGCAAACAAATCTCATCTCACCTTATCTACTAACTCAAGGACTATTCAATAACTTAGCTCAGAATATGGGGAGCGTCATTAATCTAATCGATATTCACGCATTACGTCCGCTTAAGGATCATGGACTATACTCTATATCTAAGGCAGGCCTTGCGACGGCAACCCTTTCAATGGCACAAGATATGGCACCACTTGTAAGAGTTAATGGTATTTCACCTGGCGCCATATTATGGCCAAATGAAGCTACTGCAGCTTCAACACAGCAAATAATTGATCAAATTCCGTTACAACGTTGCGGAACAGCCGAAGATATTGCTCAGTTAGTCAGTTTTTTAACTACGGCTAGTTATATTACAGGACAAATTATTGCAGTAGACGGCGGCAGAAGCGCAACAGGATATCAAGGAGCCTCATCATGAAAGATGGCCTTTATACGATTAGTTGCCCCCATTGCGGTCATCACCAATATATTGATATTGATGCAAGTGGTGGCGATCAAGAATATTATGACGATTGCCGTATTTGCTGCAATGCCATCCATATGCGAGTGCATGTGGATGACCTGCACAAAAAAATTGAATTACACGTAGATTCTGACGACGAACAAATCTACTAAGATTGATTCACTTTACTCGCCATTAAACGCGTTACAGTATCAACAATAACTTGAGTTTGACTATCAATCTCAATATTGAACTGCTGCCCCACTTTATAATCAGCTAGATTAGTCATGCGTAACGTTTCTGGGATCAGATGTAACATAAAACCAGTGTCTGATAACTGCCCCACGGTCAAACTGCAACCATTCACCCCAATAAAACCTTTATAGAAAATATAATCCATCCATTGCGGTTCAACTTGTAATTTCAGGTTGTGATGTTGGTCATTTGAGCTGATCTCAATCACTGTCGCCATCGTCTGAATATGGCCAGATAAAATATGTCCGCCAATCTCAGTACCAAACTTTAATGAACGTTCGATATTAACTTGATCACAAACTGCCAAATTACTTAAGTTAGTAACGGCTAAAGTCTCTTCCATTACATCAAAAAACACCCTATCATCGTCAATCTGTGTCACAGTCAGGCAAACACCATTGTTAGCCACACTGGCACCCGTGACTAATCCTTCGCGTAATGATGCTGGCATATGGATTGCTAGGGTAGTAACGCCCTCTTTTTTCTGAATATCGACCACTTTACAAGTGGTTTGAACAATACCTGTAAACATTTTATCACTCGTATAATTGAAGGTTTTCCATGAATCACTCAGGCTTTCAAGCCAAAAGGCTAATCCAATTAGCTCTACCTGTGCTTATTGCTCAGGTCACCCAAACAATGATGGGCTTTATCGATACCGTAATGGCTGGTCGAGTTAGTGCTGTTGATATGGCTGCAGTCGCAATAGGGACTAGCCTATGGTTACCTGCAATTTTATTCGTTCAAGGTCTATTGATGGCCTTTACCCCATTATTTGCACATCATCATGGTGCAAATAATACCAAAGCAATCCAACCACTCGTTATCCAAGCGGCTTATATTGCCATAATTGGTGCTGTAGGTGTCATGCTATTTTTAGCCGTCAGCCCTTATATTTTAGATATGATGGGACTTGAGCCACATTTAAAAGAATTAACGATTGGTTATATTCACGGAATTTTGTGGGGAGCACCTGGTTTTGTACTTTACCAAGTACTACGTAATTGTAGTGAAGGTATTTCATATACCATGCCAACCATGATCATCGGTTTTGTCGGTTTAGCGGTAAACATCCCAGCAAACTATATCTTTATATACGGACACTTCGGTGTGCCAGCAATGGGTGGTGCCGGTTGTGGCATTGCAACTGCTTTAGTATTTTGGGCAATGTTTATTGCAATGGCAATATACATGCAATTCCATCATAAATTTAAAGAAATGGCGATGTTTAAGGCTTTTCATAAGCCTCACCCTAAAACCATGTTTAAAATGTTGAAGTTAGGCTTCCCTATTGCAATGGCATTATTCTTTGAGGTGAGCCTATTTGCGATTATTGCACTGATCCTTGCGCCACTCGGTGCAACAGTTGTTGCAGGTCATCAAATAGCACTTAACTTCTCTTCTATTGTATTTATGCTACCACTATCCGTTGGTATTGCCGTTTCTATTCGAGTTGGCTACTACATTGGCCGTGATCAAATGGATGTGGCTAAACTAGTAACTAAAGTGGGATTAGCTCTATCATTCTTAATGGCTATGTGTACTGCAATCCTAACCGTATTATTCCGTTACCAAATTGCAGAACTATATAATGAAAACCCAGTCGTAGTGAGTTTAGCCGCAAGTCTAATGTTACTTGCAGGTTTATACCAATTATCAGACTCAATTCAAGTTGTGGCAGCTGGTGCTCTACGTGGCTATAAAGATACTCGCAGTGCATTTTATATTACATTATTCGCCTACTGGTTTGTCGGTATGACCCTTGGCTATATTTTAGCTATGACAGATTTAATTGTACCAGCAATGGGCGCTCACGGTTTTTGGATAGGTTTAATCGCAGGATTAACTGTAGCAGCAATTTTATTTGCTTTACGCTTGATTTATATCCAAAAGAAAGGGGTTAAAATTGAAGCGATTGCTGAGCATCCCCATGTTTAATCAATAAATTTGGTTAATCTTTTGGCATGTTGCACGTCAAATCACCAGTTGAACATAAAATTTAAATTTTTACTTGCAACATGCCCTTAAAGGCACTTAATATAGCGTCCGTTCCGAAGCAACAATGATTGTTAACGAGCAATACACCCGTAGCTCAGCTGGTTAGAGCGCTACCTTGACATGGTAGAGGTCGATGGTTCGAGTCCATTCGGGTGTACCAATTCTTAATAGTAGAATTAAAATACTATAACTATATATCGGACGCGGGATGGAGCAGT
>NZ_BALM01000040.1 GCF_000614975.1 Shewanella marina JCM 15074
ATTAGCTGCGATTGTTGGTTTATTGGTACTAGAAGATGAAATCCGTGCAATCAAGCCATTAAACTTCTTATTACCCGTAATTGAGAAGCTAAAAGCAGTGCGTCGCCCTGTTGAAATTGCAACCTTAGTATTAGCGGTTTCAGTATGTGCTTATACCGGTTTCTTAATTTCAGCGTTAATCCGCTTTCCAATTATCAATACTTCGGTATTACCTGCGTTGTTTGTTGCGTCAGGTCTTTCTGCGGGTGCTGCTGCTGCCAAAATGCTGGCAGTTGGTATGTTCAAAGAAGACTTACACAGCACAGACATGAAAGTACTTCATGGTGCTGAGTGGCCAATTATGATCGCTGAAGCATTGTTCATTTTCATGATCGCTGCAGCGCTATTTACCGGTAATGCGGGTATGCAATATGCATCACAAGCATTCTACAGTGGTACTTGGTCTTCTGTGTTCTGGTTAGGTGTAGTGGGTATCGGTTTTGTTGCTCCTATCTTAATTAACTTTGCAACAGGCAAGCGTTTCAGCCATTCAGCTCAAGCATTCTACCTTTCAGGTGCTTGTGCGGTGACGGGCATGATGTGCTTACGTTTATTCATCCTGTACGCAGGTCAGCAATACGCGATCTAATACTAACGGTGAATCAATAAACTCAAGTATTGTGCCCCCATACAGCTTGAGTTAATGATTGTGCAATATATTAAGCCCCGTTAGCGATTGCTAATGGGGCTTAAATTTACGTTGGAGTTCACATGAAAAAGTTAGCATTTATTTTATGTTTGTTACCGCTATTTAGCGCTTGTCTTTCGAGTGAAACAAAGCAATCAGAAGCTGCGCCAGTGGCATTACATCAGCATGATAAATGTCATCTCTGCGGTATGGTGGTGACCAAATATCCTGGCCCTAAAGGGCAGGTGCATTTAAAGAATAAAGAGACCGTACTGAACTTCTGCTCTAATCGAGATATGTTCAATTTTGCGCTACAAAGCGACAATATTCGTCAAATCGATGCTGTTTTTGTTCACGATATCGCAGTAACAGATTGGCAAATGCCGGATGATAAACACTTTATTGATGCAACGACGGCTTGGTACGTTTATGGCACCAGTAAAAAAGCGGTAATGGGACCTGCTGTGGCCTCATTTAGTAGCAAAGCTGCAGCAGAACAGTTTGCCCAAGAATTTGGCGGCGCTGTACTGACTTATGAGCAAGTTACTCTGCCATTACTAGAAGGTCATTAATTAATTATTGGAGGTGAATGAATGTTACGCTTTGGGGTGGTATTAATTATTATGTTTGCAGCTAAAGTATATGCTGCTGATATGAATATTGGTGACCAAGCGCAGCTTATTCATTCACTTAACCACGCCCAAGCCGGTGATAAGCTCATCTTACAAAAAGGCTTATACACTGGGCCGTTGCAGATAAAACAAAGTATTGAGCTGGTTGGTGAGCCTGGCGCCATCATTGATGGTCAAGGCAAAGGTAGCGCAATTGAGGTGTTTGCCTCTCACGTCACGATTAATGGTGTGACTATTCAAAATTGGGGGCAGGATCATTATGAACGTGATTCGGGCATCCTTATCTATGAAAATCTCGAACATATTAAGATAGTGAATAGCCACTTATCGGGTAACAGTTTTGGTATTAGAGCTGATGAGGTTCAGCATATTAATATTAGCCAGAATCAGATCCGCGGTAATGCCCAAATGCATAAATTGGATCGTGGTGATGGCATCTATTTAAAACATGTTAAGCACTCGATAATTGTCGGCAATACAGTGACTGATGTACGTGATGGTGTTTATATTGACTCGAGCCAATATAGTCTGGTCACTAATAATACATTTTCTAATCAGCAGTACGGTATTCATTATATGTACAGCAAGCACGATGAAGCCTTCCATAATACCAGCTATCAGGTGGATGGTGGTTTTGCGTTGATGAGTAGTGATGATATCTATTTGCACCATAATCGTAGTTGGGATGCACTTGATTTTGGGGTACTACTGAATATGACCAAAAATTGCCGCATTATCTCTAATCAAATTAAGTCGGTGCATAATGCCAATGGTGATATGGAAATCGGCACTGTGGGCAAAGGGCTGTTTATCTACGCCGCGACAGACAATATTATTAGCGGCAATTTATTTGATCAAAGTGATGTCGGCATTTATATGGCGATGGGTGGCGAAACTAACCAAATTTATGGCAATGGTTTTAGCAATAATCAAACCCAAATTAAGTATGTCGGTGATGTGGTATTAGAGTGGAGTCACCAGCAACAGGGGAATTATTGGAGTAGTTATCAAGGTTGGGATTATAACGGAGATGGTATTGGCGACAGTCATTACCGTCCAAATGACAGCCTAGATAAACTGTTTTGGTTATATCCTGAGGCTAAATTTTTGATGAATAGCCCAATAGTACAGATGCTTAAATGGGTACAAAAACAATTCTATCTGCCACAAATGAGCGGTATTGTGGATAGTTTTCCATTATTACAACCGCCAACTATAAGCTTAGATTTTTAATACTTTTTTGATTTATAAATAGAGCCTTATCACCAAATTCATTTTTATGTGTGAATGTCATCACTTAAGTTTTGTCGTTATAGACCTGTAGATTGTTTCACGGTAAGTCTGTGACTCGTATCAGGTTACTTACTTATATTAGAGTTATTTACTTGCTGAATATAAAAAATTGGCGATATTAGCAGGTAATTTATTGCGGTTGTTATGTGGGTATTAAGACGTGACCAGATCTGTTGTTGTAAAAGTCACTGATGTGCATAAGTCATATCAAGATTTTGTTGCACTGAAAGGCGTAAGTTTTGAATTACATGCTGGCCAGACAATGGCGTTACTTGGCCATAATGGCGCGGGTAAATCTAGCCTAATTAAGATGATTTTAGGGCTTATTCAACCAAGCCTTGGTGAGATTCAAGTTTACGGTAATACGCTTAATGCCTCACAACAACATGTGCAATTAGATATTGGTTATCTACCTGAAAATGTCAGCTTTTACGAAAAGCTATCCGGTTATGAAGTGCTGAGTTACTTTGCCGCACTCAAGGGCGTCAATCGTGAAAAAGTGCTGCAAATTTTAGTCGAGTTTGGCTTAGCCGATGCCCAACATCGATTGGTAAAGACCTACTCAAAAGGGATGCGACAACGTCTAGGCTTCGCTCAAGCGATTCTCTCTGAACCTCGGTTAATTTTGTTAGATGAGCCAACGGTAGGACTTGATCCTCTGGCTTCTGAGTTTATGTATCGCAAAATTAATGAGCTTAAAGCGAAAGGCTGCGCCGTGATTATTTGTACTCATGAATTGTCGCTGGTGGAAGGCAATGTTGATTTTGCGTTAATTGTGGGGCAAGGAAAAGTATTAGCTCAAGGCAGTTTGAATGAGCTAAAGCAAGCCAGTAATTTGAAAATCAAGATTAAATCAGCCGCACTTGAACAGCATCATCAGCACTTAAATGGCTTTCAATCTTGTTATTTTCAAGGCTGTTTACATGTTGATTATGGTATTAAAGCCGATGTTATTCGTCATATCACCCAACATTTAGGCATTTATGATTTCTCATTAGCAGAGCCGAGCTTAAACGATATTTACCAGTACTATATTAATCAATTGGAAGGTCAACATGGCTAGTATTTTTGCAACTATGCCTTATTCACCGGTGTGGATTATTGCGTCAAAAGAGATTAAAGACGGCTTACGTAACCGCTGGGTCAGTTTTATTACCTTGATATTTATGGCGCTATCACTGTCGGTGACATTCGCTGGTAGTGCGGTAAGTGGCGCTTTGGTTCTACCCGAGTTACCAGTATTGATCTCCAGCCTATCGACTATTGCGGTATTTATTATTCCATTAACGGCGATTTTAATCAGTTACGATAGTTTTGTGGGGGAAGAGGAGTCTGGCACTTTATTGTTACTGCTGTCTTATCCGTTAACCCGTAAACAGATCATTGCTGGTAAGTTATTGGGTCACTCAATCATGATGGCTTTCACCTCATTATTGGGATTTGGTATTACGGCATTATTATTACTGATCTTAGGTAAAGATTACCCTGTTGGGATAACGGTATGTGTATTTAGCCAGTTTATATTAAGCAGTATTCTATTGGCCATGACCTTTATATTAATCGGTTATGTAGTGAGTTTACGCAGTACTGAAAAAGCGCGGGCAATAGGCTTATTATTATTTGTTTGGTTCTTATTTGTACTTATTTATGATTTAGTTTTATTAGCATTGCTGGTGGCTGATTTAAGTTTTATGACCCCAGAGTTAATCAACGTATTGATCGCATTTAATCCAACCGATATATATCGAGCCATTAATTTAGTTGCTGTGGGAGCTGAAGATCTGCAAGGTACATTATCATTAATTGCACAAAGTGGTTTGGGGTTATCAGTGCTTTATGGACTATTAATTGTGTGGATTATCGGATTAAGTATATTAGCCTTGTCTGTTTTTAAGTGTAAGAAACTATAATTTTATATATTTTGATATGTTAATGTTCATCACAATTGTTATATAAAGTTAACTATCTAAAGTTAGCGAGGTAATGAAGTGAGGTAAAGCTCACAGATAGATAATATTTTCCCCATTAGAATTGCCCGTTATATATATATTTCATATATTGAAATTTATAAAATTATTATAACGAAAAATAATGAGGAATTAAGGTGTTAAAAGTTACCCCGTATTTAGACTTGGATAACAATGCTAAACAGTTGGTAGATCACCTTAATGATACAACTGTTAGTTTAACGTTTTCAGAAGCACAAGTTTTAGCATTATTATTATCGAATCCTGATGCTATTTTTACCAAAGATCAGCTACTCGAAGTCGGCTGGCCAGAGCGTGTTGTTGCATCCACTTCGCTAACGCAATGTGTGAGCACGTTACGTAAAAAGCTTGAACCTTATGCTGAGGTTCAGCTAAAGACGATTGCAAGGCGTGGTTATCAAATACACGTGTCTGAAAAGTCACATGTAAAAATGTTAGCCATTAGCGATTCTCACTCGATAAGACAAGCGCTGAAACAGGCACCATTATTTGTTAAATGTGCCGGTATCGCATTATTACTTATGCTAGTTGGCCTAGTGTGGTACTGGAGCGATTATCATATGCTGATTAAGCAGGCTCATAATTGGCAAGCTGATGAGAAAATTGATTTAAATCTTGGTGGTGTGGAAGCTAATTTACCTGTATTTACTTATAAAGATAATATTGATTCCTCACTCACACAGTGGCAAAAGCATTTTATATCAGATACTAATGAGGTGTTTGGTATGCATCACTTTAATGGTTTTGCTGCAACGGATGGTTTTAATTATTCAGTTGCTGTTTGTCCTGAAGTTGAAGGTCAAAATGAGTGCTTAGGGCAAGGCATGATTAATATTGCCGCCATCGATAATAAGCCTGCACAGCTTAATATGGTTGAGTTTATGCAACTTACCAAAGTGATGGAAAACCGTATTCGCTATAATCAGGTATTTTTCCCGATTGAAGAAAATGCTCATGGTGAGATTACTGAACATCACTATCAAGCGGATATTTACTACCCAGTTGCTAACGAACTATTAGTTCGCGCTGATTTAAGTTTGTCACTTATATATGAAGATGGTAACTCCGGTAAATTTCAAAGTGCGACCTGTGTAACCGATCAAGATTGTTTAACTACGCCATTGAAATATACGATTCGAGGTGATTTTAAACAATATCACCAGAAGATTGATGGTTATGATGTTGATGTATTTCAAGTCACCATTAAGCAAAAAAGTTTAACTAAGCCAAATAAAGTGAGTGATTCTGCTATGCGTTTCTATCGAGAAATCCGTAAGCATGATATTACTGATGATATTGTTTATTTCTATCGTGTTTATAGTGATAAAAATACGGCAGTATGGATATTACCATTTATGGGTGAAACTATAGCTTGGACTCGGTATAGTTTAGTTAAACTTTAAATGTAAGTTATTTAAAACCACCGCAAGGTGGTTTTTTCATATGTAAAAATCTTATCTATTCCAATATCGCATTTATTCATAACTTATGATGTCTGCTAGCTTTTAAATTAAATTACTGGTAATTCATCACATAATTTTTCTTGTTGTGAATAATATCTCGAAGTTTTATTAATTTTGTCTTAATTCACATGTTGTTAATTAAGTTAATTACAATTCACAGTTTGTAAACTTAAAATTTCAATATCTAAAAAATACGCTATATATTGCAGCTCTTGATATCTTCTTTGTAATGAATTCATTTCTAATATAACGCATGTAGATTAATTAGAAGTGGACTCATTTATTTCATACTTATTGGAGGTAACTCATGGAGTTCCTTTTATTTTGTCTTGTCTTCTTTACCTGTTATTTGGTTGGTTTTAAACCTGAAAAGGTCAAGCTAGCTAATATCTGTTTATGTGGCTGTATTGGCTTGGTGTATTTATTTGGGTAATGGCCACTTGGTCAATGCTTGTTCCCGCTGGTAATTTATAAGGAGGCACTATGAACGCATTAATGATGAATCGAATTGTGTCTATTGCTGCCATGTTATTGATTGCATTACCCGTGGGTATTGCATGTATCGTACTTGGTTTTGGTATGGGTGATACACCTTGTATTTTATGCTGGCAGGAACGTACTGCAATGGTATTAACCGCATTAGTGGCGGTGTTTATCATGCGTTATGGCCTCAAGCCTAAGTATATTGGTGCGTTACTGTTTACTGCTATTTATGGCCTTTGGGCTGGCTATCGTCACAGTTCACCACATATTTTACGTGATATCGGCCAAGGCTTTGGTCCTGCCATTTTAGGCATTCATACTTATGTGTGGGTAATGGTTGTATTTGCAGTAGTATTGCTGTTTGCAGCCTTAATGCTAGTGATGCAAGGCGACAAACTCGTTGAGCAAGACAAGGATACTAAGTGGAGCTTGTTAAATAAGACCACCATCAATGTGTTCTTAGTCGTGATTGCTTTCAACATCGTGCAAGCATTTACGCAAACTGGCCCATTCCCATTTATTGGTCAAAGTGATCCAGTACGTATGAGCTTTGATCCAGATAAAATCATCTGGTCTACCGGTAACTGGCCGACCCTATCTAAATTGTCTGCTCGTGGTAGCTATTCAATTGAAAAGCCTGATTTTAGTCAGACAGAAGTGAATCAAGCGACTATGCTAGCGGCTAAAAATCAACTTGCTTTAGCGTCAAGTGTGACGTTACCTGCAGCAATTGAGGGTGTAGTTTCAGGTATTAGTTATAATCCAAATAGCAAAATGTATGCTGCTGTCACGACGGATAACTGGGTTTACTTTATTGATCAGTCATTAACTAACGTATTAGCACAAGTTCGTATTGATGCTGCTTTCTCAGTTGAAATTTCAAACCTTGCAGACGTTGTGTTTGATGGTGATAACTCGGTATTTGTGACCGCAGATCATAAGAGTTTTGCTCGAGTGGCTTACGATCCACAGGCTAAAATTGCAGATTACTATGCTAACTTTATGGCAGGTACTGATGGCGTAAAAGAGTTAAAGCGTAGCCGTATTACCACTGCTCGTGCACGTTATAACTATATTGCGAGTGCAGCATGGGATCCGATTAAGCAAGAATATTTAATGGTGACGTTACCAGACGCAAAACAGCCTAACTTTGTGTTAGTCCGTGTGAGTGGTGAAGATTACCAATTAAATAGCGAAGCTAAGATTAAACTCGCGACTCAAGCTTTACCTATGGTAACAGCTATGGTGGTTGATGGTGATAAAGCTTACCTACTAAGCAACAGTGCTAAGCAAGTATTAGTGATGGATTTAGCCACTAATCAGGTTGAGTACAGCTTAGATATTAGTGATGTGGTCAACCCACAAGCGATGACATTAGTGAGCGGTCAATTGGCTATCGTTGATGCACAAGCGGCGAACAATCAAGTGAAAATGTTTAGCTTATAATCATGGTATATAAAAAATGCCCCTTAATTGTGGCATTTTGCTGCGCTTAAGGTATTGATTTTTATTTATATTAAATGCGTGTCGTCCACAAATTGACTACATTCCTGTTAGAAATGACAAAGCCCACTTCGAATGAAGTGGGCTTTTATTAATAACTAATGTTTGAATATAAATTTCCAACGCATTTGTGGACAATTGTAAGTCAGTGATCTTGCTAATTTAGTAAATCACGAATGACCACGGATATTGCAAAGTGAGTTTTGAAGAGTTAGTGCGATTTTATTCATCGCACTAACTAACAGGCTTGGTTGAATGGTGACAATTTTACGCAAGTCACTAGAAAATATCTAAACATCAAGTAGAATCAACGGCATTAATAACATACCTATTTAATTGAACTTATGCCTAAATCCGTAGAACCAAACATTGCAGACCTAGCGAATGGCTGGCTAAAAAGCTACAGTCTGAATTACAAACTAGAACAAGAAAGCCTTAACTCAGAGATTGATAAGGCTCTGAATGATTACTTCACGAAAAGTGGGGGGCAAGGCGGGAATAGACCTGATGCTAAGCTTTTACTGGAAGACTCATTAACCAATAAATATCCAGTCCTGATTGAGTACAAAGGCTTACAGCATAAACTGGTCAAGCTAGATAGTAACGGCAACGTTGATAATAGGAATACAAAAGGTGAGCCTAACCTAAAAAATATCAATGCTTTTGCTGTTAACGGGGCTGTTCATTACGCTAACGCTGTTCTACACCATACTAGCTATACGGATATCATCGCTATTGGTATCACTGGTTATAAAGATGAGTCAGACAACCTTAAACATGAAATAGGTGTTTACTACGTATCTAAGCATAACCTCGGTGCTGGTCAAAAAGTCGGTGAATATAACGACCTATCTTTCTTGTCATCAAAACACTTCGACAACTTTATTCAGAAAGTTAAATCTCTCAACCTATCTCAAGATGAGCTAGACAAGCTTAAGCAACAACGAGAAAAAGAGATTGATATTAGCTTAACTCGTCTTAACAACGACATTTATCAGAATGAAAAAGGATTAGGCGAAAACGATAGAGTTTACCTCGTTGCAGCCTCCATAATGGCTACATTAGGAGTTGCAGGAAAGGTCAGGCCACTAGAAAAATCTGAGTTACTTTCATCCCAAGAAGAGGGTAATCGAGACGGTGATATTTTACTTCGCAAGATCAGATCATTCTTAGGAGAAAAGAATATCCCTCGTGAAAAGCGAGATTTAATCCTAAGAACGCTCAATAACACGTTAACGACTGAAAATATCAATAAGGTCAAAGACGGTGAAAGCCAGTTAAAACGTGTGTTCACAAAGATTGTAGACGACTTAGGGATCTACTACAAAATCGGTTTGACAACTGACTTTACAGGCAAACTTTTCAATGAAATGTACGGCTGGTTAGGTTTTTCTCAAGATAAGCTAAACGATGTAGTTCTCACTCCGTCTTATATTTCAACGCTGCTTGCTCGGTTAGCTCGTGTAAACAAAGACTCTTACGTTTGGGATTTTGCCACTGGTTCCGCTGGTTTACTTGTAGCAGCCATGAATGAAATGCTAATAGATGCGAAACAAACGATAACATCGCCAGAAGCGTTAGCCCAAAAAGAGGCTCAGATTAAAGCAGAGCAGCTTTTAGGGTTAGAAATGCTCTCAAGTGTTTATATGCTTGCTGTGTTAAACATGATCTTGATGGGTGACGGTAGCTCTAACGTTCTAAATGGCGACTCTCTATCTTTTGATGGTAAGTATGGATTCGGTAAAACAGATGAACTTTTTCCTGCCGATGCCTTTGTACTAAACCCTCCCTATTCTGCTACTGGCAACGGAATGAATTTTGTTCACAAAGCATTAAGCATGATGAATAAAGGCTATGCAGCGATCATTATTCAAAGTTCAGCCGGTACAGGAAAAGCAAAAGATTTAAACCAAAAGATACTTCAAACAAACACACTTATTGCCAGTATAAAAATGCCAATCGATCTCTTTATTGGCAAGGCTAGCGTTCAAACGTATGTGTATGTTTTTAAGGTTGGAGAAGCTCATCATAAAGATGAAATGGTAAAGTTTATCGACTTTTCCAATGATGGATACACTCGCACCAATCGAAAGAAAGCCAGTAATAACTTAAAAGATACCGATCAAGCCCAATTTAGATATGACGAGCTTGTGAGTCTTGTTCGTTTCGGAAAAAGTAAATTGAACCTGTTTACTGAACGTGAGTATTACGAAAACACGATAGATCCCCAAAATGGCGCAGATTGGAATCAAAGCATTCCTATTGATACCAAACCAACCATTGCTGACTTTAAAAAAACAGTGAGCGACTATCTAGCGTGGGAAGTTAGCAACCTCTTAAAACAAAAAGGGAGTTCTGACGAATCGGGAAAGTAATCACCTCACTTAACAATAAGTTAAAAAGCGTTGAGTGGGGAGAGTTTAAAGTTGGAGAGTTTTTTGAAATATATAAAACTCAAGGTTTTAATAAAAATGAATTAGTTTCTGGCTCTAATTATGACTACATAACTAGAACATCGGGGAATCAAGCATACTCCAAGAAACAGGATTCGTTCCTAATCGAAATATTAATCCACCTGGGGTGTGGAGTTTAGGCCTTTTACAAATGGACTTTTTTTATCGCCATAAACCTTGGTACGCTGGTCAGTTTATCAGAATGATAAGCCCTAAGTTCAAACCAACAAAAAACACCGTTCTTTACTTTTCAGTGTTACTAAATAAATTAAAGACTAAACTTCTGTCTGTTTTAGTTAGAGATGTTGAGTCTATGTTCATAAACGCATCCATTCAACTACCTGTTAAAGATGCAAAACCAGACTTTGCTTTTATGGAATATTTTATAGCGGAGCTAGAGGCAGAGCGTATAGCGGAGCTAGAGGCTTACTTAGACGTGACAGGGTTATCTGATTGTGAACTGACAGAAGATGAGAGAGATGCTTTGGATGGCTACGATTCTCTAACCTTTGAAGACTTTAATATAACTGATGTTTTTGACATTAAAAACACAAAAAGTATTTTATCCCGAGACATAATCCCTAGCAGTGGGACAGTACCGTACTTATGTGCAAGTGCTGACAATAATGCAATCAGCTCTTATATATCTCACGATAAAAGCTTGTTAGACAAAGGCGATTGTATATTTATTGGTGGGAAGACTTTTGTTGTTACATATCAGGAACATGATTTTTTTTCTAATGATAGTCACAACCTAACACTAACCTTAAAGAATAATGATTACAGGTCAAAACTATCTCAGATTTACTTATCTACTTGTGTAAGAAAGAGTCTAAGTTACAAGTATTCTTGGGGGGATAGTATTAGTAACAGGAAAATTCAAAAGGATAATATCCGATTGCCATCAGCCAGTAAAAAAGTGGATTACTCATCAATGGAGCTACTCATATCTGCAATCCAAAAGACTGTCATAAAAGATGTGATTGCATATGTAGATACAAAGACACAAGCCCACAAAGAAGTAATTCACTAGTAATATACAAAAAAGAGTGTCCGTAAAGGGCACTCTTAATACACTTACAACTTACTTAAAGGTTGAAAATCATGCACAACCTCTCAAAAATCGGTGTTCTTAAAACCAATGTATTTGTATTGGAATTTTGTAGAGTGATTGACTTATTTGTTTCAAATTAGGTGAGATTTGTGGTATCAAATTTATGGCCAACAACTGAAAAGTGGATTGAGAGATTTAGGATATTTAAAAAGTTAGATCAAGACTTAGGGCACCCTAAAGCTTATCAAGTTACAAAGAGTTTGTTTATTGATTATAGAGCTGAAAAGTTGGCGCTGGGCATAAAAGCATCAACAGTTAATCGTGTTCAAAATCGGTTAAGTGGTGTCTTTACTACATTAATTAATGCTGAAAAGCTTAATTGTGAACATCCATTGAAAAACTTTCAAAAGTTGAAAGAACCTAGTTATGAGATGGGATTCTTGAGTAAGGATGAAATTAAATTATTACTGAGTGCATTAAGTTCTGATACGTTAAAAATTGCAAAACTATGCTTGGCCACAGGGGCTCGTTGGGGGGAGGCTGCAAATCTGAAAGGGTCTAATTTAGTTAGTGGAAAAGTTATTTTTATTGATACTAAAAATGGTAAAAATAGAACAGTACCCATTAGACCTGAACTGTTAGCTGAAATCCAAACGGGTAAAAATGGACTGTTATTTAAGCCCTGTTATCGCGAATTTTATCAAGTAATGAAAACACTTGATATACATTTGCCCAAAGGACAAGCCGCACATGCATTGCGACACACGTTTGCTAGTCATTTTATGATGAATGGCGGTAATATTTTAACGTTACAAAAAATATTGGGGCACGCAAATATTATGCAAACCATGAGTTATGCCCATTTAACTCCTGATTATCTCAATGAGGCAATGGAGTTAAATCCACTGACCACATTGTGACCCAAACATAGCCATATATGGTATATATGTGGCTATGTTAAATTGCTTTAAGTGATTGATATTAAATATAACACATTGTTTTTATAGTTAATATCATGCCCCTTAATTGGGGCATTTTTGTATCTCAGTGAATGCTATTTATAGTATTACAATACCGCAGCTTGTTTATAGCTTTGGCTAGCACCGTAATGCTCACCGAGTTGATGCTGACATTCAGCTAATCCTAACCAAGTTGATTTATTACTTTCATCAAGCTGGCTGGCTTGTAAGTAATGATTTTTAGCTAAGCTAAAGTCTCGGTTTTGTAGATATAATTGCGCAGCACAAACATGGTAATTGGCTTGTGTGACATACTTACTTTCCAATCCAAAAAACTGCTGTCTGTACTCGGTATCACTGGTACTTAAGAGGTGTGGAATGGCGGCAAATAGATCATCATCCGCTGCTGATTTAATTTTCTTGTAAACCAGTTTCCAAGCATCAATGCTACGACCGCAACGGTTTAACCCCATCGCATACAAGGCCACATAATGATTATTGTTGCGTTCAGCGCGTGAGAACCAGCCCCAACAGTTATCTAATGCTTGTTCACCTTTATCAGCGGCTTCAGTTAATAAAGCACTATTAGTGGTTAAACTCAGCTGAGTGAAGCGAGTTTCGTCTACTAGCTGGCGCTTATTAATAATCGGTAATAGTGCGCGTAATGCTGCCCAATCTTGCTGTGCTTGATATAAGTCGGTTGCGAGTAATAGCAATGAGTCATTACTTTTACTGCAAGGCACTAGCGTATCTAATGCTTGGCGCGCTTGTTCAAACTCACCTTGTTGGTATAAGTAACGGCAACGTGACGTATTCACAGCATTTTTAGCGCGAGGTTCAGCCTCTGCTTGCTTTAAATAATCATTACGTTGCGGGTAATGTTGTTGATGCTGGGCGGCGCGTGCTGCGGCTAACCAATTAAGTGCTGGTAGCTCACCTTGATTAGCACCTTTTACCATGCTTTCTCAGCAGCTTGCCAGTCTTCTTCGGCTAACGCTAATGCACCGGTTAAGGTATGTTTACGTGCAGATTTTTGACGCCAACGCTGCGGAATATAACGGCTATTAATTAATAGGTTAATCAGCCCAACAAAAATCCATTCAACTAGTTGCAGTAATGCGTAAAACACAATAAGTGCGAAAATAGCAAAGATTACGCTAGTTTCGAGTTCATAATCGCCAATAGCGACAAACAGATAACCTGTATTATCCACCAAGTATGGGCTAACACAGAGCCCAAGCAGGATAATAATTAAGTAGATGAGGGTGCGGATCATAGTGCACCACCTTGATTACTGTTGAGTTCACCATACTGACTGTATTGTTTCAGTAATGGCGTTGCACTAAATTGCTTCACATTAAATTGATTAAATTTCAATTTGCTCAAGGTTTGTAAATGGGCCAAGGTCTGTTTTACCGGAGCCGCGGTTAAATCATAATACTGCTGGATCCATTGGCTTGCCATGTTGATCGCATCTTGATAGTTACGCTGATCATTACGGTATAGTGCTAATTGCGCCTGTAATAGTTTGTGGCGAATATTCTCCACTAAATACCATTGCTGATCGGGTTCTAGTAAAGGTGTGATATCAGTGCTGCGATGACGCACAATGACAAAGTCTTCTAAAATAGATTGCCATGTTTTCACCAAATTACTTTTCCAATCACCGACAGAATCTGTCATCGGTTGTGATTGTTGATGTTCAGCATTAGCCTGCATTTCGGCACGATTTAATGGCAATTTAGGCAGCTGCTCGATGATTTCATCAATTGCGAAGATCGCACCACTCACATCAGTCTCTTTTAAACTTGAAACCATATTAATGTCACGCGCTAAGGCTTTACGGATAGGTAGCAATGCCGGATCTTGCATTGATTTAATGCGTTGATCTGCCGTTTTAAGTAATTGCTCTGCGGTTTGTGGATCATGCTCAAGCCATAATTTCTGGCCTGCCATTCTGACTAAGTATTCCGCTTCGGCGATCATCCATTGATTAGGATCGCGTTGACTGATCTTACTGATCCGCTGGTCAAGTTGAACTTGCTCTGTTTTGACTTGCTGCAGTTGGCTGGCTAAAGCACGATCTTGTTGCTGGGCTAACTCTAAGGCATTAATGCGATCATTAGGCTGTTGCCATTGCGCGGTAACGGCTTCTTTTAATGCCAGATCGGCTTGTTGTGTTAATGCATGTTGGTGAGTGAGCTGTTGGTATAAATAGGCGGCAGCAACAATGGCGAGAATTGAAATAATGAAGGTGATCGCCACGACTAGTTTGAGCACTGCGGATGATTTTGCAGGACGAGGGCTGGTGTCGGATTTGGCACTATCACTGACGTGAGTTTGGGGTTGCTCACTGACGACTAAAGATGCCTCAGGCGTTACTTCATTGCTTTCCGGCTTATTATTATCCATGGAAACAGTCCTTAAAAAGGTCGTACAAATACCCAACTTTGAATGTTTTTATTCAATAACACAAATATCAATGAGATAAAAATTGTTCTGGGTATAACCAAAATCTAAGGGAGACAGCCAACGACATTAATTAAATAATGCAGCCATTACAGCCTGACAATTTGCGGCTTTTGCATCAATAACTTGTGCAAAACCCATTTGTGTCGCTTTGGCGGCAACCCGATTACTAGGTACTATGATAAGGCATGAGTGTAACCATGGAAATAACTCTTTTGGAGTTAAAGACAATAGGTTATCTAATACTGCGCCACTAGTAATAACGATAGTATCAATACCGAAATCTTGCCATTGAAAAGGCAGAGTGGCATCTGAGAGAGGAGGGCAAACGCGTTGGTAAACTTGCCAGTATTGGACTGTTGCACCTCGCTGCTTGAGTTGGGTAGCTAAATCTTCTCGGCCGCCGACACCACGGATAATGACAATATTTTGATTATTGAGCTGGTGTAGACTGGCTAAGGTCAGTAAGCCTTCTGTTTGCTGGCAATCTAATGGTGCTTGTTCACCTTGTAAGCCGATGGCTTGCATGGCATCGAAAGTGGCTTGACCGACAGCATAATAGCGCGCTTGCTGAGGCCATGGTTGGTTAAGTTGTTGCTGAGCAAATTTAACTGCATTGGTGCTGATAAAAATAATCACATCAGCGTCTGCAAGTGCCGATTTACTTAACGCTTGTTGAGTTGCAACTACACTGAGCAGCGGCGTGACCATATAAGGTACACCATGCTGCTCAAGTGCAGTTTGCATTGCCTGATTACGCCCTTGCGGGCGTGTCAGTAGCACTTTCATGATTAAGCCTTGTAGACTTCATCAAGAATTGATTTAGCGCCTTTGCTTAGCAGTTCGTCTGCGAGTGCAATACCCAGCTTCTGTGCATCAACACATAGACCAGTGACTTCACCAGTGATGATTTGTGAACCATCTGGATTACCCACTAAACCACGTAGGAATAGCGTATCGCCAGTGATTTCTGCATAAGCACCAATCGGTACTTGGCAGCCGCCTTCAAGGCGAGTATTCATTGCACGCTCTGCGGTTACGCGGAAACGAGTTTCTGCATGCTCTAGCGGTGCAAGTAACGCTTTTACACGTTCATCATCAGTACGGCATTCAATACCTACCGCGCCTTGGCCGTTTGCAGGTAGTGATACGTCTGATTCAATAAAGCTGGCAATACGTTCAAATAGTTTTAGACGAATTAAACCGGCAGCAGCAAGAATAATGGCATCGTATTCACCCGCATCTAGTTTACCTAGACGAGTACCTACGTTACCGCGTAAATCTTTGATGATTAAGTCTGGACGTAATGCACGGATTTGGCATTGGCGACGTAGACTTGAAGTGCCCACAACTGCGCCTTGTGGTAATTCATCAATTGATTTGTAGGTGTTTGAAACAAATGCATCACGTGGATCTTCACGCTCACAAATCACTTCTAGGCCTAAACCCTCAGGAAAATCAACTGGAACGTCTTTCATAGAATGAACCGCGATATCCGCTTGGTTTTCTAGCATAGCGACTTCAAGTTCTTTAACGAATAAGCCTTTACCGCCCACTTTTGCTAATGGCGTATCAAGAATAATGTCACCTTTGGTGCTCATCGGTAATAGCTCAACTTGAATACCTGGGTGGATTCGCTCTAGTTCAGCTTTAACAAATTCTGCTTGCCACATAGCAAGTGGACTTTTACGTGTTGCAATACGAATAATGTTTTGAGACATGCTCGATTTCCTAGCCGGATCATAATTGCCGAACATGCTATCACCACCTTGAACGATATGTAAGAAACAGCATGCAGATCTTTGAAGTTAACAACATGGTTTTTACTCAAATCTCTCAAGATTTCAGCAATTGTAAGAAGGTAATTAAGTAAAACGTGATCTATATCCCATTTATTTGCTCATGCGCTTAAAAATGGTAATATGTCGCTCTATTAGTTAGGGTGGTCTATAGATGAAAACTGAGGCGGAAAATATTGCTCTTGCAGCTCGATTGAATCGAGTGCGTGAAGCTCGGGCAATTGCACTGTTGTCGCCATTACAACAACAAGTATTTCAACTGCTTGCAGCTTTTTTTCATATTAATGATAAAGCACTTCCCGGCTACATCAATTCCATTACTCCTTATGGCATAAAACATTTTTGTCTTAAGACTGAACATTTTCAGGCTGCGCAACAGCTGCAATTACCGTTAATGCCGACTGCAGATGACCCTTTAGCGATGATTGAAGGCGTATATTGCATGGGCAGTACCGCCAGCTTTGGCCAAAATAGCGATAGCGATGTTGATGTTTGGGTTGTTTATGATCCGAGTTTAACCCAAACAGAGTTGGACTTTCTGGCGCGTAAATGTGAAGCCATTAAAGATTGGTGTATTCAGTATGATTTAGACATCAATTGTTATTTAGTGCACCCGCAGCAATTTACTCATAAGTTAAGTTGTCAAAGTTCATATACCAATATGGGACCTGAACACAGTGGTAGTGCTCAGCATTGGTTATTGCTAGAAGAGTTTTATCGCAGTCATATCTGTTTAGGCGGCAAGCCCGTCGCATGGTGGCCAGATGCTAAGCCGAGTGACACTTTGCTTTATCTTGGCAATGTACAAGAATTGGCTGCCGATGAATATTTTGGCGCATCTTTGTGGCAGTTGTATAAAGGTTTAGATAGACCTCACAAAGCGCTATTAAAAGTTATCTTATTAGAAGCTTACGCATATCACTATCCAAATACTGAGTTAGTCACAACCCAGATTTGGCAAATGACCTGCGCAGGTGATTTAAGCACTAACAATGATGCCTATTTACTCTTGTATCGTTACATTGAGTCTTACCTGATTTCATTAAATGATATGCATCGGCTTGAAATCGTACGGCGCTGTTTTTATTTAAAATGTGGTATTGCACTTTCTAACAAAGCGCAACCTAAAGACTGGCGTTATCACACCTTAAATGCGTTAGTAAGCCAATGGAATTGGACTGATAACTTGCTGCAAACGCTAGATAATTGCCAACATTGGCATTGCGGGCAACTGCAATGGTTTAATCGTCAATTAAAAGAGCAAATGCTTGCCAGCTATCAAACCCTATTAAAGTTTGCCGCCACTTGGCACATTAAAATTGACTTGAACGTGGAGGAACTTGGCTTATTAATGCGCAAGTTGCATACCTATTTTAGTGGGAATAAGCAGCAAATCTTTGCTTTGAATACCTTGTGGAGTCAGTCTCTTGTGGAGTCAGATCTCACCGTTATTTATGGTTCTAACGATCAACAATACAGCTTGTATCGCCAAGCACCTGTGCGCAGTAAATTATTTGGTGAGACAGCGATTTATCAAAGTAAGCATGTAGCAGAGTTGGTATTTTGGGCCTGTTTAAACAATATCAGTAGTGAGCAAACACGCTGGCATAGTTTATCGACCAGTAATATTAGTGCCAATGAACTGACTCAGTTGGCCAAACATATCAATCAAGGTTTACCGCAGCAATTGAAGCGCGTTTCGCGCGGTGATTTGTCTCGTCATTGGCACTTTGAACAAGTGACTATTGCCGTTAATGTAAGCCACGATCCAACAGCGGCTTGGCGCGGTCAAAGTATGCTGGTGGATTTTATGAATGCTAACGTACTCTCGCTTGGTCGTAAGCAGCTCAATATGGTCGGCAGCCTTGATATTTTCTGTTTAAACTCATGGGGTGAATGGCATAGCGTGCATTTTGATGGTGAGGAAGCTTTGTTGCAGGCATTGGATTTCTTATCGCCAGGATTTATGCATTTAACTGATGCTAATTTTGAATTTCAAGTGTTCAGTTGTAGTCAGCAATTAAATTCGCAATTGAAATTAACCGTTGAGCATTTAATTAGCCAAAGCATGAAGCTATGTCGGCAAACCAATAATACCGCAACCTTGATGCTACCGCTGCAACTCGGTGATGCTTGCTATGGGATTGAGTTTAATTTATTGGGGATCACTTATAAGCGTCTTAATCAGCTTAAAAAAGGTCGATTGCAATTGGGCTTAGGTGATGTCGAATATTTGCCGAGACCCACCATCGGTGAATGCCCGTTGTCGAGCGTGCCTGAGGTGATTAGTCATTATGCTAGTCGTGGTTGTTTGCAATATTTCTTACAGCAAAAGAAAGGGTCGCTAGATGTCTTTATTTTGAATGAAGATAATGGGCTAACTCATATTGTAGAAGAGCAACTACAAGCCGAAGCTTTAGTGGCTAAAGTCAGTAAAGAACATGCTTTTTTAGGACTAGAGCAACAACAAGAGCGTTTTTTATTACCGCAATTTTACCGCTTAGTGCGTGTGAAAGGAGCGTTGCAGGTAGTGCCATTTGATTTAGAAGTGGCTTACGCAGAAGGGCATTTTTGAAAAAGCCAGTAGCATGGGAATGCTACTGGCGAATGATTTTAAAACTTAATGATTAAACCACTTTGTTTAGTGATAGCATTTTGTACTACCTGATTGAATTGCTCACCACTGCGGTCATCAATCCATTGGCCATCAACATAATTGTAGTGATAACCACCAAAGCGGGTTGCTAGCCAAATTTGATGTAGTGGCTCTTGTTTATTGATGACAATTTTAGAGCCATCAGCAAACTCAATTTGTAATACTCCGCCACTCGCGTCGACATCGACATCAGCATCTTGCTCGTCAATTGCATACTCTACTGCGTTTTCAATTTGTGAAAAAATCTCATCGGCTAGTTGGTGAAATTCAGAATCTGTCATAGCCATGCATTTCTATCCTTTGCTTTCGTGTTGATGAATGCGATTATAAGTACATCACCCATGATATACACAGATGTTGATAAAAATGAAATCGTTTTTAATGTTATTTATTGTGAGCTTATGTTTAGCTGGTTGCGGTCAAAAAGGACCATTATATAAAACACCTGTTAAGCAGGATAATCAACAACATCAAAATCAGAGTCAGAGTATAAAGGAATAGCACTTTGGATTATTTTCTCTACCGCGATAACGAGCTGTATGCTGAAGACTGCCAAGTCCGTACGTTAGCCGCGACATATGGTACCCCGCTTTATGTTTATTCACGTGCGACGCTTGAGCGTCATTGGCATGCGTTTAATTCTGCAGTAGCAGAGCATCCTCATTTAATCTGTTATGCCGTTAAGGCTAATGCTAACTTGGCGGTACTTAATGTGCTGGCACGTTTAGGCAGTGGTTTTGATATCGTATCAGGGGGTGAATTAGCACGTGTGGTAGAGGCTGGTGGCGATCCCGCTAAAATTGTATTTTCAGGTGTCGGAAAAACGGTTGCTGAAATGCAACAAGCACTGAATTTAGGGATTTACTGCTTTAATGTTGAATCCGTTGCAGAGCTTGAACAGCTTGCACAAGTGGCCAAAGACTTAGGCAAAGTTGCACCTATCTCAGTGCGTGTTAACCCTGATGTTGATGCCAAAACTCACCCTTATATCTCAACCGGCTTAAAGCAAAATAAGTTTGGTATTGAGATGGAGTTAGCCGAACAAATTTACCTTAAAGCGGCGCAATGTAGCTCATTGCAAATTAAAGGCGTAGATTGTCATATTGGTTCGCAATTGACTGAAATGCAGCCTTTTTTAGATGCGATGGATCGATTACTCGGTCTGATTGATCGTTTAGCGATACAAGGTATCAAACTGCACCACTTAGATGTAGGCGGTGGTTTAGGCGTGATTTATGACGGCGAGCAGCCGCCACATCCTAATGTTTATGCTGCGGCATTACTGGAAAAACTAGCCGATCGAGATTTAACCCTCGTATTTGAACCTGGTCGCGCGATTGCCGCTAACGCAGGTATCTTTGTCACTCAAGTGCTGTTTGAAAAGAAAAACAGCGACAAAGAATTTGTGATTGTAGACGGCGCAATGAACGATTTAATCAGACCATCACTCTACAGTGCATGGCAGCAAATTATTCCGCTTAGCATCACCGAAGCACCAAGTCGTCTGCTTGATGTGGTGGGGCCTATATGTGAAACCGGTGATTTTCTAGGTAAAGATCGCGAGCTTAATGTCAGTAGTGGTGATTATCTCGCGGTTCGCTCATCGGGCGCTTATGGTTTTGCTATGTCATCTAACTATAACTCTCGTCCACGAGCTGCAGAGGTGATGGTGGATGGTGAACAAGATTATTTGGTGAGACAACGAGAAAACGTGACGCAGCTATGGCAAGGGGAACAGATCCTGCCGTAAACTAGAGTTTTATATTGCCGTGACAGAACAGAAGTTAAGGAAGCCCTATTTGATCCAGTTTACTAAAATGCATGGACTCGGTAACGATTTCATGGTGGTCGATGGTGTAACACAAAATGTGTTTCTGTCGCCGGAGCAGATCCGCCGCTTATCGGATCGCAATTTTGGGGTAGGGTTTGATCAATTATTGTTGGTTGAGCCTCCTTATGATCCTGATTTAGATTTTCATTATCGTATTTTTAATGCCGATGGCAGTGAAGTTGAACAATGTGGCAATGGTGCCCGCTGTTTTGCGCGGTTTGTGCGTAATAAAGGTTTAACCAATAAACAAAAAATTAGGGTCAGTACCTCATCAGGCAAGATGACCTTAAGACTGGAACATGATGGTCAGATCACCGTCAATATGGGCATTCCTGTACTTGAACCGAGTAGGATCCCATTTCGCGCCAAAAAGTTCGAGAAGTTATATTTTTTACAAACGCCGATGCAGACATTCCTTTGTGGCGCAGTGTCGATGGGCAATCCTCACTGTGTGATCACCGTGGACGATGTGGCCAACTATGATGTGGCGCAATATGGGGCGCAATTGACCAAGCATGAGCGTTTTCCGAAAGGGGTTAACGTTGGCTTTATGCAGGTGCTTGAACGCGATCATATTAAATTGCGTGTATACGAGCGCGGCGCCGCTGAGACTTTAGCTTGTGGCAGTGGTGCATGTGCAGCCGTGGTGGTGGGGCAAGTTCAAGGTAAGCTTGATCAACGCGTTACTGTGGATCTGCCCGGTGGCAGTTTGTCGATTTACTGGGAAGGTGAGGGCAAACCATTGTGGATGACAGGGCCTGCTGAACACGTATTTGATGGGCAGATCTATTTATGATGAGTGATGATCAACTCGATCGCAACTTGCCGTTTGATGAGTTGCTGATCGTTGAGTATTTGCAGGATAACCCAGATTTTTTTGCGCGTTATCCGATGCTGGTTCAGCAACTTAAGTTGGCCGATCCTGCTCGAGGCGTGGTATCTCTGGTTGAGCGCCGCCAACAATTATTAGTGCAAAAAGTGGCGCAGCTGGAGGAGGAGATCACCAGCTTAATGAGCGTGGCAGCAACTAACGAAAAAATCTATAGATTTAATAATCAGTTGGCATTAGATCTATTACAGTGCAGTAGCGAGCATGCATTAAAGCAGTTACTTGCCAGCCGCTTAAAAGCACAATATCAGTTTAGTCATGTGGAGCTGGTGGCTGTAGATAAGGGTGATTCAGTGTTAACTGAGCTGTGTCGTAAACGGTTACAGAATCATTATTATTTTGGCCGTGTCACCCAAGCTGAATCTCGGCGTCTATTTGCTGCTGAAGTGGGCTCCGTTGCATTAATTAAGTTAAAAAATCGAGCGGAACGACCATTTATTCTCGCGATTGCGAGTCATAGCATTACTCATTTTGATCCAGATATGGATAGCTTATTGCTTGAGCAACTTAAGCAAGTTATTGATTATCTACTTCCAACGTTTTAATTAAGGCCGTTTAATGACAACAACATTTGACGATTATTTACAGCAGTTTAGTCAATATCTCAGTGTTGAAAAGCAGTTGTCAGCTTGTACATTACGTAACTATCGAGCTGAGTTGATCAGAATAAATAAGTTACTGCCAGAAGCGACTGACTGGCTTACAGTTGATCGCGATCGATTGCAGGCGGTGATTGCCAAGTTGCATCGGCAAGGATTAAGTCCGCGATCATTGTCATTATCACTATCGGCATTAAAGCAATTCGGTGAATTTTTACTGAGGCGCAATCTGATCAGTACTAATCCTGCAAAAACCTTGCGGGCCCCCAAACAAAATAAACCGCTGCCTAAAAATATCGACAGTGATGCGTTATCGCATCTAATGGAACTTGAAGGTAACGAGCCTTTAATATTACGCGATAAAGCGATAATGGAACTGTTCTATTCAAGTGGTTTACGTTTGGCAGAGTTAGCCGCGCTTAATTTAACTGATATTGATAAAAATGATCATCAAGTTAAAGTGACGGGAAAAGGAGATAAACAACGTTTAGTTCCAATAGGACGTATGGCACTAAGCGCGTTAGATGATTGGCTAAAGTGTCGCCAGCAGATAAACTGTAATGACGATGCTATTTTTACTACCTTAAAAGGTAACCGATTATCCCATCGTAGTATTCAAGTCCGTATCAATAAGCACGGACAACAACAAGGGATTGATGTGCGAGTACACCCACATAAATTACGCCACTCGTTTGCCACACATATGTTGGAATCGAGCGGAGATTTAAGGGCTGTGCAAGAATTACTAGGACATGCTAATTTGTCGACGACCCAAATTTATACCAGTTTGGATTTTCAACATTTAGCTAATGTATATGATGGTGCCCACCCGCGGGCGAAGAAGGATAAATCTTGATGTATAGCTATTTACGGCTACAACCAGTAAAAGTCATTAGTTTTGATTTAGACGACACCCTTTATAACAACCACCCCATTATTGCTAATGCAGAAGAGAAATTATTACATTTTTTGCATTTGAGCTATAGCGAGTCACAGCGCTGGCAAACAGATGATTGGCGTAAAGTGAAGCACCAATTGATGGTAGAGCATCCAGAGCTGCGTGATGACCCAAGTGCTGCGCGTTTAGCCATGCTTAAACAAGGTTTACTGCAATTAGGTTATAGCGATATGGTGGCTGAAACCGCAGCCCAAGATGGGTTAGCGCTGTTTCTACATTATCGCAGTTATTTTAGAGTGACCGATGATGTGCTCGATATTTTGGCTAAATTGGCACAAAAATACACCTTGATAGGCTTAACCAACGGTAATGTTGATTGGCAACAAATTGGCCTAAGCGAATCATTCTTGTTTGTTCATCAAGCAGGGCAAGGTCTGAGAATGAAGCCGCATCGTGATATGTTTGAGTTAGCGATTAGCCAACTTGATATTGCGCCTAATGAGCTTTTACATGTAGGAGATAACTGGAATAGCGATGTACAAGGTGCACGTCATGTGGCTGCCAAGCCGTGTGGTATAACCCTGATAAACATGCTAAAGGTGAAGGCCAGTTACCTCAGTTAGAGATTAGCCATTTATCTGAATTATTACAGCTACTTTAGCCTTACTCTTAGTACAAAGCCCTGCATCGACAGGGCTTTGTTGTTTTTGCGGTTGCTTAAAATTAATTAGCCTGAGCAACAATATCTTTTCTTGCAGGAATGCCGCCTAGGCTGGTGGCACTGTCTACGGCGCGGTAAATGGCTTGTTGTACCGCTTCAGCGGCCGCTACGCCAAGGGTATTTAAGTCTGGGGCGTTCACTTCACCCGTGCCTGCGGCAAATAGGTATCGCCGTCATACATGGAATGTACTGGGCTGATGGCTCTGGCAAAACCGTCATGTCCCATTTGGGCAATTTTAAGGGCTTGTGATTTAGTTAATGTCGCGTTAGTGACAATGGCACCAATAGTGGTGTTACGGCCAGCAAAGCCATTGCCTTTTTTGCCTTGTAATAACAAGTCTTTACCTGAAATAAAACCGTTATTGTTGGCATTACGAATACCCGCATACACATGATCGCCTTTGATCACATCACCCCAAGCATTAACCGCTACAATTGCAGCGACGATGACGCCATCATCAAGTTCAATCGCATAACTGCCAATACCACTTTTAAGGACATGGTCAGCGCCTGCTATTTTACCAATAGTGGCCCCTGTACCTGCACCGACAGAACCTTCAATAAATTGCTGTCGTGACGCGTTTTTAGCTGCAAGCATACCCATGGCGGCATCAGGTCTTGCTTTGGGGCTACCAATGGTTAAATCGAATAATACAGCGCCTGTGACAATCGGTACTTTCGCTACACCAACATCAAAGCCTATATCTTGTTGTTCGAGGTAGTTCATCACTCCAGACATGCTGTCTAGACCAAAAGCACTGCCACCAGAAAGTACAATGGCATGCACTTTATCAACTAAATTTTCAGGTTTGAGTAGATCGGTTTCGCGGGTACCGGGCGCGGCGCCGCGTACATCTACACCGGCAGTTGCACCTTGATCAAAACGTAATACGGTAACGCCTGTTACCCCTTGATTATCTTGGGCTTGGCCAATAGATAAGCCTTTAATCTTAAACAGATCGCTAGGTTGATAGTCTGCCATACAGCTAAAGGTGAGGAGGGATGAAACCAATAATGTCGTGAGTTTATTCATGCTTGCAGCCAGAGTTAAGTGTTTTATTCGTCTTATACACTGGCTGACACTAAAAAACAAAAAAGGGGATGCGACGATCCCCTTTTGATCACATATTAAGGCCGTTATGCTATTAGATTAGCAAACACCTTGTGCCATCATCGCGTCTGCAACTTTTACAAAACCGGCGACGTTAGCGCCAAGTTCGTAGTTTACATGACCGGCTTGGTTACCGTACTTTTCACATGTTGCGTGAATATCTTGCATAATGGCTTGTAAGCGAGCATCAACTTCTTGTTCACTCCAACTTAGGCGCATCGCGTTTTGGCTCATCTCTAAGCCTGACGTTGCTACGCCGCCAGCATTGGCCGCTTTTCCTGGCGCAAATAACACCTTACATTCGTGGAATGCTGCAATTGCCTCAGCTGTTGATGGCATGTTTGCGCCTTCAGCCACAATTTGTACGCCGTTGTTGATCAGCATATTAGCGTGTTCAAGAGTTAATTCATTTTGGGTTGCGCAAGGTAGTGCGACATCAGCAGCAAACTGCCATGGTGTACCACCCGGAATATATTCTAGGCTTAATGCTTTTGCATAGTCTTCAACACGGCCGCGTTGCTCATTTTTAATTTGCATTAATAACGCTAGTTTTTCAGTGGTAAAACCTTGTGGGTCATAAACGACGCCGCTTGAGTCTGATGCTGTAATCACTCGAGCACCCATCTCTAATGCTTTTTCAATGGCATATTGGGCTACGTTGCCTGAACCTGATACGGTAACTGTCATGCCATCTAAACTTGAGTTTTGGCGCTTTAGCATGGCTTCAACAAAGTAAAGTAAGCCATAACCTGTTGCTTCTGGACGGATCAGGCTGCCACCAAATGATAAGCCTTTGCCAGTAAATACACATTCTGCGCTATTTGATAGCTTTTTCATCATGCCAACCATGTACCAACTTCGCGGCCACCGACACCAATATCACCTGCTGGTACGTCTGTATTGGCACCAACATGACGGTGTAATTCAAGCATTAAGGCTTGGCAGAAACGCATGATTTCTAATTCGCTTTTACCTTTTGGATCAAAATCACTGCCGCCTTTACCGCCGCCCATAGGCAGAGTCGTTAAGGCATTTTTAAAGGTTTGTTCAAAAGCGAGGAATTTTAAAACTGATTGGTTTACTGAAGGGTGAAAACGCATGCCACCTTTATAAGGGCCGATGGCTGAACTGTGTTGAATACGGAAAGCGCGGTTAACTTGCACTTGCCCTTTATCATCAACCCAGGATACGCGAAATTGTATAATACGTTCTGGCTCAACTAAGCGGTCTAATACGCCGCTGGTAATATATTGTGGATTCTTTTCTACATAGGGCCAAATTGAGGTGAGAACTTCTTTTACTGCTTGCATAAATTCAGGTTGATGAGGGTTTTTTTCATTCACTGAAGTTAAAAAATCATTTAGAGACAAAACTGCGCTCATTGATGGCTCCTACCTATGGGTTTAATTTGCTGGGTACTTAAATAGATTAAGCTAGTTATCGGCTACTTTTAAGTGGCACTTTTCTGATAGTGTAACTAGTGACCAGTAAAGCCAAGACTTATTTTTTCAATTTAATTATCTTAATTAAGATTCACTGTTGTTTGTGTAAAAAAAATAGATGGTTTTTATCGATAATTCAATTAATAAATCAAATGTTTATTTTATGTTTCTTCATGGTTTTTATTTTGTTAATTGTTAAAGCAAATAAAGCCATCTAAAAAGATGGCTTTATTAAAGAGCATGCAATGGAATGATGTTGAAAATGTGATTAAAGAGTTTGTTTAACTTCTTCAATCGCTTCATCAGTTGCTTGTGCTTCTTCTTCACGATTTAGCAACTCATGTTCTAATTCTCTATTATCACTACGATGTGCTAGTGGCTTTTCTTTTTTCTTAAGTAGTTGACGTTCTAAACGATCATAAGCTTCATTAAAAGCCTCACCGATATTGGCATTATCAGCAGAAGCCTCTAGTGAACCTACAGAACTTTTTACTGAAATTTCAGCATGATACTGTTTAGCTGGTTCCATTTTGAAGAATACGTCTTGGCTATGAAAAGTGACTTGATACTTATCGAGTTTTTCCATTTTTTTAGCAAAATAATCACGTTGTTCTGCGTTAAGTTCTACGCCTTTGCTATTAATTTTTACGTTCATAATAAAGCCTTAATTACAGTTTATCTGCTAATTTGTCTGTAATTAACATGAGCCTATTTTGTGTTTTAAATTGTGATCTAGATCATGTAATTATAAAAAGCGAGACAAAGATAACGATATCGATTAATTAATCAGCAAGTTTGTGATGAGTGTAAACTCTAGTTAATTTAAGGGAAGGTATAGCGTTAATCATTAATGATTAGATGGGCTGAATGTTAATTATTGAGTGGTATGTGAGGTAGCCAAATAAAAGTATTTGGCTACCTTAAAACTTAAACTATTTAGAGTTTAACTAAACTGTAATGACTCCAAGCGATAGTTTCTCCCATTAAAGGTAAAATCCAAACCGCTGTTTTTTGGTCGTTATAGATACGGTAGAAATAAACGACATTATCTTGAATGTCATGTTTTCTAATCGCGCGATAAAAGCGCATTGCCGACTCACTCACCTGTTCTGGCTTAGTTAAGCTTTTTTGCTTAATCGCGACTTGGAATACATCAACATCGTATTTACCGATTTTTTGGCGATACTGCTTAAAATCACCGCGAATGGTGTATTTAATCGGTGTCGTTAAACAATCTTGGTCAGTCACGCAGGTGGCACTTTGAAATTGGCCAGAATTATTTGAGTCATAAATTAACGACAGGCTAATATCTGCGCGTACCAGCAGTTCGTTCTCTACTGGATAATAGATATCTGCTTGATAATTATGTTCGGTAATTTCGCCTGTTTCATCGCCTGTATCAGGGAAAAACACTTGGTTATAACGAACTCGTTTTTCCATGGTTTTGGTGAGTTTAATAAACTCAGCCATATTGAATTGGGCGGGTTTATTATCGATAGCGGTAATATTAATTAAGCTTTTGCCATCACACTCTTTTTGGCCATTTTTTTCAGGACAAATAGCGATAGAGTAATTGGTACCATTAGTGGCTGCATAGCCACTAAAGTGTTCCATATCAGATGTTTGTTTTATGTCTGATAGGAAGTGTTGCTGCCATTGTGGTGACGATGATTGACTGCCTTTTTTATCACCAAATACACATAAATTAGCTTCAGCACCGCCTAAGTTTAGGTCGATATTTTTGTCAGCTTGCCAACGGTTTACGTGCTCTTTTGCAATCAGGTAATCGCTATAATGCCATGTGGTTGCCAATGCACTAAAGATGATTAACGAACAGATTGCAATGATCCAAGTGATTTTCTTACGCCAAAATGGAATATGTGGCTTTGTTTCGCTAAACGTTAATGGATTAATCTGCTCAGTATCAGAAACATGGATATGGTAACCACGACGAGCGATGGTCTGTAATTGAATTTCTGGATAAGGTTCCAGTTTTTTACGCAGGGTACTGACACATTGTGTTAGTGACGTCAGTGCTACGACTCGGTTAGGCCAACCAATCTCTAATAACTGTTCTTTACTGAAAATAGCATCTGGATTGGAGAGTAATAATTCTAATACTTTGGCCTCTGAGAAGGTCAAAATAATGCTGGTATTATTAAGGTGATCCACCAACTGTTTAGCTTTGGTATCCAAGTCTAAATACGGGGTAATTTTTAACACCTTAATTCCTCACTTTATCAATTACGATCATATTTTATGCAATATGATTAATGTAGCGCTAAATATATAAAACACTGATTTAGTAAGCAAATCTAATATTTTAAATATTGTTTATCTGTGAGCTTTACCTCACTAAGTCGTTATTATTAGGTGATTGACTGTGACTTATACGGATAAAATGAATTATTACATCCATCTTATCCGTTATCACTTATTCGCCATTAAGTAGGGCTAAAGTGATCTGTTCGTAAGTGAGTACTGCACCACCAAATTCTTGGGCAAATTTCTCTGCTGCCGTTTTGCTGCTAAATGAGGCCACTGCAGGTCCCATTACCGCTTTCTTACTGGTGCCATAAACGTACCAAGCTGTTGTCGCATCAATAAAATGTTTATCATCTGGCTGTTGCCAATCTGTGCTGGCAATATCGTGCACAAAAACCTGACCAATTTGACGAATATTGTCGCTTTGTAGCGCAAAATTGAACATATCTCGATTAGAGCAGAAGTTCAGTACGGTCTCTTTATTCTTTAAATGCACCTGCCCTTTAGGGCCTGGGTATTTGGTGACAACCATGCCGCATAAATGACATTTATCATGCTGATGTAATGCCACTGGCGCAGCTTCTGATTGCTTTGTTTCACTCGAAAGACAAGCGCTAAATAGCGGTAATAGACATAGTATAAAAGCTAATTTTTTCATGTGAAAACCAATAAGTTTGAGTGGGAATTCAGCCTCGTTAATTTAATTAACGAGGCTGAATTTTTATTGCAGTTGACTCAAGTCGGTGGGGCATACGACTTGAGTCAAGTTGTATGCTATTAGATAGCGTACTGCTGACCTGCGTACAGGATGAATAAACGTAAGCACATCATGCCAGTCACCGCACAAGCACCTGAAAGGTAGAATGCTTGAGCTGAATGGCTGAAACGCTTGCCTGTTGCAAAGTTAAGCAATACCGGCGTTACAAAACCAATACCAACAACACCAACCCAGAACAGGATTGACCATGTGCCGCTGTAGAATGCTTGTGATGCGTATTGCATACCCGCATTACCGGTAAATAGCGCTGCAGCGATCATGAAAATGAACAATGCTTCAGCTATCATAATTGGCCACTCAGCACCATGAAGTACTTTCATGTCTGTGCTGTGTAAATCTTCTTTGAACATACCAACTGCCAGCATTTTGGCTGCAGCAGCACCCGCAGAAAGACCTGATGCAACAAACAGTGCAGGTAATACCGAAGTATTGATAATTGGGAAGCGGATTAACGCTGAAATTAAGAAACCGGTATAAGCACATACTGAAACCGCTAATACTAAGGTTGCAATTTCAACAGGGCGACGCACCGCTCTTAACTTCTCAATCACTGGGATTAAAAATTGCACCTGCTTAATGGCACGAATTTCATCTTCAAGTGCAAATAGCGCAACGACAGCGGCTAAC
>NZ_BALM01000039.1 GCF_000614975.1 Shewanella marina JCM 15074
TTTTAACGTTGAAAGGTTTAAAATGAAAGTGAATGTTTAAAATATGAGCTGATTCGCATTAATCTATGCCTGCTTAATTGCTTCATGACTAAAAGCGATAGCAACTGATTATTCAGTTAATTCAATAAACCCAAATCTGATAGCTGAGTAACTAATAAGTGTGAGTTGCTGACTTTGTCGATGCTTTAAATGGGTTTGCATATTGTTAACTATTACAAACCCATTACAGAGATGGATTAAATTTATTTATTGCTTAACTTTGGAGTAGGCGAAAACTAATCTTATAGTATTGTTGTTGATTAGGATAAATCTCAGTGATCACTTGCTTCAGTTCTGTGAGCGTCATATTTTCTGCTTTAGCTTCAATTTCTGATAGTTCATCTAGCGTAATCGGTTCAACATTAAGCACTTCAATTTGGCAAAACCAGCGATTTTGTTCAAACGTGGCGACTTGTAAAATTTGGCCTACTTTAAAGTGTGATTCTTGTTCATCCCGCAGGTAATAGTTTTGTGACCCGCTAAAATGTCATGTTCGAAGCGTTCAAAAAAAAGTGATGTTATTATTCATTAAATACTCTCAAGTGGTCTAATTATTAGCGCGGTTATGTAATTGTTTATGTAACTTTAGCCCTGTCGCTTTCATCAAATAGCCAAAAATTGCACCAACAATTAATGCTGGAATGACGGCTTGCCAGTTGCCGTTAGTGGCAAAGGTGGCGCAACAACCGATAAATGTGCCGGGAATAAAGCTAAGCCAATGCTTTTTGGCTTGTATACACATAAAGGTGGCGACAATTCCGGTGGCAAAATAACTGACATATTCAACACCCGCCATACTCGAGGTTTTAATGATAACCATGGCCCAAAATACGCCACTGAGGTTAGTTGCAATTGAAATCGCTAATCCTTTTAAGCCATCAATAGGCGAAGCAAAATAAGTGGTACAGCCTAAAAAACCTGCCCAAGTGATGAGACCAAGTGTGATAGATAACCAGCCCCAAATACCCGATAAAATTCCGGTGGTGATAGCTATTGCGAATAACTCAGACATAACGACTACTCAGAAGTGTAAAAAACTAACGGATTATAGCGATATTTGTATAAAAACATAACTATTGTTTGAAAAATGAGATTAAGTCCTGAAGGAAAGGTGTCTTGTTGAAATAAAGTATTTTAATAGGAAATAGATTACAGCTATCGTTTTTTCTAATTGATAATAATTCGCATCTAAGCTGGGGATTGGATATAATGATTACAGTTTCAGATAGGGGGCTATCTTATTATGTATTTGCAACAACTTCTTTGTGACACTGCTAAAGCTTGGGATTTATCTCATGCTGAGTGTGAATGTCACGCTTAACCTAACATCATTTATTTGCTTCACTCCATTCTATATTTATTGATTTATCAATTTTAGGCTCTTAACTTAGGTTAAGAGCCATTTTTTATAGCTTATTTATGCCAGTTGGGTTTGCTTGTCAGTCGATGTACGCATCCAAATTGAATACATGACTGGAACCCAAATAAGTGATAGCAATGTGGTTAACAGCGTACCGCCAGCAATCGCTATCGCAAATGGTGGCCAAAAACCGCCACCCGCAATAATTAACGGTAAAAAACCACCCACAGTGGTGATGGTGGTTGAACCGATATGACGGCCACAACTACTGACTGCAGAGATAATGGCAGATAGATCTCCTTGACGGCATTTAGGATCGAGTTCTAATTCGGCCAAAATTACAATGGCGGCGTTAATGGCAAGTCCCATTAGACCAAGCAACCCGATAATAACGGTAAAACCAAAAGGGTAGCCAAAACTGTAGACGGCTAATAACCCTAGTCCTGCCGACTGTAGTGCACTTAATAAGATAATTGCCGTTAATCTAAATGAATTAAATGAGAGTACTAAGGTGGTTAGCAGTAAAGTGAGTACTAACACAATATTCGATAGTAAATTGCCAACCGCTTCATTGCGTTTTGCACTTTCGCCACCGACTTCAATGCGATAGCCTGCGGGTAACTGAATTTGATTAATGGCGGGCATAATGTCAGTTAATACTTTGGCCGGCAAAACGCCACTGGTTAGAATCGCTTCAACGGTATTGATTCGCTCGCCGTTTCTTCTTGGGATCACTGCTCGGCTGACCTTGATAGAAATATCAGCAATGGCGCCTATCGGTAATTGATGGCCTAGCTGCGTGATCAAGTTAATCTGTGCCAACTGTTGTTGCTGTTGACGTTGTGATTTATCTAATCTCACTCGAATAGGAAGAAGCTCGGTGGTTTCAATCACGCTGCCACCAATCACGCCTACGGTTGCCATCTGTACTTGATTGGCTATTTCTGTATGACTAATGCCAGCAAGACTACTGTCATGCTGTTCTACTTCAAGCCAGACTTTAGCGCTGCCAGGTGTGAGTGTTGAACGTGTGTGTAGTACATCAACATGTTGGCTTAATATAAGCCTTGCTTGATCTGCTATTGCGGTTAAATTATCAAGGTTTGGGCCAAATATTCTGAGTTCAATTGGTGCGTTAAATGGGGGGCCTTGTTCTAGTTTTCTGACCATAATTTGCGCTTTTGCAAAGCGCTCATCTAAAAGCTGTTGTAGTTTTGGAATGAGTTGATTTGCCGTATTAAAATCGGTGGCTTTAACCATGGCTTGCGCATAGTTCTGTGCTCCACGTTGACGCTGCATTAAGTTGTAATAGAACGAAGGGACATTACCTCCTACAATCCAATCAAGTTGTTCAATACCTGTTTGCTGACGAATAAATTCATCGATGATTAGAATTTGCTTATGTGAATAATCGATACTCGCATTCGGTGTCAAAAATACCTCTATTTGGAACATATCTCGATCTGATGGCGGAAAGAACTGTTCGGTCATTTTGGTTGAAGCATAAAAGCCAATAAGGGGAATGACACCAATGACAATGGCGCTAAAAATGGGTTTTTTTAGCGCAAATGAAAGTGAGGCTTTAAAGGCATTAGCAACAGGTTGTAGTGCAAGGCCTGACTGATACCAATGTTGTTGTTCGTTTTGACCAAAACGGCCAGCAAAACCGGCAATAATGGTGTGTGAGATTAAGTAAGAGCCTAATAGGGCAAACATCACTGAAATCGCAATGCCGCCGACAAACTCTCCAGCAGCACCAGGCATTAATACAATCGGAGCAAAGGCGAGCATAGTGGTAATTGTTGAGCCTGCTAATGGCAGCCATAAATGACTTAAGGTTGCTTTCACTGCGGCAATAGCCGATTGACCTTCACGCCTTTTTTGAGCGATAGCATCAACAATCACAATTGCGTTATCGACCATTATTCCTAGTGCAACCACCAATCCAGTGACAGACATTTGGTGGATAGGTAACCCTGTAAATTTCATGCAAGCGAGCGTAAATAATGCTGTTAATGGCAGAGATAGCGCCACGATTAAAGCATTTCGTAAGCCTAACGTGAGCATTAACACGGTCACGATTATCGCAAAGCCAAGCAGTAAACTTTGGATCAGTTCATTAAGCCTGAGGTTGGTATAGCTTTCCTGTTCAAATAACCAATTAACTTTAATATTGGCTGGTAATGTTTGCTCAAATTGAGTGACAGCCTCTCGCACCGTTGCTAACCATAAATCGACTCTATGAGTATTAAGCATTCTGGCGGCAATCATGATCCCTTGTTGGCGTTCAATTAAGGCTATTTCACTTGCCGGAGTCCGTGGTGTGCGGCTAATAGTAGCGATATCAGCTAATTGGATCAGTTGTCCTGTCGCAGTAATTTTGATTGGTACTTGGCCGATACGAGTGACTGAATCTAGTTCTCCTGTGACTTCAATCAATGCACTGATATGCGCATTATTAATACTACCCGCGGCAATTTTACTATCGGCTTGCTTAAGGCATTGGCGATTTGACTTGGGGTTAATGCTAATTGAGTGAGTTTATCGGTATCGAGTGCAACCAATATTTCTTCGTTAGGTTGGCCATATAATTGGGCAAAATCAGTCCCATTTAGGTTTCTTAATTTATTTTCGAGTGCCTTGGCATAGCGATTAATAATGGTTATATCGCTTTGGCTCGCACCTTGCCAAGTTAGTCCTAAAATCAAGGTGTTAGCGTAACCTAACTGGTCATCTAGCACACTATTTTGGGCTTCTAACGGTAATTGGTATTGAATATCATTAATGAGATCGCGAGCGCGTGACCAAACGGGGACGGTATTTGTGACGGTGTCTTTGAGCTCTAATTGCAATACCGAGAAGCCCGGCCTTGAGGTTGATTGGATCAGTTTTACCTCTTCCAAACGACGCAGCTCATTTTCAAGCGGTTCACTGACAAGTGCCTCTACTCGATTGGCGGAGGCGCCGGGATATTGAGTCACAACCGTGGCAAAGCGGTTGGTAATATGGGGATCTTCCATTCGTGGCAAGCTTGAAATCGCCCCTAAACCTGCGACGACTAATAATGCAATCAGTAAACTGGCAATACGGCCATTATTAACAATGGCATTAATAAATTTATTCATTGTTAGTCACCTGCGCGTTAGCTTTGCTTAGGCTGACATATTGGCCTGCAACCAGTTTGTGTAGACCTTGGGTGACGATTTGTTCGTTATCATATAAAGCGCCTGTGACATACGCTTGATTATCAGCGTTTACGAGAATATTCACATCTCTTCGTTCTAAGGTATTAGGTTGCTGTTGCTGATTAACTACATAGACATTCCAACGTCCTCTACGGCCATCGGTTAAGGCTGACAATGGGATCCAGAAACCTTGTTCAGCGAGTTCTTGTTGATATTGAAGTTGTGCTAATTCACCATTAAATACTTGGGCGTGGGGCGGCAGTAATACACGGATATCAACGGTACGAGTTTGAGGGGTAACTTGGCCGCTATTACCGGCAATCACGGCTTGATAGCTTTGCTCATCGACTTTTATTTCGACCTTTGAGCCAATGATGAGGGTTTTGGCTAGATTGATTGGGACACCAATATGAGCTTGGCTTTGCCCTTGACCGACTAAGGTAAAAATAGGGTTAGATTGACTAATCACTTCACCAACTTGATGAAAGCGCTGACTGATCGAGCCATCAAAAGGGGCGACTAGGTTAGATTTATCTATTTTCAATTGTGTTGCACTCATTGCCGCGATGATTTGCGCTTGCGCGGCTATTAGGCTGGCTTGTTGGCCGATGGTTTCATCCAGTTGTTGGGCTGAAACATAGTTATCTTGTTGTAGCTGACGATTTCGTTTTAATGCCGCTTGAGCGACATTAAGATCAGCTTGATTTTGGGCCAAGTTTGCTTGCAACTGCTTAAGCTCTGCTTGTAATAATTGATCATCTAATTGCGCTAATAGTTGTCCTTGTTTGACGGTATCACCACTATCGACAGCGATATTGTCAAGTTTCCCCGCCAGCTCAAATCCAATCGTCGTTGTATTGACCGCTTCAATTAACCCTGTGTATTGATGCTGTTGTTGGTAACTAGATTGCTGCTGTAATGTTTGAGTTATGACGGGAGTCGGCGCGGCTGTTGTTATTGTCGCTGTTGAACTGTCGCATGCGGCGAGTAATAACACACTAAATGGCAAGATACGTATCATTAGCGGACGAAATAGAGTCATGATGCAACCATAGTTAATTAAATGTTAATTAGACTCGCTAGTCTAGTTAATAAAAACTGGACTGTCTAGTTTGATTTTTGAACAGTATTGAGTGATGATTGATGAAAAGGTCAGTGTTAGGGATATAACATGAACATAAAAACGCCTACTCAGAGTCAATTAAAGCAACAACAAATACTCAATGCGGCGATTACGCTTTTTTGTCACCAGGGATTTCCACATACCAGTATGGATGAGGTAGCAAAATTAGCAGAAGTATCTAAACAAACTGTTTATGCTCACTTTGGTAATAAAGATGAGCTGTTTATTGCGGCAATAGAATCACAATGTGTGGTACATCAATTAGGTGACACACTATTGCAAGATATTGAAGATCCACAGGCATGCTTACTCAAGTTTGCGCAGCATTTCTCTGACTTAATTATTAGTGAACCCGCGATCACTGTGTTCAAGGCTTGTGTGGCGCAATCTGAAACCCATCCACAAGTTTCACAAATGTATTTTGCTGCTGGACCTGAGCATGTACTAGGAATACTTGGTGAATACTTTACTAAGTTAAATCAAACAGGTAAGTATAGCTTTGATGATCCACATCAATGTGCCGTACGTTTATGTTTGATGCTTTTTGGAGAGTTAAGATTAAAGTTAGAGCTTGGCTTGGACGTTGATTCTTTACTGGCAAGTCGAGACAACTATATAGCACAAACCGTAGCAATGTTTATTCGGGCTTACCAAGTTTAATTTTCAGATATAAAGACATTAGAAGGAGATATTATGCGTTGGTCATATGCTTGTTTGAGTGTGTTACTGCTGAGTGCAACTGCCTCGGCAAAACCTGAAATCAAGCCCTATTCTTTACAGGTGTCTGGTATTCAAACTGAGCAAGTATCGGTGCCGAGTCAACAGCTGGCTTTAGAACGGCAAAATATCAACATTAATGCGGGGATGAAGTTGCCACTCTCAAAACAACTTTTTATGAGTGTGAGTGCTGGATTTACTGATACACAATATGATTGGCAAGCAGATAATGCCAATATCGTTATGCCGAGTTGGGATAGCGTAAAACGTTATAATATGAGTGTAGGGCTAAGCTACCGTTATGATGAACATTGGATGTTTATTGTCGCACCTACCTTGCAATATGCTTATACCGAACAAGCGTCAATGAGCGATAGTGACAGTTACGGTGTGGTCAGTTCAGCCATGTATCGCTTTGATAATGGCAATATGTTAGGCGTTGGTGTGGCTTATTTAAATGATTTGCAAAAGGTGCGTACTGTGCCTTACTTAGCGATTAATTGGCAGTTGACCGACAAGCTCAGCTTGGCTAATCCATTTAAAGCAGGCTTTAGTGGGCCAGCAGGCTTAGAGCTTAGGTATGCGCTGAGTCAAGATTGGTTATTGGCGCTTGGTAGTTCTCGCCGTACACAGCGATTTATGATTAATCAGGCACAAGATGTGGCTGAAATTGAAGAGTGGATTGGGTTTGCAAGGGCAAGCTATCAGCTTAATCAGAATGTAATGTTGTCAGGTTATGCGGGATATTTTGTTGATTCGCAGTGGTCGATTAATGATGATACCGGGATTGATATAGATAACCAAGGCGCATTGGCCTTGGCTATTGATGTTGCGTTTTAAACCAATATTATTGGCCTAACATCTCTTGTTTGAGACTCTTTTGGCTAGGTTCTTTACCTAGCCAAATGTCGATTAATGCAACTCTAAATGCTTCGCCTTTAATCGCTTCACCTTGCTGCTTACCATTTTTGTATGCCGTTACACCGTTGGCTTTATCAGCCACTAATGTAAATTGATCGCCTTCATTAATTGGGCTATTAAATAGCGACATAAAAGCACTAATTTGGCTGGCGATTGGCGCAGTATTATTGTCTGTTGCATCATCAAAACCTTCATTGATTGCATCAGTCATTTTTTCAGCGGTAATCATACCTGAGGTGATATTTAAACGGATAACCGCAACCGGTTGATTAAGGATATCAGCCACATCTTGACTCGCTTTAGGCAGGTATAGGCTACCTACATAAAGATCGATAAAGAACTTTGAGCGAATACCTGCACCGTTTAGCTGGAGAGATTGATCATTGATAGTAATCTGCTCTGGCACATTAACACCAGAGATCTCTTTTGCTTGAACTGCAATAGGAGCCAGTAAACTGGCGATGATTGTCATTGTTGAAAGTAACTTCATTATTATCTCTTTATTATTGTTATGACTAGCCACGAACGCCGAGCTTATATTGCCCGTTTTGTTCAAATTGAATGGCTTGCTTTTGTTTACCTGAGATGAGAATTGGACCGTCATCAAAAAATAGGAAACATTTCCAATTACGGACAAACACATCCCAGCGAGTTTCGATAATTTGGTATTTTTCATAGCAGAAGTAGACCGTTACATCATCTTTCCACTCTATAAATTCAGCAATTGGCTCTGGTAGGATATTGTCTTCGCTGTCCCATGCACTTTGCCAATGTTCAGTGGCTTGCCAAGCATTATTATTAGCAGGCCAGTCACCTTTACTGAATTGATCGCATCGGCTACAGCGGTTGCTGATCCACTTGTTCCAAACTTCCATTGAACTCTTTTGATCTAACGGTTTAATTGCCGCTTTATCTTCGTCGCTAACAGGCAGTTCTTGGTGGTTAAAAATCCACTTGCGTGGGTATTGCGCCAATGGGATATAAGTATGTGTCAACGTTGCTCTCCAAATGTCATACCAATTACTTTTAGTCAGAATTGGTATCAGCACTAACATCAGTGCTGAATAATGGCGTGATTATAACCTTATCGGGATAGGGCTGGCGAGTGCTTCAATGGTTGGGCCAGTAATAACGGACAGAGCTGATATTCAATGGTATCTGCAAGGCCAATCAGATCGTGTCGTTCCTGACAGCTAAGTAACTGGCTAATAATAGTATTAAGCTGGCTCTGTTGTTCAATATTGACAGCAAGTTGCTGCAGTTGCTCAATGCATATTCGGTACTGCTTGCTGGCGTTAACTTCATGTCCCAAGCGGTAGGCATCAGCTGTTTGTTGCAGTTGCTTAATCAGGTTAGTTAGCATCAGTTTGACTCCATAATGGACAGTTTTCTATATAAGCACTGTGTGGATCTTTTTGATAAAAACGGATGTCAGGATGTTGGCTAATAAAGTGCTCTAAACTGCGCATATAGATGATAAAGCTTTGTATTGTTGGTGTTGTTTGCCCTAAGTAATTTACCAAGGATTTATCAGCATGTTGTCGTTTTGGCCCTAACGCACCATCTTGCCAAGACGCATGGGTTTTATTGTGTGCGTAACAAAATCGGTACCGATTAAAATGATCTGTTTAGGTGATAGTCGAGTTGCAATATCGACAGCAGGGTGAATTACGCTGCCATTACAGAATAGACGTGTTTTAGGGTATTGCTGGTGGATATGATCGAAAAATTGACTATTGCCGTAAGCATTAAACTTCGGCCCTTGCCACTGACTTATAAGTTCTGAATCTACACGTGGAAAGTACAATAAAGGGGTATTGTTTAATAGTTCAGTGGCGAGATGTTGATTAGAAATTTTATCGTCAATGCTTACAATTATGTCGGGCTTAATATTAGCGGCGGTGAGTGTCTTCATTGCAGTATCGACAGCAATAATAAAACTACTTGCTCGTTGTTGTTTAATAAAGTCAAGTTGCTGCTCTAAGCTGGGACCTGCGGCAATTACAATGGCTTGCTTTATTGGTTTAGATTGTTCAATAAAGATCTTAATATCTGGATCATTTTTTAAATGTTCACTATTTTGTTGAAGTCTTTGTTGGTGGCTTTTATTCGTTAATTGGTGCTGACTGTTAATGGCTTCAAGATTAAGCTCCATGTTGATGAGATCGGTGAGCTTATAATTGTTAGGATCAGCTAATTGTAGATCGGCTATACAAGATAAGTAAGGTTGTTGTGGGTACTCATGGTGGCAATAATGTAAATTGATACGGTTATCATCTAACCAAGTGATTTGGTCGCTATAACAGATAAGTAAAGCAAATAGCTGGATATTTAAAATATGAATATGTAACTGCTGTAGCTGAGTTTGTAATAACAATTGTTTGGCAAGATCACCCATACCAATGCCATAAACATGGATATTGTCACAGTTTGCTGGCAGCTGTTTTATCTGTAATTGTGCTTCTGCAATGGGATCATAGCAGCTGGCTAGTTGGATCCCATTAACCTGTATCGCTTGCGTATTGCCCTCCACCAAACAAGCCTCTAATTGACTTATATCCTGCTGGCATATCAACTCGGCAAGATGCGGCCACCGTTGATTAATAATGGCGAGGTTTATATTTAAAAAATGGCTCATGACAAATCCTTTGGTCATGTAGGCGCCGTTTAGGTATTAATATTAAACGGCGCTTAAAGTGAGGTTATTGAGTACAGAGTGTTAAGTACTTATTGGCCATGACATTATTGGGATCTAACTCTAGAACTTTTTTAAAACAATAGTCGGCAGTATCGAGCTGTTTAAGTTCAAGCATTAAGTTGGCAAGCGTGAGCCAAGTTAAGGTATCTGTAGGATGCTTATCTAAATAATCAAGATAGGTATTAATTGATAGCTGATATTGGCCTGCTAATTTCAATAAATGCGCATATTGAGTCGTATATTGTTCGCTATATTGTATCAGTTGCTGTAAGGCATTAAGGGCAATATCAAGATTTCCCGTATCCAGTGCTAATACGACTAATAGTTTATATTCGGGTTCAGTAAATTGATCCGTTGCTAACTCTTGTAAACAAGTTAATGCTTGTTGTTTATCACCCAAACATTGATACATGTAGCTTTGGCTTAAATAAGCGAGTCGATTAAGCTCTGGAAATTGAATTACTGCATGGCGTAGTTGCTGAGAAAGTAACTTCAAGCCATTGATATTTTTATGATTGACTAAATGCATTAATTTACCCAAAACTTTCAAGCTTTCATTTTCACTATGCCAGCGTTGTGTCAGAGTTTCACTGCGTTGTTGCTGTAGAACATCGGCTTTTTGTTCTAATTCATTAAGTAATAATTGCTCTGTTTCACTAAGAGATGTTCGCTCACGCTGGTGCCAATTTAGCCAATATTCAAATCGTAAATACTGTTGATCCTGCTGCCATTGTTCAATCAGTTGTGGTAATTGTGTATTAGGGTCTAATTCAAGCAGACGTTGTGCTATACGCTGACACGATTGTCTGTGTAGTTTAGTGAGTTGCTGACAAGTTTTTAGATAAGCTTCATAATAAATTTTGGTGCGTTTATCGTTATCTTGTTGCTGCCAATTTTGTTTATCTTTAGTGGTTAAGAATGGTAAAAAATATCGAAATCCGAAGCTATGTATATAATGCTTGAATGATTTATTGCGATTGATTTTGCGCTCAAGCTTTTCAATTTGATTTAGTTTTTTTTGTCGCTTGGGATCTGTTTCTGATAAGTTCTGGATTTGGCCTGCAAGTTCAAATGCTTGTTGTGCCCATTGCTCAATACTTACAATCTGACTCAACTGCTTGTTAGTATTCGTTAATGCTTCGTTAAGCATAGCGCAATGGTCGAGTTGATAACCGCTATCGACTAAGTGATGCAGATATTCTGTTACATTAATATCAAGTTTGCTGCACAACTTGATAGAGTCCATCGCTTGATATTTGACGCCTTCCACTTTGGCTGCATTGATATTGAGATTAATAAAGTCAATATCGGGATGCTGAGCGATTCGAGCCTGTACATTCATACAAGCCTCGTATAAATAAACTGGGGCTTCTGCCATTTCACCTTTATAGGTTTCTAGGTTGCGGTAAATGTTACCTAAATTGGGACCAACAGCTTGTTCTAGTGAACCTTTTGCATGTGAAAAACCTTGCTTAGAGTGGCACATATCTAAGCCGCTAAATAAAATTTGTTTAAAGCCCATATTAATGGCTAGTAATAATGCCGAGTTAGTGACAGTTGGGCCATCGACAATAAGGTTATCTTGTTCATCCATGACATTATTTTTTAATTCAGGTAATAATTCTTTTTCATAACGATTACCAAGATATAGGGATTTTCCAGACCATTGACCAAGTACCAGTGGTGATACGTGATAAGCATTAACTAAAATGCTGTGTTGCGCAAATTGACGCATTTCTGCACTGACGGTATAGCAGTTTTGGTAAGGGTCGATGCAAACAATAATATCTGGGGTAATGCCTATTTGCCCTAAACGTTTACTGATCCGTGAAACTGCAATGACAATTAATTGCTGTCTATGTGCTTTAATCCAGTCTAAATGTTCATCAAGAGAGGGGCCTCCGGCCAAAATGATGGCTGTCTCGCCATTAAATCGCTGCTTTAAAAACTTAGCTGGAAGCCGATTGTCGGCGGCATTTAATAAGCGAGTATTCATAAAATCGCTAAGGTGTGATGATTGTGCTAGCTCATAACGCAGATTTTCTAAAGTCAGTTCTAACGCTTGACGAATGGTTAAATATCCTTCGTGGTGATTATTTGAACATGCTGTTGATAAGTGAACATCATATCGATTTTGATTAATGTAAAGTGCGTACTTTTCATTATGGATGAGTTCTTGAAATTGTTCGATAGTGACAATATTGATATAGGGTTTGGCTTGCTCATCAAGCTCACAATTAAGTAGAGCAAGCACTTCTGGCATCTCTATGAAAATAAAGTGACTATCTTGGGCGCGTGTTGACGCCATCACATAATTAGCCAATAACCCTGAGTCGATGCCAATAATGATATGTAGGTGGTTTTGAGTGGCAAAGGCGGACTTAAATTTTTTATCGAATAGACTTGTTGAATCAACTTTTTCAAAGGTTTGTCTATTAATACTTGGTAAATAGGTTTCATCAAATTGGTTAACAGCGAATATAGGCTGAATAGTCGTAAGTGATAGTGACATTTTTCCCTCTGCTTAGCGCAATATATTGTCATGTTTTTGGCGTGTACTACTGATGATGGCCAATATTTCCTGAATGTATTAGTTATACAAAAGCTATGCCAGTCATATTAATTTGAATTGAAACCGTTATTTTCATCTCTTTGCGTCAACTAATTGGCAAAATTATTTGGTATAAAACCTGCATTACTTAAAAGTAATAAAATGTTCAGAGTTAAGATAGCATCTCTTAAATAAGAAATAGTTGGGATGACATCGATGCGATGAGCAACCAAAGAATAAGGATATTTTTAGGTGGCGCTATGTTAAATAATAAAACAGTGTTAATTACTGGTGGTACAGGCTCGTTTGGTAAGAAGTTTATTGAAACCATTTTAAGGCGCTATCCTAAGGTCAAAAAAGTGGTTATTTTTTCTCGAGATGAGTTAAAGCAATTTGAAATTAGGCAGCAATATCCAACTTCTGATTACCCGCAATTACGTTTTTTTATTGGAGATGTACGCGATTTAAATCGATTAATTCAAGCTTGTGAAGGTGTCGATGTGATTATTCATGCTGCTGCTATTAAGCAAGTCGATACCGCTGAATATAATCCTACAGAATGTATTCGCACTAATATAACTGGGGCTGAGAATGTCATTCAAGCAGCCCTACAATGTGGTGTAAAAGATGTAGTCGCCCTATCTACAGATAAAGCTTGTGCGCCAATTAATTTATATGGTGCGACCAAACTTGCTTCCGATAAGTTATTTACTGCGGCTAATAACATCCGTGGTTCGAAAGAGATTAAATTCAGTGTTGTGCGATACGGCAATGTACTAGGCTCACGTGTTCAGTAATCCCATTTTTCTTAAATAAGCGCAAAGATGGTATTTTACCTATAACTCACACTGACATGACACGTTTTAATATCTCTTTGCAAGACGGCGTGAATTTAGTGATGTTTGCTCTTGAACATCATCTTGGCGGCGAAATCTTTGTGCCTAAAATCCCGTCTTATAAAATCACTGATGTAGCGCAAGCCGTTGGTCCAGAGTGTGAAATATCCGTTATTGGTGTTCGCCCCGGAGAGAAGTTACATGAAGAGATGATTACGGATACTGATTCACTTAATACTATTGATTTAGGTGAGGTCTACGCCATTTTACCATCGGTGTCCTTTAATTATGTCGAGCAAGATTATTTGGCACATCATCAAGCTGAAAAAGTACCACAAGGGTTTAAATACAACTCCGGCACCAATACCCAATGGGAAACGATTGAAACCATTCGTGAGCAGATTATTGCTCATGTTGACAGTCAATTTACTGTGTGAGGTGATATGTGATCCCTTATGGCAAACAGAATATTAATCAGCAAGATATTGATGCTGTTGTGCAAGTACTGCAGTCTGACTTCTTAACCCAAGGTCCTCAGGTACCATTGTTTGAACAAGGGTTAATGCACTCCACAGGTGCTGAATATGCGCTAGCAGTTAATAGTGCTACATCGGCGTTGCATATTGCATGTTTAGCTCTTGAACTTGGCAAAGGTGACTGGTTATGGACTACGCCAATTACCTTTGTTGCATCGGCAAATTGTGCTCTGTATTGTGGTGCACAAGTGGATTTTGTCGATATAGATCCGAATACATATAATCTGTGTCCCGTTAAGCTGGAACAAAAACTCAAACAAGCTAAATTGCAGGGGACATTACCTAAAGTCGTTATCCCTGTGCATCTGTGTGGTCAGCCTTGTGATATGCAAGCTATACATGAGTTATCCGTTGAGTATGGTTTTCGCATTATTGAAGATGCCTCTCACGCCATTGGCGCATATTATCAAGGTCAGCCTGTTGGGAATTGCCAGTTTTCCGATATCACGGTATTTAGTTTTCATCCTGTAAAAATAGTGACTACGGCTGAAGGTGGTGCAGTGCTAACGAATCAGCCTGAACTCGCCGAAAAAATGGCATTACTTCGAAGTCATGGAATTACGCGAGATCCCGATCTAATGACTCATGAGGCTGATGGTGATTGGTACTATCAACAGGTGGAGTTAGGTTTTAATTATCGAATGACCGAATTACAGGCCGCGTTAGGTGTCTCACAATTACAACGTTTGTCGACATTTATTAAGCAACGACAACAACTCGCTATACGTTATTTAAGTTGTCTTGAGTCATTACCTATACAATTGCCAAGCCAATCAGCATTATCAAAATCAGCTTGGCATCTGTTTGTTATTCGTTTGCAATTACCTCAAATAGTATTGAGCCAAAAGCAGGTATTTAGTCGACTGAGATCTGCGGGGATTGGCGTTAATCTACATTATATTCCTGTTCATACTCAGCCGTATTATCAGATGCTAGGGTTTAAACAAGGGGATTTCCCCTTGGCTGAGCAATATTATCTAGAGGCTATTTCACTGCCTTTGTATCATGGTATGAGTGAACAACAACAAGATGAAGTGATTGCACAGTTAGCGCAAATCTTGGAGATGCAATTGTGAATATTGCCATTATTCCTGCGCGAGGCGGCAGTAAACGTATCCCACGTAAAAATATTAAGCTATTTCACGGTAAACCGTTAATCGCTTATTCAATTGAAGCGGCTAAACAATCAGGTTGTTTCGAGCGAATTATGGTATCGACAGATGACCCTGAGATTGCCGAAGTTGCTAGGTCTTACGGTGCTGAGGTACCTTTTATTCGGCCTGAAAATATTGCTGATGATTATGCGACTACGATGGATGTGATACAACATACTCTTTCTTGGTGTGATGCCGCAGGTATTGATGTGGATTCTGTTTGCTGTATTTATGCTACTGCGCCATTACTACAAGCACATTTTTTACAGCAGGGCTTAACTATTTTACAACAAGAAGCTGTTGATTATGTTTTTAGTGCCACCAGTTTCTCTTTCCCTATACAACGCGCGATAACCATAGATAAACAACAAGGTATAGCCATGTTTTCTCCTGAACATGCAAATACACGATCGCAGGATTTAGTCGAGGCATTTCATGATGCGGGTCAATTTTATTGGGGACGCGTTGATGCGTTTGCGAATGCTCGGCCTATTTTTGACCGTCGCTCTAAAGCCGTTATTTTGCCGCGTAAATATGTACAGGATATTGATACTCTAGAAGATTGGGCGTTAGCTGAGGCCATGTTTCAAGTAATAGCATCGCAATCATGAGAATTGCATTTAGGGTAGATGCATCGACTGAGATCGGTACTGGGCATGTGATGCGTTGTTTAGTATTGGCGCAGGTATTAGCTAAGTTAGGTTGCCACGTTGTTTTTATCGTAAAGATGCATCAAGGTCATTTGAATGACTATATTATGGCTCAGGGGTTTAGTGTTTATGGTATGTCGGTAGATGATGATTACTTAGGTCAAGGCTATTTGGCTTGGCTTGGTTCAAGTCAGCAAGATGATGCCATGCAATTTGTTGATTTAGCATTGAAGTTAGCATTAGATGTTGTGGTTGTTGATCACTATGCGATTGATCGTTTGTGGCAGCGTCAGGTCTCGCAAGTATTGGATGTAAAACTAGTGATTATTGACGATCTAGCTAATCGATATCATGATTGTGATGTATTACTTGATCAAAACTTATGGCCAAATCCACAATTACGCTATCGACAGTGGCTCTGCAGAGAGACTATGCAGCTCATTGGTCCGAAGTATGCTTTATTACGAGCCTCTTTTCAGCAATTACGGGCCAATGCTCCTGATAAGCAAAATAAAGTGATTGCCTTTTTTGGCGGCACAGATCCTACAGGAGAGTGCTTAAAGCTTTTACGGGCGGCAGCTACGTTTATTGATTTACCTTTTAAATTAGTAGTTGTTACTGGCGTGGTAGTTCATTGGATATGACTAAGGTAAGTGAGTTTCAACAGCCATTTATTGCTTGTTATAGCTGCTTAACTGAGTTTGATACCGAGCTAGCAACTGCAAAATATGGCATTGGTGCTGCAGGAAGTACGACATGGGAGCGTTTTTGCCTTAATGTGCCAAGTTCTTTAGTTGTTGTTGCTGATAATCAAAAAGCTTCTGCAAATTACTTAGCTCAGCAGGGGTTAATAACGTTTCTTGGTGAGGCTCAAGATATTACTACAGTAACCTACCAACAAGAGTTAATCCGTCTGTGTAAAGAGTGGTCGACAATTTCTCTATCAAAAGGTTATGACGTGGATGGGTTAGGTGCCAAGCGAGTTGCTGAAACAATTTTATTATTGCGATAAATTGGGTATTTCAAAGGAGATGAAATGAATGATATTGACTTTGGATTAAGGTTAGCGACGACTCAAGATATTGCTTTAGTTTATCAATGGCAGTGTCACCCTAATACACGTCGTTTTGCGTTGACGGCGGATATTCCTCGTTGGCCTGAACATCTCAGCTGGATGCGACAAAAGTTACAGAGTGAGACTGATTATTTTTATATTATTGAAGCTTTGACTTGCGCAGTTGGGGTGGTGAGATTAGACCATATTGAAGCAATGTACTATTTAGTCTCTATTTATATCGACCCTATGCAGTATGGTAAAGGCTATGCACTAAAAGCTTTAACTACTTTGGAGAGGTTATTCCCTGAATTTACCTTAAAAGCAGAGGTGCTAGCAGAGAATACTGCATCACAACAATTATTTATGAAAGCTAACTTTATAAAGGAATCGGAACAAAGTTTTATTCGAGAGCCAATAAATAAGGGAATATAGTGAAGTATATCGAAATTGATGGTCGTAAAATTGGCCCTGATTATCCACCCTATATTATTGCTGAACTATCAGCGAATCATAATGGTGATTTAAATCGAGCGTTGCAGATTATTGAATTAGCGAAGGCTGCTGGCGCTGATGCAATAAAGCTACAAACTTATACACATAAGACGATTACGCTTGATTGCGATACTGATGAGTTTCAAATTAAAGGTGGGTTATGGGATGGACAATCACTTTATCAGTTATATCAACAAGCCCATATGCCTTGGGAATGGCATCAGCCGTTATTTGAAAAAGCCAAACAAGTTGGGATAACAATATTTAGTTCACCTTTTGATTTTACTGCAGTTGATTTACTTGAAGAGCTAGACGCTCCTGCTTATAAAATCGCTTCATTTGAGTTAGTGGATCACGGCTTAATTGCACGGGTAGCGCAAACCGGCAAGCCAATGATCATGTCTACAGGTATGGCGAATGAGCTTGAGATTAAAGAGGCAATTGATGTTGCTTATGAAAATGGCTGTGAACAGCTAGTGATATTGCATTGCGTCAGTGGTTATCCAGCACCTGCAGCACAATATAATCTACGTACTATTGCTGATATGGCACAGCGTTTTGAGGTCTTAACAGGGCTTTCAGATCACACTATCGATAATGCGACTGCAGTTGCATCCGTGGTCTTGGGGGCGAACGTTATTGAGAAACATGTAACCTTAGATCGCAGTGCTGGTGGCCCGGATGATAGTTTTTCAATTGAACCTGATGAATTAAAGCGACTTTGCCAAGATGCAAAAACAGCATGGCAAGCTCTGGGGCAAGTGAATTACCATAAAACAGATGCTGAACTGGGAAATATTAAATTTAGACGCTCGCTATATGTGGTAAAAAAGATTAAACAAGGCGAAGTCTTAACGAACGATAATATTAAGAGCATTCGTCCCGGTTTTGGATTGGCTCCAAAATATTTAAATCAAGTTATTGGTCAGGTCGCTTTGACTGATATTGGCTATGGTACAGCTTTAAATTGGTCGCATATATCTACTTCTACTGTGCCAGAATAACAGCAGCAATTACGCTTGGATCTGAATAACATCAAAATGGGGGTTAGTTTCAATAGCCCTCATGGTTTTTATCTGCTCAAGCGCCACTTCATGGGCCTCACCGTTAACACCTAAAATTAAATATTCCTGCTTAGCGCCAGCAACGGTTTTAGTGATGGTCGTGTTGGCGATGCCTTCTATTTTACTGCCGTCGAGTAAGCTTAATTCAATATGGAGTCGATATAAGCAGGCTATCTCAATATAGTCATGTCTGTCACAGCTAATCATCTTGTGTTCCTGTATTTGATATTATTCGATTAAATTACGCTTATTTCAGTGAGATGCAAGTGTGAGCTTGTTCAAGCTAGTGGATTTAAACATGTGAGCTAGTAGTTATTTTGGTGATTTATCTTGGCAGTAGATGATTATATTAGGAATAGATCACAAAACAGATAACTCAATTGAACTGATAATTATCCGCATTATCAAACTGTCTATATGTATATCTGTGAATCATTTAGGATAAGAGGCCGTATATGAAAAAATTACTGTTTGCGTCAATGTTAGTATTTTCTCCAATAATCCATGCGGCGAATGTTCCTGAACCTTTACAACAAATTCGGGCAGTGCAGCAAAACGATAATCGAGTCATTACCTCTGGTTTACCAACACCAGAACAAATTAAAAAATTAGCGGAATCAGGTGTGAATGTGGTGATTAACCTGATGCCAAATGCGACCAATAAAGAATATAACAATGAGGCACAGTTGGTGCAGCAAGCGGGTATGGAGTACATCTATATTCCGGTAGATTGGCAGAATCCAACCCTAGAAAATGTGAATCAGTTCTTTGATGCGATGCAGACTCATCAAGGCAAGAATATCCTTATTCACTGTTTAGCAAATTACCGTGCGTCAGCGTTTTATCATCTTTATGAGGTGACTCAATTGGGGAAAAACCCATTATCGAGTATGCAAAAGACCATGCAACCATGGGGTGATTTGAACCAAAGCTTAAAACAGTATCCACAATGGCAGCAGCTGATTGAGCAGGTTAAACAGCGTTATAATTAACGCAGATATCTGATGATTTAATATTATTCAGTGGTGATTGAGGGCCTTAACTTTTGTGTTAAGGCTTTTTTTCGCTAATAACTAACTGATACATTTTGTCTCAGTTAAAAGGTAAATGTTAATCTGATCACTTTATTTAATCTATAAATCCATATAATTCACTGAATCTAAATCAGTTTACTTAACGTTAGATAATAACCAATTCTTTAATCTAATAGGATATTTCAGTGAAAAGCATCTTTTTCTTCGATTCAATGTTAACCCCAAAAATCATTACATTTGTATATTGGTTATTATTATTGGCTTCGGTGATTGGCGGCGTTACAGCAATGTTTGCCGGTTATGAAGGTTTGACTTTTGGGTCATTTGTTTATGGTATTGCGATTGCACTAGCGTCTGCTGTGGGCGCACGTATCTGGTGTGAATTAATGATCGTATTATTTAAGATTAACGATAATCTTAAAGCGATTGCTGATAAGCATAACGATTAATCATATTCAGATATCTTGAGTATTACTCATTAATACTCAAGATATGATTGACCCGTAAATATTCACTAATTGCCAGTTTATCAGCTTCTAGTTGCGCCGAGTCAGGCGTTAATGGATACCAATTCACACTGTCTGCTTCTAATGATTTAATCTCGCCTTGCCACTGATTCACCACGTAATAATGCAGCAATTGCAGTTCACCACTAGGGTGATAGAGCGAACATAAGTAATGCTGCTGGGTTATCTCAATGTCCAGCTCTTCTTTGACTTCTCGTCTCAATGCAGTGATATGACATTCATCGGTTTCAATATGTCCGCCAGGAATCGCGATTGCGCCCGCATCGGTTGCTTTGTTCAGGCTGCGATGCTCCAACAAAATACAATTGTCTTTGACGATAATAAATGACACGCATGGATGTATTAGCATCTTGTTCCCTTGGCTAGTAGTCGTAATCTGTAGATATTCAACACTATCATTAAAAAGCTTGAAAAAAATAGGGAGAACGCTGAAATCACTTAATCGAGCAGGAATCCGTATGTTTTGATGGTTATTTGGTGTGTGATTGTTTATTTTTTGATAACGTTACCGCCAAATAAATATAACAACAAAAAATAACAACAAAAGGATATGGATTATCATGAAATTACGTCAATCCGTGATGGCTTGTATATTAGCATTAGGCAGTCACTCAGTTTATGCGAGTACTGCTGACGCTAATGAAGTTCGTGGTTACTTTCGCTCCCCTGCATTGCATCAACAAACGCTAATTTTTACTGCTGAAGGTGATTTATGGAAACAGTCTCTCTCCAGTGCCCAAGCATCAAGATTGACCAGTTTGCCAGCGTTAGAAACTGGTGCGGCCATTTCCGCAGATGGTAACTGGATTGCATTTGAAGCTAATTATGATGGCACGACAGAAGTTTATGTGATGCCAATGGCAGGTGGTGAAGCCAAGCGTGTTAGCTTTGAACATGCACAAGTGAAAGTGCAAGGTTGGACCCCAGACGGCCAAGTACTCTATGCCAGCAATAATGGCGTTGGCCCATCAAATTGGGTGCTACGCAGTGTTGATCCTATTAGTTTAACCAGCCGTGATATTGCCCTTGCTGATGCCAATGAAGGTGTGGTGAGTGCGGACGGCGAAACCATTTTCTTTAGTCGCTTTGGTTTACAAGTGACAGGCGATAATAGTCGGGTTTACCGTGGTGGTACTAAAGGGCAATTATGGCGTTATGATTTAGCCACTAATCAAGAAGCGCAGCAATTAGCCAATGATCACCAAGGCTCGATGCGTCAGCCTATGCTATGGCAACAACGATTGTATTTTATTAGCGACCAGAGTGGTGCTGATAATATCTGGTCAATGACCACTGCAGGCAAGGATCTCAAGCAACATACTCAATATCAAGATTGGGCAATTAGCAGTGCACGTATGGACAATGGCCGCATTGTTTACCAGCTTGGCGCCGATATTCATCTATTAGACTTAGCCAGCAATAATGCGATGCAGGCTAATATTGCACTGCTGTCTGACTTTGCACAAACTCGGCCTAAATGGGTCAATCAGCCATTGGATTATGCAACGTCGGTTAATTTATCAAGCCAAGGCGATAAAGCCGTGATTACGGCGCGCAGTAAAGTGGCGGTCGTTGGCCATGATGGCTCTCGCTTAGTCGAAATTGCTTCTCCGACAGACAGTCGTTTACGCAGCGCAGTATTAAGTACTGATGGCAAGTGGGTTTATGCCATTAGTGATGCCAGTGGCGAGCAGGAAATTTGGCAGTTTGCGGCTGATGGACGTCAACAGGCGAAGCAGTTAACGAAAAACGGCAATAGCTTGCGGATGAATTTACACCTGTCACCTGATGGTCGTTACTTGGCCCATGATGATTATGTAGGCAATGTGTGGTTATTTGATTTAACCAAGAACAGCAATAAATTACTGGTCAAAAATGGCGAAGGCCTAGGGCCGTATCAAGATGTAGTGTGGTCGTCCAATAGCCAATATATCGCGTTAACGAAAGCAGAACTTGGTAAACAGCGACCGCAAATAGTTTTAGTGTCAGTTACCGATAATAAACAACAAAGTTTAACGACGGATAAGTATGAGTCATTCTCGCCAAGTTTTAGTCCTGATGGTCATTGGCTTTACTTCTTATCAAATCGTCACTTTAAAGCAACGCCGTCATCGCCTTGGGGCGATCGTAATATGGGACCGGTATTTGATAATCGTACTCAAGTTTTTGCATTAGCATTAACTAACCAAGCGCAATTCCCATTTCAAGCGCCAAATGAGCTATTAACTCAAGCTGAAGTTAAGGACGCGACCGAGGTTGATTGGCACAATGTAAACCAACGCTTATGGCAGGTGCCATTAGCTCCGGCCAATTACAGTCAGCTGTCAGTGACCGATAAAGCGCTCTATTTATTAGATACTCAAGCTAAAAAAACGGCATTGAAAGTGGTTGAAATTAGCCCGCAAGGCGTTAAGGCTGAGCTGGTTGCTGATGATATCAGTGATTATCAACTATCGGATAAGAATGACAAAATGTTGCTGCGTAAGCAGTCAAAACCGAGTGAGTTATTGATTATTGCCACCGCCAATAAGCTGCCTGCCGATTTAAGTGAGGCCAAGGTCAATACTGAGCAGTGGCAATTGCTGTTAGATCCAAAACAAGAATGGCAACAGATGTTTGAAGATGCGTGGTTGATGCATCGAGATTCGTTTTTTGATGCCAATATGCGCGGCTTAGATTGGCAGGCTGTTAAAGCTAAATATCAGCCATTGGTGGATCGTGTTACTGATAGACATGAGTTAAACGATCTATTTAAACAGATGATGGGCGAGCTTAACTCGTTACATAGCCAAGTGCGTGGTGGCGATCTTGCTAAAGATATCAATCAAGCTAAAGCTGCCAGTTTAGGGGCGCGGCTAGTGCAAACATCAGCGGGTGTACAGGTCGCACATATTTATCAGTATGACAGTGAGATCCCCGAGCAAGCTTCGCCGTTAGCTCATCCTGGTGTTAATGCCGAAAATGGTGATCTGATTATTGAACTCAATCGTAAGCCTGTGACTAACATTGCTGACGTTTACAATTTGCTGCGTAATCAACAGGGTAAGCAAGTGTTATTGACCCTTGAGCGTAACGGTGAAAAATTAGATACCATCGTTAAGCCTGTAAGCCCGAGTGTTGATAATAAGTTGAGTTATTTAGATTGGGTACAAAACAATCAAGATAAAGTGACCAAAGCAAGTGAGGGCAATATCGGTTATATCCATCTCTATGCCATGGGCGCGAATGATATTGCCAATTTTGCCCGTAATTTTTATACCAATTATGAAAAAGACGGCTTAATTATTGATGTTCGCCGTAATCGTGGCGGTAATATTGATAGCTGGATTATTGAAAAGCTACTTCGAAAAGCATGGGCATTTTGGCAACCAACCCGAGGTACGGCTTATACCAACATGCAACAAACTTTCCGCGGTCATTTAGTGGTGTTAACTGATCAAGTGACCTACTCAGATGGTGAAACGTTTGCAGCTGGGGTAAAAGCATTAGGGTTAGCACCATTAATTGGTAAACAGACAGCTGGCGCTGGCGTATGGCTTTCTGGACGTAATTCCTTAACGGATAAAGGGATGGCACGAGTGGCCGAATTCCCACAATATGCAATGGATGGCCGCTGGATAGTAGAAGGTCGCGGTGTCAGTCCAGATATTGAGGTAGATAATTTACCGCATGCTACCTATATGGGACAAGATGCCCAATTGCAACGTGCTATCAGCTATTTACAAGATGAATTACAACAAGCGCCGATACCCAAGTTAATAAAACAACCGATGACAGCGCCAATTGCTGATGATGTTAAATAAGACTCAGAGATTTATTATTCGATAGAGCTGAAGTTTAATAATGGCCGACTTAATTAGTCGGCTATTTTATTCGTTAATATAAGTATCTATTACGTAGTAAATTTATTTCTTATGCTACATTAATTTGTATTCACTTAATTAATAAAAGCTAATGCTAATTGTGCTTTTTATCACAGTTAATAAATTAATTAAAACAGTTTTACATATTGAGTTGATTAATAATCCATTTTAAAACAGTTGGTTATCTATAGTTTATTATGGCTAATGCAAGCTTGAGGCTAATTGTTGTGCAATAAACATAATGCTAAAATCATGTGGTAATAAAATTACGTTTAATAATCTATAGCTTTGGTCATTTATATGGCGACAAGGCTGACTTCGTTATGCTCATTATGGTTGGTGATACAAAACTATAGGTTATTTTATTTTTATATTTAAGTTCTATTTATTTGGGAATATCTAAGTTAATGCAAAAACAAGCCAATATTGTGATTGTCGGCGGCGGCGCTGGTGGTATGGAGATCGCAACTAAACTGGGTAAAAAAGTCGGTAAAAAAGGGTTAGCGAAAGTGACCTTGATTGATCGTGCCAGTTACCATATTTGGAAGCCGTTATTGCATGAAGTTGCAACAGGTGCATTAGATACGGGGACTGATGCGTTAAATTACCGTAGCCATGCGGCGGGTAATGGCTATCACTTTCAACAAGGTGCAATGATTGGTCTTGATCGTGAGAATAAGCAAGTGGTGCTTGCTCCAATCAATGATGACAATGGTCGAGAGTTATTACCAGAGCGCAAAATTGATTACGATTACCTTGTGATTGCGATTGGTAGTATTGCTAATGACTTTGGTATTGAAGGTGTAAAAGAGCATTGCGTATTCCTTGATAGTACTGAAGATGCGATGGCAATTCGTGAGCGTTTACTGAATAAGTTTATGCGTTATGCGAGCAACGATCAGTTAGAAGATCAAATTAAAATTGCTGTGGTTGGTGCGGGTGCAACTGGGGTTGAGATGTCAGCTGAAATGCATCACGCAGTACAGCAGCTACGTGGCTTTGGTTATAAGATTGATGCCAGCCTACTTGATGTTACCCTAATTGAAGCTGACGACCGTATTTTACCGAAAGTTGAAAAGCCTAAAATTTCAGAATCGGTTGCACGCGAGCTGACAAAAATTGGCGTTAATGTGATGACTAATACACGTATTGTCAAAGTCGACAAAGCGGGGTTAACCACTGACGACGGTACCGTTATTCCATCTGATATGGTGATCTGGTCAACAGGCATTAAAGCGCCAGATTTTCTGAATAATATTGGTGGCTTAGAAAGCAATCGTATTAATCAGGTGATGGTGAAGCAGAATATGCAAACCACGTTAGATGATCATATTTTTGCAATTGGTGATTGTGCAGCTTGCCCACAACCTAATGGTGAATGGGTGCCGCCACGTGGTCAATCTGCCCGTCAAACGGCATTGATGACGGCTGATAATATTATGTTGATGCTAAAAGGCGAAGCGCCAAAGCATAACTATGTTTATAAAGATTTAGGTTCATTGGTAAATTTATCAAAGTTCCATACTGTCGGTAATTTGATGTCATTTATGGGCGGTGGTGTCCGTGTTGAAGGTCGAATTGCGCGCTTGGTATATACCTCACTATACCGTCGTCACTTAATTGAAATTCACGGTGTATTCAGAGGTACGTTGTTAATGTTAGCTAAGGGTATTGGTCGCATTATTCACCCGCATTTAAAGCTACATTAATTACACTTTCGTCGATTATAAAACTCAACGGAGCTTGCGGATGCAGCTCCGTTTTTTTATGCGTTATTGTTAGCACAGAACGGATAAATACTAGGGGGTAAGCTTAAAATAAGAGTACGATGAATAAAATAATCTAGTTGGCACAATATGATGAACTTACCAACGACTCCGCAATTACCTCAAGTTGTTTATAGCGCTAAACAAGTGTTGGCAAATGAATTAATGGCAGCGACTCAAGCGCAACTGAGCTTATCTGAGCTCATGAATCGCGCGGGAATGGCTGTATTTCAGTTATTAATGGATCTCTATGGTGATGATAAACGTTATCTAGTGCTGACGGGCAAGGGCAATAATGCCGGTGATGGTTTTGTGGTAGCGAGCGCCTTACTTAAAGTCGCGTCAGTGACGGTGCATTGCGTTGAAGATCCGTTATTACTGCAAGGTGATGCCCTTGCAGCATTTACGCATTATCAACAGCAAGGTGGCAGTTACAGTGTACACGTACCCATATTAACGGATTACGACGTTATTATTGATGCACTGTTTGGTGCGGGTTTCCATGGTCAATTACCAAGCCATTATCAGCAGCTAATTGAGAAAGTTAATCAAGCGAGCGTGAAGCGGCTGAGCATTGATGTGCCATCAGGTGTGAACGCCAATACTGGGGAAGTCTCCGCTGGTGCATTTTGTGCGGATGCTTGTTTAAGTTTTATTGGTTTGAAAGCGGGATTATTAACAGGTAAAGCACGTCAATATGTAGGGCAACTCTATTTTGATGGGCTAGGTGTTGATCAGCATTTTAATCAATTAGTCAGCCCGTTGGCCGAGTATATGAGTGCGCAGCAATTATTAGTGCTGAGGCCACAACGGCAACTGGCGAGTTATAAAAATCAGTGTGGTCATTTATTGGTTATTGGCGGCGGTCAAGGCATGGGCGGTGCAGCTAGATTAGCGGCAGAGGCAGGTTTGCGTGCTGGTGCAGGCTTAGTGACGGTGGCAACTCATCCAGATAACGTACAAGCAGTACTACAAGGCCGTTATGAATTAATGGTACACGGTATTAGCCAAGTGACTCAGCTTGATGAGCTGATCAGTCGCGCGACTTGTATTGTATTAGGGCCGGGGCTTGGGCAATCAATATGGGCCAAATCTATTTTTGAACATGTATTAATGGCTAATCAATTGCCGATGGTTATTGATGCTGATGCACTTAATCTATTAGCGCAAACACCAACACCATTTGATTTATCTAAGGCGGTGTTAACGCCGCACAGTGGCGAGGCTGGGCGGTTACTTAATTGCAGTAATACCCAAATTGAACAAGACAGATTGGCGGCGATACAAGCATTAGTGAGCCAGTATCAAGCAACGATTGTATTAAAAGGGCCGGGTTCATTAATTGCTAATCAGCAGCAGCTTAATATCAATCATTCAGGCTGCGGCGCGATGGCAAGTGCGGGAATGGGCGATCTATTAACAGGCATTACAGGGGCGTTGATTGCTCAAGGATTGTCATTATTTGATGCCAGCTGTCTGGCGGTTTATATCCATGGTTTAGCGGGAGAAGAGGCTGCTAAAGAGGGGCAATTAGGCTTATTAGCAAGTGATCTATTATTACCGTTACGACGACTACTTGGGTAATTATTGTTGAGTTAATGCTTATATTAGGCATTATTAAATTGAGTGTATTATTTATATTTTAGCTAATATAAATAATATACTCGTTTATTAATCTGAGCTATATAATAAAGTGATAATTATATTATTTATGTCAATTATTTGGTTGGCATTTTACACTTGATATCTTTGTATTAACCTCGCTAGTTTGTTAAAAACAGCCATAATGCGTTAATTGTCTATAAAAATAAATAAAATAAAGGCTCAATGTTTTATTTATTGAAATGTATCAAACTATTGCATATTTATTTTGAGGCTCAAGTTTAGGCTAAGTAATACTGGAACATAATGATGAGTATTATTCCCCTACACTTGATGCGGCTCAAAGGAGACTGCAATGACAATACAATTTATCTTTATGCTAACTAAAGACGATAAAACCGTTGAAGATGCAGACGCGCATATTTTAACGGCAATATCTGCTGGGGTAAAACATATAGGATTTAAAAATATCGGTTTACCTGTTGAGCGGCTAAAGCAGCTTAATAATATGATTAGAGTCAATGGTGCAACCAGTTATTTAGAGGTCGTGTCGTTAAGCGAGGATAGTCAAGTTGAGTCAGCTAGAGTCGCCAAAAATATTGGCATTGATGTGTTACTTGGTGGCACTCATATTGATGCTATTTTAGCGGAGCTAATCGGTACGGATATTCAATTTTATCCGTTTCCAGGTGTGGTTGTGGGTCATCCTAGTGTATTGACTGGCTCCATTGATGAGATTATTACCAGTGCGCGGGATATCGCGGTAAAAGAGGGCGTAACGGGATTAGATCTATTAGCTTATCGCTTTAATGAGAATGTACCGCTATTAATGCAGAAAGTATGTCAGGCGACTGAAAAGCCAGTCATTATGGCTGGATCTATTTCTTCTCCGTCGCAAATTAATGCCTTAGTCAATGCCGGTGCGGCTGGTTTTACTATTGGTACTGCAGCCATAGATGGTAATTATGCTAGTCAAGAATTGCCTTTAGCCGCTCAGCTGCATCAAATCATTCGTGATACAGAGCAAGTGAAGTACTAATTTTATTGCTCAATCACTAGACAATAGCAGTAAGCCTGTTTTAACGTATTCGCCAACAACTAAAGGAAGGTGAATATAATGATAAAAAAGGTTCTAGCACTTTCAGTATTGGCTGCATTGGCAGGTTGTGCTGAAAAGTCTCATCATAGCGCAAGTGAAACCCAATTAATGACCTCGACAAGTAATTCAATCATATACCCTATTAGTCAACAGCAAAAAGTCATCGATACCTATTTTGGGACTGAAGTAGCGGATCCATACCGCTGGTTAGAAGATGATATGAGCGCAGAAACCGCAGCATGGGTAACCGCTCAAAATCAAGTGACTGAAAATTATTTAGCGCAGATCCCATACTTAGATAAGCTCAAAAAAAGCCTAACTAAATTAATGAATTATGAAAAAGTAGGGGCGCCGTTTAATGAAGGTAAATACCGCTATTTTTATAAAAATGATGGCCTTCAAAATCAATACGTAGTGTATCGTCAATTGGGCGATAACGCGCCTGAAGTCTTTTTAGACCCGAATAAATTTAGTGAAGATGGCACCACCTCATTAGCGGGATTGAGCTTTTCTAAAGATGGAAGCTTAGCCGCTTATCAAATATCAGAAGGTGGTAGTGATTGGCGTAAAGTGATCATTATCGATACTGAAACCCTAAAACCGATAGAAAAAACCTTAGTTGATATTAAGTTTAGTGGCCTTGAGTGGGTAGGAAATGATGGTTTCTTTTATTCAAGTTATGATAAACCCAAGGGCAGTGAGCTTTCTGCTAAAACGGATCAACATAAACTTTATTATCATAAGTTAGGGACTGCGCAGCAAGATGATAAAGTTATCTTTGGTGGCACTGATGCACAAAAGCATCGTTATGTAGGTGGTTCGGTGACTGATGACGGCCGTTATTTGCTCATTTCTGCCAGTGTATCAACCTCTGGCAATAAGCTTTATTTAAAAGACTTGAATACGCCTAATAGTCCATTGGTTGAGATTTTAGGCGATACTCATTCAGATACTTACTTAATTGATAATCAAGGTGATGAACTCTACTTTGTTACTAACTTAAATGCACCTAATAAGCGTGTTGTTAAAGTGAATGCAAAGCAGCCAACGCCAGAACATTGGGTTGATGTAATCCCTGAAACTGACAATGTGTTAAGTGTTGCAACGGCAGGCGGATATCTATTTGCTAGCTATATGGTCGATGCTATTTCTAAGGTTGAGCAGTATGACATGAAGGGTAAACTCATTCGTGAGATTAAATTACCCGGTGTCGGCACCGCATCAGGTTTTGATGGTAAGTCAAAAGATAAAACGGTTTATTACTCATTTACCAACTATAAAACACCCGGTACGATTTTCAGTTTAGATGTTGATTCAGGTAAAAGTGAAACTTACCGCAAATCAGCGGCTGATTTTAATCCCGATGAATACGACTCTAAGCAAGTATTCTACACCTCAAAAGATGGCACTAAAGTGCCGATGATTATTACCTACAAAAAAGGCATTAAGCTTGATGGCACTAATCCAACCATTTTATATGGTTATGGTGGCTTTAATATCAGCTTGACGCCAACGTTTAGCCCAACGCGAGCTGCGTGGTTAGAGCAAGGGGGAATTTATGCCGTTGCGAATCTACGTGGCGGTGGTGAATACGGTAAGGAGTGGCATAAAGCAGGCACTCAAATGCAAAAGCAAAATGTATTTGATGACTTTATTGCCGCTGCAGAATACCTAATTGATGAAGATTACACTTCAACAGGTAAGCTTGCCGTTAATGGTGGCTCTAATGGTGGTTTGTTGGTCGGCGCGGTAATGACTCAGCGACCAGAACTGTTTAAAGTGGCATTACCCGCGGTAGGCGTACTTGATATGTTGCGTTATCACACTTTTACGGCTGGTGCAGGTTGGGCGTATGACTATGGTACAGCTGAGCAAAGTAAAGAGATGTTTGAATATCTACTCAACTATTCACCGGTGCAAAATGTAAAAGCGGGTGTGCAATACCCCGCAACAATGGTGACAACGGGCGATCATGATGACCGCGTAGTACCAGCACATTCATTTAAATTTGCAGCCGAGTTACAAGCTAAGCAAACAGGTCCTAATCCAACATTGATTCGTATTGAAACTAATGCGGGTCATGGGGCTGGAACACCAACCAGTAAGATTATTGAGCAGTACGCAGATATCTACGGTTTTACCCTATTCAATATGGGTGTGAAACAGCTGTAGTAATAACAACGCCACTCATAAGATGAGTGGCGTTTTGTTTCTTGTTACTATTTTTTACGGGTGATTATTTTTTCGTTAAATCGCGATACGCCGCTGGAATATTTAAGCTTGGATGTACCCAATTAAATAATACATAACCAGAATATTCAGGCATTTTCACTTTTTCAACCGTTTGCTCTAAGGTTAATCCATCGTCAATTGCTTGTTGAACTTGCGTTTTAACAGCCTCAAGATATTGAATATGCCAAAGGATGTCTTTTCGTTGCATAACTGAGCCATGTCCAGGAACGATTTGGGCATCAATCGGTAAAAATGCATAAATACGTTTTAAGGTTGCTAAGGTTTCAATGAGATGACCATCTAATAACCAAGGTAGTGACGGTTTAACTGTAATGATTGGATTACCAGTCCATAACACTTTCGCTGATGGATCCCAAACAAACAAATCTCCTCCTGTTTGAGCAAAGCCAAAATCAATAATATCGACATTTCGGTCACCTAAATCTAAGGTAAGCTTGCTGTCTTTAGCGACCAGAATATCGCCAGTATCAGCGACAATCTCTTCAATACCTCGATTTTTTCCAAAATTATCAATCATAAATTGAGTATCTGCTTCAAAGTGTTGATCAATATAGTCTTTAGTGTGCTGGTGTTGGATAACTAAAGTAGATGTAGGCAGATACATATTGCCATAGGCATGGTCGCCATGAAAACTGGTATTGACCGCATAGATGATCGGTTTGTCTGTGGTTTGTTTGATGAATGCTCTTGCTTGCATATGTAATCGTTTATTGAGCATGGTATCAATCATAACGACGCCTTTATCTCCAACGATAAAGCCACCACTGGTTGCGAGTGGGATCCCTTGCTGCTCTAATGACTCGGAATTTTTTTGGTAATAGGCAAATACACCATCATTAAGTTTTTTAGTGACAAGCTCGACTTTATTACCATCCCAAATAGGTTCTTGAGCATAACTATTGATACTCATAAAAATACAGGCAGCAGATAATAGCCCTAAACTTGATAAGATCTTCATATAATATCCTTAATTCGTCTTTTAGTTGTTTATTGGGTAACGGGTAATTTAGATATTGCTAAGCTTGCAACCTATCATGAAGATAGTTTTGAAATATATATGGATAGAGATAACTCTCTGTTTCAATAAATAGAACAATCGAAGTTTTTATAAAGTAAAACAAA
>NZ_BALM01000038.1 GCF_000614975.1 Shewanella marina JCM 15074
GGTGTCCTAGGCCTCTAGACGAAGGGGACCCGTGGACTTACTTTCACAATAAAGATTATCAATTTAACCTTTATAAACAATTAAGTGTGCTGCTTTCCTAAGAACGCTTCCCCTCAACTGCGAGGCGCATTCTATGCAGCACACCTAAAAGTGTCAATGAGTTTTTTAAGAATTAATTCTATTTGCTACAAATTCAATCGCCTTGGCGATTCTTTGCTCGCAACGTGTACGACCAATAAGCAATGCGGTTACATCTACGCCAGGAGATTGACCCGCGCCAGTAATAGCAACACGTAGTGGCATACCCACTTTTCCCATACCCACTTCAAGTTCTGCTGCAGTATCTTCAATAGCTTGGTGCAATGAAGCTTGATCCCAGCTTGCTAACTCAGCAAATTTCTTTTGAATTAACTGTAATGGCTCTAACGCTACACCACGTAGATGCTTTTTAGCGGCAGCTTCATCAAATTCTGTAAAATCTTCATAGAAGTAGCGAGTTGATGCTGCAAGATCTTTTAACGTTTTAGCACGCTCAGAAAGCACAGGTACCAATTCAGCTAATTTAGGTCCATTGCTCATATCAATATTTTGATCATGCATATGCCACTCTAAGTGAGATGCTACATACTCAGGATCTAATGTTTTAATATAGTGCTGATTTAACCAAATTAGTTTTTCAGTGTTAAATGCAGACGCTGCTTTATTGATGTCATCAAGCTTGAAGTATTGTTTCATCTCATCAATTGAGAATACTTCTTGATCACCATGTGACCAACCTAAACGTACTAAGTAGTTTAATAATGCTTCAGGTAAATAACCATCATCACGGTACTGCATAACACTTACTGCACCGTGACGTTTAGAAAGCTTCGCGCCGTCATCACCTAAAATCATCGCTACGTGAGCATATTCAGGAATAGGAGCACCTAATGCCTTTAAAATGTTGATTTGACGAGGAGTGTTATTGATATGATCTTCACCACGAACAACACAAGTAATCCCCATATCCCAGTCATCAACAACAACACAGAAGTTATAAGTTGGTGTACCTTCAGTACGAGCAATAATTAAATCGTCTAATTCAGCATTACCAATTTCAATACGACCACGAACATGATCGTCAAAAACGACACTACCTTCAGTCGGGTTTTTGAATCGAATAACAAACGGTTCATCGGTATCACGAGGTGCTTGATCACGGCAGCAACCGTCATACTTCATACGTTCGCCTTTAGCGGCCTGCTCTTCTCTTAGCGCTTCAATACGCTCACGAGAGCAATAACACTTATATGCAGTACCTTCAGCAAGCATGCGATCGATTACTTCATTGTAACGATCAAAACGCTTAGTCTGGTAATATGGACCCTCGTCCCAATTTAAGCCAAGCCATTCCATACCTTCAAGAATTGCATCACAAGCTTCTTGAGTTGAACGCTCAAGATCCGTATCTTCAATACGTAATACAAACTCACCGTTATTAGCACGGGCTTGTAACCATGAATATAGTGCTGTACGAGCACCGCCTACATGAAGAAATCCTGTTGGACTTGGAGCAAAACGCGTCTTAACTGTCATAATGGACACTGACCTATCAATAAAAAGCCTGAATTCAGACTCAAGAAATAAAAAGTGCTGCTATTCTAGCAGTCAAATTGCACAAATTAAATGAAAGAGCACCCCTGCCAGTAAAGAATTTCATCAAACTGCCTGCAAATATAATGCAATTAACATTAGATTAAGATCCGCTACTCTCTCAAAACATATTCGAGCTTAGTTAACTGCAATTAAGGCCGTTTTAACGCATATTGTTTTAATCCAATTATGAGCCACATCAATAACAACATAGATATTGAAATGGCGACTACTCCAGTCCACTGATATTGATGCCAAAAAGGCAACATAAGCGCACCGCCAATGGCCGCTCCGAGATAATAACTGCATAAGTAGAGTGACGTTGCCTTAGCTCGATGAACCATTGCTCGTTCAGCAACCCATTTATTGCAACAGCTATGGCACATAAAAAAACCACTACAACTGACAAAGAATCCCACCCAAATGGCTGCTAGCGTATCAAATAGCGTAATACATGAACCTAATAACATTAACCCTGCTGCAATATGGAATAACCGTTCTATTGATAACGCATTAATAAGCCGCGCGGAATAATATGAAACCAAAGTCCCACTCAAATAGCATAAAAAAATAAAAGTGACTTCTAATCGGCTCCAATTGAAGGGAGTCGCCATCAAGTGCAACTGAATATAACTAAACTGATTGACCATCACTAAAAAGGCTAAGCCACCGATTAAATAGGTCATCCACATTGGCTTATCTTTCAAGTGATAACCAAAACCACCTAATTCCCGCCATAAATTGAATGGCCCAACATGATCAACTTTAATTTGGGACTGTGCCCGCAACAACCAAAGTGTCACCACTACGCCTACAAATGTGACGCCAACAAAACAAGCTATCGCCTGATGCCAAGACAGATATTGTGATAAAAAACCACCAAATAATCGACCTGATATACCACCAATACTATTTGCGGCAATATAGACGGCAGCAGCATAAGCAAACTGAATAATGGTCAATCTTTCTTTAAAGTAAGCCATCGCAACGGCTGGAATAGCCGCAATAAGTAAACCTTGTAATACACGAAGCCATAAAAGTTGCTCAAACGATGAAATCCAAAACAATAGAAGATTAGATAATGATAATAAAATAAGACTGACGACTATGGGTTGTTTACGGCCAACCCAATCAGAAATGAGTGCATAGAAAAGTACACCAATAGCAACACTTGCAGTTGATACTGATAACACTAAAGGGGTTTTAGCTAATGCAACATCAAAATGCTCCGCCAATAACGGCAACATGCCCTGCATTAAATAAAGATTGATATAAATGACAACAGAAGCAACAGCAAGCGCCATAATCAGTTGTTTTGCTGCTTTATCTGTTTGATGCGGGGTAGATACAACTTGTTCCACTGACTTCTCGATAGGTTAATCCAACTCTAGACATAGATTATCAAGCCTTTTAAGATAACAATAATAAATAAAAACTATAAAGGTCATAACAAAATATTATGGATATTAAGCAACTTAATTATTTATGTTACTTACATAAATATCAAAGCTTTACCAAAGCCGCTAAGGCCTTAAATATTGCTCAACCAGCCTTAAGCCAAAGCATTAGTCGCTTAGAGCAAGAGCTTAATGTCACCCTTGTAGATCGTCACCTGCAACATGGTCAAGGTATCCACCTCACTGCCGAAGGCAAAGTGTTGCATCAACATGCGTTATTAATTACCAACCAATTTACCCAAGCTAAAGCGCAAATTCAGGCCATGGCAAATCTAACTCAAGGAGAGGTACGCATTGCAGTACCGGGTATGCTGGGGTCTTATTACCTGCCTTCACGATTAATGGCATTTAAACATCAGTTTCCTGATTTAAAATTATCGCTATTTGAAGGTGGAACCCGTGATGCATTGAAAATGCTAGAGCAAGAAGAAGTCGCAATAGCCATTATTACAGAGCAAGATCTAAAACCTGAATATGAAAGCCGCTTATTAACAAGAGAAGAAATGGTTGCTGCTGTTAGTATTGATAACCAACTGGCAAAATTGACTAGCATTAGCTTAGATGAGTTTTTACAACATGAATTAGTGATGTTTAAGCAGGGCTATTTTCATCGCGAATGGATCTTAAATCAGGCCTCTGCACTGACTATTACGCCTAATATTGCTTTTGAAACCAATCTAATCAATCTAATTAAACAACTGGTTGCTCAAGATTTTGCAATTAGTTGCTTATTAGCAATGGTATTACACAAGCGTGATGATATTAAAGCCCTAAGTTTTAATCCGCCAATGCATCTTAATTTACATATTGTCTGGAAAAAACAACGCCCTATCAGCCAGGCTGATAAGGCATTTGTCGATTTTTTATTAGCAAATAAATGATCGCTAAGTCATCAACCTATTATTGGGCATCTGGCTGATTTTCAGGGGCAGCATCAATAAATGCAGTGTGCGTATTACAATGCTGATAAATACGCACAATATTAGGATATGCGCTCAAATCAAGATTAAATCTCAGTGCATTATAAACTTGTGGAATTAAACAAATATCAGCCAGCGTAATCTCATTGCCAAAACAATAAGTTCCGCTGTATTGCTCAAGCATCGCTTCTAATGCACTAAACCCTTTATGTATCCATTGTTCAATCCAAGCCAACTTGTGTTGTTCATCTAGCGCTAATGGCCCAGTTAAGTATTGCAATACTCTTAAATTATTAAGAGGATGCACCTCACAAGCAATCGTCAAACTCATCGCCCTAACAATTGCTTTATCTTTTATATCACGAGGGAGTATTGCACTATTAGGCTCTTTTTCTTCAAGATATTCTAAGATAGCAAGAGACTGCGACAAACTTAATCCAGTATCAGTATCCACCAGCGTTGGCACTAGATGTTGTGGGTTAAGAGCCACATAATCATCAAGGTGCTGCTCACCACCATTTTTGACTAAATGTACAAATTGATGACTGTAAGGCAGTTTTTTTAAGTTTAATCCAATGCGAACGCGATATGCCGCACTTGAACGCCAATATCCATATAATATATACATTGCAGATCCTTATAAAAACTAAGGCATGGAAACCATGCCTTAGTTAACAGAGATGCGGTTTTATTCAGGATGATACTGAACCACTTTTTGGTCTATCGCACCAAAAATACTATTCCCTTCGTGATCAAGCATCTCAATTCTGACTGTATTACCAAATCCCATAAAGGACGTTTCAGGCTGTCCATCTGCAATGGTTTCTAACATACGTTTTTCAGCTAAACAACTTGATCCAGCCGAACGGTCATAATTAGAAATCGTACCAGAGCCAATAATCGCCCCAGCACCTAGCGGCCGCGTTTTCGCAACGTGTGCAACCAACTCACTGAAATTGAATGTCATATCAACACCCGCATTTGGCTGACCAAATAACTCACCATTTAAATGCGTTATCAATGGTAAATGCACTCTCGAATCAGCCCAGCTTTCACCTAATTCATCAGGCGTAATAGCCACTGGAGAAAAACTACTTGATGGCTTAGATTGGAAAAAGCCAAAGCCTTTAGCTAATTCACCAGGGATAAGATTACGCAACGAGACATCATTAACTAACATCAACAATTTAATATGTTTTTCCGCGGCTTCTGTTTTCACCCCCATTGGAACATCATCAGTCACAACCGCAATTTCAGACTCAAAATCAATTCCCCATTCCTCACTCGCTAATGGAATGTCTGCAGTTGGCGCAATAAAGCTATCGGAACCACCTTGATAAACTAAGGGATCTGTCCAGAAAGTGGCAGGCATTTCAGCCCCACGAGCTTTACGTACTAATTCAACATGATTCACATAGGCGCTACCATCAGCCATTGATAAGCACGAGGGAATGGTGATAAACATTGGTTTACATCAAATGCTACTGCATTCTGTAACAGGCCAGTATTGAGAGCATCAGACAGCTCTTGCAACTGTGGCGCAAACAACGCCCAATTATCAAGTAATTGCTGCATTGTATGCGCAATAGCGCCCACAGCAACACACTGACTTAAATCACGACTGACTAACATTAACTGTCCGTCACGGCGTCCATTGTTATAGGTGGCTAACTTCATATTCTCTCCTAATCATGAAATTGCACAAAGATGACCGCCAAGAGCTATCTCCGACTCTAATAATACAATCATCACTGTCCATGTATTGCTATATATGATACCCAATATCAAAAGCACCAACAGACGCTGATTACCTTTTCAATAACAATAAGCTTGTAAAGCAGCAAATACAGCCGACTTTACATCGAGTAGTCGTTTATGATTAACGCCATAAAAGACTATTTACGATTAATGCCATACTCGCGTAATTTATTAGCAATTGCGGTATGCGAAACACCGAGTTTTTTGGCTAATTGTCTCGTACTCGGATACGCAGGATACAAGCGGCGCAATAAGCTTGACTCAAATTGCTTCATTGCTTCATCAAGCGTGCCTTCAAAATCTTGGTTAAAATAACCCACACCTTCTGCATAAGATGGCAACTTAAGTTGCTCCATGGTCAACTCTGCAGCACCATCCCACATAGAAACAGCTCTAAAGACCGCATTTTTAAGCTGTCTTACATTACCCGGCCATGCATAAGCAATTAACTGCTCGCGGCATTCTGCCGCAATTCGTCTTAGTGGACTTGATAGTTGCTGGCTGTAATGCTCTAAAAACATCTCAGTTAATGGCACAATATCAATTTTACGCTCACGTAGTGCTGGCATATGAAAACTTAACACATGAATTCGATAATAGAGATCTTCTCTAAACTCACCTGTTTGGCATAATTCAGCTAAATTCTTTTGGGTTGAGCAGATAATTCTAACATCGGCCCTCACCTCTTCATCACCACCTAAGCGGCGATAAGTGCCATCTTGTAATAAGCGTAATAATTTAACTTGTGCCGCCGGTGACATTTCGGCGACTTCATCTAAAAAGACTGTGCCACCATGAGCTTCCTCAATAAATCCTCGCTTTAAAACCTGCCCTTGATTCATATAACCAAACAGTTCTTCTTCAGCGGCATTATCGGGTAATGCAGCGCAGTTAATCGCGATAAAAGGATGCTCACGGCGCATACTGGCATCATGACATGCTTTAGCCATCAACTCTTTACCTGTACCAGTTTCACCAGTAATCAGCAAAGGGGCATCTAACTGCGCCATACGTTTAGCCTGTTTTAGCACTGTTTTCATTTTATCGCTAACGGCTAACACATTATCAAACCCTGTGGTTTGACTTTGCAGTGCATTAAACTGTTTACCAACTCTAGCGGGGGATTTTAGTGAGACAACCGCGCCAGCAAGAATCGTTTGATCTGATTCATCCGGCAGGTAGATTGGTAACATTTCAGCAAGGTATTCGTTAGGGCCTATATTCACCCGCGTTGCCTGAGCTAATACCGGTGTTTCATCAAGCCAACGGCCAAAATTAAAACCTTGAACCCAGTGGTTAAGCGATTCATTTTGAACTTCATGTTCAGCCATACCTAAAGTGAGTAAGGCTGACTCATTGACAATACGAATACGCCCTTTTCTATCGATGGAAAAAACGGAATCAGGTAAGGTCTTCAATAAAGTTTGTAGTGCGTAATGTTCCTGCTCTGAAGGCATAATAGAGACGGTGCGTACATCTTGTACCCCTTCAACTTTGCGCAATTGCGGCATTAGCTCACTTAATATTTCAAAGTTCACTGCGGCAAATTGTAAGAATAAAAATCCTTTATTACTGGCATCGATTGCAATCAGGTTAATACCGTACCTTTCTAGTACTTCAAGGATCTCTTTGGCGAGGCCAACTCTATCAAAACAACTTACTTCCAAGCGCATAACAGGCTTTCCTTACAAGTCGATTTATACTTTTAATTATACTCATTACGACAGCAAAACCATTAATTGCAAAATAGCATGCAACATCTGTTTCCACATCGCTTTTGTTTATTAGATCAACATTTAAGTAACGTCATATCACATCAAGGTTGATTTAAAATCTTTGTTATGACCTATAAGGTAAAAGGTTATTTGAGATGTGGCAAGTGTTGTTTACACTTATGTTTAATGTGAAAAAACAAGGGCTAAAGATCATTAGCCCATTTTAGAAAAATCTAGATAAGCAAGTCAGTTTTCGCCGCCATAATAAAATCATTTTTATGTAGGCCTTTTATTGAATGAGACCACCAAGTCACGGTGACCTTGCCCCACTCAGTTAATATTCCTGGGTGATGGAACTCGGCTTCAGCTAACTCAGCCACCCGATTACTAAAAGCCATCGCTAATTTAAAGTTTTTAAATTTATAAACACGCTCTAACTGTTTAATGCCATCTCTATCTAATACGTTCCAATCAGGGATTTGCTGGTTCAGTATTTCTTGCTCGGTATCAGTTACTTTAGGAGCATCTAACTGGCACGCTTCACAAGCCAGTGTTGATAATTGTGTCATCATTAGTTTCCTTATCTAACTTGCAATATTTTTTGAGGGGAATGTAGGAGTAAATAATCCAAGCTGACGCGCTTGCTTGACTGCTGCCATAATATCCATATCAGCAATTTCATCTAAAAATGAGAGATTTTCAATCATATAATAAATGGGTTGAATAATATCGATCCGATAAGGCGTTCTTAACACATCAACTAAATTAAATGGCCTTAACTCAGGCTTATCAGACATTGCATACAAGGTTTCACTCGGAGAGCTTAATATGCCGCCGCCATAAATCAATAACTCATCTTGATTTGATTTCAGCAATCCAAATTCAACAGTAAACCAATACAAACGAGCTAAAAATACCCGTTCTTCTTTACTAGCAGCAAGTCCTAAGCGGCCATAAGCTTGCGAATACCGAGCAAAAGAGGGATTAGTTAATAATGGACAATGCCCAAAAATCTCATGGAATACATCAGGTTCTTGAAGATAATCAAATTCATTTTTATTACGAATAAAAGTTGCTACGGGAAACTTAGCACTGGCGAGTAACTCAAAAAACTTTGCAAATGGGATTAATGCAGGTACAGCTTCAGTTTGCCAACCGGTACTATCTAATAATACCTCATCAACCTCCACCAGCTGTGGGATCCTATCTTGTGGTAATGCTAATTTGGCTAATCCTTGCAAATATTCATTACACGCACAACTTGGCAAATTATCAATTTGTCTTTGATATAACTGCTGCCAAATTTGATGCTCATGGTCACTGTACTCAATGACCCCGTAACGATTAGGCAATTTCGCTTGATATTGATTCTGTTTACTCATTACCGCCACCTCGTTATTTAGGTTCTACTCTCTTCTAATACTTAACTAATCAGCATCTTTTGTTAATATTTTTACAGGGAAAATATCGCGTTGCTCACCGCCAAGTTTGTAAATAATTAATTACAATAACAACAACTACATAACTAACAATGAGCTGCGTAATACATTCTGTATATAATTATTGACATCATCAGCTCAAGTTATGTTTGATAAATATGCAATAACCATGTCAGTTAGCAAAATTTTTAATGCCATCGTGCTAAATCAATTAAGCTTGTTTACAATAGTGCGATTACCGTTGTACTAGACAAGGATCCCCATGCAATCTCACCTAATCACTAAAGCAGTTATTCCAGTGGCTGGTTTAGGCACCAGAATGTTACCCGCAACTAAAGCCATCCCAAAAGAGATGTTGCCTGTCGTTGATAAACCACTTATTCAATATGTGGTCAGTGAAGCAATTGCTGCAGGTATTAAAGAAATAGTATTAGTGACGCATGCGAGTAAAAACTCTATTGAAAACCACTTTGACACCAGCTTTGAGCTAGAGGCACAGTTAGAGCGCCGCGTTAAGCGTCAATTACTGGAAGAAGTACAAGCTATTTGCCCTAGGGGCGTAACGATAATTAGTGTGCGTCAATCACAAGCAAAAGGGTTAGGTCATGCTATTTTATGTGCGCAGTCCGTTGTTGGCGATGCCCCCTTTGCGGTATTACTGCCTGATGTATTAGTGGATAGCGCATCTTGCGATTTAACCAAAGATAACCTAGCAGACATGGTTCACCGTTTTGAACAAACTCAAACCAGCCAAATTATGGTTGAAGCGGTTGACCCAGATATGGCAGACAAATACGGTATTGTTGATTTAAACCAGCAAGCATGTGCTCCTGGCGAATCCATTGCCATGTCGCAAATAGTTGAAAAGCCGCCACTAGATGAAGCACCATCAAACCTTGCCGTTGTTGGCCGTTATGTATTATCGAAAGATATTTGGGCACTATTGAAGAAAACCCCTGCGGGCGCAGGTGATGAAATTCAATTAACTGATGCCATTGCTATGTTAATGGAAACAGAAGCTGTCAATGCTTATTACATGAAAGGCAAAAGCCATGACTGTGGTAATAAGTTAGGCTATATGCAAGCGGCAGTAGAGCATGCACTGCGCCACAAAGAGTGTGGACCGGAATTTAAACAGTATTTAATCGAACTTGTACAAGGACTTAAATAATGACTATTCTTGTCACTGGCGGTGCAGGCTACATCGGTAGCCATACCGTTGTGGAACTATTAAATGCAGGTTTAGATGTGGTTATTATTGATAACCTCTCTAACTCTTGTCTTGAGGCATTAAGCCGAGTTGAAGCGATTACAGGTAAATCAGTCACTTTTTATCAAGGCGATATTCTCAATAAAGCTTTTTACAAAAAGTATTTGTTGATCATAAGTTTGATGCCGTCATTCACTTTGCGGGCCTAAAAGCGGTGGGAGAATCAGTCGCCCAACCTCTACGTTATTACGAAAACAACGTCACAGGTACATTAATTCTTTGCCAAGTCATGGCAGAGTTTAATGTTAAGAAGTTGGTATTTAGCTCTTCAGCTACGGTTTATGGTGACCCTGCAAGTTTACCGATCACCGAAGACTTCCCTACCAGCGCAACCAACCCATATGGCCAATCTAAATTGATGGTTGAACATATCTTAGCGGATCTTTATCAATCAGATAATAGCTGGAATATCGCTCGCTTACGCTACTTTAACCCAGTAGGCGCTCATGCTAGTGGCACCATTGGTGAAGATCCTAATGATATTCCCAATAATTTAATGCCATTTATTTCACAAGTTGCCGTAGGTATGCGTGAAAAACTGAGTGTATTCGGTAATGATTACCCAACCCATGATGGTACAGGTGTTCGTGATTATATCCACGTTGTTGATCTTGCAAACGGTCACTTAAAGGCATTAGACAAGCTGAATACGCTTCCTGGTTTAGTGACCTACAACTTAGGTACAGGCCAAGGTTATAGTGTACTGGATATGGTTCATGCCTTTGAAAAAGCCAGCGGTCAAAAAGTTGCCTATCAAATTGTCGACCGTCGTCCAGGCGACATCGCATCTTGTTATGCCGATCCGGCTTTAGCTGAAAAAGAGCTAGGTTGGAAAGCAAGCCATTCTATTGAAGATATGACCGCAAGCAGTTGGCATTGGCAGTCAAATAACCCCAATGGTTATGCCAAATAAGTCACAGTAACAAGCATTAAGACCTTTTAACTAAAAGGTCTTTTTTTATATAAATTGATTGCAGTTTTGGAATGATTTTCATAGGCTTGTAGATTAACAATGCAACAATAAAAAGAACCAATATTATGTTTGCTAAAAAAAAGAACAAAGCTGAGCTCACCTTTATTGCTCATGGCACTCGTACAATCGGCGAATTACATTTTGAAGGCAATGCACTCGTTGCTGGAGAGGTACAAGGGAAAATCAGTTCACTGGCCAATATTGAAATCGATAACGATGGCCTAATTGATGGCAACGTTAAATGTCTTGAACTCAAGGTGTCAGGATATTTTAAAGGCCAACTTACCTGTAATAAGCTAATTATTACCAATACGGGTACAGTTGATGGTGAAGTATGCAGTCAATCAATGGAAATTTTTGAAGGTGGTCAATTTATTGGTCAAAGGATCAAAGAGGAATCACCACAAGTTGAAATTATAGAGCCTCAATTTGAACCGCTTGCAACCAGCACAGAAACACATTAACGTGCAATATCAATCAATAAAAAGGAGCTTTCAGCTCCTTTTTTATTATTCAATTTGCATATTTTGTGCAGCATATTGCCGTAATAACTGAATAAACTGTTCAGGTGTTCTGTCTAATACATCAATAGGGACATATAGATGAAAACCCAGTTGCTGCGCCAATAATTGACAACGATGACCAAACATCGCCAACAAGCCTTTATATACCCGCTCATCGACAAGCAAAGATTCAAACTCCTTAGTCACATACTCTTCCAAGCTAATTTGGCTATCAAGCATAGTGACTGCTGACATCATCAATGGTCGCTGCTCAGTTAATAGACCAGAGGCAAGCCGAGGTGAAATATGATCGAGCATAAAGTCTAAACGCTTCAGTTTAATCCCTATAAAGGTAAATCTTGCCATTCACCATTGATGTCAGCACGTAATTGATCAATCCGTTGAATATCTTGCCACCGGATTAACAATCTCCCCCTTCGATGCTGATAGATTAATCCTTGCGGCTGTAACAATAAGCTATATTGCGGTTGCAGTAATTTAGCGATACCAAGTACCAATGCCACTAAACTCAAGCCAAAAATAGTCACGCCCACAGCAAAAAGTGTTGGCATTTGAATAAACAAGATAAATGCCACCAGTAAGCCAATCGCTCCAGCTAATGTATAAGAGAAACCATAACGCTTTCCAGCGGGCACAATTGCAATTTGCTCAGTTATTTCAGATGAGTTTTCAGCCATATCCATGCTTGTCCTAAATATTCATGTATCGAGCGCTGTGATGTCAGTAAATTATCGGCCGACAATACCCACCAATAACTATCTCGTGCCATAAAACCTGTAGGGGCAGCAATAGGCGATAATCCTTGAGCTTCAAAAATACTCATTGATCTTGGCATATGAGTCGCTGATGTCACCAATCGAAATGGTTTATTGCCCCACTTTTGTGCAAAATAATGCGCCTCTTCAATAGTATCTTTTGCAAGCGGAAACATGGTTATCTGAGCAGCTGGAATTGCAAAAGAGAGCGCGACCTGTTTAGAGACTTCAGCAAAAGGACGACCTTTACCACCACTCCAGCCACTCACAAATAACTGACAATTTTGCCCGAGATGAAACTGGCGTACACCTTCTGTTAAGCGCTCAAGACCCGTTGGTGATAATTTCATGACATCTGGCACATCAAGCGTATCATCTGCACCAGAACCAAGCACCATTACCGCACAATCTCCTGTAATCGGACTACTATTCACTTGATATTGGTTCTCAAGTCCTAGCGCTAACCAGCGACTACCAAACTCACTGCTATAAAAGGTCAATAGACTAATAGCAAACAGCAGGCTCATTAGTGCCAATTTTCGATGTTTCCAAAGCAATAAAATGGCTAATAAGATAAATATCAATGTCATCGGGATTGGCATTAAACATTGAGAGATGAGCTTCTTAACCCAAAAAAATAGCATCTCCACTTTATTTACCCCATAACCATGCTGCGCCGCGCACCCCTGACGCACTACCAAAGCGATTTTTAACGACTTTGGTATAACACTCTTGCCCTAACACGTAATGGGTTAATCGGTGCGAAATATCCGTATAAATAGCATCGACGTTAGACATGCCACCACCTAAAACAATAATATCAGGATCAATAAGATTAACCACATGAGCCAAAGCACGCGCTAAACGATCACAATACCGCGCTAATGCCACTGTAGCCGCAGCATCCCCCTGTGCAACTAACGCCATTATCTGTTCAGCTTTGGTCAAATTTGCTGAAGTATGCAAATTATAATCACGTACAAAGCCCGTACCTGAAATAAAGGTTTCAATACAATCATGATGACCGCAGAAACAAGATGTCGATTGAAACTCTGATGCGGTCATCCAAGGCAATGGATTATGGCCCCACTCGCCACCAAGCCCATTAAAGCCAACATGCGCTTGACCATTTAATGCGATTCCAGCACCACAACCTGTACCTATAATCACCCCAAATACAAGCTGATGCCCAACGCCGCTACCATCAACAGCCTCAGATACCGCGAAACAATTAGCATCATTGGCAACGCATACTTCTCGCCCTAATAAATGGGACAAATCCTGCGCTAGTGGTTTGCCATTAATCCAAGTTGAGTTAGCATTTTTAACTAATCCTGTCTGAGAAGAAACTGTCCCCGGAATACCCACGCCAACACTCGCCTGAACATTCATTTGCTTTTCTGCTTGGGCAATCATTAACGCGATATTCTCTATGGTCGCTTGATATGTTTTAGGCGTGGCAGTTTGTTGTTGATACAAGGTATTTCCAGCGCTATCTAAAGCGATAATCGCCGTTTTTGTCCCGCCTAAATCAATGCCAATTCTAATCATGGTGATGCTCATTCCTGCCAATGTGGTGCAGTTGCAATAAAATAGGGGTTGAGTAGACTGGATTTTTGATTGTATTGCAATGGCTTACCATCATCATAGCGGTTAATTTGCCCACCAGCACAAGTAAGTACAGCATGGGCGGCGGCAGTATCCCACTCAGAGGTGAGCCCTAAGCGAGGGTATATTTCTGCGTTACCCTCTGCAAGCTGGCAGAACTTTAACGAACTTCCGACCGCACACATTTGATATTCTGGCAGATGTTGTAAATAAGCCGTAACCTCATCGGTCATATGTGAACGACTACCGACGACTCGAATAACTTGCGGAGAAGTGACTGCTAATGGTAGTTGTACCAACTCCTCCTCACCTTGACGCCAAGCACCATAACCTATCATCGCGTAATAACATTGTGCTAATGCCGGCGCATATACCACACCGAGTACCGGCTGCCCCGCTTCAATCAGCGCGATATTTACCGTAAACTCACCATTGCCAGCAATAAATTCTTTAGTACCATCAAGTGGATCAATTAACCAATAACGAGACCAAGTTTGGCGCTGTTGCCAACTAATGTCTGCAGCTTCTTCTGATAAAATGGGAATAGTCGGCGTTAACGCTTTCAGCTGTGACACTATACTCTGATGCGCAGCTAAATCGGCTTGAGTCACGGGAGTTTGATCTTGTTTGATAACAACGGCTATCTCTTGTTTATAAACATCCATAATCGCGCGACCAGCGTGCCGCGCAATTGCCACAACTGCCAATAATTGTTGTTCTGTTAATACCGTCACTTATTACTCCATTAATCATTAATGTGACCATTATGAGCAACCGCGGCAGATAATCCCAAATAATATTATGATGTTAATTATATATATTTATTTAGTATGATAATTAATCCCAAAGACCATCAAATTCTGGGATAGCCTGATGACCTCTGTCAGCTAAAAAGGTAAGTAAAGCTTGCGGTGAACGATTAATCAGTTTTTCAAGCGGATATTGCGCCTGCTGGATAATGGCCAATGATTGCTCAAAACCACCTAATGTAAATGCTACATGGGAATCAGATCCCATCACAATTGGCGCATCATATTGCTTAGCTAATTTAACTAACTCAATACAGTTATCTTTAGAGCCAGTGCGTGAACAGATAAAAGAGGAGTTATTGACTTCAAGCGCAACCTGATGCTCAGCAGCAGCTTTAACCACAGCTTCAATATCGATGGGGTAACTTGGATTACCAGGGTGAGATATCACATCAACATGCCCACTTTTAATCGCATTCACCATCGCTTGAGTATGTTGTTCACAAGTCGAGGGTTGCCAAACTGGCTCATGAAAGCCCGCTAAAACAATATCAAGTTGCGTTAAATAATCACCAAAAAAATCAATTTCACCCGCGGTGTTTTTAATATTAGCTTCGATACCTCGCAATAAACCAACACCCTGAAACACTCTTGGCAATACCCGCATATTAACAAAATGCCAAAAATGCGGTGCATCAGCCATTTCAGGACCATGATCGGTTATCGCAAACAATGCCATCTGTTTTTGCTTTGCGACTGCAAAATAATCATGCACCGTACTGTAGGCATGGGTGGATGCAACAGTATGGCAATGTATATCAACAGGATATTGCTTCATCTTTTGTCTCTCTCATTATACGCTCTACACCACTTTATACATTTAACGTGCTTTTTCAAAATCTTGCCATTGCTGCTTTTTACGGTAAATGGTCGAGGCACTGATATCAAGTAACGCGGCAGCTTTAGGCACATTGCCATCACATGCGGCAATCGCTTGTTCAATAATCTGCTTTTCCGCCACCCACAATGGTTCAACTTCGATAGTATCAGGTTGTAATTCAACAATGTTGTGAGCAGAACTTGAATTTGATAATGACTTAGGCTTAACCGCTTCAGTACTGTTAGTGATAACATTACCCGCCAAGGCTGGCAGCATTGTCTCTGTCACTAATCCACCTTCATTCAATACCACAATTTGCCGAATAACATTCTGCAATTCACGCACATTACCAGGCCATGCATACTGTTGAAAAATACGTCTAACCGCGGCATTAAAACCAGAAAACTGTTTACCCTCCTCCTCGGCATATTGACCAATAAGGGACTCTGCGAGTAATAGGCAATCACTGTGCCTATCCCTTAATGGCGGTAATTGAATAGGAATCACATGCAATCTAAAAAAGAGGTCTTCTCTAAAACGGCCAGCTTGCACTTCTTGCCAAGGCTGACGATTAGTTGCACTAATAATACGCACATCTACATGTTCATCTTTATTACTGCCCACCCGCTGAAATGTCCCCGTCTGAATAAAACGCAACAATTTACTCTGTAAGTTTAAATCTAACTCACATATTTCATCCAAAAATAAAGTCCCTTTATGCGCCCGAGTAGCAGCACCTTCTCGGTTGGTATGAGCACCTGTAAAGGCCCCTTTCACATGACCAAAAATTTCACTTTCAATTAAATCCTTGGGGATTGACGCACAGTTCAACGCCACAAATTGATGCTTGTTTCGCTGACCTCGTCGATGAATTGCGTGGGCACAAACTTCCTTACCGGTGCCACTTTCACCCACAATAAAAATGGATGCCCGACTAGAGGCGACGCTATCTATCGTTTTATAAATAGCTTGCATAGGTAACGACTCACCAATAAATCCTTCAAAACTAGATTTAGGCAAACTCTGTTCATAATCATTCACCATCTTGAGTAATTTATTTTGCTTAATGGCATTACGTACCGTAATAGATAATCTTTTACCATCGAAGGGTTTGACTAAGAAATCAAACGCACCAATACGCATAGCTTCTACGGCAATATCAATACTTCCATGAGCAGTTACCATCACCACTGCAACTTGAGGATATAAAGTTTGAATTTTCTCTAAAATATCCATCCCAGACATATCAGGTAATTTAATATCGAGTAACACAATATCAGGCTGCCACTGCTTTAATTGAGTTAAGGCATCCTCACCATAATGCACTAAAGTCACTTGTACATGTTCTTTTCGTAAATACTCAGAATAAAGTGCCCCTAACGATAAACTATCTTCAACGATTAATGCTTTTATAGATTGCTGATTACTCATATTTATCACCCTAACTCAAATTCTGTATTTAGCTGCTTTATGGTTTGCTTACCCTCTATTTGCAACTGCTCAATTAACAATCCAATTTGTATTTGTTGTTGTTCTCTCGCACTAATTTCTAGTTGTTTTGCCAATTGACAAATTTTAATCGCACCAAAACTGCCCGCACTACTTTTTAGGGTATGCGCTTGTGTTTCAACATCCTCAAAATTACTAGTACAAGCCAAACATCGTAATAAACTCAAGCGTTGACCAGCCTCTTCACAAAATACGCCTAACATCTGCTTTAACGCATCATCACCTAGCATCGTTTGTAGTTCATTTATTACAGTACGATCTAATAACTCATAAACATCTGTAACTGTCTCAGTTTCCGGCTCACCTTTAGCAGCACAAGATGGTGCTGATACAGATTGAATCCAACGACTTAATACTGAAAAGAGCTCCTTACCATTAACAGGTTTACCAATAAAATCTTTCATCCCTACTTGATAACAGCGTTCAATATCAGTTTTCATGACATTAGCGGATAAGCCAATAATGATTTGTTCAGGTTTTTGCTCAAGAATCGCAGTGGTTGCTTGTAACCCATCCATTTGTGGCATTCGTACATCCATTAATATAATTTGGTAATGGTTTGTTATTGCCATCTCTAACGCTTCAATACCATTATTGGCATAATCCACTTTATAGCCATGAATGCTTAACATCTTGCCAGCAACCATCTGGTTTGCAGGACTATCCTCGGCGAGTAAGATACGACAATTAGGCTTGTCATCATGCGCTTCAATACTATCTTGAGTCACACCACGCTCAGTATTTTCTCCAGCAAGAAGATCCAATAACATGTGCCGACTTAAGGGCTTATTCACTAATTTAAGCGGTTTAATCTGTCCATATATGTCGCTTAAATTCTGATTAATACCCGACACCATTGACATCATTTCACCCTGTTTTGCCAGGCATAATTGGTTAAGCTGGTTGATTTGTGCGGCTGTCGAATATAAGAAACAAGACTCATCAATTAAAATTAAGTTATAACTGCTTTTAGTTGCCGCAGCTAAACAAGCTGTAATATCTTGGTAGGTATCGCTTTGCACGCCATATTGTTGGTATTGACGCCCCATTAACTCAGTGAATACCGCTTCAGGATGGATAAGTAATACTGATGAATGAGTAGGTAAATGATGATAGTGATGTAATTCATTTTCAGTCGATTTAAGTAATACTTGAAAACTAAAACAACTGCCTTTTTCAGGTTCACTTTGCAATTGAATTTTGCCGCCCATTAATTTAATAATCTCAGCGCAAATAGCCAGCCCTAACCCCGTGCCTTGATAACGAGTATTATGTTCATCATGGACTTGAGAAAACTCGTTAAACAACTCAGCCTGTGCATCCACCTCAATACCAATCCCTTGATCTTTCACCTGACAGCAAAGTTTGATGTGCTCACCTTGTTGCTCAGCAAGCCATATCTCAATAGAGACACACCCTTCATGGGAAAATTTAATCGCATTATCAATTAAATTATGAATAACCTGCCTTAACCGCTGCGCATCCCCCATCAAAGTGTCGGGGACATTTATATCAACAAAGCTTGCAAGTGTGACACCGCGCTCTTGTGCTTTAGGAGCAAGAATTTGCAATACATTATCAATCAATTTATCGGGTTCAAACTCATGAACCTCAAGCTCCATTTGACCTGCTTCGATTTTAGAAAAATCGAGAATATCATTAATCACTGACAGTAACGCATTACTCGCTTCTTGCGCGGTATTCGCATAAATACGCTGTTCTTTATCTAATGGTGTTGCCAGCAATAACTCAACACAACCTAACGCCGCATTTAAGGGGGAGCGGATCTCATGACTCATAGTCGCTAAAAATCGAGACTTAGCGTGACTACCTTGCTCGGCTTGATCCTTAGCTCGGCGCAATGTGGTTTCATACTTCTTACGCTCAGAAATATCTCGCATAAATGCGGTCAGTATTAATTCATCCCCCATTTGAATAGGAATAATAATGACCTCTAGTGTGATTTCATGACCATCTCGATGGCAGGCGACTAACTCCACTTTCTTTTTAATTAACTCACCGGATTGATGATGTTTAAAGCTGTGCATAGCGCGATGATAGATACGCTGCCGTTCTTTAGGGATAATAAAATCGTCAATGCAGCCGCCAATCACCTCATCTCGTTGATAACCAAATAATTTGACTGCCGCATCATTAAATTCTTGAATATGGCCATCTATGTCAAGCGTAATTAATGCATCAAGGCTTGCATCTAAGGTGGCTAATAATATTGATTCACTGCGTTTTAACGCAGCTTGGTTTCGTTTTATTTCGCGTAAATCTTTCACTAAACAGATAAGTATCACTTCGCCAGAAAGTGACATTTTTGAAATGGATATTTCAACAGGAAATACCTCTCCTGCGAGATTTTTAGCTTGAATCTCTCGAGTACGACCAAGCCAAATAGCACTGCTTTTTTTAGCGGCATATTTAATATAATCATCAGCAAGTGTATGGGAATTAACGGGCAATAATAACGAAATATTATCACCTAACATCTCACACTCTTGATAATCAAACATATTACATATTGCGCTATTAACTTGTTTAATTTTGCCCTGCAAATCAAATAAAACAAAACCATCAATCACCGTACTTAAGATAGTCGTCAACCTGACATTAGCGTGTTCTAACGCTAAACTGCGCTGCTCAATAACCTGATTCATTTGGTTAAACGCACGAATGGCTTGTGCTATTTCATCGTCGCCTTTTACAACAATTTGATCGCTATGCTCACCTTTAAGAATGGTTTCCGCGGCTTGTTTTAATTGCACAATATGGCGTAACAAAAAATGCCCCAGTAAAAATAGAAATACCGCAACGACGAGCATTTCTAGCAATGCAATACCTAAGAAATGGTATACAACATCAGTAATCATACCTGCAAAACCCGCCGTAGCGATGCCGAGCTCGATATGACCAATAACTTGCTTTTCTTGCTTTATATCAGACTTAACAACCACTAAATCATCAGTCGTTAGCAGCGTTCCCTCTTTATACTGCCGGCACTCTTGGCCAATATTAAATATATCTTGATGTTGCTGATTATGTATGCAAATAAATATAACGTGGTTGTTTGCAATCATTTCATAAGCAAGCGCTCGCAAACTAGAGAATTGAGCGTTAATGATCGATTCTTTTGCCACTGTAGTAATAATGGCTGAGATAGATTGTGCACGTTGTTCGATTTGGGCTTGATTAAATCCTTTAAGATAATCCACGCTTGAAAAGACCAGTAATAGTAATAACAGACCTTCAATTAACGCTATACCTAAAATCGTTTTCAATCTAAATGACATAGCGCTCCTTATATAATGCAAATAATTTATCGGTATTCAAATTAGCAAAATCTCATTTTGCTAATACAAGCTCTACAGATAACAGCAATTCCTATGCCTCAATGTATAAATAATGGCCAAGATTTTTGCATTTTGCAACAAGCAAAAATAGCAAAGTTCATTTTAAACCAATAGGTTATACAACTTTAGATTGAGTTTTATTGCATAATAACTCGACAATTAATACCTTATTTATTTATGCAGTTGCCAACTTAATTACCGTCAATACAGCATTAACAAAGAAGCTGCATTGCAATATGCAACCTTATTGCACGTCAATTATTTTAATAATAAAAATCAACTACTTAAAAATGGCGCATTTTATGCTTAGATTTAAATATTAAAATTTAAACTATGAGGTCATTATGCAAATTACACCACTTGCAGAAAATTGCGCAGCATTAATAACCTTACCAAAACAGCTAGTTATCGAACAAACACCGACAATCAGAGCGGCTATCTTGCAGTTACTTTCACAGGGAGTAAGTCACCTTATTTTAGATTTACACAATATCGAAAAAGTCGATGCCAGTGGCTTATCAATATTTATTACCGTGATGAACCAAGCTCAAAAACAACAGGGCAATATATTACTGCTATCCCCGCCTCATAATGTAAAAGCATTAATTGAGTTAACAGAACTCCATTTCATTTTCGATATTTATGAAAACAAAAGTGCTGCTATCAAATTTATTACTCGCCAGTGTCAACTGGTTCTTTAACTGGGGACCATAATGAAACTTATTATGCGTTTTATAGGATTAATGACTCTCTGTTTTGGGGGATTTGGCTGTCAGTCATTGCAATCACCTGAAGTATCTTTATGCTCTGGTGCTCAACATAGTGCTGATTGTCATTACTTTAAAGATAATATGCCATACATCCGAGGCAGAACGCCGCCACTTGATGCCTTGACGATACCAAAGGTCTCGCAATGTGAACTTCCTAATTTAAACATCAAAGAGCAAACTCTGTCGATTGGCGACATTATTCGAGTACAAATATTAGATGGTGATGATTTTTCTGCTGATGTTGAGGTCGACAGTAATGGCTACATTTTTCTGCCTTATTTACCGGCTATTCCTGCCAAAGGAAAATCACTTGATGATATGAAAAAAAGTGTTAAGCGCATTCTAATTGAGCAGCAATTAATGCACCCTCAAAGAATTTTGATCAATATCGCCCCGCTACAATGGGCGCCGATTGAGGTCACCGTTGCAGGTGCGGTATTTGAACCGGGCCAACATATGATCAACCGCGAAAATAATAATAAACAAACAATGCAAACACCATTATTAGCCGGAGATCATGCGCAGCAGCGTACCATTGCAGCCGCCATCCGCTCATCAGGAGGAATAAAACCTAATGCCGATCTATCTGCAGTGATTGTCACCCGCCAAAATCGTCATTATAACTTTGATCTACGCGGGATAATCACAGGCAAAAAAGTCCCTACCTTTGCACTAGCCGCAGGCGATCATATTTTTGTCACCCCAACAGACTACTATTACAACAAGCTTGTCAGACCGTCACAATTAACCATTCCCGGCATGCGGATTTCAGTATCCAATCTCACGACACCGGGCAATACAAGTACCATTATCGGTAGTAATGATGCCAATCGATATCCCTATGGTTCTCGCCTACTAGACGCTGCAGTAGGAACCAACTGTGTCGGCGGAAGCGACACTAACTCAGCCCGTTATATTGTGCTTATTACCCGTTCAACCCAAGATCAACAGATTCAAATCGTTGAACGTTCGATAACATCTTTAATGAAAAATGCTTGGCGTGATGAAATAAACCCGCAATTAATGCCAGGTGATAGCTTAGCTTGTTATGACTCAGGAGTAACAAATATGAGAGAGATAGCTAAAACCATCACAGATTTCCTTATCCCGATTGGATTGCTCGGAATACTGTAATTAGCTCAATATGAATAACACTGCTAATAAGAGCAATTTTAAGCAATTGATTAACCGCTTTGGTTCAATGCGGTCCATGTGGCGCGGCAGTTATTTATTAACCAACATTCTTGCTCTCATCGTAATATGGCTCATCGCTATCGTCTTAATTATCATGACGCCATCCAATTACATCAGTCGCTGGACGCTAATTTTGCCGGGGGTAGGTTCTGGCACTCAAATTAGTCTAGATAACCTAGGCCAAGCCAGTAGTTCAACTAGTTCTCCTTATGCAAGCTCCGCTATTGACCCTAGAGAGAATTATAAAGCCATCGCACTAAGTGACCGCCTCTTAATGAGTCTGGCTCAACAATTTAAATTAGGTAATCAACAAACTGTCGCACCCAATCTAAAATTGCCCTATCAAACAGGACTGATGGAATTTAGCTTAACCGCATCAGATCCTAAGCAAGCTCAACAGATAGCGCAAGCTCATATTACGCAACTACAGACTATTTTAGAGCTGCTTCGTCAAGATGAAATTAGCCAAAAAGAGCAAGGCGTACAATTAAGCCTAAAATCATTTAATGACAACTTAGAACGAACGCAGCAAGCCCTTATCGAATTTAAAACCCGCAAAGGCTTAGTATCTGAAGCACAGTTTAAAGAAGTCACCCTTAATATTGAAAAACTCAAATTGAATAAATCCAATATGCAGGCAACCCTTCAAGGTAATAATGCTAAAATTTTGATGTTAGAAAAACAGCTTAAAATTAATAGTCGACAGGCGGCTGACATTTTAAGTTTAAAGAATGACCAACTATTCCGACAACTGCTGGTTCAATATAGCGAGTTACACACTCAATCTATTCAATTGAGTCGTAAAGTTGGCCCCAAGCACCCAAAAATGGTGAATTTATCACTCGATAAACAATCTATTTTTGAAGCAATGCAACATCGCTGTTTAATCTTATTAGGTTATAACAATGATAGTTTGATGCTATTAATCTCTGATAATATTCAAGATCATCGCGCCGAATTAATGCAACAATTATTAGAGTTTAATACTGAATCACAAGGGCTTAATGCACAACTAAAGAGCCTAGATAAAGAGATTGAGATAAGACAAAACGAACTTAACCAAGATCAACAAGATTCTACTGAACTTGCAGAGCTAAACCGTGCCCACCAGCTAGCTACCACCGTATTAACCTCTGCGATTGCTAAAATGGATATTGGTAAGGCTGATATCTATGCGGCATATCCGCTTTTACAAGTATTAGCCATGCCATCGACACCTAATGCCCCAGATAAAACCCCCATTTATATCATTATTCTGGCGGCTATCGTCGCATCTATCATCGCACTTATTGGTTGTCGATTATTATGGCTACGCAAAAAATAACCCCCGCTAACCTTCCAGAAAAAGTACTCTGGTATAGCTTAGTTTTAACCTATCCCATTTGGTTAATTGGTGCGACTTACATTGTCGCACCAGTCATGGCATGGGTATTATTAATTTATTTATTGATTAATCGTCATCAGTATTTCAATACAACTATCAATCCATATATTTTATTTTGGACAATTTCCATATTAATTATGCTAATTGGATTAATAATGGGACATCTATTACATCAATTGCCTTGGCTATTATTAATCAAATCATCAATTGGCTGGGCCAAAGGCTGGGCATTGATTGCATTATTTATGTTGTTGGCAATCATGCCTATTAGAGCTGAATTAATTTACAGAGCTTGTTGTATCATTGCCAAACAAACGGTATGGCTATTACCGCTATTTATCATGGCATGGTTACTCAAATTACCTACCCACTATACATCTCGCCCTTAAGCATTTTTAGTGGAGCAGGTCTAGAATTCTTTACTATCACGCTATATGAAATTGACCCAGGTTCAGGCATGCCAAGATGGCGTTTCTTTACACCTTGGGCCCCTGCTGCAGGAATGATGGGGAATCTGTTTTTTATCTGTGCATTACAGGAAAAAGACAATCGCTATAAAGCTTGGGGAATTATCGGCAGTCTATGCCTTATTTTAATGAGTCAATCACGTTTAGCGCTCGCTTGTTTCCTTGTTTTATTTATTTATTTTATGTTCGTTAAACAACTTAAAAATCCATGGCTATATTTTGCAGGAGCTCCCATTGTCATGCTAGTGGGCTTCTTTGGCACAGATCTAATAACACTCATTGACGAATTAACCCGCCGCTTTACCGCCTATCGTGCAGCATCAAGTCGAGTTCGCTCAACCTTGGCTGATATTGCCATTCAGCGTTGGTTAAATGAAGCTCCTATATGGGGGCATGGCGTGGTAGAGAGAGGCACCCATTTAGTGGAATATATGCTGATTGGCACCCATCACACTTGGTATGGCTTACTATTTATTAAAGGGATTATAGGTCTCATTAGTTTTGCATTACCACTCATAATTAGCTTTATCTATTTCATCCTCAATTTTACAGTCACATCACTAGCTCAAACCGCAATTGCAATGTTGATTTTACTCTCTCTCTATTCCTTTGGTGAAAATTTGGAAATCTTGGTTTACCTTTTTTGGCCTAGCATGCTAATTATCGGTCTGGCTCATAAAGAGGTTGCACAAAATAATGCATTGCAAAATGCAGAACTAACTAAAGCCTAAAAAAATAATAATACATATCAACACCTTAAATATTGGCACAATTTATGAGTAATCACTAGAACATAGCGAGAACAAGTAAATTAGGAATTTTATGGCCTTAATGCGATTCAGCCGAACGTTATCTATATCAGCTCAATCTAAATTGATTGAGGGAGTATTATGGTTAAGTTCAGCGCAAATTATTGGCCGCATCGCAAGACTGGGTTGCAGTATTATCATCGCCCGCATCTTCACCCCTGAAATTTTTGGTCAAATAGCCATTATAATGACCTGCTATGAATTGATTTGTACTCCATTACGACGAATGACATCTGCGCCATTAATTAAGATGTCAGCAACCCACTATTACCAATCCCTATCAAATGCATACACAGTCAATGTCATCATTAGCGGTATCGCCTGTATTATCATGATCATATTAAGTTTTCCTATCGCTTTTTATTTTCAAAATAACAGTCTCAGTATGCCCATTATTATTATGGCACTTAGCTTATTATTGTTGCCGATTGGCATGCCCTATGTGTGCCATAACTTACGAAAACAGCGAATGCGTAGAGTCGCACAAGCGAGCTTATATCAAACCATTGCAGAAGGAAGCTTAATGGCAATACTTGCCATTGCTGGGTTACATATCTGGGCATTTGTCATTGCAAAAACGAGCACTATTCTCATTTGGATTTTTATCCATCAATATAAAAACCCATTACCTAAATACCACTTAATATGGCCAGATATAAGATGCATTAACTTATTTAAAACAGGTGCAATCGTTGGCTTAAGTGAACTCATTGTGACGATTAGATACCACTTAGACTACGTCATTATTGGCTTTTTCTTAGGCATAGAAGCGTTAGGTATTTATTTTTTTGCATTAAATGCCAGTACTGGCATTGCTCAAGCAATCAATCAAAGTTTTGCAACGGCACTCTATAGTCATTTGTGCAGTCAAACTACTCCTCAAAAAATCACTCAATTTAATCAAAGCTTATTTTGGGTTTACAAAATAATTACGCCGGTCGTGTTATTACAATTTGCATTAGCGTATTGGTATGTTCCCCTTATTTATGGTGAACAATGGTTAACCGCAGGAGCAATCCCTATTTTTATGTTGTTATGCATTAGTAGTTTATTTAAACCTTTTGCAGAAGCTGGCGCACAATTACTCATATCCCTAGGTCACAACCAACTTAATATTTATGCCAACCTCATTATTTGTATATTGCTTTTAGTCACAATCAGTATTGCATGCCAGTGGTCTTTATATGCTGTGGCTATCACTATTGTGCTCAGTTATACCGTCATTTTCCCCAGTTATACCTACTTTGCTTATCATCAAGCCAAATTAGATTTAAGCCAACAGAATATCTTACAGGAGAAGCCCTTATGACAAATCTGATTAGCGTTATTATGCCCGTCTATAATGTTGAAGATTATATAACTGAAGCGATTGAGTCAGTATTAAATCAGCACTACCAACAGTTTGAATTACTTATTATTGACGACTGCGGTCAAGATAACTCTATTAACCTCTGTCATAATTTTAATGATTCAAGAATTAGTATCATCCATCATTCCAAAAACTTAGGCTTATCTGCAGCCCGTAATACCGGCATTAAACACGCCAAAGGCAACTATCTCGCATTTATTGATTCCGACGATTGCTGGCACCCCGACAAACTCAGCAAACAATTAAAGCACCTACAACAAAACCCCCATTTAGGGTTAAGCTTCTGCCGATCGGCATTTATTGATGAACACAGCCAGTCCATTAACTTATTCCAGATGCCGCAACTGGATAATATATCCGTTGAGCATTTATTGTGTCGAAACCCAGTTGGTAATGGCTCAGCAGCAATGCTCACAAAAGCAGCATTAATAGATATTGCATTTGCAGGAGATAATGGTAAACGCCAATATTTTGATGAAAGCTTTAGACAATCTGAAGATATAGAGTGTTGGCTTAGATTACTGGCCACCACTCGTTGGCAAATGGCAGGTATACCTGAGCCATTAACCTATTATCGTTTAAATGGGCAAGGATTATCATCACAGTTAATCGCACAATTTAATGCTTGGGAGGCTATGATTTACAAAGCGAAAATCTATGCGCCCGATGTGATAAACACTTATGAAAGCCATGCCAGAGCGTTCCAATTACGCTACCTAGCAAGACAAGCTGTTCGCTTACATGATGGTGCTAATGCGATTAAATTTATCCATCAAGCCTTACGTGAACAACCTCTAATCATAAGCAAAGAACCGGCACGTTCAATAATGACCTTTTGCGCCGCCCACCTCTTAAACCTGCTACCAAATTCATTTTATCGTCAGCTTGAATACCATGGTAGTCAACTCATTAGTCATTATCAAAAGCTAAAAATCTACTACCAATGTCAAGTTGTTAATCAAAAATAATGCAATGCAAATCGATAAAAACAACTGCATACCAAGCTAACCATTTGTTTATATTAAAGATAAATACTGGCTCAGTTTATGCTTAATAACATGTAACGATATATCTCGCATACAATAGAATCGTGTTGGAGAAAGTTAATGCAATTATTGTTACATACCAACCAAACTTATGCACAAAGCAAAACCGTTATCATTATTGATAAGATACTGGCTTGTTTATGCCTATTATTGCTGTGCCCATATATTGTCACAATATACCTCGTTAAACGTTGTGTATCAGCTACGGTTATCGAACAAATCACCATTTATGGCCCACATCAATCGGTCATTACTTTGTACCAATTTACCGGTGAACGCTATCAATGCAGAGAGCTACTCGCTTTATGGCATGTTATTACAGGTAAATTATGTTTCATCGGTGAGCAATTCACATTTACCTGTTTTGCTAGACCGTTAATGTTATCTAAGCCTGGCCTTGTCAGTATTAATCAATTAAAAGCTCAAAATGGGCTCACATTTGAATCAACATCGCGAATTTTAAACCGCTGTTACCACCACCCACTATATTATTTGTTTAATCTATTTAGTTGTTTACTCAGTCATTTATTTAGCAACAACAAGCTATTATCTCGTAGACCCTATTTTAAATTATTTGGACTAACCATACGTAATACCAATATGTCTCAAATGTTGAATGAGCTTATCTTAGATAGTTTAAGTAATAAACCAACCCAATTATATGCTTTCGTTAATACTGATTGCATGAATAAAATATATGGTGACGAGCACTATCTCAATACATTACAACAATTTAAACACATTTTTGCTGATGGTTTGGGTATGCGCTTAGCTTGTAATAAATTAGGGATACAATTGCAAGATAATATCAATGGCACAGATATGTTTCCTCGCCTTTGCCAACTTGCAGCAAAACGTGACGCAAAAATCTTTTTACTCGGAGCCAAACCTGAGGTAGCCCGTCATTGTGCGACAAACATGCAAGCTCAATACCCTGAACTACAGATAGTCGGTTGCCAACATGGTTATTTTGAAAAACATCAAACCACACAAGTAATCGATAAAATTAATGCCTCAGGCGCCAATATATTATTGGTCGCAATGGGAGCTCCGCAGCAGGAATTATGGTTAGCAAAACATCAACGACAATTGTCCGTCTCCTGCGCAATAGGTGTAGGCGGGTTATTTGATTTTTATGCTAATAACGTGAGCAGAGCACCACTGTGGTTAAGACAAATAGGAATGGAGTGGACGTGGCGTTTAGCACAAGAGCCAATGCGAATGTGGCGCCGTTATATTTTAGGCAATCCCCTATTTCTATGGCGTATATTAAAGTTAAAACACACGGAAAAAAACAAACCGCGAAGCTACCAATACTCACCTAGACATAACCAATGGCATGCTCATTACATAAAATTTGAAAGCGTACTCCAGCAATATATTAAACGGCTATTGGATATTATTTTAGCCAGTAGTTTGATCGTCATATTCAGCCCACTACTTTGCATTATAGGTTTGCTTATCAAGCTCGAGTCATCAGGTCCAATTGTATTTACGCAACAACGTGTTGGTCAACACAACCACCGCTTCACAATGTTTAAACTGCGCTCGATGCAACATGATGCGAGCCGACAACAAGATACACTGAATAAAACAAATGAAATGAAAGGTGGCGTACTATTTAAAATCAAGCAAGATCCAAGAATGACTTGTATTGGCTACTTGATCCGTAAAACATCTATTGATGAACTACCACAATTATGGAATGTGATTAAAGGTGATATGTCACTAGTGGGCCCTCGACCAGCATTACCATCTGAAGTCAATCAATATGATTTACACCAACGTCAACGCTTAAATGCATTACCTGGAATCACCTGTTTCTGGCAAGTCAACGGACGCAGTAATCTGACATTCGAGCAGCAGGTAGAGTTAGATTTGCATTATATTCAGCAACAATCGCTTACAACAGATATCTATTTACTTGCCAAAACAATTCCGGCTGTACTTACGGCAAGAGGAGCGTACTAATGAAAGCAATTATTTTCGCTAACAGGCTAGGACAAGAATTAAAGCCGCTTCATCGAAAGTATTGCCCAGCAATGCTCCCTATTGTAAATAAACCCGTACTTGAATACAGCATAGATGATCTTTGTAATGCCAATATTCAAGAAGTCACTATCGTAGTCGCAAGTCATATCGAACAGATTAAAAGCCATTTTGGTAATGGCCAAAAATGGGGATTATCAATCCGGTACTTTTTAACTAAACCTGAAGAGAAAGTCAGCGATACTTTAGCAAAAATGGATCTTGCTACAGATAAAAAGATATTGTTAGCAAGGGGAGATGTACTGAGAAGCCCATGTTTTGCGCAATTTAAACACCTTTGTGAACATGCTCCTCGACAATGTGTACAAGCACAAATGGCGAATAAGTTTGCAGGAATGATGTTATTCCCCATCGCCACAAATAACCTCGACCAGCTCAACTGGCCGCTGACAGCTGATACAGATAGCAATGCCAACTTAACCGAAATTTTGCATGGCCAGTGCTTTTATCTAGACAGTATCAACAATTATGCCGATGCTAATTTTTATTTACTTAACCATAAAATTGCTGGCCTGACACCACAAGGGCAAGTTATAACATCAGCAAGAGATCATCATACCTATATTGGTATTCGACCTCACATTCCATCAAACAATATTAGAAAAAATAACGCTATTGGTGATTTCACTTATATAGATGATAGCTGCCGAATAGAAGGGAATACGATTATCGGCAAGGATTGTTATATCAATCAAGAGTGCACACTAGAACAATGCATTGTACTTGATAATAGTCGCCTTAGTTCGAATTTAACTTTAAAGAACTGCATTTTAAATCAAGATATGTTGTTGCAATTGACCCCAGCCATTAGTGTTGAACATCTTGATCACCATTTGGCATCACAGCGTCATCTATCAAGACATGGTTTTATTGAACCAATTCTAGCATTACTTGCAGTCATCATGACTCTCCCCCTTTGGCCTGTCATCTGGCTATGGGCTAAATGGCATCATAAATCAGCTCTCATTAAAACCTACCAAAAGAATAATAAAGGGGAGCGATTTACGCGTATCAACTTTAATGTCAATAAACCCATTTTAAAATTGTTACCCGATCTTATTCATGTTATTTCAGGCAATCTCAACCTCTTTGGCTACCAATCAACAACAGCAGGTCAAAATATTGGACTATGGGGTCCCGCACAGCTACTAAAACACTTAAAGCTATATGAAGAAGAGTATCGATTAATGGAACAAGTATTTTTTCTTCAAAAAGGGAAGAAAAAATACTTCACTTTGCTAAAGCAAGCACTAAGCAAACGCTCAAGCGATAACTCAGCAAATATACCGTCAAAAGCCAGCGGAGCGAGCGTATGAAATGGATATTCTATCTTATTAGAAAAGTGATTTATTTGATGAGCTATCTATTTCCAAGACAGAAAAATAAAATTGTGTTCGGCAGCTACCGCAACCTATTCAATGATAATGCAAAATATCTCTATTTAGCATGGCAAAATCACCCTACCTTAATCCCAATCTGGATCTCAGCAGATAAAAAGGTTATTACAACACTACAAAGCCAAGGGAAACAAGCTTACCTGCGCTACTCATTACTTGGGATATGGCATGCGTTAACGGCAAAATGTTACTGTTATAATAGCTATATTGGCGATATCAACCAATACTTTGCAGCTGGAGCAACTAAGATAAACCTTTGGCATGGTAGCCCATTAAAAAAGATTGAATTTGATATCGACCATGGACCAATGGCATCGATTTACCATGCTAAAACACGATTATCAAGGCTGATGAAGTCAATTAAATATCATCAACAGTACGTTAAACCCAATATTATGTTAAGCCCCAGCAAACTGTTTGACGATATATATTCATCATCATTCAACATCAATAAAAAAAGCCTAATCAGAGCTAATTACCCGAGGACTGAAATAAAAGATAATTCAGCCAATAACACAGGTATTGAGTATAGTCATTATAATAAAGTCATATTATATGCACCGACTTGGCGAGATAGCAAAAGCACTGACAACCCTTACACATCAGCATTTAATTGGCCACAGTTATCAAAACATCTTGTCAATCATAATCAATTATTAATATTAAAGTTACACCCTAATGAGCGACACTTAAGCCAAGACTTTAATCAATTTGAAAACATTATTAACATAAGCGATATTGATGACATTTACCCGATATTGACTCATATTGATATCATGGTCAGTGACTACTCATCACTGGTGTTTGACGCCCTACTTTATAATATCAAATTAATATTTTATCCATTCGATCAACAAAACTATCAACTAAACTGCCGTCAAAGCTACCCCTATGTTGCAGAACTTCCAGAAATAGGACTTACAGTACAAAATATGGCAGAATTTATTGGTGCGATCGAAGAAAAGGAAAATAAACAAATATTAGCTAATAAAAAAGCACTTAAACAACAGCTTTGGCAAGGGCAACAAACTGCGAATAAGTGCTTGGAAAGCATAATTTTATTTTATTAAAACTTTCTTAAAGTTTGATAAAATATTCAAAAAATATTGTTCAGGATATTTAATTATACTCAACAATTCATACTTATTGCTTAATACCTTATTATATAAAATTTTTCTTTTTTGAAAAAAAATTAACACATTTCAACGTTGCTGCAAATTTATATGATAATACAAAATCAGATTTAAGAATTGGATTAATTGATGATTCAGATGAAACACCACCCAATCGATATAAAATAACAAACCTATCCATTAGTATAATATCTTGCCCCTTACTTAGTATATGTAAATAATAAGGGTAATCTTCAAGCAATCTATAACTCTCAGAAAAATAGCCATACTTATTAAACAATTCTCGATGGTAATAAGTAGAAGCTCCAGATATCAAATTCCCTTTACAAGCAATTCTTTTTAATAATTTATCTTTACTTATGAAAAACTTTCTATCCGCATACTTAGGTAAAGCTGAGTACCTTCCATTTTTATCAAATGGAACCCTTAACCCCGTAATAATTAACGCTTTATTCTTAACAAAGCATTTCACGATATCACTCACAACTAAATCATCATAAAAAATATCATCAGCAGCAAGGGGAATAATAATATCTCCTTTAGATAATTTTATAGCATTATTAAAAGACTTGACTGTCCCAAGATTAGTTTGATTAATTATTATATTTGTATATTTATAAAGATTATACTTTTTAATTAAATCAAGTACATAACCATAATCAAAACCAAGAGTGCTATCATCAACAATTAACAATTCTAAATTTATGCCATTTAGCATTTGTTTTGAAACAGACGAAATTGCAGACTCAAGTAATTTCCAGTTTCTATATGTTAAAACTATAATACTTACCGAGTTAATCTTACTCTCTGACTTACTAAACAAGTCCATCACCTCTAATAGCACAACAGTTTAAATATTAATTAAAGTTTAAACTCATTAACAATACTTATAATAAAAGTAATATCTTCATTAATCATTC
>NZ_BALM01000037.1 GCF_000614975.1 Shewanella marina JCM 15074
AAGCGAACATGGGAAATAAAGATTCCTCACGCAGTGAGGCAACAATCCATGTGATAGTAGGGTGAAATCCAAGCGTTTACTAAGCGAAGCTTAGTGCTTGAATTGAACGCGGAGAGCTTGCCTCGAAGCTGGCCATTGCTAAGCGCCTTTATGGTCGTTAACTATCTCATACCAATCTGTAAAATAAACTGATCATTCTAAAAATTTATAATGACGATGTTCTTAAATGATATGCCTAGAGTCATTTAATTTAGACATATAGAGCGATATAATCATTCTGATCAGATATTTATTTAGATTGGTATGAGGCAGCCATTCATGTGATAGTAGGGTGAGGCTGTTGCGTTTATCAAACGTAGTTTTATGCAGCAGGTAAACGCGGAGAGCTTGCTCGAAGCTGGCCATTGCCAAGCGCCTATTTAATACCAATCTGTAAAATTAATTAATCATATTTGCTCAACCTCTTGAGCACATTTGGGTGATGCGGCTACTAGACCCCACAAATTTATTTCATGCCATACAAACACTATCCACAATATTCTCATAATGTTTAAAATTATGATTTGTAAGATGATCATGTAAAACTAACTTGATTATATTTGCCTAATTTCTCGAGTATTCCGAGTGATGCCGACGTGAGTGTTCACGAATTTATTTCAAATCAAACAAAAGCTATGGATAATATTGTTGCAGTAATTAATGGTCGAAATTTCGATTGTTAAGACCTAACTTACTCCTCTATTTTCTATATAGTCACCTCTAAAAACGCTCGGAATATTAGCTATCCCATATTGGTATATGGGGGCAATTTAAGTACGAGATAAATGTTATATAGCCGCGAATATTCATGAATTTAGATGCCTTGAACTTAAATTTTTAGCAAGAATATTTATTGTTATCTTTTTAAGTTAATGTTTTAAATGACTATTTTACTCCTGCCTTAAATTGAAATATTTCTGAAATATTTAAGTCACTTGATTGTCATATTTGTCTGGCTTAATAACCCTCGTCAACAGTGATTGACTACTGAAATACTAACTTGGGTCATACATATGAAAAAATTTGTTGCGGGTAGTGTTATTTTGTTATCGATGTTTTCATCTGCTGCGTTCGCTAAGGAAACAGTAACTTTATCAGGTTCAACCTCGGTTACTGGCGTGATGGAAGTCTTGGCAGAAACATATAGTAAGCAACATGATGTTGCCATCGAAGTTCAGGGAACTGGATCTTCAGCAGGCATTAAAGCGGCTAATAATGGTACGTCTATGTTCGGTATGGCTTCTCGTGAAGTTAAAGATGATGAGAAGCGTGCTGATATTACGCTAACCACAATTGCACGAGATGGCATTGCGATTGCTGTTCATCAAAACAATCCTGTTAAATCATTAACCATGGAGCAAATCACTGCTATTTATAAGGGTGAAATTAACAATTGGGCACAGGTTGGCGGCGCTAAAGGTCCAATCGTGTTGGTTACACGTGATACGGCCTCTGGTACTCGTGGTGCCTTTGAATCAATTCTAAAGTTAACTCGTAAAATTAATGGTATGAAAGTAAGTGCTATTAGCCAGCGAGCACAAGTTGGTAATGGTAATGGCATGGTAAAAACCATGGTTGCTAATAACAAATATGCGATTGGTTATATCTCTTTAGGTTCTGTTGATGCTTCTGTTAGCGCATTAGCGGTTAATGGAGCAATGCCAACGACCGAGGCGATTAAGAGCGGTGAATACCCGATAGCTCGTCCATTTGTATTGCTTTATAACGAGCAAAAACTACCCGTAGCAGCCAAATCATTTATTGATTGGGTTATGGCGCCAGCTGGACAGAAAGTTATTGAATCTAAAGGCTATGTTTCTGTTATTTAGGTCTTAGGTCAAGATTGATAATGGCTGTTACATAGGTAGCAGCCTTTTATTACCTCAAAGGTATTAATATGAGTTCTACTTCAGCCATTCCTTCATCGGAAGTTGTTTCAAAAAAGGCTATGCAACGTTGTAAACGTCGTGACTTTGTTGAGCAAGCATTCCATCTGTTATTTATGCTTAGCGCCTTTATCGGTGTGCTATCTGTTATTACTATTGGTTTTTTCTTAGTAACTGAAAGCATCGATGCTGTTGAATATGCAGGCATGAGTAATATTGTTTTTGGCTTAGAATGGTTACCTCCAGCATTATTTGGCATCGCGCCTATGATTGTTGGTTCGTTGGTTTCTACTGCGGTAGCGGTTGTGATTGGTGTCCCTATCGGTATTTTAACAGCCGTTTTTTTAGCTGAGATCGCACCCAAAGCCCTTGTTAATGTATTAAGACCTGCAATTGAGTTATTGGCAGGCATTCCATCGGTTGTATATGGCTTTTTTGGCCTAGTGGTTATTGTGCCACTGATTGAGCAAGTATTTAATGTTCCCTCAGGTAGCACAATTTTAGCGGGTTCAATTGTTTTGGCGATTATGATTTTACCTACTGTGATTGTGGTATCTGAGACCTCTTTACGTGCCGTTCCTAAAACTTATAAGGAAGGGGCATTAGCACTTGGTGCTTCAAAAATTTACACCATTTTTAATGTGTTATTACCAGCCGCTCGCTCTGGTGTATTAACCGGCGTGATTTTGGGTATTGCTCGTGCAGTAGGTGAAACTATGGCCATTATTATGGTGATGGGGAATGCCCCTGCAATGCCGGGTAGCATCTTAGAACCTGCACGTTCGTTAACGGCAAATATTGCACTTGAAATGTCTTATGCAACTGGAATTCACTCTAGTGCGCTATATGCAACTGGAGTGGTGTTATTGCTATTTGTGATGATGTTGAATGGCTTATTAATGTATATCAATCGTGAGAGGGTAAAATAATGCTGTCACGTAATCAGAAAGATTTAGTGCTTAATGGCTTAATTTGGTTATCTGCTATTTTTACCGTGTTCTTCTTATTGTGGATTGTGTTCTATATCGTAAGTAATGGTATTGCTTATGTTGATTGGGCATTTATTACCGATAACTATAGCCGTACTGGTGATGAAGTTGGTATTTGGCCTATGATTGTTTCTACTATTTATATGGTGGCTTTATCGTTAGCTATTGCGGCACCTATTGGGGTTATGACCGCCATTTATTTAACTGAATACGCTAAGGCGGGGAGTGCTTTAGTTAAGGTTATCCGTTTTTGTACTGAATCGTTAGCGGGTATTCCATCGATTATTTATGGTTTATTTGGCTTAACTTTCTTTGTTGGTGTGCTGGGGCTTGGTTTCTCTATCTTAGCGGGCGCGTTAACTTTAGCTATTTTGATTTTACCCGTCATTATCCGAACTTCAGAGGAAGCAATAATTGCAGTACCACTGGCTTACCGTGAAGCATCTTATGGATTAGGCGCATCTCGGTTATATACCATTGTGCGTTTGATTTTGCCTGCGGCAATGCCGGGTATTGCCACTGCTTTAGTATTATCTATCGGGCGAATTATTGGTGAGTCAGCTCCTGTATTTCTAACTGCAGGTATGGTGGCTTCTATTCCTGGTTCTATTTTCGATTCTGGACGTACATTAACGGTACATCTTTATATGCTAACGACTGAGTTATATACCCAACATGATTGGAATATGGCTTTCGCTACGGCAACCGTGCTGATTGTTTTGGTGTTAATGATTAATTTAATAACTAAATTAATCTCAAGCCGCTTTAATAAAGCAAGTTACTAATTTAATCGATATTTACAGCATTAATTGAGAAATTGTATGAATACATTTGATATTAAAAATTTAGATCTGTTTTATGGTGATAACCACGCTTTAAAATCGATTAATTTAGCTATTCCACATAAGCAAGTGACAGCGTTTATTGGGCCATCTGGTTGTGGCAAATCAACGTTATTACGTACCCTTAATCGTATGAATGATCTCATTGCTGGGGTAACGATTAAAGGTTCCGTTAAGTTTGATGATGCAGATATTTATGCTGATGTCGATGTACGTAAACTGAGAACTCGTTGCGGAATGGTATTTCAAAAGCCTAATCCATTTCCGATGAGCATATGGGAAAATGTAGCATTTGGTCAAAAAGCTCAAGGGTTAACTGATAAAAAGCAATTAGATGCTATTGTAGAAGAAGCGCTGCGCAGTGCAGCATTATGGGATGAAGTGAAAGACCGCTTACATACCCATGCTTTTGGATTATCTGGTGGCCAGCAGCAACGTTTATGTATTGCGCGTACCATTGCCATGAAACCTGATGTGATTTTAATGGATGAACCAACGTCGGCACTTGATCCTATTGCCACAGCCAAAATTGAATCGTTAATGGAGAACTTACGTAAAGAGTTTACCGTTGTGATTGTGACTCACTCTATGAGTCAGGCCAAGCGAATTGCTGATAAGACGGCCTTTTTCTTAATGGGTGAGCTTATTGAACATGGAGAGACCCAGCAGATATTTAATGAACCTAATGATAGCCGTACCCGTGGTTATATTTCGGGTGATTTTGGCTAGAAGTGCTGTGATTTTAGGCGACCTTTATATAACTTGTTTGAAAAAAACGCATTTGCATCGTTTTCATAAAAAAGTACTTTACCTTTAGTGATGACTTAAGCATAATTCGTTTCGTCAACAGGGGTGTAGCTCCAATTGGTAGAGCGGCGGTCTCCAAAACCGCATGTTGTGAGTTCGAGTCTCCCCACCCCTGCCAAATTTAGAAAAGGCCGTTCAGTAATGAACGGCCTTTTTGCCATCTGTCATTTTTAACTTACAACAATTGTCATACAACGCCACTGTCTTTCTATTTTATGCTCGATATACACTGTTTCTTTATCGAGTAGTGAAAGGTCGTAGTTAATGGAAAATATTCAATTTAATGTGGGGAATCTTACTTTTACTTATAGGCTAACGCCTGAGCAACGAAAGTTAGCTCTACTAACTGATGTGGCTGAAATCGCCATTGAACAGTGGCCGAGATTTTCTGAGACTCTTACCGAGGCCATTCATGCCGCTATTCCTGATTCACGCAAAATACCGACTCAAAAACAGATCCGTTATGTACAAACCATTGCTAAAGATCTTAATTTGACCCTGCCTGATAATTATCAGGATAGTGCGTTAGTGTGTGTTGAGTTTTTTGTTGAACATAAACCTAAACATGATAGGTTATTAGCGGTATACAACAATATTGCTGGTAACTTACTGAGTAATACGAATTAGCATATTGATGATTTTAAAGGCAGTTAGCAGGGGAATACTAAAATATGCTTTACCTTTGTCGTGGTTTTTTGCATAATGCAACCACTCAACAGGGGTGTAGCTCCAATTGGTAGAGCGGCGGTCTCCAAAACCGCATGTTGTGAGTTCGAGTCTCCCCACCCCTGCCAAATTTAGAAAAGGCCGTTCAGCAATGAACGGCCTTTTTGCTTTTTGTCATTTCATTGTTAATTATACTAATTTAGCGATAACTTAATTCTATACTGATACTATTATCTCGCTCACAAAATCTAGCGTAAACCGTTCAAATAAATCAATTGCATGTAATACTCCGCGCAATTTTAATAATGTTGATGTGTTGTCATGCTAGAGATTAAATTTGGAATTTTAGGCCAGTATTTCCATTGCCCACAAAAAGGTGACTTTGAGTATGCTGCGCAAGCGCTGGTTATGGTTGATCAGCAAGGTGTTATTGCCGCTGTATTACATCCACAAGATGAACAATATGCTTATAATATTGAATCACTCCGCGCGAGTAGCAAGCTAGTTGAACTGACTTCAGCTCAGTATTTGATGCCTGGCATGGTGGATCTTCATGTGCATGCGCCGCAGTTCCCCCAAGCTGGTAAAGGTTTAGATTTGCCTTTATACGATTGGTTGCAAGATTATACCTTCCCATTAGAAGCTAAATTTGCAGACTTAGATTTTGCGAAACAGGTTTATCCGCGGTTGGTTAACTCATTATTAGCCAATGGCACTACCAGCGCGGTTTACTTTGCCACTATTCATGCTGAAAGTTCACTTGAATTAGCGCGTGAATGTCTCAAACAAGGTCAAAGAGCCTTTGTTGGTAAAGTTAATATGGATGAGCCAACGCAATGCCCACCATTTTATATTGAGTCATCAACAGAACAAGCATTGCAGCAAACTGAGCAGTTTATTCAACAAGTAATCGCGCTTGATGGTAATCAACAACAACTTGTTTCACCTGTGATTACGCCACGGTTTGTACCAAGTTGTACTGTAGAAATGCTGCAAGGTTTAGGGCAACTAACACAGCAGTATCAGTGTCATGTGCAAACACATTGTTCCGAGAGTGATTGGGCTAGAGATTATAGTCAGCAGCATTATGGTAAAACAGATGTGGCGCTTTATCATGATTTTGGTTTGATGACCCGTAAGACAATTTTGGCGCACTCTATCTTTTTAACTCCCGATGATTGTGAAGTGATAAAACACACTGGAGCCAGTATTGCCCATTGTCCGCTATCGAATATGTATTTTGCCAATGCAGCGATGCAAACTCGCGAGATACTCGATAATGATCTGCATTGTGGTCTAGGCAGTGATATTGCTGGTGCACCTATTCCATCCATATTTCATACTTGTTTAGATGCCGTCAGCCATTCACGAGTTCGTGAAGATGGCACGTCTACTTATATTGCTGCAGCTGAACGTGGTGAAGCCGGTAAGCGTATTTCATTTATAGAAGCTTATTGGTTAGCTACGGTAGGTGGTGGTATTGCGATTGATGCCAAGGTAGGGTTATTCCAAACTGGATATGAATTTGATGCATTAATTATCGATACTGATATTGATGATAGTAATATCTACATTGTTGATGAGATGGATTCAGCTAAAGATAAGCTAGAGAAAATTATCTGTTTAAACAATCGCCAAAATATCCGTAAAGTATGGGTTAAAGGCCAACAGGTGATCAATAAGTAATGGAGATAAATGCACTAGTCTTTATTTATTGGGGAGATTAGTGCATTTTACAAATAATAATTATTACTATTTGTAACTTAATAATATTGGAACCATTATTATTGATCAAAATTCTTATTAGTATTTATTCATTTTAATCATTATTTGAGTTTTTATCGAATTGATAAGGTTAATTTTAATTTTTATGAATTAACTTGATAGTAATTTATTACGATATTAATAGGTAAGCTTAATCAGGTTTAATGGGTATAAATAGATAAGCTAATAACAAGTATGACTCATTTGAGCAACTAATTATGTCTATTCGCACTAAACTGGTGTGAAAAAAATTAACAGCAAACATTATCATTTTTGATAGCAACTAGTTAATATCAGATACTAAATTATTGTTTAATATATTTAATAATATTGAACATGCTAAATTTGAAGTAAACCTATTGATTAAAGGCTCTGTTAGTAGAAATATTAATTTCGAATGATTAAATTTAGTATTTCTGTGTCTAAAAATACGAGTAACAGCATAAGATGCTTTCTAGAATCCTGATTCACTATGATAGAAATCTATCAAAGTGATATTAGCGAAATATTGTTTATTTTTATATTTATCAAAAATCACTCTAAGACTTTATGTTTAGTAGTAATTGCTTTTTTAGAGTGAACCTTTATATCTTATTTTTTTATTAAAAATAAAAGCATTTATCACAAAATTAATACTAAAATTCTAATTTATAAAAATCTGGCCTATATAGTGCTTTAACTCCATTTATACCAAAACAACTTTTTAATAATTACCGACACAATAATTAGAGGTATTAAATGGTGGAATTTAGTCTATTGGGTAAGGATATCCCAAGAGTTGATGGTCAGGCCAAAGTAACAGGTAAAGCGATTTATGGTAACGATATTACCTTACCAGGCATGCTTTATGGGGTATGTCGTTATGCTGATCTTCCTGCTGGTAAAGTGCTCAAGATTGATACAGAAAAAGCAATGCAAGTGGAAGGCGTTGTGCGTATTGCCACCTTTGCTGATATACCGGGTAAACCGACTGTTGGGGTCATCATTCAAGACTATTTACCTATTATTAATGATGAGGTGTGTTTTACCGGCGATGTTCTTGCTGTTGTTGCGGCGACAAGCTATGAGGCTGCGTGCTTAGCAGCAGATAAAATTGAAGTTGAATATCAAGCATTTGAGCCTGTTACAGATATACATCAAGCATTGAAACCAGAAACAAGATTAATCCATCCAGATAAAGCCTCAAATATTGTAGCCAAGCATCATACCCAAAAAGGCAATGTTGAGCGGGGCTTTAATGATTCTGAACATATTATTGAGCGCGTATTTAATGTTGGTTTTCAAGAGCATGGTTATATTGAACCAGAATCAATTACTGCTTATATCGATGCCAGTACCGGTGATTTAATTATTACAGGGTCAATTCAAAACCCCCATCGTGTCAGAGGCATGGTGGCTAACTATTTAGGTATGCCGCAATCTAATATTGATGTTAGACGTGCTGTTATGGGAGGTTCGTTTGGTGGGAAAGATGACACCATTGATCATCTTTCATGCCGTGCTGCCTTAATGGCAACGTTAACCAACAAACCTGTTAAATTTACCTACACTCGTGAACAGTCGATGGTAGAAAGCTCTAAACGCCACCCATACCATATGACCTATAAAGTTGGTTTTGATCAACATGGCAAAATTCATGCGATGAAGGTCGATATTCTCGCCGATAGTGGTGCGTATGCGGCATGTACTCCATTTGTGACTTGGCGTTCGGTGGTACAAGCAGCTGGTCCGTACGATATTGAACATGTACGTGTTGATGTTAAAGGGGTATATACCAATAATATTTTTACTGGGGCTATGCGTGGTTTTGGCTCGCCACAAATTGTTTATGCTAACGAATCATTGATGGACGAGATTGCAGAGTATTGCGGTATTTCACCGATTGAAGTGCGTAAGATTAATGCGATTAAGCAAGATGGCATTAGCATCACAGGTCAAAAATTTAGTAATCATACGGTATCGGCAGTAGAAGTGCTTGATAAGGCAATTGATGGTGCAGAATACCAAGCTAAGGCGGCTCATTATAAGCAATTAAACCAAGGCACTGGCCCCATAAAATATGGTATCGGCATGGCTTTGAGTTATCGCGGTTGTTCTATGGGAGCAGAAGGCGTTGATACCTCATCGGCATTGGTATCTATCAATGGTGATGGCAGCATTAATATTTCAACCGGTGTGTGTGAAAACGGCCAAGGTTTACAAACCACCATGTCATTGATTGCCGCTGAAGTCTTTGGCGTACCGTTAGCGATGGTTAAATTTACTGAGCCGCCAACATCGATGATTTCAGATGGTGGTCCAACCGTAGCATCAAGAGCAACGGTCACTGGCGGTAATGCGGTTAAGCATGGCGCAGATATTCTTAAACAGCGTATTTTTGAGGTGGTGAGTGGCATTTTACATGTCACCGATATTAACGACACACTATGGCAAGCTGGTTTAATTATTAATAAAAATCAGCCCGATCTTAATATCACCTTTAGCGAAGCCGTTAATAAAACTAAGTGGGCAGGGGTTAACCTTGCGGCTTATGGTTTCTTTGAACAACCCGATATTAGTTGGGATGAAGAAAAAGGCTGCGGTAGTCCTTATTTCACATGGGTGTATGCATGCCAAGTGGTTGAGCTTAGTGTTGATACTGGCACTGGTAAAATTGAATTATTAGGGGTTACGGCTGCACACGATGTCGGGCAAGTGATCTCTAAAGTGGGCTTTGAAGGACAGGTTGCAGGTGGTATAGCGCAAGGTTTTGGTTTTGGTATTTTAGAAGACTTTAATATTGAGCATGGGGAAGTTAAATCAGAAAACCTAGACAGCTATCTATTGCCAACCATTAAAGATATTCCTGCCATGAATATTATCGCGGTCGAAAACCCAGATGTTGGTGGACCATTCGGCGCTAAGAGTATTGGTGAGCCGGCAACCGAATTAGCCGCAGCGGCCATCAACAATGCGCTTAGTTTTGCGATTGGCCAGCGTATGCGCCAACTGCCATTGACGTTAGAGCAAGTGGTGCTTGGGTATAACCTTAAAAAGCCAGCTCGCCAAAGTGAGCTGATGTTACATAGCGCAGACAAAAAACACACGCTACGTTTAACTGACTTATCACTGATCAATCCAACCGATTTAGAGCATGCTTTAACCTTACTTAAAGATGCTAAATATCAAGCCATTTCAGGTGGTACTGATGTTCTAGTTCAAGGACGTATTCGTAATAAACCTCAAACGCTAGTCAATATTTCAGGCTTAGCTGGGTTATGCGATATTAATGAGACCGCTGATACCATCGAAATTGGTTCTGGGGTTAACTTTAATCGGATTGTTGAGCATCCTGCCGTCGCAGAATACCTGCCATTACTGGCTAATGCCTGTCATACCATAGGTTCTAATCAAATTCGTAACCGCGCTACTTTTGGCGGCAACATTGTTAATGCGGCGCCATGTGCTGACTCTGTGCCTCCCGCCATTATTTATGATGCTGAAGTTGAATTGATGCTAGCTACTGAGGGCGCATTTAAGCAGCGCAGATTGCCATTAAGTGAGTTTATTAAAGGTGGTTATAGCACGGACTTACAAGCGGGTGAATTGCTGACCAAAATCATTATTCCTAAGCCAAATCGTTTTGATTTAGTAGCCAAATACAATCAATTAGGTCGTCGTAAAGCGCTTAATATTACCCGTTTAAGTTTGACCTGTTTAATCGGCGTTGATGCGCAAGGTGTGGTTGATTACTGCCGTTTTGTTGATGGCGCATTATTTAGTAAACCACAACGTTTGCCTGCCGTTGAATCAGTATTTATTGGTCATCAAATAACAGCTGAGCGTGTTAAACAAGCTGAAAATGTATTGCTCGATATGATTGATAGTGCCATTGGCGGTCGTTGGTCTGCAGCTTACAAACAACCTGTATTTATCAATATGTTCCGTAATGTAATGGATGAAGTAAGCGCCGAACTGGCCAAAGGAGTGAAGTAATGAAGACCCCAATCCAACTAACCATCAATGGCCAGTTACAGCGTTTAGAGGTTGACGGTAATACTCGTTTACTTGATTTAGTGCGTAATCAAATGAGTTTGACTGGGACTAAAGAGGGCTGTGGTGTCGGTGAATGCGGCGCTTGCTCAGTGATTATGAATAATGAAGCGGTTTGCTCTTGCATGGTACTTGCCGCGCAATGTGATGGTGCAGATATCACAACCATTGAAGGGCTAGCAGAAGATGCTTTGGCGAAAGAGTTACAACAATCATTTATTGAAAAGGGCGGCGTGCAATGTGGTTTTTGTACGCCAGGGGTATTGATTAGTACCCGCGTATTATTAGGCAAAAAGGCGCAACCCACAGATGAGGAAATCATGGACGCGCTAGAAGGAAACTTATGTCGCTGTACTGGATATCAACCTATTTTGAAATCCATTAAAGCGGTTATTTGCAAATAATCTTTTTAAGACAGCAGTATTGTTGAGACTTAGAGATATTCAATATCTCCCATATTTTAAGTGCTGGACCATATATAGCATGGGGTATGGGAGTTTAGGATGTGTCATCACATTAAGGACTTACGATGAAGTTACTGTATAAAGTGAATGATCTACCACCTAGCGGCGTAACTCTGCTGCTGGCCTTGCAACACATGTTGGCATCTATTGGCGGTATTGTAACAGTTCCACTCATTGTGGGCGGTGCACTTGGCTTACCCGCTGATGAGTTAGTCACTTTAATTAGTGCCTCGTTATTTGTATCTGGCGTAGCAACCATTGTGCAATGCATGGGCGTTGGTCCCGTTGGTATTCGTCTACCAGTGGTTATGGGGACAAGTTTTGCTTTTCCAGGTGCTTGTATTGCAATTGGTACCTCTGGCGGTGTCGCGACAATCATGGGCGCAGCATTAGTCGGGTCATTTATGGTAATCATTGCCAGTTTCTATATGGACTTTATTCGTAAATTATTCCCAACGTTAGTCAGTGGTGTGGTGGTTACCTTAATTGGTCTGACAATTCTGCCTGTTGCTATGGGCTGGATTGGTGATGCGCCAGCTGGGCATCCTGAGTTTGCCTCATTGCCGAAAGTGTTTTTATCTGTTATTTCGTTAATGGTGGTTATTGGGGTCTCAATTTTTTGTAAAGGTGCTATTGCTGCCTCTGCTATTGCGATTAGCCTTGGCGTCGGTTATATCGTCGCATTAATGATGGGCATGGTGGATATGAGCCACATTGCTGAAGCGGCTTGGTTTTCAGCACCCTCACCATTAATGTATGGTCTGACTTTTTCATTACCTGCCATTATCAGTATGACCTTGGTCTATGTGGTCGTGGTGGCCGAGGCGACGGGTGACTTTATGGCGCTTGGTAGCAATTGTCATGTGCCAGTTGATGGTAAAGATTTACGTCGCGGTCTATTAGGTGATGGCCTTGGCTGTAGCTTTGGTGCCATTTTTACGGCATTGCCGGTGGCAAGCTTTAGTCAAAACGTGGGTATTGTGGGCATCAGTGGTGTAGCTAGCCGTTATGTGGTGGCTGTCACGGGTATCTTGCTAATAGCAGGCGGTTTATTCCCTAAATTTGCTGCATTGGCGGTAACGGTACCTAAGCCTGTGCTTGGCGGCGTTGGTTTTGTGATGTTTGGTATGATTGCTTATGCTGGTATTCGTATGTTGGTAAAAACTGCCGACTCTCGCCGTAATGCGATCATTATCTGTGTGGGGTTAAGTTCAGGTATGGCCGTTACGGTTGAACCTAACTTATTGCAGCATTTTCCTGAACAACTGAAGATGTTACTGCACTCAGGCATCACCACGGGCACGTTAGTGACTGTGGCATTGAATTTGATTCTACCTAAATCTAAAAAATCTAAAGCAGCTGAAGATGATGCAGCGGATGTCACCGCTAAGTCGATTTTGACTAAGCCAGATAAGAAGATGAGTTAGTTATCATTTTACAATGGCTTGTCGGTTGATAAGCCATTGTTTTTTTATGTTGGACAGATAAGTATGTCGCTGGATATCCAATATATTCGTTAGATCAAACCATTAAATGTCTTTGTTTGATGTTGTTTTCTATAATCTCTTGAGTTTTCCTACTCTGATAGGTCATGACAGACCTCACTTCCCCTACGGATAAATCAAATAAAGTGTTGTTTTAAGCAGCAACAGTGTAAAATGCCGGGCTGTTTTTGAGCATGACTGTTGTGCGTGCTTGGTTAACTCATTATTTCTCTAGTAAAGCGTGGTATTGCATGTCGGGTTCTTCTGTTATTAATCGTACTTTTAGCGTTGCTCCAATGTTGGATTGGACTGATCGTCATTATCGCTATTTTGCACGATTAATGTCTTCTCAAGCTTTACTGTATACCGAGATGGTGACAACGGGGGCGATTTTACAAGGTAAGGGTGACTATCTTGCTTTTAATGAAGCAGAACATGCCGTCGCGTTGCAGTTAGGTGGTAGTGATCCAGTGGCATTGGCTAAGTGTGCTAAGTTAGCTGCTGAGCGTGGTTATGATGAGGTCAATCTTAATGTGGGTTGTCCATCTGATCGTGTTCAAAATGGCCGCTTTGGTGCATGTTTAATGGCTGAGCCTGAGTTGGTGGCGCAATGTGTTGATGCGATGAAGCAAGTGGTTGATATTCCAATTACAGTGAAAACCCGTATTGGTATTGATGATCATGACAGTTATCAGTTTTTGACTGATTTTATTGATACTGTTAGTGCTAAAGGTTGTGATACTTTTACTATTCATGCTCGTAAGGCTTGGCTACAGGGCTTAAGTCCAAAAGAGAACCGTGAAATTCCACCGCTTGATTATGAGCGTGCTTACCAATTAAAGCGTGATTACCCGCATTTACATTTAAGTTTAAATGGCGGTATTACTTCGCTTGAACAAGCTAAAACACATCTACAGCATTTAGATGGCGTAATGGTTGGTCGTGAGGCTTATAACAACCCTTATATTATGGCTGAGGTTGACCAACAACTTTGTGGTATCGATAAACCTTTATTGAGCCGTGATGATGTCATTGAATTAATGCTGCCATATATTGAAGCACATCTAAATGCGGGTGGTCGTTTGAACCACATTAGCCGTCATATGATAGGTTTATATCAAGGTGTTGTAGGTTCGCGCGCTTGGCGTCGTTACATTAGTGAAAACGCGCATAAAGCCGGTGCGGGGATTGAGGTTATTACTCATGCGCGCGATCTTGTCAGTAAATCGGTGTGAGCAAGTTAAAGCGTGCTGAGGTGGTTGATTAATACACCTACAAAATTGCAAGTGGTTAAAATAGATACTATTTGGTCATTTTCATAAATTGAGATATTAAAACGGTGCTTATTAAAGTGCCGTTTTTTGTTTTAGCAGTTTAACTTGTTGATTAATTAGATTTTGTTAATATTGGCATAAGCCTTGAATTAGTCTAGTTACGCTTTGATGTAGGCAAGCGGACTCTTTTAAGGAATATGGTTATGAACACATTAATGCAGAAGTGTAAACAAGGATTAGTTATCACGGCTTTAAGTTTTATGTTAATGAGTCATGCTCAAGCTGATGAGCAACAGTCTGAGTTATTAACGCAAGTTTCGAATTCATTGCAGCAACAAACTCAGCAGTTACTCGCAAATGAAATTAAACAAGTGCAATTTGATACTCAGCATATGCTATTTGTGCATAATCAGGCGGCATTAAAAACGCAAACCTTAGCACAAGCAACTAATATGATGAGTGCGCAAACCCAGCAATTATTAGCAAGTGAATATCAACAAAATGATATGGAGATGGCGCTTAATCGAGCATTATTTAATGCGCAGTTAGCGCAGCAAATTGCTGCAAATATAGAAAGTACACTGTTGGGGGCTAATGTTGAATTAGCTGCGGCGGTCAAATGATTTGGCTATTAATTGTCATATTATTAATAACCCCAATCGTGAGTATGTGTGTAACCGTCTTTGCAATGGTTTTATTGAAAAGGTGTCAGCATTATTAAGTTGCTGACACCAATCATCTCATTAGCGACTAAGAAACTCCGCAAATTTAGCTTTAGCTTCAGGGCTTTGTAAACGATTACCAAATTCTTCTAGCTCTTGATGCATTTGGTGTTGTACTCGGCTCTTATTTGGGCGCATCAGTTGGCGTGTTGCCTGTAATGCTTCTGGTGGTTGATCAGCTAAACGTTTAGCTTTACTAAAAGCATATTCAAATAGGTCTGCAGACTCTACAACCTGATTTACCAATTTTAGTTCCGCTGCGGTTTTTGCATCAAATGGCTCGCCTAATAATAGTAACTCCGCTGCTTTTTGGTAACCGACTAATTGTGGTAGTAACATACTTGCTGCCGCTTCTGGTACAAGAGCAAGGTTAACAAAAGGCAGTTGGAATCGAGCGCTATGATCGGCATAGACAAGGTCACAGTGTAGCAGTAGTGTAGTGCCGATACCGACCGCAGAACCTGCTACCGCAGCAACAACTGGCTTTTTTAATTCTAATAAGCAGAATAAAAACCGAACGGCAGGGTGATTGGGACCAATATTCCCGTGTTTGATGAAATCGCTGATATCATTACCTGAAGTAAAACAGTCTGATTGTCCCTGTATAAGAAAAGCGCGGATAGTGTTGTCTGCTTCTCCTTGGATCAGGTATTCTGTTAACTGTTTATACATATTAAGATCTAGCGCATTACGCTTATCGGGACGATTAAAGCGGATGATTCTGACGCCTTGTTCATCCTGGATCTGAATAGTATTCATTAAATTATTTCCTCATTGACGAGAGTGAATTACATGGAGTTAGCGATTGTGAAATCAACGTTTAAATATCTGAGTCAGATAATTCTGTTATCATGCGCCTCTTTTGCTGTTCTCGCAAATGTGAATTTAGTCAAAGATTCTGGTTTTGTGAGAGCGATGCCTCCTTCAGTACCAAGCACCGCAGCTTACTTTACCTTAGCGAATACAAGTGATGAACTGTATCTCAGCAAGGTCTCAACACCTGTAGCAAAAGAGGTACAATTGCACACATTGGTTGAGGAAAATAACATAATTAAAATGAGGCAGTTACAACAAATTAAAGTGCCCCAAAATGGTGTTTTACGACTGCATCAAGGTGGTGATCATTTAATGCTTATTGGTTTAATTAAGCCATTAGATCTTAATCAAAAGGTGCCATTTACTTTGACTTTCTCTAATGGCCAACAACTTGATATTATATTGCCCGTACAAAAAGCTAAGGCGTCGAATCAGCATCACCATCATCATTAATTTATAGGGATTATGTTATGCAATTTACTTGGAAAAAGGGCGCTGGTATTGCCGTTATATTGTTGCTTATTGGGTATGCGATTAGCGTATGGTGGAGCATTGAACCAGACGAAATAGAGCCTCAAGTATTAAAGTCTACTCAAGGAAAAGTGATCGTTGGCTATGCGACTACTACGTCGCTTATTTTAACGATGGATACCCTATTAAATAAACCCGGTGGGTGGTTGTCGAATGATGTTATGCCGCCATCGGTATTTATGGATAATATGGCCGCTTTTGAATTTGGTGCATTAGAGCAAGTGCGTGATTTAGCATTAATCATGCGTAAAGAGTTTAGCCGTTCACAATCGCAATCTGCTGCCGATAAAGATTTGCTAGAAGCACACTCTAAATTGAACATTGATCATACCAGTTGGTTAGTGCCAAGTGCTGAGGGTGAGTATAACGACGCGATTAAGTTATTTGAGATTTACCGTGCCAAGATATCTTCACCTGATCAGCCTCAAGCACAATTTTATGCCCGTGCAGATAACTTAAATGAGTGGCTTAAAGAAGTTCAAAAACGCTTAGGCAGTATGTCACAGCAACTTTCTGCCAGTGTTGGTCAAGACCGTATTAATACTGATTTAGCCGGGGACAGCTCTGCGCGTCAATCAACACCGAATTTAGCCAGTCAGCAGATTAAAACCAGCTGGTGGAAGATTGATGATGTATTTTATGAAACTCGCGGTGCGAGTTGGGCTTTATTGAATTTTATGAAGGCGGTGCAAATTGATTTTGCAGACGTGCTTGAAAAGAAAAATGCTGAAGTGAGCTTGCAGCAGATTATTCGTGAACTTGAAGCTACTCAACAGGTGGTTTGGAGTCCAATAATTCTCAATGGCAGCGGCTTTGGTTTTGTAGCCAACCATTCATTGGTTATGGCTAACTATGTATCACGAGCCAACGCGGCTGTGATTGATCTGACTAACTTGCTATCACAAGGTTGATTATGAAAAAGACGTTATTAGCAACCACATTATTGGCGGCACTTACTGCAACTTCGGCACAGGCTTCTACTTTGATTGGATTAAAAGTAGGTGGCGATTACTGGCAGCCTGACACAAAAGGTCAAGTTAGCTTTGATGGTAATACTGGTGGTTCATATGATTATGATTCATCTGCACAGGGTAGCCTTTGGGTTGCATTAGAGCATCCAATTCCACTAGTGCCTAATGTCATGATCCGTGAAACCCGCATTAGCGAAAAAGTGAATAATGGTGCTGAAAATGCACGTGCTAATTTAAGTAATACTGATTTTATTGGTTATTATGAGATTTTAGACAACGACCTAGTATCGTTAGATTTAGGTGCTGCATATAAGTTAATGCATGGTTCTCACAGTGCAACTGATGTGATTAAGCAAGATCTTGATGATGGTACTTTCATGGGCTATGCCGATGCTAAAGTGGGTGTTCCTGGTCTAGGTTTATTTGGTTTCGCGACGGTAATGACGGGCATTGATGAATCAAAGGTTTATGATTACTCAATTGGTCTTGGCTGGCAGTTTGAAGGTATGGCATTAGATTACCGTTTACGTGCAGGTTATCGTGATTTTAACTACGATGCCAATAACTCTGGTATCAATGCTGATTTAAGCAGTAAAGGTTATTTCGCGGGTGTTGAAATCGCGTTCTAATTGAATTTAATCATTATAAAAAAACCGCCAATTAAGGCGGTTTTTTATTAACTTAAATTCGCGATTACTTAGTAGTGGTTGCTGGTGCAATCAGGCCATTATTAATAGCAACTAAGTCTTGTTCATTTAAGGTACCTGCCGCTAATTTAAGGGCGAATACTGATTCAATATAATTGTACTTAGCATCTGATAATTGACGCTTAGAGTTATACAATTGCTGAGTACTATCAAGTACATCAACAATAGTACGTGTGCCCACTTCAAAGCTTGCTTCTGTCGCTTTTAATGCGCTTTCAGATGAAATAACTGATTGCTCATAAGCTTTAATCGAACTGATTGAAGAGCTCACGTTATTGAAGTTATTACGGATATTCTTCACGACACTACGGTGAGTTTGCTCTAGCTTTTCACTTGCTTCAACATATTGATATTGAGCTTGTTTAACTTGTGATGAAACCTTAAAGCCTTGGAAAATAGGGACGTTTAAGTTAATGCCTAATGTAGCATTATCAAAGTTAGCTGTCGCTTGTGGATCCGGCTCTTGTTCAAAACGTGTGTTATAACCCGCATTTAAGCTTAATGATGGCATATGACCAGCCTGATATAGCGAGATTTTTTCTTGCGCTATATCTTTAGCAATTCGCTGGGTCATGAGTTCAACACTGCTTTGCTCTGCCATTGTCACCCACTCTTGTGAATTACTTGGGCTAGGTAATACTGGAGAGAAGCGCTTTTCATTTAAGATATCAATACTGGTATATTGACGGCCTGTAATTTCGCTTAGGGCTTCATAGCTATTGGTTAATGCATTATTAGCTTGAATTTCAGTGGCATTGGCTAGGTCATACTGAGCTTGTGCTTCATGTACACCTGTAATTGCAATTAATCCTACTGCAAAACGTTGTTTAGTTTGTTCTAGTTGGCGTTTAATTGCGCGCTTTTGAGCCACTTGGAAGTCATAGGTGTCTTGTGCTGACAATACATTAAAGTAGGCGTTAGTTACACGTACAATTAAGTTTTGCATGGTACCAGCGTAAACCGAGTCAGCTTGTGACGCTGCTTTTTCGGCTAAGCTTAAGCTACCCAGGCACTGTGATCATAAATAATTTGATTTAATGAAACACCGGCAATGAAACCGTGAGTATCAGCCGTTGGTGATTCGTTCCAGCCTCTATTGAAGCCCACATTACCACTAATCGTTGGTAATAGAGGGGCGCGATTTTCGGCAATAGATTCATATAAAGCATCACGTTGCGCTTTGGCTTGAAGTACGACAGGATCACTGGTCAATGCTTGTTGATAAATTTGCAGTAAATCATCCGCATGAACCGCCGGTGCCGCAACTGCAAATGTCATGGCTGCGCATAATGAGCGAATTGTGAATTTCATTGGCTGTCCTTATAGACAAGACCCTCTGCTTGAGGCGTCAATTAAATTATGAACTAAAAAAAAGCCTTATTATCGGCACTGTGCGCTTCCCGACGCTTACCAATTGCAATGACTTGCAAGGCGTAAATAGTAAAAAAAATTCTATTTTTAAGTCAACTGATAAGTGTAACAGATTTTATATTTAGGCCTTAATTATAATAGTCTAACTTTTGTATCTTTTAGTAAGGATATATTTCATGGAAAAACCGTTAGTTAAGTTTTGTGCAGATGATGTAAAGCTTTTAGCTGAAAAACCTTTGTATCAAGGTTTTTTTAAGATGCAGCAACTGAGTTTTAAGCACCGATTATTTGCTGGTGGCTGGAGTGGAAATGTCAGCCGCGAAGTGTTTGAGCGAGGTCATGCTGTGGTGGTATTACCTTATGACAGTGAACGTGATCAAGTGGTATTAATTGAGCAATTACGCATACCTGCATTAGCAACAGCTAAAACACCTTGGTTACTAGAGCTTGTGGCGGGTATGATAGAGCCGGGTGAAGAGCCTATAGATGTTGCTCGGCGTGAACTGTTCGAAGAAACCGGTCTATCTGCTCGTCAAATTACACCCATTAATAGTTATTTAACGAGTCCCGGTGGTACGACTGAGCGGCTTTATTGTTTTTGGGCTGATATAGATGCAAGCCAAGCAAAAGGGTTGCATGGTTTGGCGCAAGAACATGAAGATATCAAATTGCACGTAGTGACTCGGCAACAGGCTTATCAAATGGTTGAGCAAGGTGAGATAGATAATGCATCAACAATGATTGGTCTCCAGTGGCTACAGTTGCACTATCAAAATTTACGTAAAAATGTGATCTAACATAAAGGCTAAAAAATTTTAATGAACCATCGTGGGCGATATCAACCTAACATCAGTCACTTTCTTAATTTATGTGGACGTAATTATGTACGCTTAGTTAAGTTATTACCTGATGAATTGACCTTAGGCGTTAATTATCGAGTACAAGGTGCTCATGGGGTATTGCTCATCAAGTTGCTTGAACAAACGCCATATACCGAGGTGATAGAGGTTTCTCGAAGTTTAGGTGATACGGTTTATATTCCAATGCCAGTCACTTATGTTCGTATATTTCATGATGCAAAATTAGCAGAAGTGTTAACTAGTCAACAGATTTTGCCCTTGCAAGCCGTGTATGATTATCCGAACTTACGTATGTACCATCGTGATGAAAAATACCAGGTAAATGCGTTCTTGGAGGAATTGTTAAAAATCGATCGCCAGTTCGTGTACGGCGAGTTATTGATTAATAATTAGGTATTTTATGGTACAAGCCCAGTCTCTCACTTATTCCGTTGATTCAACTGAACCGATCGAAATTCTGCAGATCACCGATCCGCATCTTTTTGCTCAGCAGTCAGGGCAATTGCTTGGAGTGACGACCGCTGAAAGCTTACATGCTGTACTTGATACCGTGTTAGCTAATCAGCATCAAGCTAAGCTTGCGCTTATTACGGGCGATATTAGCCAAGATTTTTCTCCAGAGTCTTATCAATATTTTGCTAAGGCGGCTAAAAAGCTGCAATTGCCATGTCATCATTTACCCGGTAATCATGATGAAGCTGCGGTGATGAATGCCAATATTGTGGGCGAATATATGTGTTCGCAAAAGCGTATTCTCATCGGTAATTGGCAAATTCTATTATTAGATACCACTGTTGCAGGAATCCCCGGCGGATATCTGCCTGACTCAGAAGTCGCTTTTATTGAGGCTTCTATCGCAAGTGCGCCTGATTTACATACCTTGTTAGTGATGCATCACAATCCAATTAAAGTGGGTTGTCAGTGGCTAGATCAACATTGGATGAAAAATGGCGATGCATTTATTCATACTGTCCGCCGCTTTCCGCAAATTAAAGGTTTGGTGTGGGGACATGTGCATCAAGAAATTGATAAACTCGTTAAAACAGGGATGAAAGCGATACGTGTTATTGCTACACCATCGACCTGTATTCAATTTAAACCGCACTGTGATGATTTTACGCTTGATCATTTACAGCCAGGCTATCGTTTGCTGCAATTGGCATCTGATGGTAGCATTTCCACTCAAGTGTATCGGGTGCCGGGTGAGCGTTTTATGCCCGAGTTAAACGCCAGCGGATACTAGCACCAAGTATGCCGCCCTCGAGGGCTTATGCTGCTTTATATTCATGGTTTTAATAGTTCACCTTTGTCAGATAAAGCCGTTATTACTGCACAATATCTTGCCAAACATTTCCCAGCTTTATCTGTTATCCAACCACAACTGCCCACTTCTGCTAAAGCAGCTATGGTATTATTATGCCAAATAGTTGAATCAGCTAAAGCCAAAGGAGAGCCACTTTGCTATATTGGTTCATCTTTAGGGGGATATTTTGCCAGCTATCTTGCTGAAAAGTATGGCGGTAAAGCTGTACTCATTAATCCTGCCGTGAAGCCTTTCGAGTTATTTGATGACTTTTTAGGCGAGCAATTTAATCCTTATACTAATGAGACTTATATCCTTAAGCCTCAAGACAAACAGGATGTTGCCGAATTTGATACGCCAGTTATTCTGAATCCTGATAGGTTTTATGTATTATTACAAACAGGTGATGACGTATTAGATTATCGTCAAGCTCTGTCTAAATATCATTGTTGTAAAATGCTATTAGAAGCGGGTGGCGATCATGGTTTTATCGGATATGAAAATCAATTGGCCGAAATCAGCCAGTTTTTACAATTAAAATAACATGTAGGGTCTTATAGACCTGAATTGATAACTAAATAGTGTGCTATGACAAATCAATATACCTCTGATGCCATTGAAGTACTTAATGGTCTTGATCCAGTTAAACGTCGTCCCGGAATGTATACTGACACAAGTCGCCCAAATCATTTGGGACAAGAGGTAATTGACAACAGTGTTGACGAAGCATTAGCCGGACACGCCAGTAAAATTGAAGTAATTTTACATACAGATAATTCACTTGAAGTGATTGACGATGGTCGTGGTATGCCAGTCGATATTCACCCTGAAGAAGGCATTCCTGGGGTCGAGTTGATTTTAACTAAGCTGCATGCTGGTGGTAAATTTTCCAATAAGAATTATCAATTCTCAGGCGGTTTACACGGAGTCGGTATTTCGGTTGTTAATGCTTTATCTCAACGGGTAGAGATTAGCGTACGTCGTGATGCACAAGTTTACGAAATGGCTTTTGAGCATGGCGAAAAAGTCGAAGATTTACATGTCACTGGCACATGTGGTCGTCGTAATACCGGTACCAGTGTCCATTTCTGGCCTGATCCGAGTTATTTTGATTCAGCTAATTTTTCAATTTCTAAGTTAGTTTATTTGTTACGTGCTAAAGCCGTATTGTGTCCCGGACTTCGAATTAAGTTTGTTAATAAGCAATCGGGTGAAACTTTAGAATGGTTTTACGAAAGTGGCTTACAAGACTATTTAATTTCAGCGACTAAAGGCGCTGTTATGTTGCCAGAAGAACCATTTGTAGGTTCTTTCAGCGACAAAATTGAAGCCGCTGAGTGGGCAATCACTTGGTTACCTGAGGGCGGTGAATATCTTAATGAAAGTTATGTTAACTTAATTCCAACCCCGCTAGGTGTACTCACGTCAATGGTTTCAGACAAGGCTTGCTTGAGTCAATGCGCGAGTTTTGTGAGTTTAGAAACTTAATGCCACGTGGTATCAAGCTTTCTGGTGATGATATTTGGGATCGTACTGCTTATATTTTATCTGTAAAAATGCAGGATCCACAATTTGCGGGACAGACTAAAGAAAAGTTGTCTAGTCGTCAAAGTGCATCATTCGTAGCGGGTATTGTACGAGATGCGTTCTCTTTATGGTTAAATTCAAATACTGAGCAGGCGCAAGCGTTAGCAGAGTTATGTATTAATAATGCACAAAAACGTTTACGCGCAGCTAAAAAAGTGGCGCGCAAAAAAGTCACTTCAGGCCCTGCATTACCGGGCAAATTGACCGATTGTAGTGGCCAAGACCCTATGCGCGGTGAACTATTCTTAGTCGAGGGTGACTCGGCGGGTGGTAGTGCTAAGCAGGCGCGAGATCGTGAGTTTCAAGCGATTATGCCGCTACGTGGTAAAATCTTAAATACTTGGGAAGTTGATGGTTCACAAGTACTTGCTTCTCAAGAAGTACATGATATTTCAGTGGCAATTGGCTGTGATCCCGATAGTGATGATATTTCAGAGTTACGCTACGGTAAAATCTGTATTCTTGCGGATGCGGACTCCGATGGATTACATATTGCGACGCTATTATGTGCGTTGTTTTTAAAGCATTATAAAATTCTTGTTGAACAGGGGCATATCTATATTGCAATGCCGCCACTATTTCGTATTGATATTGGTAAAGATGTTTATTATGCGCTGGATGAAGCAGAAAAAAATGCTACGTTAGATCGTATTGCATTAGAGAAGAAAAAAGGCAAAGTACAGGTAACACGATTCAAAGGTCTAGGTGAGATGAACCCACCGCAGCTTCGTGAAACCACAATGGATCCTAATACCCGTAGATTAGTGCAATTGACCATTGATGATATGGAACAAACCAATGCATTGATGGATATGCTGTTAGCTAAAAAACGTTCAAGTGATCGCCGTAGTTGGTTAGAGAGTAAAGGTGATTTAGCTGACGTTTAACATATAAGTATTAGTTAATGTAATAAAATAAAACATGGATAAGGGAATGCTCATGTTGGCCAGTGTTTATATAGGAAAGAAGCAGTTAAGCTATTTAATGATCATAATAGCTTGCTGCTTTTCAGCGCTTAGTGTTGCTGAAACAATTCATATAGATGTGGCAAAAGGTTTTGGGGTGACATTATTTGCAAGTGGTTTAGGTGATGCTAAGCAACTTGCGGTAGGTGATAACGGTACCATTTTTGTTGCCAGTAAACGCAAAGCATCAGTTCAAGCCTTGCTTGATACTAATAGCGATGGGTTAGTTGACCAACGCTTTGTTATTGTTCGTAAATTAAAATTTATCCCGGCAATTACGTATCATCAAGGTGATTTGTACGTTGCTGTTAATCGGCAAATTTTAAAGTACAGTAATATTGAACAAAATATGGTGCGTCCTAGTCGTCCGGAAGTTGTATTTGATGAATTACCGCCGCAAAGCCGCAAATATGAACGAGCGATAAAATTTGGCGCCGATGGTCGTTTATATGTGAGTTTAAGTGCAAATTGCAGCTCATGTATGTCGCGACAACCGAATGGCACTATTCTGGCGATTAATTTAAGTAATAGTGAAGTTGAAGTTATTGCAAGCGGAATTCGTTACGTTACTGGTTTTGATTGGTCACCAGCAACAAATACGTTGTGGTTTGCAGATCGTGGCCGCAATCGACTCGGTTATGATATCGCCGTAGATGAATTGAATAGAGTCGATGCTGTTGGTCAACATTATGGTTTTCCGTTTTTACATGGCGCTAACCTTGCTGATCAAGAGTTTAAACAACCCGAGGGGTTACAGGTTGTGGTGCCAGAGTATGAATTACCGGCACATGTAACACCCAGTGGATTGCACTTTTATCAGGGGACTATGTTCCCTAATAAGTACCAACAACAGTTATTTATTGCCGAGAATGGCTCGACTAATCGGTCGAGTAAAGTCGGTTATCAAGTCGTGTTACTTGAGATGCAGCAACAACAGATAGTAAAGCGAACACCGATAGTGCGCTTCTTAGAGGAACGCTATCCTGTTGCACGACCACATTCAATTGTGACCGGTAAAGATGGTGCGCTTTACATCTCAGATGATTTAAAAGGCAATGTATACCGTTTGTATTACAAACCGCCACAAACAGCGCAAGCACAGGAATAAAAACAATGAGTGATGCGATTGATTTAAGTCTTGATGGCGTCGAGCAAATGCCGCTACGACGTTTTACTGAAGAGGCTTATCTTAATTATTCCATGTATGTCATTATGGATCGGGCTTTGCCCCATATTGGTGACGGTTTAAAACCCGTTCAACGCCGTATTATTTATGCGATGAGTGAGCTAGGGCTTTCTGCTAATGCTAAATATAAAAAGTCGGCTCGTACCGTAGGTGACGTATTAGGTAAATATCATCCTCATGGTGATAGTGCGTGTTATGAAGCAATGGTGTTAATGGCACAGCCATTTTCATACCGTTATCCGTTAGTAGATGGTCAAGGTAACTGGGGTGCACCAGATGATCCTAAGTCATTTGCGGCGATGCGTTATACCGAAGCTAAATTGTCTAAATTTGCTGAAGTACTGTTATCGGAATTGGGCCATGGCACCGTTGATTGGGGCGTTAACTTTGATGGCACCATGAAAGAGCCATTAGTACTGCCATCACGCTTACCTCATATTTTACTTAACGGTATTACGGGTATTGCAGTGGGGATGGCAACTGATATTCCACCGCATAACGTCAGAGAGTTAGTGTCTGCTTGTGTTGAGTTATTAGATAACCCTAAAGCAGAACTTGAACAAATTATGGCGTTTGTTCCTGCTCCTGACTATCCAACTGCTGCTGAAATTATTACGCCTAAGTCTGATATCGCCAAGATTTACCAAACAGGTCGTGGCTCAATCAAAATGCGTGCAGTTTATACCATTGAAAATGGTGAAATTGTCATTACAGCGCTGCCACATCAAGCCAGTAGCGGCAAGATTCTAGAGCAAATGGCTGCACAAATGCAGACCAAGAAATTGCCGATGGTGTCTGATTTACGCGATGAGTCTGATCATGAAAATCCAGTACGTTTGATTGTCGTACCACGTTCTAATCGGGTTGATTGTGATCAACTGATGGGGCATCTGTTTGCGACGACTGATTTAGAAAAAAGTTACCGCGTTAACTTGAACGTATTGGGATTAGATGGTCGTCCACAAGTTAAAGGGTTACTGCACCTATTAACTGAATGGTTAGAGTTTAGAACCCAAACGGTTCGCCGTCGTTTAGAACACAGATTAGATAAAGTATTAGCACGCTTACATATTTTAGATGCCTTAATGGTGGCATTTTTAAATATTGATGAAGTAATTGAGATTATTCGTTATAACGATGAACCCAAAGCGGAGTTAATGCGTCGTTTTAATCTGTCTGATAAGCAAGCTGAAGCTATCTTAGAACTTAAGTTACGCCACTTAGCCAAACTTGAAGAGTTTAAGATTAAAGGTGAGCAAGACGAATTAGAAGCAGAACGAGATAAGCTACAGCAAATTCTTGGTTCTGAACGTCGTTTAAAAACCTTGATTAAGAAAGAGTTGATTAGAGATGGTGAAGCTTTTGGCGATGATCGTCGTAGTCCTCTGGTTGAACGAGGTGACTCAAAGGCATTAACCGAACAAGAGTTAACACCTGCTGAAGCGGTAACCGTTGTACTATCAGATAAAGGTTGGGTGCGTTGTGCTAAAGGGCATGATATCGATCCAACCTCATTATCGTATAAATCGGGTGACAGTTATCTCTGCTCTGCTATTGGTAGAAGTAATCAATTATCAGTCTTTTTAGATAGCTCTGGACGTGCATTTGCCACTGAAACTCATACTTTGCCATCGGCGAGAAGCAAGGTGAGCCAATTACAACTCGCTTTAATATCGCGCCGCAGCAAGTGATGGAGCATGTGTTACTGGGGGATGAGTCTCAGAATTACTTGTTAGCGAGTGATGCGGGTTATGGTTATATCTGTTCTTACAAAGATATGCTATCGCGTAATAAAGCGGGTAAAGCATTGTTGAGTCTACCTGCAAATGCCAAGTCATTAATGCCAAGATTGGTTGAGGCAGGGCAAGAGTCACTGATTATGGCCATTACTAATGAAGGCCGCATGCTGTTGTTCCCATTAGATGCCCTGCCGCAGCTTGCTAAAGGTAAAGGTAATAAGATTATTGGTATTCCAACGGAGCGTGCCAAAAATCGTGAAGAGTTATTAAGTCACCTTTATGTGGTGCCTGTTGATAGTTCGGTAACTCTGTGGGCAGGTAAGCGCAAATTAACTCTAAAGCCGAGTGATCTAGCACATTATCGCGGTGAACGTGGTCGTCGAGGTTCTAAATTACCTCGCGGTTTACAGCGTGTAGACAGTGTTGAAATTGGTGGTGATGATAGCCCCGCGATAATTTAATTCTGACAAATAAAAAATGCCGCGCTAATAAGTGCGGCATTTTTTTATATACAATTTATTATGCTACTTCGTAGAAATTATCACGCTCAGAAACTGCAGATTGAATAATTTTTGTGGCGAGTTGAGCGCATTTACCACATTGATTCGCTACACCTAAGCGTTTTTTCACATCGCTCAGATTATTATCGCCAGACGCGATTGCTTGCTTGATTTGGCGATCTGTTACCGCGTTACATAAACAAACATACATAAATCAATGTTCCAGAATTATTTCAATAGCCAAAGTGTAAATGAGAATGGTTATTAAAACCAGTTAAATTTACATTTAACTAAAGTAAATGTTACTAATGTTAATATCCCTTTTTAAAATCAACAAGATACTCTAGTGGTTGTTGTTGGGCATATTGCATATAGTTTTTAATAAATACTTCGACAATCTGTTCCGGTAGCTTGGCGCCGCAATATGTGGGGTGATAGTGGCGTTTTCTAATTGCCAAATAGGGTGAACACTTGGCAGCGGCTCATTATTAAAGACATCTAAAATGGCATGTTGCATTGGCTGTTGCATTAATTGCGCGTATAGCGCCTCTAAATCGAGTACATTGCCGCGTCCAAGATTAAATAAAATAGCGTCAGGTTTAAGTAATGACAGTCGTTGCTTATTGAGTATATTAGTGGTGGCTGCAGTATCAGGGAGGACGCTGGCGATAACATCCGCCAGTGGTAGATATTGATCAATATTTGGCAATATATCCACATAATCAAATTCAGGCTTGCTTGACCGCTTTGATTAATGGCACTGACTTTCATCCCAAAATGGCGTGCAGTTAATGCCAAGTGTTGAGCGATTGAGCCTGTGCCTAATAACAATAAATGTTGACCTTTTAAGCTTTTAAAACTGCTTGGCTGCCATAGTGAATAGGTTTGTTGTTGCTTGTAGACTGAATGACTTCGATGGTGTGATAGCAGATAACCAAACAGGTATTCACTCATTAATGGCCCAAAAATACCGCGGATATTAGTCAGTTGATAGTCTTGCCGTGAGCGTGGTTTACAGAGCGCATCAACACCTGCAAATGTAGATTGTAACCAAGTTAATTTGTTTGCCATCGGCAGTAGTGGGGCAGCGAGTTTGGGCTCTGCTAGCCATATATTAGCCTCACAAATATGCTGTGGCTGCTCATCAACGATGGTTAGATTGGGCAATTGACATTGTTCGATGAGCTGCTGATATTTTTGATTATCACTGGTGAGCAATAATAATTTATGGGTCATCGCTATTCTCGTTATTATAAAAATGCCGCAATCATGCGGCATTAGCTATTGAATACTTAGGTTATTCAAACCATCCGCTATAATCGATAGTATTTGGATTTTCTAGTGCTTTTTGAGCTCGGTCTGGATAGTTACTGAAGATACCATCAACCCCTAATGCTGCAAGTGCACAGACATCATCTGGATTATCAACGGTGTAAACGTAAACTTTAACACCTCTTTTATGTGCATCCTCAACCAGATTTTTGTTGATAAAGCTGATATCTAAATGGATAGAATAAGCATCTAGTTGCGAAGCAATACGAGCACCATCCAATGGTAAACTTGCGAGTAATGGTGCTACTTTAATTTCGGGATATTGTTGTTTAACCTTGGCTAAATAAGGATGGTTAAAAGAAGATACAATAATCTTATCTGCTGGGTATTGGGCAATGATTGCTGGATATTGTTTTAAAAATAGATCAACACAACCCGTGCCTTTAAGTTCAATGTTTAAGACAACACGCCCAGCCACTCTCGCTAATAGCTGCATTAGTGTTGGAATGGGCTCACCATTAACACTTAAGCTTTCAATATAGTGTTTGTTGACTAAGTGTACGACCCCTTGACCGGTACTTATTTTTTCTAAGCGGCGGTCATGAAATACATACAGTTGGTCTTCAACGGCTTGTACATCAATTTCTATTGCAGGCGCGCCTAATGCAATCGCTCTATCCATTGCTACTAAGGTATTTTCAGGCGCATATCCACTTGCACCTCTATGAGCAAAAACTAGCATTTTAATTCCTTAACAGGGTTGGCGTTTCTTTATGCTGACCATTTTTTATCATAATTTCCATTTGAGGATATGCCATTACGAGATCATTTTCTCGAAGTTTTTTGGTTATACGCTTATGTAAGTCATGTTTTAAAGGCCAGCGAGCTGACATGTCTTTAGCATAAGCTCTTACTTCATAATCTTGGGTTGATGGTCCAAAACCCGCAAACCAAACCTCTGGTTCAGGGATATCGAGTGCATCTTGGCATTCTTGTACTGCTTGATAAAGTGCTGCTTCTACTTTGGCCGGATCTGAGTCTCGTGCCACTGAAATATAGATGATGACGCGAGTAATCGGGTCTGATAATGACCAGTTGACGAGCTGCTCTGTAATAAAGGCTTTATTGGGCACAATAATTTCTTTTCTATCCCAGTCAATAATGGTGGTCGCTCGTGTTTGGATTTTACTGACGGTACCTGTTAAATCTCTAATCGTGACGGTATCACCAATACGAATTGGTTTTTCAAATAGAATAATAAGACCTGAAATAAAGTTAGCAAAGATCTCTTGCAAACCAAAGCCAAGGCCGACTGATAACGCAGCAATCAACCATTGTAATTTTGACCATTCAACCCCAAGCGTTGAGAAACCAATTAGCATACCGATAAATAACACTAAGTAGCGGCTTACTGTGGTAATCGCAAACCCCGTTCCTGGGCTGAGATCTAATCTTTGTAATAGCATTAACTCTAATAAACCAGGGAGGTTAGTGGCTATCATCATTGAAAAGCCAAAGATAATCAGTCCTAATAATAATGATTTAATGGTGATAGGTACTAATTGTTCAATCCCATTAACGACACTATTACTGGTCCATAGGGTAATGCCATCCAAAAAGCTAAAGAGTGCAGTATGCGTTTGGCTCCAAAGGCCGATTAAACTGGCTAAAAATGCCAGTATTAATAGCGAACGTACCATACCTAATGATTGGCTTGACATGGTTTCAAGATCAACGATGGGCTCCTCATAGGTATCCATCATGTCTTGTGGATGGTTTAGTGTCTCGCCTTTTTCTCTTGCTGCAAGTCGCTCTGCTCGCTTGGCTTTGGCACGGTCAAATGCAATGCGGCGACGCTCAATCAACATCCAACGCTTGATTAATTGGTATAGCAGTAAAAATCCTAGCCCAAGCAAAATGGATAACTGTTCCTGTAATAGCATTTGAAATGCGGTGAAGTAATAGCCTTGGAACGCTAAAACAGCACAAATAACAGGGATACCAATTAAGACCGCCCAGAGGATCTTTTGTAATAACTTTTTGTTTTTATCATCAAGATGGTCATGGCGATATTGCTTAACCAGCATTAACAGGTCTTTATAGAATATGAATAATAAAATACAAAAAATAATGAATGCGCCACGACCGATACTGTTGCGGATTAATGATAGGTCGAGCACTTCAGTAAAGCCCATAATGCCGATAAGCGGCATGGTAATAATAATGAGTTTATTGAGTCGTAATTGGGCATTTTTGACAATTTCCTCTGGGCGCTTGAAGTGGCCGATAAGGACACCTTGATTCTCACTGAGTAACTGCACAAAAAGTTTAAGTAGGTAGAGAAAACCCATACTCATAATCGCCATACCGATGGCTTGAGCAAAGTTAGTCGAAGCATCATAGAAAATTAAGCCCGCGATAATGATAGGTAAGGGCTTAATTAAGGTATAAGCAATTGTGCTGATGATCGCTTTAAAAGTAAAAATGAATTTATCTTGGGTTACATTACCCACATAAGCTAAATACTGCTGTAACGCTTTATTGTATTTGGGTGTGACTAAGTCTTGAGTCACTAGACAAAGTACAACTAATAATATCCACCATGACCAATAGCTTGATTGCTCATTAATGGCTTGGCTTATCTGTCCCCAAGGTGCTTGTTGAATTAACCACTGTGTACTGCGATGAAAATCTGTTAGCCATAATTTACTAATACTGGTGGCATTTGGTACCCAAAATAGATGCTCACTCAGAGTATTTTTGAGGGTTAAGTATTGTTGGCTAAGCTGTTCATAGTTGACTTTTAGTTTAGCTAATTCGCTCAGATATTGATTATAACTTTGCTGTAATTGCTCTAATAGGTTCTTTTGTGAATGCAGTAATTTGCTGACCATTGCATTGCTATTACGATAGTGTTGTAGATCTTGTTGGTTAGCCGCCTGCTGTTGCTCTATATGGTAACGAGCGAGTCTAGCGTCTGCTATCTGTGTTTGTAATAGTTCTTGATTCGGAGCTTTGGGCAGTGCTTGAAGCATTTGTAAAAAGCGTTCACCAAAGGCCGCATTCATCTTTACCCAAGTGATTTGCTCTTGAATATTAGAGAGTTGATTCGCTTGTTGTTGATATTGTTGCTCAGCTTTTTCTTGCTGCAGTACGGCCTGATTTATCTTATGTGTTAACAGCTGTAGTTGTTCACCATAAGATTTATTTTCTTTACTGAGGCGTAGATTAAGCGGATCGCTTTCATTGCTATTGTCGAGCAGGTTTTGAGCCAATGTGTGAGTGGTTTGTTGTTGTCTTTGTAAGCTGATTTGTTGATTGAGACGCTCAATCAGCTGCTCTTGTTGTGATAACTGTTTACGTACCAGCTGCAGCTGTAATTGGTTTAACTCCAAACGGCCATGGCTTGATGTTAGCTCAGCTTCTAGCGTTACAATGTTTTGATGATATAGCTTGCGCTGAGCTTGCTGGACTCGGCCTAGTGGCGTATCGACTGGCGCAAGTTCATTTTTAAGGTGCTTGTCATACACTTGGCGAGCAAGTTGGATCTCATTGGGAAGCTGTTTATGCCGATTAAGCATGCGAGTTATTTCTGCGCTTAACTCAGTTTCGCTTTGCTTGAGCTCTGATAATTGCAAATACGCCATGGATGCTTGCTGGTTAAGATCTTGTTCTTTATTCCAGCTTAATGGTGTTTTAGTCTGTTTAATTTGTTCCGTTAGACTGCGCTTTTGTTTATCAAAATTTTTAATTTGTTGTTGATATTGCAGTTGGGCACTAATAAGCGACTGGATACTATCATTTAGATCAATGAGCTGTTGTTCTAAGGTTAGTTGGCCTGATTGTTGGCTGTTTAATCCTAAACGTTTATCTATCTGCAGTGGCGAGTTTGCCTGAGCAGTAAAACAAATAAGACATAAAATGAAAGTAAGTAAACGCAGCATAGTGTAAATAAGAAACAAAGAGATAGACGCGGCTATATTATAGAAAATATTGAGGTAATGATATGAAATCTGTACAGATTAAAGGGGAGAAAGCGTGCCAGAACTTAAGATTAAGTTCTGGCACTTATTTTAGTGATGAGTTAATCAATTTTGGCAAAACGCTGACCCATACGAGTCACTGTTTTTGGTGCTAGCTCATCTTCAAATTTTTCGATAGCATCTTTACCGAATAATAACACTACGGTACTGCCCAGCTTAAAGCGGCCCATTTCTTGGCCTTTTTCAAGCGTAATTGCATCACTACCTTCTGTTGGATAATCCCACGTAAAGACTTGCTTACCTGTTGGCGGAGTAATTGTGCCAGCCCAAACTGTTTCAATACTTGCCACAATGGTCGCTCCTACAAGTACCATTGCCATTGGCCCTATTTCTGTTTCAAAAATAGTCACCACACGCTCGTTACGGGCGAAAAGTCCCGGTACATGCTGCGCTGTTAATGGATTTACGGAGAATAAGTCGCCTGGTACATAGGTCATTTTAGACAGTGTACCTTTAATTGGCATATGGATTCGGTGGTAATCTTTAGGCGCTAAGTAAATAGTTGCGAAATCACCATCTTTGAAACGTTTCGCATCATCAAGTTGGTCACCTAATAATGCTAAAGCTGAATAGCTGTGACCTTTAGCTTGGAAAATTTGGCCATCTTTTATTGGACCTAGTTGACTGACTGCGCCGTCAACAGGATGCACAATATAATCATCATCTTGGCAAATTGGACGCGCCCCAGGTTTTAACTCTCTAGTGAAAAAGTCGTTAAAGGTTGCATAAGAGGCTGGGTCACAGTTAAGTGCCTCTGACATATTGATTTTGTATTGTTTAATAAACCAGTTAATGGCTGCCGTAGTCACTTTGCCTGCTTTTGCAGCGGCAAATTTACCCACCAAACGAGATAATAAATGTTTTGGCGTAATATATTGAATGGCAATCTTAATTTTATCCAATGTATCTTCCCTTTTAAGGCAATGCAGTTAGCTTGTTAGTCGTTAATATTACTACGGAACTGACGCGCATGACGCTGTTCATCAAGGCTTGCAATAATACGATGATAGTTACTAAAACGATCTTCGCTAATCAAACCTTGTTGTTTTGCTGTTTGCAAAGCACAGCCTGGATCGTCTAAATGTTTGCAGTCTCTGAATTTACAAGTGCCAATAAAGTCTCTAAATTCAATAAAACACCAGCCCACACGATCCGCAGGTAAATGCCATAGAGCAAATTCTCGAACACCTGGTGAGTCAATTAAATCGCCACCACTAGGTAAGTGCAATAACTTTGCCGTAGTCGTTGTGTGCTGACCTAGGCCTGAGTTTGATGAAACGTCACCAGTGACTAACGCAGCTTGTGGCAACAATGCGTTAATTAATGATGATTTTCCAACGCCAGATTGACCCGCAAAAATACTGACTTTATTTTCCAATAAATGCTGTATTTCTTCAACGCCATCACCGGTTTTACTACTCACTTTATATACTGGATAACCAATATTTTGATAGCGCTGTAATGCTTCATCAACGATTTTAGTTTGTTCGTCATCAAGTAAGTCGATTTTATTGACGATAATAATCGGTGGAATACCTGTATCTTCAGCTGCGACGAGATATCTATCGATAATCTGTGTCGTAAACGAAGGTAATACTGAAGATACAATCAGTATTTGATCGATATTAGCGGCTATGATTTTTACACCATCATAAAGATCCGGGCGCGTTAATGTTGATTTTCGTGGGTGTACCGCTTCAACCACACCACCTATACCAGAGGTTTGCGTTTCATGGGCGAGGCGAACGATAACATTATCGCCTGTTACTAAACTGGCAATTGTTCTTCTTATATTACAGCGAACAATTAAACCATCTTGAGTCTCAATATCAGCATGTTGGCCAAAACGAGAAATGACTTTTGCAGCTTGTTCTGCACCTAAGGTGTTATCTTGGATTTCTGGCAAATCTTGTTGTTCGTCGCTTCGACGTAAACGTTTTTCATGATTTGCGCGCATTCGGCGTAATTGGCCGTGGCTTAATTTCTTTTTACTCACAGACTCGTCTTCGTTAATCAAAGGTGATTTTGTGTGTTATCCCTAAATCAGTTCAATATATGTATTGCAGATGATTTAGGTATAATAATAATGGCAGTATGATACACGGTCTTGAATGAAAAAGCCTAAGTTTAGGTAAATCCTTATTGTGGAGTGAAATAAATGACAGTTAATGCAACAAACTTAATTTGGGTTGATTTAGAAATGACGGGTTTAGAGCCTGAAGTTGACCGCATTATTGAAATGGCCACAATTGTGACTGATCAGGATTTAAATATTATTGCACAAGGTCCAGTGATTGCCGTGCATCAAAGTGATGAACAGCTAGCTGCAATGGATGAGTGGAACCAAACTCATCATGGGCAATCTGGATTAATTGAACGAGTTAAAGCCAGTACGATAAATGAAGCACAAGCGATGCAAATGACGCTTGATTTTTTAGCCCAATATGTACCGGCAGGTAAATCACCTATGTGTGGTAATAGTATTGGTCAAGATCGACGCTTCTTAAATCGCTATATGCGAGAGCTTGAGGACTTTTTCCATTACCGTAATATTGATGTAAGCACGATTAAAGAGCTGACTCGTCGTTGGCAGCCTGAAGTTATGGATGGTTTTACTAAGCAAAATACTCATCAGGCATTAGATGACATTAAAGAATCAATAGCTGAATTGGTTTATTATCGTTCGCAGGTATTTAAAATTTGAGCAAACGGTCAAAAAACTAAAGAATAAGCTTGCAGAGAAAGAAATATCTCATATAATGCGGCCTCATCTTTTCGAGAGGTCGCAACAATATAGCTGCAACCAATGAAGATATGTAATGTGCGACATTAGCTCAGTTGCAAGGTTGAATAGACGATACCTTTGCTGAAAATTGAGTTGATAATAACATTACC
>NZ_BALM01000036.1 GCF_000614975.1 Shewanella marina JCM 15074
CACGCAAAACATTTAAAACCAGGCTCAACACCAAATAATGAATATTGACCATTTTCATCGGTAATAACATAATCACCGTTTTGCATATATATACGTACGGCACCAATTGGCCAATCACCTTTTCCTTGTTTACCGTCACATTTGCTATCAACAAACACCTTACCGAAAATAATACCTTTATCTGTTAAAGGACCTGATTGCTCGACATCCACCTGATAACTTGCTTCATTTGAATCTAAGGTGAAACCATTGAGCATGCGAGCGGATACAGAGGCTTTATTCACGCCGTCTGAATCAATAGCACCCGCCGTAGCCTGTAATACATACGTTAAAGTATTATCAGAATTTGCTGGTATATCACTAATCTCAAAAGTTAATTCCGGTCCTGGGCTACCAAGGATATTAGTAAACACTTCACCATTATATTTTGCGGTACCTTCAATATATTTAAATCCATAAGGCAATATATCTTTAACTTTTGCATTGAATAAATCACTATCTAATTTATTCATAATACTAATTGAATATTTTAAATAACCACCCACTTCAACTTTACTATCATCAGCTGTTTTTTGAACAATCAAACGTTGATCTAACCCTGAAGGATCTAAAGGAATATCTAATTGATGAAAACCTGCTTGTTCTAATTCAAAATAGCCGTTACCAGCAGAGCTATCTATACCAAAAGAAGCTCCTTCAACATTATATTTATAATAATATTCAAGTTTATTGAATTCAGATGGCCACGTATGAGTTGATGGAGGAGTAGCTTCTATATAATACTTGCCGCTTGCTAGCGGTGGCATATCAAAGAAACCCAATTCATCACTTGTTGATACGGCAGGCTCTTGAGTTAATAAGTTAATAGCAGGTTCTTTTGTTGCATAGTCGAATACTGACACTCTCGTGCCAGTAACAGGAGTAAAGCCTAAACTATCAAATGCAATAGAGCGGCTATTCACGTTTGCAGTCGAACTTAGCAAAGTACCATTATGAGATACTCGACTTAACAAGGTATCATTTGAGAGTGTATATAAACGACATTGGTCGCTAACTTGATAAACTTCAGTCGGATGTTTTTCAACTCGCGGACAAAGCGTTTGACCGGCTTGCCCTTCACCAATAACAATACCGTGAACAGCTCTAAATACGCCTGTATTAGGACCTGTTTCAACTACTCTAACGTCAACATTTTTACCCGTTTTCTGTGAGTGTACTGTAATATGGATAGGTTCATTTAAACCGTCATACTCACCAGCATCACGATTAAATAAAGGTAAATCTGCTTCTACATACACCGCATCTAATAATGGTAAATAATAATCAACACTTCGAGATATATAAAAGTTAGTGGTGGTAAATAATTGATTGTTATTAATGGTAAAACCAGGAATTTCTGACGGTTCAGTACCACTCACATACTGACTTAGTTCAGAACGTTGCTCGGTAGGTACTCTTAAAAAACGAATCTTACCATCAGGATGACCACCATTATCACCAATATTGTTACATACTTGGTTACTTTGCATGTCAGCGTTAACATCGCCATCAACATCAATTTGTGCTCGATTATATATTTCAACATTGCCATTTAACGCTTTTACATCATATTCATAAAAACCTGACTCACCAAGTTCCATAAATTCTGCGCGAACGACAAAAGCAACTCGATCTACAGCTTCCTGTCCATCCCAATTTTCATAAGTTTTCCATGTGTAACTATAAATATCATCCGCCTGACCTGAACCAGTTATACGTAATATCATAGATGCACCACTATAAATTATTTCACCACCATCGTTATAACTATAAAACGTTGGTGCTTGGGCTACATCGACCGATTTAACTAAAACTGTATTAGCAGGAACTAAGCTTTCAATTAATACACCATTTAAATTAATAGTGCCTTCACTAGCAATAATTTCTAGTGGTTGTAATAGTTCTAACGGTCGTTGGTGACCTACAGAAGAATAATTAACTTTATAGCGAATATTATCGCCGACATTAAGTGACACATCACAAAATGGAAAATTCTCAATATTTAAGTTTACTAGTGCTTTTCTAGTCACATAAACAACATCTGTTTCTGTTGCGTTTTCAGTAGAATAAGCTTTGCTTGTTGCTGAGATGTCAACTATATAGTTATCGTTTTCATTAGCCGTACCCGGCACAGTTGCCACATAAACAATTGGCATCGCTTCATCTGGTGCTAATAACATTGTTTCTGTAATAGCTTGCTCACCAGCATCAGCAACACCATTACCATTAACATCATAATAAATATTAAAATCTGAAACTGTATTACTCGGTTTTTTATCTCCTAATTGATCTAAATCGCCTGAATCTCCCTCTTTTTGACTAACAAATAATATATATGAATCGTCAATATTACCTGTATTACGCACAACATGAGGAATGCTGATCGTTTGACCAGGAGCTGCTAGAAACGACTGATTCTTAGTAATAGAAACAGATGCAACCTCAGCAACACGCGCATAAGCATGATTTGATATAACCGTAAATACTTCACCTACACCTGGATCGAAATAGGTAGCAGTAGATTGTGTATCAATTAATGTCCCACCATACGTCCCTGCATTTACAGGTGTTATTGCCTGCGCAGCAATAAAGAGTATCGATAATGTTGAAGTCAACCACTTCATCATCTGATGCTCCTCTATTTCAAAGTGGTAATAAAAGCTGAGTCTAGAGTATCTAGACTCAGCTACGGCAGTATTAACTAACTAATTGAAGGTTATTGAACTTCGGCTACAAAATGAACAACCATTTTGTCACCTGAAGCAAGTTCAGAAACAACATACTTAACAGAGTTACCTGTAATAGACTCAGTTACAGAAGTACCTGTCGCTGTTGTTGGAGTACATAACTCACCAATATCTTCATTAACTGGATAACCTGTACCACCATGCGGAATCACTGGTGTATCAATAGTATTAATACAGCTAACTAAGCCTGCACTACCTACAGCAGTCACACCTGAGGTTGGTGCAGCAGTAAATGGGGTAAACTCATCATCAATACTAATATTCATGACTTTAGTCGCACCTTCATTAGTCGCTACAATCTTCCAAATAATACATTGAGTAGGCTCAACTAATTGCGTTTGGTTTCTCATGAATAAGGTATCAGCAGCACCATCACAATCGGTATCAACCGCACCAAACTTCTCAAGACGAATTTGGCCAACACTCACGATAACAGTTAACTCAGAGTTAGCATCAGGACCAGTCGCATCAGTGTTGTCCGCAGTAATAGTTGTTGTATTACTTTGGTTATTTGATGCATTAGCAGGAGCAAACACAGTTACTTGTAGCTCTACACTTTCACCAGGCTCCAATGTTAATGCAGGCACACCACCAACTAACTCAACTTCAATAACAGCACCATCATTACCAGTAATAGTACGAGGACACGGCGCTACGGTACAAAGGTTAGCAACACTAGTATCAGGAGTACCGTCACCATCTGTATCGATTAATAATGTATCACTGAAGTTAGGATCGGTATTAGCTGTACCTAATGTTACTTGCTCAGTAGAGTTACCGGTATTAGCAAGTGTTTGATTAAAGTCAACATTACCACCAGGCTTAATTTGATCCGTTAGCGGTGTAGGTGAAATACTAATTTCACGCTCAGCTGCGATATCAAATGCATCCAACTTACGGTTAGAAGCTCCTGTTATTTGGCTAGTTGCAACAAACGAGATTAGATAATCATTATCACCATCAGTATTCGCATCAATTGCACCAGCTTGGTTACTATTAGCAAGTGCTTGAGCAGCATCTGCCGATACCGTAATTACTGCATTTAAGTGCAATACAGAACCGCCACCAATAGCTTGAGTCGAGGTAATAATACTACCCGCTGTTGAAGTATCATCTAAAGTACCGTCAGCATCAGTATCGACACCTAGTACCTCAAATTGTACAGACCAACCAGTAGGAACCGCTCCCCACGCACCGGTATCAAATGCTCCAGCTGACGTTAAGTCATATGAATCAGGGCTTCCACCTTCATTTGCAATGTAAAGTGGAACTTTAACCGTATCACCCGGTGATAAAGGGTTTGCATTAGTTGGTGCATCAGCAAAAGTAAATGTTGTACCAACATCAGCAGCACTAATACCATCACCAGTATTTACTGGGTTAACATCTGTTGCAGCATCAATTGGCTGACCCGCATTAAATGGCGTATTTGCTACATCCACTGTTGGTGCCGTAATTGTGTTCAACGTTGATTCAGTCGTATCTGTAATCGTGTTATCTGTTGTAGAAGTAATAGTGGTCGTAGCAGTGTAACCCGTACTACCATTTGCATTACCAGGTAAGGTTGCAATAACACGAATTAACTTCTGATTACACTTAATAGCAATACCATCAAATGATGTTGCTGCGGCAGTACAAGTTGAAGGCTCAATTTCACCAGTATTGGTAATTGGAGCCGTACCTTCACCATTCATATGAGAGAAAATAGTACCTGTAGGGAAACCACCAGAGGTATTATTTGCAGTCACAATATCATAGGTATCTTTCTCGTTACCTGTATTAGTAATAAGGTGATAGAAATATACGGTCGAACCCGCGGGAGCTGCATCAACAACCTGAATATCATTTAAGGTTGTATCAAAGTCACCACCATCAGTACTAGTTGACATTGCGCCAGTATCATCAATTAATACTGATAAACTTGACTCTGTCTTCGTTTCAGTCTTATTCGACGTTACTGGACACTCATCTCCATCAGCCTTATCACCATCATTATTGTTATCCGAACAAATTAATGCAGTGTTTTCAATTGTAGTATCAGCCTCTGTTAATGCAGGTGGATAAACAACATAGAAGGTCATGGTGACAGTTTGACTTTTAGATAACGAATCTTTATATGCGTAAATACCTGCAACGGTCGCATCAGTCTTATTACCGTTCGCATTAATATCGAGATCTAGGCCTGCTTCACCGGTATCAGTAGCATCGCCATCGCCATTAATATCAATCGCAGTTCCCGTACCATTAACAACAGCTGTCTCATCAGCGATATTAGCTAATGATGTTGCAGCCTTATCTAGAGAAGCAACAAAACCACTGCTAGTTGGTGTATAGTCAAAGCTTTCAGCCGTTCCGGTAATCAAGAATGCACCGTCAGGAATCGCATCAAGTAAAACCACACCTTTTGCAGGATCATTACCTGTATTCGTCGCGGTAACAACATACTTAATTACATTTAAGGCTGGGTCACCAGCATCGCCACCATCAACATCTAAACCGGTAAAGTCTGATTCTGTTAAGCCTGCCACAGTAGGGAGCGCAGTAGCCGTTTTATTTAATACGATTACAGCATTATTAGTTACATTAACTGTATCTTCGTTGGTACCATCGGCAGTATCCAAACCTTTAGATGCGGTCAAATCGGTTACAACCGTATTATCAGCATTATTCGCCACTGCGGTTAAGGTTAGACCAATAGTATTACCTTCGATTGCCGTTGAAGGTACTTGAACTTGTACAGCTAACTTCATTGCTGTACCTCCGGGAATCGTCACACTGGTATTAGTTGCACCAGGCCCTGTTCCAGGAATTTGCGCTAATAATGTTTCACCTGCACTCGGTAAACCATCATCATTTGAATCTTCATAAATCTTAATTGATGTCGCATCAAGCTGAGTTGCATCAGCATTAGTTTCATTTGTATGGTTCTGTGCAATGGTTAATGTATAGGTATCAGCACCATTACCCGTGTTTGTTAATGTGTGTTGTAAATATGCAAAACCACCTGGAGAAGCATTTGCTTCTGAATCTGCCTCGATGGTCGCGCTATAAATTTGTGCAACAGTCACGATTGCATCTTCTGATGTTGCCGTATAAGACACACCTAGATTATCTTCATACGACACTGTCGCTTTGTTGGTAATCTGTGTGCCTGCTTCCGTTGCTGCTAATGCATACTGCGCCGAAAGGCATGTCGCAGAACCCAAAAGCAGCATAGGAGCCCACTTAAATATGCTTTTTAATTTGAAGGTCATGAGTTGGTACCTTTTCACTAATTAGTTAGTTATCCCGCCAACATAAATACAGTTTGTCTCATCAGTAATTATGTCGTTTGAAATACAAACAATTTAAAAAGGATGAACGGTCGTTTGCACGACTTTAATCCATCCTAGATAAGTGTTTTATATCTGTTTTAACGTAGAGAAATGATCAATTAACTCGTACTCGATATTTGAATACCATAGATTCACTTGCATCAATTTCACGTTTCGGAATCCAACGGATCATGCGATACTCAACAGGCAAAATGGTGACTTCTTCCATCTCACCTTGAGCATTTGCTCGCATACGTTTAATTGGTTCAGGTTCAAACAATTCTCCATCTAAACTTGCGAGAAATGTTGAATCTACTTGAGTTAACTGACTACCACCTAAAAAGGTAGTGCTCTGGGGGATCGGAGCAGTTACAACTAGCCCCTGAAGTTCGGAATTACCTTGGTTAGTGTACATCATCTTGTACTCCAGAATTCCTCCTGGTTCTACAGTATCTGCAGGTTTAACCTCTTCTTTTCCTTCTCCATTTACGTTGAGTGAATAAACTTCCATGTTACTTTTAAGTGGTCCGTCACTGCCATCAGCGCTAACAGTGAATGAAGACAATCCTAACAGAAGTGTGCACATTAACATCTTTAAGGATGAGCACAGATTTTTCATAAAAACTCCCAATGCAACTATATTTTTAAACTGCTTGCCTAAATTGAGTAACAATTCAGATACCTGCAATGGGACTGAAATCCCATCCTAAATTACACGCTCCAAGCTCTATTCAGAGTCAGAAACTCAAAAGCAAAGTAATATTGCTATTTAGTCTAAAACTAAACTTGTATCTAAAAGTGATACTTACCAAAGCACACACTTGTTAAATACTTGTTCTAGTCCCGTTAATTGTATTTAGAATAGGCTTGATTGTCAAAATTAAAATAACAATTAAACAACATTGAAGCAATGACTACTAGTGTTCACATTCCGCCTTTTTAACAACAAAAACAAAGCATTAAAACTAAAACATTCAAAATGCCTTGCAAAAGGCTCGTCAAATTATTGAAAAAACAACAAGCAAAGCGTCAAAAAACCGACAAATTGCATTCAAAAGTTGCAACACTTATTTCCTATATGTTTTTTAATTTGTAAATCCTATGCATTATTGATGGATTTTTCCGATGTGATCATCTCCACATAACTGTGTTAATGAGAATGAAAGCATTTCTTAATAGCATTTAAATAAGATAGTCTTCTTTCAATCATTTTAGTTAGGTTATTATGAAGTAGGTCATCATTGAGATTATGGAGCATGTGGTACTCAAATAAACGAGTACAAATAATAACAAGAACAATCTTGGCTATCGTTTTTGGCTATTTAATCAGTACATTAATAACAATCTTAGGGACTCAAGTTCTTCCCTTAAGCAATGCTGAAAATACCTATCTAATGACTTTGATATCATTTATGGTTTATACAGCTTTTATCCTATACTGCTTCGCTATCCAAAATTTACAGCGCCTCATTGCCTATACAATGGGGCTCAGTTCTCTGTTACTTGTATCAATTACCATTTCTGTAGAACTAATATGAAAGATTCATTTTACCGAACAATGAACTGGCTCCATACTTGGGTAGGTCTTCTTGTGTGCTGGCTATTACTGCTTATCTTTTTCAGTGGTACATTAAGTTATTATCGATATGCGATAAATTTATGGATGAAACCGGAGTTACATCAAAATGTAATTCAATCATATAACCCTAAAAATATTGTTCAGATTATTGACTTTGGGCAGGCGTATCTTGAGCAACACGCATCTAACGCAGCTAAGTGGTATATCAATTTCCCAACTGAACGAAAGCCATATTTAAGCTATGCTTGGCAGCTTGCGGCCCAAGAAAATCAAAAACGTGGCAAATATATTGAACACATTGTTACCACCGATAACCATATTATCGACCAAGTTCGGGCATCTAAAGGTGGCCACTTCTTCTATCGCCTTCATTTTGATTTACATTACTTGCCAACATCAATAAGTCGATGGATCGTCGGCTTTTGTACCATGTTTATGTTAATCGCCTTAATTAGTGGCATTGTTATTCATAAACGTATCTTTAAAGACTTTTTCAGCTTTAGGCCTAACAAAGGCGCAAGATCATGGCTAGATGCACATAATGTGAGTTCAGTATTCGCGCTGCCATATCATTTGATGATTACCTACACAGGCCTAATCGCAATCATGTTTTCATTAATGCCATGGGGATTAAACTCTGTATATGAAGGTGGCCGTCAAGCACTTAATAATGACATAAACCCAAATAATTCAATGCCAAGAGCAAGTGGAATAACGCAGCCATTAATAAATTTATCAACCATATTGCCAATGCTTGATAATGTTTGGAATGAACCTACCTTAAAATCCATTACCATTATTAACCCTAACGATAGTAATAGTAGAATTATTGCGGAATTGAATAATCAGCAAGATCTTACTGAGCAGGAGCATAGAGTTGTCATTAATGGCATCTCAGGCCAATTAGTGTCCACGCCACAGTCTTTAGGCGCTATTTTAGCAACTCATGACACTTTACTAGCACTCCATACGGGTAGATTTGCAGAGCCAATATTAAGAGCCATGTTTTTTATTAGCGGTATACTGGGCTGTACTATGATTGCTACGGGAACAATCATGTGGGCCGTTAAAATACGTAAAAAACAACAAAAGCAACTTATAACGGGAGCAAGTCCAAGCTTAGGTTTACGGATTGTCGAATCGCTTAACCTTGGCGTAATAGCAGGGTTGCCGTTAGCCACGGCTGCATTTTTTATAACAAACAGAATGCTACCAGCCTCTTTAACGGAACGATACGATATTGAGATAAATAGCTTTTTTAGCGTATTACTACTGACGATACTCATTAGTTTTTGGCGTAATGACCGTCAAGCATGGTGCAAATTACTCTGGCTTAACAGTATTAGTTTCGCTTTCCTGCCAATATTAAATAGTCTAACTTCACCGACAAATTTATTGTCCAATATCAAAATGATGCAGTGGCAATTAGTGGGATTTGATATAATGTGCCTAATTTTTGCCGTCATGTCGGGTTTTGCAGCAATACAGTTGAAAAAACGTACGAGTAGAATACCTAAAAAGCGCAGCCTTAATTTACAGGAACATCCTCTATAATGTTATTAATGATTAGTTTAGGCTACCTTGCATTTGGCCTATTTGCACTGGCAATGTTTAGCCACTTTAAAGATAGCTTTAGTCGAGCTCCGAGCAAATGGCAACGTTATTCATTGTACATATGCGCATGGCTCGTGCTTGGTGGGAGTTTTGCAGGGTGTATAACCCAACTTGGTATCGCTTATGGGTTAATCTTCTTTACTGGCATGATGTCAGTGGCGGCCTTGTTAGTCATTTTTACCTTAAGCTATCGAGCTAAAGCGTTAGCCCCCCTAATGTTAAGTAGTAACCTCATTATCGGCTTGTTTTCACTAGCAAACTAAACATTAATGACGAACTTGCATAACAATTATATTAACTTGAATCATTTTCAGTTGATATTATGTGCGGCTCGTCAAAATGTCATAACTTGTTACTGATTAAACATGCAAAGTCGCTTATATTGATCAGCTGTGTTTTAATTTACAGCTATTGCTGTTTATTTTATAGAAAGGTAACTCATGGCTTTTTCAGTCACTACACAATGGCAATTATCTTCAGATGCTGAAGTATTAGAAGACGGCGAATTTTGCCGCGACCATACCATTACATTTGGCTCAGGTCAGACAGTACAAGCATCTTCTGCTCCTGAATATAAAGGAAATCCTAGCAAGGTGAATCCAGAAGAGGGCCTACTTGCAGCATTATCGTCCTGCCATATGATTACATTTCTTACCATTGCTCATTTAAAACGTTTAACTGTACTAAGTTATACAGACGAATGTCATGCCGAGTTAGGCAAGTTAGAAAGTGGTAAACAAGCGATTACCAAAATGACATTAAAGCCTAAAGTGATATTTGCTGATGAAACGGCTATTTCCGTAGAAGTACTTAATAAAATTCATGAAAAAGCTCATGCTAATTGTTTTATTTCAAATAGCTTAGCCTGCAATATCGAAATCATTCCAACACTTTAAGGCTAACTTCTAACTGATGAATCTCATTGATAACGCCAAAATCAATGAGATCCACTTAGTTATTTTTGATGCTGCTGCCATTGTTGTTGCAATAACTGTAAATCTTTAGCAATAGCATCATTTGAGTCTAACAACTCAGGCCGTTGAGTTTTTATTGCCGAAATATAAACACCCGCCTCATCCCAGCGCTGTTGCTTTATTAATAATGTTAACTGCTCCACTATCTGTGATGTAGCTATATTACCTAAGTTAATCTCACTATCCTTTGGCACAGCAGCCATTCTTAATACTGGTCGAGCTGTTTGCATATCAGCGGCTTGTTCAGAATATAAACGAATATCATTGGTCGCAGTTGGTGTGATCACCGATTGTTCTGCAACAGGATAAAACCAAAGTCCTGTCACAATTAAAGCAATTGATGCAGCACTCGATAACTGCCATTTAGGCTGTAGCCACCATACTGTTTGACGCACGCTATTATTGCTGCGATCAGCAGCCATCTCAATAATTCTTTGATCTAGTTCAGCACTCGGCTGTTCTTTCGCTTGTAATTTATATAATGATAAAAGCTCATCATCAGTCATAGTTTGATGATTCTTATGTTGATCAACCATGACCCACCTCTTGCCACTTATTAGCAACACACTGTTTTAAACTTTGCTGAGCATAGCGCAGTCGACTTTTAGTCGCCTCCATGCTTACATTAGCTATTTCACTAATTGTTATCGCAGTAAATCCCATTTCAAAGTTCATGATTAAGGCTTCTTTTTGTACTTGAGGTAACAAGCTAATACATTTTTCCAATAGCCTAGCTTTAGCTTGCATAATGACAGATGGTTCAGGTGCCATTGACTCATCATTGACGTCAAAAGATTGTTCATCATCAACAACATCAGTAAAGTTATCGACAGGTTTGACACTACGAACATGATCAATCACTAAATTATGCGCAATGCGATACAACCAAGTGGTAAATTTTGCAGAGGCTTGATAACTACTCGCCGACTTGATTACCCGTCCCCAAGTATCTTGATATAAATCCTCAGCCAATTGCAGATCATGAATTTGACGAACAAAATAACGATATAAACCACCTTTATGGCGATTATAAAGCTGGCTAAAAGCTTGATTATCACCTTGAGCATAAGCCAGCATTAACACTTCATCAGTCACTGCTTCTTTATTTGCAGTCAGGTTAGCCACCATAAAACACCAAACAATAAAATTTTACAAAGTGTGCCAATTCAATAACGGCTTGTCTATCCCTAGCTATAATGAGTTGTTCATCCCTATAAACGAAATTAAAGCATAAAATGGTTATTTATTTTTCGCTTACATAAAAACACATAAAAAAAAAGCAACTCAATTTGAATATGTGATCATCATCAAACATACTCTGTGTTTGTGAGCTTAAAATAAGCGCCTTTTTTCAATTTGCTCTTAGGAGCCAAACGACTGTGTCACATAGAGCCCACTTATTCTCCCTTAAAATTGGTTATGCGTTTAGCATTGCCTGCTTAAAAGAAGGCTATAGCTTTAAAAAGTTTAGCCAAGATCTTTTAGCAGGCTTAACCGTTGGTATTATTGCAATTCCATTATCGATGGCACTTGCTATTGCGAGTGGTGTTGCCCCTCAATATGGTTTATATACCGCTATTATTGGTGGTTTCATTATTGCTTTAACGGGGGGATCACGTTACAGCGTCTCGGGCCCAACGGCTGCATTTGTGGTATTGCTCTATCCGATAGCTGAAAAATATGGCCTTGCAGGCTTATTAATGGCGACAGTCATGTCAGGTTGTATCCTTATTGCAATGGCCTGTCTGAAATTAGGTAAACTTATTCAGTATATTCCTGAATCTGTCACCCTAGGATTTACTGCAGGTATCGGTATTGTCATTGCAACGCTACAAATCAAAGATTTCTTTGGTTTAAGTATCGATGCTATGCCAGAGCACTATTGGGACAAAATTTATACGTTAATTCAAACTATCCCATCTGCGCATTGGCCTAGTATGACAGTGGCTATTGTTACCCTTGCCATCATGTTAATTTGGCCAAAATTTAAAACGCCTATTCCAGCCCACCTACCCGCAATCATCGTTGGCAGCTTGTTGGCACTATATTTAAATAGTATGGGAATGGATATCGCAACCATTGGTAGCCGATTCCACTACTATTTAGCAGATGGTAGTTTAGCCAATGGTATTCCTGCATTACCGCCTGAATTTAAGTTGCCTTGGTTACAAGACGGTGCCAATGGCCATGCATTAGGTTTTAGTTGGAATATGATCCAAGAATTATTACCTTCAGCATTTGCTATTGCCATGTTAGGTGCAATTGAATCCTTGTTATGCGCCGTCGTTTTAGATGGCATGACAGGTAAACGTCATAGTGCGAATAGTGAATTACTCGGCCAGGGTATTGGTAATATCATTGCCCCATTTTTTGGCGGTATTCCTGCAACAGCAGCAATAGCTCGTAGTGCGGCAAACGTAAAAGCTGGCGGACAAACTCCTATCGCGGCAATGATTCATGCCATAGTAGTATTACTTGGTTTAGTTGCACTGGCTGGTGTCCTTTCATATTTACCGATGCCAGCAATGGCGGCGCTATTACTGATCGTTGCTTGGAATATGAGTGAAGCCCATAAAGCAATAGAACTTATTAAAACGGCTCCACGCGGTGACATTTTAGTATTCTTTACCTGTTTTAGCCTTACCGTTCTATTTGACATGGTCATTGCTATCAGTCTAGGTATTATTTTAGCAGCATTGCTATTTATGAAAGAAACTGCAGAAATGACCAAGCTGGTAGATATTAAAGATAACAAACGATATGTCGCTGATGACTTAGGTGACGATGTTGCTGTTTTTCGAATTAATGGCCCACTGTTTTTCGCCGCTGCAGATAACATATTCTCTGAAATTGCGATGAAAACGGTTCATAAAAAGATGATTATTTTATCTTTTGATAATGTATCGCTGCTTGATGCAGGAGGTTTATCTGCATTACATAACTTATTGAACATTGTCAACATCATCACTGCCAATTAAAAATTTCGGATGTGCAATTTCAACCGTTAAGAACATTAGCAAAAGCAAAAGTACAGCCGATTGAAGGCATATTAAAGTTCTACCCAACATTACAAGACGCGTTAAACGATTAGCAAATAAAGCCCTCTATTTTATATAAAGTAGAGGGCTTTAATAATTCCAACATTAATTAAAACTTAAATAAAATATCAATAACAGACATTAAGTCACATTTAGTTAAATACATATTGATACATACTACCAACTACAGAATATAGGTAAGTTTTTGTTATTATTTTCATTAGTCTAATTAAGTATTTAATTAATTAGAATTTCCTTTATATAAATACTTAGTTGTTTTTGACAACAAAAGTAAATTTTGATTTTCGAAAATACAACGCACTTCAAATTTATAGACAAATATCATCTTTCAAAATATTAATAATTTTAAATATTTGATTAAGGACAATTTAATCAAATATGGATTCAATTATATTTTGCGCGTTTTCAGTAATTACTATCCATTATAAAAACAAATAAACCTCACGATAAAATCATTATATAGAGAATGACGTAAACTATGACAGCAACCACTTATCAACCAGGAGAAATCCGCGGGCTGATTGAAATTGATGCATCAAAGTGTAAAGGCTGCGATGCTTGTCAAAAATTCTGCCCAACTAATGCAATCGAAGGCGCCTCTGGCGCAGTTCATAGCATTAACGAAGAAAAATGCCTAAGCTGTGGTCAATGTTTGATCAACTGCCCATTCAGTGCAATTAAAGAAACACATAGCGCACTTGAAACAGTTATCCAAAAACTTGCTGATAAAAATACGACCGTAGTTGGCATCATTGCCCCTGCTGTTCGTGTTGCGATTGGTGAAGAGTTTGGCCTAGGTACTGGTGAACTTGTTACCGACAAACTGTACGGTGCCATGAACCACGCAGGTTTTAAAATCTTTGACTGTAACTTTGCTGCCGACTTAACCATTATGGAAGAAGGTTCAGAGTTTATTCACCGTGTTCGTAGCCTAGTAAAAGGTGAAACGAATGCTGGTCCATTACCACAATTTACCTCTTGCTGCCCTGGCTGGGTTCGTTTCGCTGAAACCAAATACCCATCATTATTGCCATATTTATCGACAGCAAAATCACCTCAACAAATGTCTGGTACCGTTGCTAAAACTTATGGCGCGAAAATCTATGACATGCAGCCTGAGAAGATCTTCACTGTATCAGTCATGCCGTGTACCTCTAAGAAATTAGAAGCATCACGCCCTGAATTTAATAGCGCATGGAAATACCACCAGCAGCAAGGTTCTAATGCCGCGCCATATCAAGATGTGGATGCAGTATTAACTACTCGCGAAATGGCACAACTATTAAAATTACTTGATATTGATTTAGCAACTATCGCGCCATATAAAGGCGACAGCTTGTTCTCTCAATACACCGGTGCTGGCACCATCTTTGGTACAACGGGTGGCGTAATGGAAGCAGCACTTCGTACTGCTTACAAAGTGCTAACTGAAGAAGAGTTACCAAAATTAGAATTTGAACCTGTACGTGGTTTAGAAGGTATTAAAACTGCCTCAGTGACTTTAACCGATAAGAGCCTGAACAAAGAACTTACGGTCAATGTAGCTGTTATTCACGACATGTCACGCAATATTGAACCAATCCTGCAAGAAGTACTTGCTGGTACATCTCCTTACCACTTCATTGAAGTAATGAACTGTGCAGGTGGTTGTGTTAATGGTGGTGGCCAACCTATTGATGGAAGCGGCACCTCTTGGGTTGCGAATATCTAAAGGAAACTCGAAAAATGACTAAAAAGAATTATGAATTTGCTGAAGATAGTTTTTTTCTATCTCGCCGCCGCTTTATGGCTGTTGGTGCAGCATTTATCGCTGTAATGGCTATTCCTGTTGGTTGGATTTCTAGCCGCATCGCTAAGCGTAATGATTATATTAAAGCGCGTAGTGCTGGCCTATACCAAGATGATGCTATTGCAAAAATTCGTGTTAGCCACGCAAACCCTGCAGTGCAGCAATATTACAAAGACTTTGGTGGCGAGCCTTTAGGACATTTATCTCATGACCTATTACATACCCACTTTGTTGATCGTACTAAATTACAATCATAATGGAGCAGGCTCACATGCATCAACATGATACTCGTCCAATTTTAAAGCACCCGTTAAATGTACGTATTTTTCATTACATTTTACTATTAAGCTTTTTACCATTAGCAGCAACTGGCTTACTGCTATTTTTTAAACCGCTATCACAAGCTGGTATGCAACTCACCTATGACATCCACATCATTGCTGGTGTGATCATGTCTATCGATGCCGTTGCTTTCACTATTTTTGCTTTTGATCGCGTCGTACTATTTATCGCTCGTGTATTTAATTTATCTATGCGTGATGTTAAATGGTTTATGGTACTTGGTGGCTACCCACAAAAGTTCCTACTCGGCAAAAAAGTCCCTGTTCCACCAATGAATAAGTACAACTCAGGCCAAAAACTATTTGGTGCTTGTGTATTAATTGGCGGCACATTACTGATTATCTCTGGCTTAGTACTGTGGTTAGTGCCACATGTCGTGCCACGTGACATGACTTACGCACTAGGTATGATTCACCTAGTTGCAGGTTTAATCTTAACAATGTTCCTACCAGTACACCTATTCTTAGCTGTGTACCGTTGGGATGACTTCAAAGCGATGATGGTACACGGTAACGTGCCTTATCATGATGCTGCTGAATATACACCATTGTGGGTTGAACAAGAGATTGCTCCAACTACTACGAGTGGTGATCAAGTCGTTGCCAAATAACGACTAATATCCCTCTACTCTGGCAGCGGCATGACCGCTGCCATTTTTAAAAAAGCGTTTGAGATTTTGTAAATGAGTGCACATCCTCCATTAAAAACACCGCAATATGATCCAACAGTGAACTTCATTAATGATCAGGCCATTTGGCAAATGATCGATGAAGCGTCAGCACCGACCAAGGAACAGGTTATTGCCATCCTAAATAAAGCACGTCTTTGTGAAGGATTAACAATGCAGGAAGCAGCAATTCTACTGCAAAATCAAGATAAAGAAGTTGACCAAGAGTTATTTAAAGTCGCTCGCGAAATTAAAGATACAATTTATGGCAACCGTATCGTACTGTTTGCACCAATGTACATCAGTAACCATTGTGCTAATAGCTGTAGCTATTGTGCATTTAATGCAGATAACCATGAATTAAAACGTAAAACATTAAAGCAAGATGAGATCCGTAAAGAGGTCGAAGTTTTACAAAGAATGGGCCATAAGCGAATTTTAGCTGTGTATGGTGAACACCCTCGTAATAACGTGGATGCCATCGTTGAAAGCATCAAAACCATGTACTCAGTTCGTACCGATAAGGGCGGAGAAATCCGTCGTATCAATGTGAATTGTGCGCCATTTGATGTTGCTGACTTTAAAACACTAAAAACAGCAGAAATTGGAACTTACCAATGCTTCCAAGAAACTTACCATCAGCAAACATACGAAAGTGTCCATTTAAAAGGTAAGAAAAAAGACTACTTATACCGCTTATATGCCATGCATCGTGCAATGGAAGCCGGGATCGATGATGTCGGTATTGGCGCACTATTCGGTTTATATGACTATCGTTATGAACTATTAGCATTATTAGCTCATACTTTCCAATTAGAGCAAGACTGTGGTGTAGGCCCGCATACTATCTCATTCCCACGAATTGAGCCGGCGCAAGGTTCAGAGATTTCTGAAGCACCGCCATATGCGATTGATGATGAGCGTTTTAAGCGTATTATTGCCATTGTGCGCCTAGCCGTACCTTATACAGGATTAATCATCAGTACCCGCGAAACTGCAGCGTTACGTAAAGAGCTGCTAAGCCTTGGCGTTTCTCAAATTAGTGCAGGTTCTCGTACTTATCCAGGTGCATATCAAGATGCTCAAATTGAACAAATTGATGCCCAGCAATTCACCTTAGGTGATCACCGTAGCCTTGACCAAACTATCTTAGACTTAGTGAACGATTCAGAATCAGTGCCTTCATTCTGCACGGGTTGTTATCGAAAAGGCCGAACTGGTGACCATTTTATGGGACTCGCAAAACAGCAATTTATCAGTAAATTCTGTCAGCCTAATGCCTTGATCACCTTCCGCGAATATCTCAATGATTATGCATCAGAGGAAACTCGTGCAGCAGGTAATCAATTAATTCAACAAGAACTAGATAAGCTCAGCCCAAGCCGTCGTAAGAATGTCATTGCATGCATTGATAAAACCGACGAAGGCCAACGCGATATCTATCTATAATTGATGATTGAAACCGCCATCACAGTGACACAAGGCCTCAATATTGACGCCTTGTGTCAACAATTACGTACTGGTCAGCATATTGTATTTCATGCAGCACTTTATAGTAATTTTGCAGGTTCCAGAGTTGAGCAAGTACTTACTGACCGACTATCAAGCAGCCCACAAACTAAACTCTATTTGATTGAACAAGCATTCGACCCTAGTTGTGGCTGGCATACTGAGTTCGGTCAAATATTAAGACAACAATTAACACTCGCAGAAATCGAACAGTTGTTTCAACAATCGCGTCATTGGTGCCAAAAATTACACCAGTTATATCCGCATCAAGTTGAGTATTTGATTAGCGATCTACTTCCCTGTCAGCCAATATTAGTGATCGATAATCATATTTTTAGCGGACAATACGCACATGCTGAGATTGGTGCACCACAAGGCATTTGGCTGCAAATTAATGGTCAAATATTAGCAATTGATTGCGCAACAACACACTCTTGGTTGCAACAAGCTGCGCAGCTCACAGAACTTTCACCCGCTCAAATAAGCTTTTATCGATATATGGCAGAATGCCGTCATGTTATAAAAAATGCCACTAGGTTCGACTCAACTCATGTTTACAAAAACTGAAATCCTCACATTATTACAGGGATGTGATGATGATAATTTGTTTAAACAGGCACATGCCGCAACACTGGAACAGTTTTCAGGTCAGGTGTTCATGCGCGGCATTATTGAATTTTCTAATCAATGCCGTAACGATTGTCACTATTGTGGTTTAAGAACGAGCAACCGTGAAGTCAATCGTTACCGCTTAAATCATCAACAAATATTATCAGCAGCAGAGTCGGCTCAGCAACAAGGCATGGGCACCATTGTATTGCAATCAGGCGACGATTTTCGCTTTCGAGTGCAAGATATCGAACAGCTGATTATTGAGATAAAACAACAGTTCAATCTTGCCATTACGCTCTCTTTAGGCGATAGAAGCTTAGCAGAACTCAATTGTTGGCGTGCAGCTGGAGCCGACCGCTATTTACTGAAGATGGAAACCTTTAACCAAGCTTTATTCCATCAATGTCGGCCTAAAAAACAATTTGATCAACGCCTTGCGAAGATTAAACAATTACAAGATTTAGGTTACCAAACAGGTTCAGGCATTATCGTCAATTTACCGGGGATGAGTTTGGATATGCTGGCTGATGACATTATCAGCCTTAGCCAATTACAGCTTGATATGCTTGCATGTGGCCCTTTTGTGGCACATCCACAAACACCTTATGCTGATGAGCCAAATGGCAATGTGTTACTGAGTCACCGTGTTAGCGCTATTTTAAGGCTACTTAACCCTGGCGCTAATATTCCAGCGACAAGTGCGCTTGATGCACTGCAACAAGGGGCTCGTGAACAAGCTTTATTACGCGGTGCGAATGTGGTCATGCCATCATTTACACCTGAACAAATTTTCGCTGATTACAATATTTATCCCGGTAAAAATACCAGTACCGCTAAATTAGCTGATCGAGTCAGCACCATCAAATCAGCAATATCAGCTATCGGATTATCGCCATCCTCAACTCGAGGTGACGCTTGTAGGAAAAACTATGTCAACAATGATCGCTAATTCGGCGCCACGTGGCGTCCGTTATCAAATTGCACTTATTGGTCGCCGCAATGCTGGCAAATCATCTCTGTTTAATTTATTAACAGGTCAAGATATTGCAATTGTCTCAGATACCGCAGGCACAACAACTGACGCAATTTCTAAACCCTATGAACTGTTACCACTTGGGCCTGTGACTTTTTATGATACTGCAGGTTTAGATGATGAGGGTGAACTTGGACTGCAACGTATCAAGGCTAGTCTTAAAATTCTATATCGCGCCGATATTTGCCTGCTAGTCACAGATGAGCAAGGGTTAACAGCGAAAGAATTACAATTAATTGAAGAACTACAACAGTTAAAAATTCCATTTTTAATCATCTTTAATAAAGCTGATATCAGCGATATCAAAAATAAAGATATTGATTACTGTCAACAACACCAATTAGCCTATTTAGCCGCATCTAGCACACTTAACATGGGTGCAGACCAAATCAAGCAGGCTATTTATGAAATCGCACCAGCAGAGCTTAAACAGGAACAAGTGCTAGCAAGCGACTTATATCAAGCAGGCGAAACTGTACTATGTGTGGTACCTATTGATATGTCAGCTCCTAAAGGTCGGTTAATCTTGCCACAGGTGCAGGTTCTTAGAGAGGCATTAGATCATGATGCTATGGCTATCGTGGTGAAAGAAAGTCAGCTAGCACAAGCATTGGCGCAACTGAATACACCGCCTGCAATCGTCATTGCGGATTCACAGGTGATTAAACAAGTTACTCAAGTGGTGCCAGAAAATGTGCCGCTTACGACATTTTCAACTTTATTTGCCCGCTTTAAAGGGGATTTAGCAATTCTTGCTCAAGGCGCTGATGCGCTCGATAATCTGCAAGATGGCGATAAAATCATGATGGCTGAAGCATGTAGTCATCATTCACAGGAAGATGATATTGGCCGTGTAAAACTGCCAAATATGATTAAGCATTATAGCCAAAAGCAGCTGACATTTGATATTAAAGCTGGCCATGATTTTCCAGATAACCTAGCAGACTATGCACTAGTCGTTCATTGTGGTTCATGTATGCTAAATCGCACCGAAATGATCCGCCGAGTGAGAGAATGCGAACGTCGTAACATTCCAGTGACTAACTATGGTGTTGCCATATCAAAAATCCAAGGGGTATTACCACGGGTAATGCAGCCTTTTATCGGTAAGTAATCGCCATAAAAAACGCCACTTTCTAAGTGGCGTTTTTATGACTCATTCATCGATTAAAGTGCAGCTAATTTCTGCTGCAACTTAGCATCTTTAGCCGCAACCGCTTCAGCAGAAGCTTGACGTTCATGCTTAACCGCTAATGCTAATGCATCGTCAGCAACCGCTAACATTTGTGCGGCTAAATAACCCGCATTTTTTGCACCAGCACTACCAATAGCAACTGTCGCAACAGGGACGCCACCAGGCATCATTACTGTTGATAATAAAGCATCATGTCCCTTTAATGGGCCACAATCAACAGGCACACCAATCACTGGACGAGTTGTAATACCAGCAACTGCACCAGCTAAATGTGCCGCAAGACCCGCAGCGCAAATAAATACTTTACAGCCACGAGCTTCAGCATCAGTGACATAATCGTGAGTCGCGGCAGGTGTACGGTGAGCAGAGGTGACTTTAGCTTCATACTTAATGTTGAAAGAAGCTAAAATATCAAGGGTTGCTTGCATCGTTGGTAAGTCAGAATCAGATCCCATTAAAACGGCAACAAATGGTTGGCTCATCAGTAGTATTCCTTTGTGTAGGGCAAAGTTATTATAAATGCCAATAGACTCCCCCAAGCCATCAGCGAGCGCATTATCGCCAACCCCCATCATATTGTAAATAAAAAGTAACAAAACAGAGTGTTCAATTTATCTAACGCTGAATATCAACTGAGTATATTTACAACAAAGGGGGAAAACTAATGGCATTCAGATCACAGTATCCCTATTAATCACTATCCCCAAATGTCGCGACGATGCAAAATTATCTTGGCAAAACAAAATCTTTTAGAATGGCATTATGCCAAAGGAACTCACCTTGCGCGCAAATTCTAAACATACTAACTGTATGATACAGCTGTTATTTGTAACCCAAGTCATTGTTTATTTCTGTGTTATATTTCAATTTTGGCAACAAGCTCAACTGTCATTCATCTTAATCAGTTGTATCATGCTTATTGGTGCCCAACTCGCGATTGCCTACTTATTTCACTTTAAGCACAAACAAACTAAACAACACTTAAGCCAAGTTGTTAAATTAAATGATAGCGTGTTAGACCTAATAAAGTTATCCAGCCAATATAAAGATGAACAGATGTTCTTAGATAGCTTGCTCCATAAGACGATTAGTCATTTAGCCAATGCCGATATGGGTTGTATTATTAAGGTCTATCCCAACCATAAATTAAAGTTCACATCTGTTATTAATTTAGATATTGATAAATTATCTTTGATTAACTTCACCTTAGAACAGTCATTTAATTTTCGCTTTACCCAAGGCCGTTGTGATCAGGTCGTCATTATTGATGATATTCAAACGATTAATGCAGAAACCAGCATATCAAATGATGATCAGGCATTACTCATTAGTGCGCCAAACTCTGCAATTCATTCAACCCTATCAGGCCCTATCCATGTTGATGGTCAGCTTTATGCCATGATCAATATTGATAGCAGTAAAAATAATTCATTTAATGAATATGACAAAAATTTGCTCCAAATATTGTGCCATGAGGCCAGTAACGCTATCGCGATTTATCATAAAACAGCTAAAATTCAAAAGCTTGCAAATATGGATGCACTAACCGGACTATATAACCGCAAGTTTTTTAATGATGCCTATAAACGCTGGAAATCTCACACAAATGTCAGCTATTTAATTATCATAGACATGAATGATCTAAAACTGATTAATGACATATATGGCCATCAACAGGGTGATTGTGCACTAAAAGCGCTGGCTAAAACCATGCAAAAAGTCTGGCATAATGATCAAATATTGGCGCGTTTAGGAGGGGATGAATTTGTTGTGTTATCAAACGATAAGCTTGATGATATTAAACAACAACTGCATACCATACAACAGCTACTGACGAAACATCACCATTACCCTATTTTATTCAGTTATGGCTATAGTATTTACAGTCCTGATTGGTCCTCAACTTTTACTGCAGCTGACAGTATGATGTATCAAAATAAGCGCCAGCATAAATGCCAATGTGCATAACGTAAAAAAAGGAGCTCATATTGAGCTCCTTCTTCATCACAACTTAACCCATATTATTTCTTAGCATTCTTTTCTAAGAACTCTAATACCAATTTTTGATCCGCAGCACTTAAACCTGCTTTAGGGAACATACTCTTGGTAATGCCTTCCCACTGACCAATGGTGTAATCAGCTGGGTGCGGCGCAGCATGACATAATGTACAGCTACCATAGAAAAGCTCTTCACCCTTCGATTGAGTCTGTTTCTTACCACCACCAACAGCTTTTAGACGTTTACCTAGCTGTAAGCTCCAGATATCAACGCTATTAGTTGATGGTACCACTTTTGGTGGCTCGTAAGCTTTGTTAGCTGATTCAACATCAGTACACTTCTTGAAGTAAGCTAGACAAGTATTCGCACTGGTTGCTTGACTTAAACCACTACAAGGTTGGCTAGATGTCAGCATATTGATTGAGCCAGAGTTACAACGACCTTTGTCATCTAATTGTAACCAAGCACCTTCATGGATATAAATAACACCAGGCATACAATCAGCAGAAATCTTAGCACCACATAGCGTGGTACCACGTTCGTTATAAACTTCAACGACATCACCATCTTTAACGCCGCGTTTTTTCGCATCATCTTTGTTAATCATCACAATTTGACGACCATCAACAGACTCATAAGAGTTGATGTCAGCATTTGCCATTTGTGAGTGTAAACGCATCCATGGATGTGGACTCAATACTTGCACTTGACCTTCTTTAGCGTTACCTAACCATTCAAACGGCGGTAACCATTTAGGCACTGGCGGACAGTCAGCAATATCGAAAGATGCAATAGTTGAACTATAAAGTTCAATCTTACCTGATGGTGTGTGCAATGGATGCTTTTTAGGATCCGCATAGAAATCAGCATGACGCACATAAGCATCTGCCGCTTCAGGTGTTTGTAAGAAGGTAATACCATTCTTCCAGAACGTATCAAAATCATCAGTACCATCTGAGTTTTCGTAAGAATGACGTAAATGTTCCATCATTGTCTTACCACCAGTGTACTCATCATAGACACCAAACAAGAATGCTAAGCGTGAGAAAATTTCATAATCATCTAAACTCTCGCCAACAGGCTCAATAACCTGCTTCATCGCATAAATCTTGTTATTGCTATAAGTACCACCAGACTCATATCATTACGTTCAAGAGTGGTTGTTGATGGGAATACGATATCAGCGTAACGAGAAGATGCACACCACCAAGGATCTTGACAAATAATGGTATCAACTTTCTCTAATGCTTTAATCAACTCATTAGTATTTTGTTGGTGTGACATTAAGTTGTTACCAGAGTTATAAATTAACTTGGTATCAGGGAATGTCTTAGGCGTACCATCACGGCTAAATGCCTTACCAGGATTGTTCAGCATCTCTGAAATCAATACTACTGGTACCGTTTTAGTTACAGGGTTACGGCCTTGTGATAAACCAATTGGCATACGCTTGCCTGATTGCGGCATACCACCACAACCATAGTGCCAGCTAAATCCACAACCCACACCTGGTTTACCAATTTTACCAGCAATCGCAGCAAAGTTAATGATTGACCAGTGGATCATTTCACCGTGGTCAGCACGTTGCAATGCCCAACCAGCAGCAATCTGAGTACGCTTTTTCACCATAGTTTCAGCAAGACGTACAATCTGTTCTGCAGGTACACCCGTAATAGTCGCAGCCCATTCAGGTGTCTTCTTAACACCATCCTCAGTACCGTCTAAATAAGCAAGATACTTATCAAAACCTGTTGTGTACTTATCGATATAAGCTTGATCATGCTGTTTAGTCGCATATAGATGATAAGACATTGCAGAGAACAGTGCAGTGTCAGTACCAGGGCGAATATTAATCATCTCACTGCCCAACTGAATATCAGAATGGGTCTTTTGTGGATTGATTGAAATAAACTTAATGCCTTTTTTAGCGAACTCTAACCAATGCTGATGCATTTGATGATCGGCAACAGTAAATTCAATACGGTTAGTCTTAAATGGATCACAACCTACAAAGATGAATACTTCAGTATTTTGTTCGATGACTTCCCACGCAGTTTGTGGAGAGTAAACTTCAAGATCACCAATAATATGTGGCAAGATAACTTCAGAAGCACCAGCAGAATAGTCGCCACTACAACTACTTTGACCACCAATTAAATTAAAGAAACGACCTTGCAGTGTTTGTGGACGCATTAAACCTGCATGTGACCAACCACCATATGAAGAACTGAAAACAGCTTCGTTACCGTGCTCTTGAATGGTTTTTGCAATCGCATAAGCTGCTAATGCAATTGCCGTGCTCCAATCAACACGTACGAAAGGTTCTTTACCACGTAAATGTGGTTTGTGATCACCTAGCGGATCTTCATAAAAAGATTTACGCACCATAGGATACATCACGCGAGTATCATCATAAGTACGACTTAATACGCCTTTAGTTAGCATCTCAGTAGGAAAATCATCAACTTCACTAATTGGTTGAACACCAATTAATTTGCCATTTTTTACAATCGCTTTAAATGGACCATAGTGAGTAGCATGGTGAATAACCTGAGTATCGCTAGCAAATACTTTATCTGCTGGAAATAAAGTTAACCCTTGAGCCGCAACAGCAGATGCTAATGAAGCCTTTAAAAAATTGCGCCGTGAAATAGCCATATTTTTTTCCACATTAATATTTAGTCGAAAATCACTAAAAATATGTGTAGTTACTTAACTGTTTATAAGAAACATGGCCATAACCACACAGAAATTTACTTAACAAATCAATTATAGACGTAAATTGTTCTATAATTTACAAACATGCAACAAGTCCCTGTATTTACGCGTATTTGTATCAATGAAACAAATATATCTGTATCATATATCAAATATCAACGTTTAATTACTATAATAATAGTATCAGTCAAATCGCTTTGATGTTTATTTAACTCATTGGAATGCTAGTATGAAAAAAATTTGGCAATTTTTTAGTCGCCCGAGCAGTAAATATTCGGTATTAACCATTGCAATCATTGCAATATTTATTAGCTTACTTGGAGTGTTCACATTCCATGAATCAATCGAATATAGTTCATCGACAGAATTTTGTGTTTCTTGTCACTCGATGAAAGAAAACTATAATGAATATAAAAATACTATTCACTTTAAAAACCCTATGGGTGTAAGAGCTGAATGTCGTAATTGCCATATTCCTGAAAACAATCCAATTGATTTCATGAAAGCTAAACTTGGCGGTGTTGGCGATATATATAGTGAATTTATTTCTAAAGATATTAATACACCATTGAAGTTTGAACAGCATCGTCAAGAGATGGCTGAAAACGTCTGGAATATGATGAAAGAAACCAACTCAGCACCATGTAAGAGTTGTCACTCATATACAGCAATGGACCACGCTAAACAGTCTCCAGCGGCTGCAGCTGCAATGACTGATGCTGAAGCTAAAAACATGAACTGTATTGAGTGTCATAAAGGTATTGCACACCAATTACCTATGATGAATGAAGACTTCCATAAAGTGTTTGATCAGCTAAAAGCTAACTCTTCTATTGCGCCACCTGTAGACACACTATTCACGCTAACTGAAAAGACTATCTACAGCGAAGCAACTGATAGCAGCCTAGTTGAAGGTAAGTTATTACCCGCATCTAAAGTGACTGTCATCAGTAAGCAAAACGGTATGCTACAAGTTAAATTTAGCGGCTGGCATGAGAAATCTGCGCAAAGCGCTGTCATTACTCAAGATATGGGTAAGTTCATTGTTGTTGCTAAACTAAAAGAAGCTGGTAAAGCAACAGAGAAGCTTCTAAAAGAACAAACAGATGCTAAGACTGGCATGGTATGGCAACAAGTAGAAATTACTGGTTGGATTAATCAGAAGTACTTACAGCCTAATATCAAGATGGTATGGCAGTATGCTGAAGGCATGTATAACAATACCTGTAGCGCTTGTCACGCAGCAACCGCGCCAAACTTCCTAACCGCGAATAAGTGGATTGATTCGATGAAAGCGATGAAACCTTATTACTCGCTAACGCCGACTGAAGAGCAGACTTTACTGAAATATCTGCAAGTTCACGCTAAAGATATGCCAAATGCTAAAGGGGCTACTCCTGCGAAATAGCGACTGATTTAAGTATATCCAAGCACTATTCGTCTCTGACTAATAGTGCTTTTTTTTACCCTCTAAAAAAGCACTCTACTCTCTTCCAAACTCAACTATATTGCATCGTTATAGCAGTTCAGACATAGCCTTTCATAGAAGGCTATATCATCTATAAATAGCCAAATAGAGCTATAATTATACCTACCTATTATTGCGATTTAGCATGCATACAGCGTCTCTATAACCCGCCCTGATAGCGTTCTTTATCGGCACAAGACAACCACTAAATTTCCTTCAAGCATTGAAATATTGCGATACCATAAAGTCGTAAATGAGCACTCAATATATCGCTAATACCACTAATTTTAATCGATGATGACAGCTATAGCCGCTATATTTCGACTGTTAAGCTTAATAATAGAAAATTTGATATGAAAATATATGAACAATTGTGATAAGAAATGAAATGGCTTATGAATTTTATATTTTAACTATTAATATTAGCTCAGTTTGATATTAATATTTATTTTAAATTTATAATATTTTTACTTGTTAGCATTTTGATTTTCATCCACATTTATTTAATATTTTAATTTTTTAAATGGATTTCTATAGCTGAAAAACAAGAACGATTTACATCTGAAATATTTTTATAAAAAAAAACACAATTAACACACAAATCAAAAAACTTATTTTTTACTCAATAATTTGCATATTTACAACATATAAACTAATACTTTCGCATTAAGCATATACTGGTCAATATACATTGTATATTGATGATAAACAGTTCTGTTATATATATCACACTGGCCAAGTAATACTTGCCCAAATACAATAAAGCCTCCGTAATTGGAGGCTTTGTTATATTAAATGAGATTAACCAAAGAAAAAGCGCGAGAACCAAGAACGATCTAACTCTTTTTGGCATTGCCTGTATTGCGCAGCATAGCGCCGCGCACGTTCATCAACACGGGTAGCTACTTTGCCTAACCAAGGCTTATTACGATAGGTACCGCGCTTGTAGCCGCCCCACCCTTCGTGATAATTCAGATATTGCTTACGAGCATCCCATTTAGATACCCCATTAATTTTATGGGTTTTATAAATAAACCATCCCATAAAATCCATAGCATCATCAAAATTACTGCGACTGGCCCAACTATTACCGGTTTCTCTGACGTAATCATCCCATGTCATTGTTTTAGCTTGAGCATAGCCATAAGCAGAGCTTGCACGGCCAATCGGTATAAAACCTAAAAAATATTCCATGGGCGGTGCGGCATTATGCTTAAAAGAGCTTTCTTGATACATGATAGCTAGAGGAACATGGACTGGTACACCCCATTTTTCACGGGTATCTTTAGCCGCTTCATACCATGAATAATGTTCATTAAAAATAGCACAAATATTATCAGGTTGACGAGGCGGCGCCGTAGCACAACCTGCTAACTGACTGACGAGCACCACTCCTAACAACAGCTTTAAACGAGACATCACAGTTCCTTGACTAATAAGGCGTTGTTATTGGCTTACACTGCAATTCGTCTTGTTGCCAAATGACGGGCTGCCAATAATGACTATCCATACCATAATAAACTTTATCAGTATTAAATTGTGCGGCAACATGGTACTGCTGCTCAGCCACAACATTCACCTCTAATGTTTTTTCAGTTCTTGCTGCCAATTTTACTTTTAACTTAGGCGAATCAATCAATGCCGCCATGGTTAGCGTATGCTTTCCTGGTGGAACCACAAAATTAGGCATAGATATAACAGGTTTGCCATCTAAATGAGTGATCACTGCAGGATATATATTACTTGCTTTATCTGTAGGTAAATACGCAGAAATAGTGCCACAAGTGGGCACTGCAACATCTGTTGAACTACAACCAGCCATCAGCATCACTAATAATGATGCTGATGTGATGTTAAATAAATTATTGCGCATAATTAAAGTAATCAGCTAAAAAGTGCTCAAAACTTTGCTCTTGCACCGCTTCTAACCTTGCCTGCTCAGCTAAAGAATCTGTCGCCATTTTTTCAAATAATGCAATTTGAGCATCTGTTAATGGATATTCAAAAAGCTGTTGTTGATAGGCTTCCGCTAAACGAACGCCCCAACGCGCATGAGCATCATCATCATTTAAAATCGCATTCAATACTTGTCCTGATAGGGTTTTATCAGGGTCATCCACTGCAAGTTGCCAGTGGGCTAATGCTTGAGCATAAGCTAACTCTTCACCGTCAATCAATTCAGCAATCTTGCCAAGATCAACAAATAATTCATTTAACCACTGTTGCATGGCGATATCATCACCATGGCGTTGTAGCTGCAAATCAGGCTTTCTACCGGTTAATACCACTGCATTTAAGTTAGCGGTTATTTCGGCTTCTTCGACATCAGCAGTATCTGGTGAATCGCTCAATAAACAATAAAGTAAAAACAAATCTAAAAATCTGACCTGATGAGCATTAATCCCGATAGGGCTAAATGGATTAACATCAAGGGCGCGTACTTCAATATATTCAACCCCACCTCGCGCTAATGCTTCTGAGGGTTTTTCACCACGTTTAGCGACTCTCTTAGCACGAATAGGTGAGTAAAACTCATTTTCAATTTGTAATATATTGCTATTTAACTGACGGTACTCACCATCAACTTTAACCCCTATCTGAGCAAATTTATCTGAATGCATTAACATTGCATCAGATAAACCCGCTAAATACTCAGGTAAAGAGTTATAGCTAATATTAAGCGCATCTTGCTCATTATTGGTATAACCTAAATCACTCATACGCAGTGATGTTGCATAAGGTAGGTATAAGGTTCCTTTAGCACTCGTCTCAAACTGGTAAGGACTTTTGCCTTGTTTAATGAATGACGGACATAGTGCAGGTGAAGCACCAAATAGATAAGGTAATACCCAAACTAAACGGCGATAGTTACGGATGAGTCCAAAATAAGCTGCCGATTTGAAATCTTGTAATGCCACAGACTTATCAGATTGCTCATACAATAATTGCCATAACTCATCAGACACAGAGAAATTAAAATGCACTCCAGAAATGATTTGCATCAAACCACCATATCTGTGGGTTAAGCCCTGTCGATATAAGGTTTTCATTTTGCCTGAGTTTGAGCTGCCATACTGAGCTATCGGAATATTTGTCTGTTCAGTGATATAGCAAGGCATGCTGAATGGCCATAAACGTTGACCATCTAAATGCTTCATTGTATAGGCATGCGTCGTCATCAAACAATCTAACAAGGCATCAATATCTTCGTTAACTGGAGTAATAAACTCAAGTAAAGCCTCACTGTAGTCAGTAGTGATCTTGGGATGAGTTAGCGCAGAACCTAATGCTTGAGGATGAGAGTTTTGAGCTATTTGAGCTGAACCGTCAATTCTTAGCGCCTCTCGTTCAATACCACGCTTCATTGTAGATAAAGCACGACGTCCTACAGAGGATGAAAGGTGGGTTAAGCGTTGCTGTAAGATATTCAATTCATGACTCACTTTAGTTGAGTTTATATTGGGTCAGTTGGCATTAACCTAACCATTCATACTGTCTATTACTATTGAAAAACGTGGCAGAAAAACTGCCACGTAAGAGTCAAATATAAGGACTAATCTACTATTTACAACAATAAATTTTCAATAGGATAACCGAGTGTCGATAATTGCGGCATTATTTTGCTTTTATCACCAACAACTAATATCACCATATCTTTTAACTGCAATTGAGATTTTGCCAATTTATCTAACGTTTCCTTATCGATATGTTCAATTATATCAGCCTGCTTAGCCGTAAAATCATGATCTAACTTATACTTTTGAATCATCCGCATAAAACCGGCTTTTTGATAAGGCGTCTCATAATCAAGCGCTTTACCCTGTGCAATAGAATTACGCATAAATTCGAGTTCTTTATCAGTTATACCTTGCTGCTGATAATGGTTAATCTCTTTAATAAACTCTGATAAGGCAGGCCCAGTAACATCACTACGCACACTTGCACTCGCAATAAATGCACCGACCTCACTGCCGCCAGTAAAATAACTACGAGCACCGTAGGTATAGCCCTTATCTTCTCGTAAATTTAAATTAATTCGACTATTAAATGCACCGCCTAATGGATAGTTCATTAAATATGCATCAAAGTACTGTCCTGTTGCATCATAAGCAAAAGCACGCTTACCAAGCATAATCACTGATTGCGCGGCATCAGGTTTATCAATCACGTAAATCGTACCCGCATCTAACTTAGGTAAAGTTGGTAACGCAGGTAATGCTTCGCCTTTGCCCTGCCAATTGGCTAAACCAGATAACGCCATGGTCATTTTTTGTTGGTCAAGATTAGCCACCGTAATTATTTGCGCATTACCCGCTTGATATTGCTGCTGATAAAACTGCTTTATATCAGCTAATGTCAATTTAGATACCGTAGCAATTGTACCGTCTACCGGAACGCCATAACTGTTGTCTTTACCAAATAACAGTTGATCAAAAGCCGTCGATGCGATGTAGTTAGGATCTGACAACTGATGCTGCAAACCTTGTAACTGTTGCTGCTTAAGACGTTCAAAATCAGCCGCTTTAAATGCAGGCTTAAATAGTTTCTCTTCAACAATCGCCAATGTTTGAGGCAAGTTCTCAGTTAAACTAGACACTTTAATATAGCTTTGGCTTTCACCCGCACCAAAACTAACACTACTGCCCAGCATCTCTAATGCTTGCGCTAATTGTTCAGTACTTCTTTGAGTTGATGACTCATTTAGCATTGCTGCGGTTAACTGCGCCACGCCAGCTTTTGCTACAGGTTCTAACCTATGACCACCATTTAGATAAATTAGTAATTCAACGGTTGGTGTTTCATTAGTTTGCGTGCCCATCACTTCGATACCATTTTTAAGCGTTGCATCCCATAAATTAGGCACACTTACTAATGGTGCTTTGCCTGCTTTAGGCATAACAGAACGATCAAAATGAGTCTCAATAGGCGCGACCTTTGCTGTTGATGGCACAGCATCTTTAGCGACTATTTCTGCTGGCGGTGTAAAATTATCGCTATGAGCAATCCAGTCTGTTTTCCCCTCAGGGACAACGCTCATGACCACCATAGGTTTGTTTTTAATGTAACGTTCAAATACCCGCATCACATCGGCTTTAGTCACGCTGGCATAGCGTTGTAGATCTTTAGCAATAAGATCAGGATTACCCGTAAAAGTTTGGTTGGCAGCTAGCGTAGAGACTTTCCCTCTGACACTTTGTAATCCAAAAATCGTATCAGCTTCAAATTGAACCTTCGCTTTTTCTAAATCCGCATCAGTTACACCACGTTGTTCAAATTCATTAATTGATGTCATGACACGTTGCTGCAGATCTTTTAAATTGCCATCTTTAGCAGGGTTGGCTAACGCATAAATAGCTAATTGGCAAGAAAGCTCACGGCAAGGATGGCTCACACCCGCTTGTACCGCATAACCATTCTTCACTAAATTTTTATATAATAGTGATGTTTTACCGCCACCTAAGATATTAGCTAACAAATCTAGTGCAGCTTCATCTGGGTGCTGTGAATATACCGTCGGGAAGCCGATTCGTAATAGTGGCAAATGAACTCTGTCTTGCATCGAAATATAGCGAGTTTTATCTAACGTCACTAATGGTTTAGCTTCTGCTTTCACCTCTGGTCCACGAGGAATATCCCCAAAATACTTTTCAACCCAAGCTAATGCTTGTGTCTCATTAAAATCACCACCAATGGTTAAGGTAGCATTATTGGGACCATACCAACGCTGGAAGAAAGCTTTAACATCCCCCAAGTTGGCTCGCTCTAAATCTTTTGGCCAACCAATAACAGGCCAAGAGTATGGGTGTCCTTGCGGATAAAAGGCTTGGTCAAAACGCTCATTCATACGACCATAAGGTTGATTATCGATACGTTGTGCACGTTCGTTTTTAACCGTTTCACGTTGAACTTCAAATTTCTTTTCTGTTAATGCTGGCAGTAAAAAGCCCATTCGGTCTGATTCTAACCACAACACTTTTTCAAGTTGATTACTGGGTACTGTCTCAAAATAATTAGTGCGATCACTGTTAGTGGTACCATTTAAAGTACCGCCCGCTTCGGTGATCACTTTAAAATGCTGCTCATCAGCAACATGCTGTGAACCTTGAAACATCATATGTTCAAACAAATGTGCAAAACCACTGCGGCCAGGCAATTCTCTAGCACTACCAACATGATAAGTCACATCAACATGTACCAAAGGATCTGACTTATCTTGATGTAAAATCACCGTAAGCCCGTTCGCTAATACATATTTTTTATAGGGAATACCGAGTTGATTCTGGCTAGCTGAAACCGTTTCAACCAAAGTAACGCCAGCAGGTAAAGGCGCGATAGCTTGATTAGCGCAACCTGCTAATGCTGCTGAAATTGCAGCTGCCAATATCCATTTTTTCAAAAGACTTCTCCTATTAAATACTACTTAAAACATCAATTAGTGCCACTTTAATACCAACTTGAATAAGAAGGTGATCATTCAGCGGGAGTTCAAGGTGTTGTAGACAATACGGACATTTGAACAGAATAGTTATTCTCGGCAACAAGCTCCTGCGTTGCTCTACCTTCTGCATCCATGCAGTCGTATTTTGAACATGTTCAACGCAGTATACAGCGCCTTGAAACCCGCACGAAGTGAGTTTTTCAGGCCTTTCCATTTCGATGTTGCATTGATTTGAAAGGGAATAGCCATTACTGCATCAATGCGCCTAGAACTGAAAAGGCTGACAAACTCTGAACAGATCACATCTTTAATCAAATTGGTATAATACCGCAGCCGCAATCAATAAATAGCGTAACGATTTGCCAATAAACATCATGATGGTCGACTTGATAACAGGTAACTTCATCCAGCCTGCTAACAAACAAAGTAAATCACCGATAACCGGCATCCACGCCAGTAATAATGACCAATAACCATATTTTTGCACCAGCCCGAGACTGCGCAGATATTTACTTTGAGTTAATTGCTCTGGTGATTTAGCAAAACGCCCTAAACGCCCTAAATAAAAACTAGTCAATGACCCTAATGTATTGCCAATACTGGCGACAATCACGAGTCCGAGCCACTGTTGCGGTGCCTTATCCAGTAACCCCAGCAACAATAACTCAGATCCCCCAGGTAATAGGGTTGCAGCTAAAAAAGCCCCACTAAACATAAGCCACAACAAACCTATCTCCTCACCACTCATATAAACTCAGTTGGCTAATAGTACTTCAACCTTAGTTATTGACAACTTACTTATTGTATTTGTTTCAATTTTTAATAAATAAAGCAAAATTATATCGATTAAAAATAGCACTAAATAGCAATCAATGGCGTTTAACTCGCATAGTTCATGCACTTGTGTATACAATGTTAAAGCTCAATATTTAGCCAACAACTACAAATATAACTATAAGTTATAACTAAAGGTTTATTAACGCGATTTGTTTATATATGTACAAATGTAAATCTATTAAATAGCATTGCTTTAATCGATTTATCATAAAAGGAATATCACTATATGTGGCAAAGCATAAAACGCATCCCATTTTGGCAGCAAGTACTCCTAGGCTTTATGTTAGGGGCAATTGTCGGTCTTATTTTTGGTGAAAAAGCCACAGAACTAAAACCATTAGGTGATATTTTTATTAGTGCAATTAAGATGTTAGTTGCCCCTCTAATTTTTTGTGCGATTGTGGTGAGCATTACTTCATTAGGCAGTCAGGCTAATCTCAAACGACTCAGCTTTAAAACATTAGCCATGTTTATGTTTACCGGTACGATTGCCTCATTGATCGGTTTAGCAATTGGTAGCATGATTGATATGGGCGGCTCTTTACAGCTTGCAACAACCGCAGTAAAAGAGCGGCAGGTCCCCGGCTTCTCACAAGTTATTTTAGAGATGATCCCTATCAATCCCTTTGCAGCATTGGCTGAAGGAAAAGTTTTACAGATTATTGTATTTGCAGCATTAGTCGGGATCGCCATCAATCGCATTGGTGCTAAAGCCGAGCCCTTTAAAAAAGTGATTGAAGCTGGTGCTGAAATCATGTTTGAACTCACACGTATGGTACTAAAACTCACTCCTATTGGTGTTTTTGGTCTGATGGCTTGGGTAATAGGACAATATGGTCTATCCACTTTATTACCATTAAGTAAATTTATTGGTGCAATCTATCTCGCAGCATTAATTCATATTATTTTTGTTTATGGTGGATTAATAAAGTTTGCAGCCAAATTAAGTCCTATACAATTTTTCAAAAAAGCCATGCCAGCGCAGCTCGTTGCATTTTCCACTGCATCTTCATTTGGTACTTTGCCAGCAAGCACCCGTTGTACTGAAGCAATGGGCGTATCGAAACAATATAGTGCGTTTGTACTCCCTTTAGGCGCAACCATGAATATGGATGGTTGTGGCGGAATATATCCTGCAATTGCCGCAATCTTTATTGCACAAATCTATGCTATCCCCCTTGATATGACTGATTACATATTAATTGCATTTACGGCAACAATTGCTTCAGTCGGGACAGCAGGCGTACCAGGTAGCGCTGTTGTAATGCTCACTGTAACCCTTGCTGCAGTAGGATTACCTTTAGAAGGTATTGCCTTTATTGCCGCCATCGACAGAGTAATTGATATGATAAGAACCGCCACCAATGTGACAGGCGATATGATGACGGCTGTGGTTGTTGGACAATCTGAAGGTCAATTAGATAAGAACACTTTTAATCGTAGCAATGTACCAGAGGCAGTACAGCAAAGTATTTAACCAGCAAAGGTCACTTCGGTGACCTTTTTATTGCACTATTTATCCTGCCATATGTTGACACACTAAGTTTTTACTATAATGTAATCTATTGATAACAAGCAATATTACGAGCCAATCAATTGGGTAATCAAAGGTGAAGTATGACACTCGTATTTTTATTACCGCTGATCTTTTGCTTACTTTGGGTATTATTTCTTGAAACACATCATATCCCGTTAGCAAAAGGCAAAAAAGGCTTTATCTATATCATCGCGATAAGTTTAACCATCAGTTTATTCCTTTTGTTAATGATGTGGATTACTGCAAATCAAAATTTACCCGCATAAAAAAGCCGATGTTATTTAATAATATTAAAAACATCGGCTTGATTAATTATCAGCTGGAATGAGGTTAAATTAACCTAGCACTGCCAATAAGATACCCGCAGCAACAGCAGAGCCTAATACGCCAGCAACGTTGGGTCCCATCGCATGCATAAGTAAAAAGTTTTGGTTATTTGCTTCTAAACCAACCTTATTAACAACTCGAGCAGCCATAGGTACAGCAGACACACCCGCCGCGCCAATTAGTGGATTAATTTTACCGCCAGACAACTTACACATGACTTTAGCCATCAGTACCCCTGTTGCAGTACCTACAGCAAACGCAACCGCACCTAAAACTAAAATACCAAGGGTTTCAACTCGTAAAAATTGATCTGCCGATAATTTAGAGCCAACAGCTAAACCTAAGAATATTGTCACAATATTAATAAGCTCATTTTGAGCAGTCTTTGAGAGTCGATCAACTACCCCAGCCTCTCGCATTAAATTACCAAGACAGAACATACCGACCAATGGCGATGCTGCAGGTAAGAATAAAATCGTCATTCCCAATACCATCAAAGGGAAAATGATTTTCTCTTTCTTACTCACTTCACGCAACTGTTCCATTTTTATTTCACGCTCTGCAGGCGTAGTCAGTAACTTCATAATTGGCGGCTGAATAATCGGCACCAGTGCCATATATGAGTATGCAGCGACAGCAATAGCACCTAATAACTCAGGCGCTAATTTAGATGCTAAAAAGATCGCTGTCGGACCATCTGCACCGCCAATAATGGCAATCGCTGCAGCATCTTGCATGCTAAACTCAAAACCCGGTAACAAGTTTAAGCCGATAGCACCAATCAAAGTCGCAAAAATACCAAATTGCGCAGCGGCACCAAGCAATAATGTTTTGGGATTAGCAATCAAGGCACCAAAATCAGTCATGGCCCCAACTCCCATAAAGATGAGTAGTGGGAATACACCAGTTTCAATACCGACATGATAAGCGAAATAAAGCAAGCCACCTTCATCGGTAAAGCCAGCATTAGGGATATTCGCTAAAATTGCACCAAATCCAATAGGCAACAGTAATAGTGGTTCAAATTTTTTCGCAATCGCCAGATAAAGTAATACCACTCCGACTAGCATCATGACGACTTGACCAAGGGTGAAATTAGCTATTCCAGTCTCTTGCCAAAAGGCAATTAATCCATCCATAAAGCGTTATCCTACAGCCAATAAAAGTGATCCTACAGAGACACTGTCACCTTCTTTGACTGCTACAGCAGCAACCACACCATCATTAGGAGCTCTAATTTCGGTTTCCATTTTCATGGCTTCAAGAATAATAACCACATCGCCAGCTTTAACCGTATCACCCACTTTGACATTCACTTTAAAAATATTGCCTGAAAGTGGCGCGTTAAGATCGACGGCAGCACCAGTGTTAGTTTTTGCTGTAACAGGAGTCACTGACGGTTCTATTGGCGTAATTTGACCAATATCACCACCTTGACTCACTTGCACTACGTAAGACTGGCCTTGAACATTGACGGTATAGGTTTCACTCGCTTGAGGCGCTGCAACAACTTGTGTTACAGGCGCTGCCACTTCAATAGATGGTGCTGGCTCAAAGAAATTAGCATCATTTCGATGTTCGATAAACTGTAAGCCAATTTGTGGGAACAATGCATAAGTTAATACATCATCTTGTACTTCTGTCGCCAGTGTTAACCCTTGCGCTTGACTCTTACGCTTTAATTCAAGCGTTAACTTGTCAAATTCAGGTGCAAGTAGATCGGCAGGACGACAAGTAATAGCTTGCTGCCCTTGTAAAACTTGCTGTTGTAATTCAGCATTCACAGGCGCAGGAGTCGCCCCATACTCCCCCTTTAAAATACCCTCAGTCTCTTTCGTTAATGACTTATAACGCTCGCCCATTAGTACATTGATGACAGCTTGCGTACCGACAATCTGCGACGTTGGCGTCACTAATGGGATAAAACCTAAATCTTGACGTACTTTAGGGATCTCTTCCAATACCAAGTCAAGCTTATCAGCGGCGCCTTGCTCCTTCAGTTGACTTTCCATATTGGTTAGCATTCCACCGGGCACTTGAGCACGTAAAATACGTGAATCAATACCTTTTAAGCCACCTTCATATTGAGCATACTTTTTACGTACATCTCTAAAATAGGCTGCTATCTTTTCTAATAATGCAAGATCATAGCCTGTATCGCGATCAGTGCCTTCTACCATCGCCACTACAGTCTCAGTTGCACTATGACCATAAGTCTGGCTCATTGAAGATATTGCTGTATCGAGTACATCAATACCTGCTTCAATGGCCTTTTGATACGTCGCAGTACTCAAACCTGTCGTTGCATGACAATGCATCGAAATAATAAGATCAGTTTGTGATTTAAGCTGACTAATAAGCTCATAAGCTTCCATCGGCTTTAATAATCCAGCCATGTCTTTAATACAAAGCGAATCACATCCCATATCTTCTAGGCGTTTTGCCATATCAATCCATGTTGTTAAATTATGGACTGGGCTTGTAGTATAAGAGATCGTACCTTGTGCGTGAGCACCCACAGCCTTCACAGCTTGTAATGCCGATTGCAAATTGCGTACATCATTCATGGCATCAAATACGCGGAATACATCAACCCCATTTACATGAGCGCGTTCAACGAATTTAGCCACAACATCATCAGCATAATGTCGATAACCCAATAAATTTTGACCACGCAGTAACATCTGTTGTGGTGTTTTTGGCATAGCAGCTTTCAATAATCGAATCCGCTCCCAAGGATCTTCGCCTAAATAACGAATACAAGCATCGAAAGTTGCTCCCCCCCAAGATTCCAACGACCAAAACCCGACATCATCTAACATAGATGCCGCCGGTAGCATATCTTCAGTTCTCAAACGGGTGGCAAGAATTGACTGATGGGCATCACGCAAAACTACATCAGTAAGTGCTAAAGGCTTACTCATAAAAACTCCCTAATTGCCAATTAAGCTTGACGACGGTATTGATGAATAGCAGCAGTAATGGCTGCAACAACTTGTGGTTCAATATCATTGTTATTTGGAACAACAGTTGTTAATTGCCCAACGGGTTCAGATGCAACCAACCGAGCCACAATATTAATACCTGCAATCAGTAAACTTAAAAAGGCAAACACAAGCCCCATTCCTAGCAGCATTATATTTAACGCTTCAAATACAGAATCCATCACTGTAGACATTACTTTTCCACCATTTCAACCGAGTCACCTTAATTACTATTGTCCCAACAGCATTAAGTGCAGCATATGACTGGCTATGTTTATTATTAGAGAACCTTCCTGGTACTCATATTATATTGTGTAGGATACACAGCTTATTCAATTGAAAGCGATACAGCAGCAACCACTTCATCATCGATAACTAATCTATAACAAAAATGATTGCTGTTTGTAAATTGGTCATACCATAAAGAGTAAAGTTAATGGCAAGCAAAGGAATAATATTCAATAAAACGACCAAAAAATTATATAAACATCACTAGTAAAGATAAAACATTAATTAATCTTTTATAAATTAGCGACTTTGATATAAATAATTTTTGATGGTTATATAACCAGAATTGCCCAATACAAATGAGTTATTGAAATAGCAGAAAGCAGAAAGCAGAAAGCAGAAAGCAGAAAAGTTTAAACGGTAAATTTCAGGTATAAAAAAGCCCCGTCTTAACGACAGGGCTTATTTATAT
>NZ_BALM01000035.1 GCF_000614975.1 Shewanella marina JCM 15074
TATATAATCCGCGGATTGTTTTTGGCAGTTAAGCAAAATAATGGAATTAATCCGCGGTATACACAACATTTTACCTCGTCATCACGGTTGTGTGCTGACGATTGGCAATTTTGATGGTGTCCATCGGGGTCATGCTGCGGTGTTAGCCCAGCTGATAGCCCAGGGAGAGGCACTTAATTTGCCTACTGTGGTGATGACTTTTGAACCACAGCCACAAGAGTTGTTTAATGGTAGCCGTGCGCCAGCTCGATTAAATTTGTTAATAGATAAGTTTAATTTGCTAGCACAGTTAGGCATAGATCGACTATTGTGTGTGCGCTTTACTCAAGCTTTTGCTAGCCAACCCGCCGAGCAATTTGTTAAACAATTATTGGTTGATAAATTAGGCGTGAAATATTTAGTGGTTGGTGATGATTTTTGCTTTGGTAAAAATCGTCAAGGTAACTTTGCGATGTTAGTTGAAGCGGGGGCTAAATACGGTTTTACCGTAGTCAGTACTCAGAGCTTTCTAGTGCAATCACAACGAGTTAGTTCAACGATGATCCGTAATGTACTTGCCGCTGGTGATGTTGAGCAAGCGAGCGAGTTATTAGGGCATCCATATTGTGTGTCTGGGCGCGTGTTTCATGGCCGTCAACTAGGACGTACAATTGGATTTCCTACGGCAAATGTTGCTTTAAAACGCAACGTGGTGCCTGTTAACGGTGTGTTTGCCGTTAAGGTACGCGTGCAAGATGGTAACGAATATTTAGGGGTGGCAAACATTGGACATCGTCCAACGGTTAATGGCCAAACCTGTCAATTAGAAGTGCACCTATTTGATTTTTCAGGTGATCTTTATGGTCAGCGAATTAGCGTGACTTTAGTTGCTAAGATTCGTGATGAACAAAAGTTTGCATCATTAGATGCACTTAAACTACAAATTTTACATGATGTAGATGAGGCTAAAGCCTTATTTTGTCTGCAAAGAAGCTAAACTTAATTAAGCTTAAATAACGGTATAGGATCAATGAGCGACTATAAATCTACTTTGAATTTGCCGGAAACAGAGTTTCCGATGCGTGGCAACTTGGCTAATCGTGAGCCAGAAATGCTTAAACGCTGGACACAGGATGGGTTATACCAAAAGATCCGTGAAAGCCGTACTGGCCGTAAGCCATTCATTCTTCATGATGGCCCTCCATATGCAAACGGTAGTATTCATATTGGTCACTCTGTAAATAAGATTTTAAAAGATATTATTATCAAATCTAAAACTATTTCAGGTTTTGACTCTCCATACGTTCCAGGTTGGGACTGCCATGGTCTACCTATTGAACTTAAAGTTGAACAGAAAGTAGGTAAGCCTGGACAAAAAGTAACTGCGGCTGAATTTCGTGAAGAATGCCGTAAATATGCGGCAGTTCAGGTTGACGGCCAACGTGATGACTTTATCCGTTTAGGCGTATTAGCTGATTGGCAAAACCCATATTTAACAATGGACTTTAGCACAGAAGCTAATATTGTACGTTCATTGTCAAAAGTGATTGAAAGTGGTCATTTACACAAAGGTGTTAAGCCTGTTCATTGGTGTACTGATTGTGGTTCAGCATTAGCTGAAGCTGAAGTTGAATATGAAGATAAAACATCTCCAGCGATTGATGTGGCGTTTTCTGCAGCTGATAAAGCGTTAGTGTTAAGCAAGTTTGGTTTAGCTGATTATGCTGGCCAAGTGTCTATGGTGATTTGGACAACGACACCTTGGACATTACCTGCTAACCGCGGTTTATCTATTAGCCCGAACTTAACTTATAACCTAATCGAAATTGAAATCGAAGGTGTTAAGCAAGCAATTATTATTGCTGAAGAGCTAGCTGAATCTTGTTTAGCGCGCTATGGCATTGAGACACATCAAGTGCTTGCTCAAGTTGCTGGCGTTGAACTTGAACTATTACGTTTTAACCACCCATTCTACGCATTCGATGTGCCAGTTTTACTTGGTGATCATGTTACAACTGAAGCGGGTACTGGTGTTGTTCATACTGCACCTGGTCACGGTCAAGATGACTTTGTGATTGGTCAAAAGTATGGCTTAGAAATTGCGAATCCAGTTGGTGATAACGGCGTTTATAAAGCTGACACTGAAATTTTTGCGGGTCAGCATGTATTTAAAGCAAATGATGCGGTTGTTGAGTTATTGAAAGAAACAGGTGTATTACTACACAGTGAAGCTTTCCGTCACAGCTACCCACATTGCTGGCGCCACAAAACGCCGATTATCTTCCGTGCGACACCACAGTGGTTCATCTCAATGGACAACAATGGTTTACGTAAGCAAGCGCTAACTGAGATTGAACAAACTCAGTGGATCCCTGATTGGGGCCAAAGCCGTATTGAGCGTATGGTTGAGAACCGCCCAGACTGGTGTATTTCACGTCAACGTACTTGGGGCGTGCCAATTACTTTATTTGTGCACCGCGAAACAGAAGCACTACACCCAGATAGCGTGGCATTGATGTCTCGCGTAGCTAACTTGATTGAGCAAAAAGGCATTCAAGCTTGGTGGGATCTAGATATTGCTGAATTACTAGGTGAAGATGCAGAGCATTACCGCAAAGTGACTGATACCTTAGACGTATGGTATGACTCTGGTTCAACATTCTCATCAGTCGTTGCTTCACGTCCTGAATTCCATGGTCATGATATCGATCTATACCTTGAAGGTAGCGATCAACACCGTGGTTGGTTCATGTCTTCATTGATGATTTCAACTGCGATGAATGGTAAAGCGCCATACAAGCAGGTGTTGACTCATGGCTTTACCGTTGATGGTAAAGGTCGCAAGATGTCTAAGTCTGTAGGTAACGTAATTGCACCTCAGCAAGTGACTAACAAATTAGGCGCTGACATCCTACGTTTATGGGTTGCATCAACAGATTACAGCGGTGAAATGACGGTTTCTGATGAAATTTTGAATCGTAGCGCTGATGCATATCGCCGTATCCGTAACACGACTCGTTTCTTATTGGCTAACCTAAATGGTTTCAACCCTGAAACTGATATGGTTGCAGTTGAAGACATGGTGGCATTGGATCGTTGGGTTGTACGTCGCGCAGATGCACTACAGCAAGAAATTATTGAGGCTTATAATCAATATAATTTCCACCAAGTGACTCAGAAATTAATGCAGTTCTGCTCTGTAGAACTTGGTAGCTTCTACTTAGATATCATTAAAGATCGTCAATACACTGCTAAGACTGAAGGTCATGCACGTCGTAGCTGTCAATCTGCATTGTATCTAATCACTGAAGCAATGGTACGTTGGATTGCGCCAATCTTAAGCTTTACTGCTGACGAAGTATGGCAGTTAATGCCAGGCAAGCGTGATGAATATGTATTTATTCAAGAGTGGTTCGATGGTCTGAAGTCTGTCACTTTAGAGACTGATTTAAGTGATGACTTCTGGTCTGAACTGATTGCCGTTCGTAACGAAGTGAACAAAGTACTTGAGCAAGCTCGTCGCGATAAGCGTATTGGCGGTTCACTAGAAGCTGAAATCACATTATATGCAGATGACTTATTAGCCAATAAGTTAGCACAGATTGAAGATGAATTACGTTTCGTACTATTAACGTCTAAAGCGACTGTTAAAGCACTTGCTGATGCACCTGCTGATGCAACTGCAACTGAACTTGCAGGTTTAAGCTTAGGTTTAGAGAAGAGTGAAGCACATAAGTGTGAGCGTTGCTGGCACTATAGTGACGAGGTTGGTCAAGTTGAAGCTCATCCAACATTATGCCAACGCTGTGTGACCAACATTGATGGTGACGGTGAAACTCGTCAATTTGCATAAGGACGCATAATGCCATTAACTTGGAAAGAGAGTGGCTTACGTTGGTATTGGGTAGCTGTGTTGGTGTTTTTCGCCGACCAGCTATCTAAGCAATGGGTATTAGCTAACTTTAAGTTGTATGATTCGATTCAGTTGTTACCATTTTTTAATTTCACCTATGTGCGAAATTATGGCGCCGCATTTAGCTTTTTAAGTGATGCAGGTGGTTGGCAGCGTTGGTTATTTACAATTATAGCCGTAGGCTTTAGTGTGATTTTAACCATCTGGCTTAGACGTCAATCAAGCAAGTTATGGCGTTTAAACCTAGCCTACACGTTAGTGATAGGTGGTGCGATTGGTAATTTAGTTGATCGCTTAATGCATGGATATGTGGTCGATTTTATCGATTTTTATTGGAAAAACAGCCATTATCCTGCATTTAATATTGCTGATTCAGCAATTTGTGTTGGTGCATTCCTGATTATTTGGGATGCGTTTAAGACTGAAAAAACTCAAGCTGCCAAGGAGTAAAGGATGACAGGCGCTCGCTCACTATTATGTCATATGGATATTGTACTTGAAGATGGTTCAATCGCGGAAAGTACCAAGCAATCAGGTAAGCCTGTTTGGTTAAATGTGGGCGACAATAGTCTAAGTCCTGAATTCGAGGCACAAATAGGCCAATTGCAGCAAGGTGATAAACATCAGTTTATATTACAACCAGAAGCTGCATTTGGTCCTATTAACCCAGATGCTATCCATTATCTAGAACGCAGTCGTTTTCCTGCAGATATGGTGCTCGAACCTGGCGTTATTATCAGTTTCACCGGTCCTGCTAATAGCGAGATCCCTGGTATGGTTAGGGACGTAGCAGCTGACTCTGTTACTGTTGATCTTAATCATCCTCTTGCAGGACAGGTACTAAAATTTGAACTAGAAGTCGTTCAGGTAGGTTAGTATGCAAACAGACAAAAAATCCTCTTCACTTAATATTATGCTCGCTAATCCGCGTGGTTTTTGTGCGGGTGTTGATCGTGCTATTAGTATTGTTGAACGCGCATTAGAGTTATTTTCGCCACCAATTTATGTACGTCATGAAGTGGTACACAATCGGTATGTGGTACAAAATTTAAAAGACCGTGGTGCAATTTTTGTTGAAGAATTGGATCAAGTTCCTAATGACAGTATTGTTATTTTTAGTGCTCATGGTGTGCCGCAGTCTGTACGTAAAGAAGCGAAAACTCGTGGTTTACGAGTATTTGATGCCACTTGTCCATTGGTGACTAAAGTACACTTACAAGTGACCCGTGCAAGTCGTAAAGGGGTTGAGTGTATTTTAATCGGTCATCAAGGTCACCCTGAAGTGGTGGGTACGATGGGGCAATATGATAACCCTGAAGGTGGGGTTTATCTGGTGGAGTCAACAGCTGACGTAGCCGCATTAACCGTTAAAAACTCTGATAATTTATGCTTTGTAACCCAAACTACATTATCAGTCGATGACACGCTTGATATTATTAAAGCGCTGCAAGATAAATTTCCAACTATCGAAGGTCCGCGTAAAGATGATATTTGTTATGCGACTCAGAACCGACAAGATGCGGTTCGGAATCTTGCCAATAAGGTTGATTTGCTGATCGTGGTTGGTTCTAAAAATAGTTCTAATTCAAATCGATTACGTGAACTAGCTGAGAAAAATGGCTGTCATGCTTATTTGGTTGATACCGCGGCAGATGTTGAATTGGACTGGTTTAATCGCGTGACAAAAGTTGCGGTAACTGCAGGTGCATCAGCCCCTGAAGTACTAGTACAACAAGTGATTGATGCCATCGCTAAACTTGCACCAAGTGTGATTACCGAAGTTGAAGGCCGTAAAGAAGATACTGTCTTTGCTGTTCCAGCAGAATTACGTTAGAGATTTATAAACGACTTTAAGTCGTTTAATTCTTTTTAAATAAAACGCCTGAGTGTGAAAGCACTCAGGCGTTTTTTTATATCTGATCTCCTACGACAAACAGTACTATTTACTTACAAATTTTAATCATAGTATTAACATTGTAAGTGCTTGCAGGTTATACTGAATTTTCTATTTGGCATGGATGAAGCTTAAATGCATCGGCAGAGTGGTTTTTCATTAATTGAAGTACTAGTGGCAATGGTTATTTTAATCATTGGTATTATTGGTGTATTCAATCTACACATTATTGCCAAACGCAGTAGTTTCGAGTCATTTCAGCAAAGCCAGGCGGCATTTCTTGCAAGCGATATCGTTAACCGTATGAAGCTTAATATTAGCCAATTAGCGTTATATAGTAATGCTGTTGTTAATGGTAGTTTAGTTAAACCTGAATTTAGTTGTGATGGTGTCAATGCCGATGTATGTAGCAATGATCAAACTGGAACATGGGATCTGTATAGTTGGCAACAGCTTCTTCGCGGTAGTACGGAGCAAATTGACGAACAATTTGTTGGTGGTCTAGCTCAGGCAACAGGTTGCATCCAAATTATTAATAATAACGTTTCTGTCGCGATTACTTGGCATGGGCTGCGTGATACAGGTGATAGCACAGCGAACGCTGATGCATTTGTACAAGGATGTGGGACAAGTAATGATAAAAGACGATTTTTCTTATTGGAAACGGTGATCTCTTTATGAGTTTAAATAGATTACCCATGAAAAAAAGAGAACAAGGTTTTTCATTAGTTGAACTCATGGTAGCAATCTTGATCGGTATGTTTCTTACATTGGGCTTGATGTCGATGTTCAGTAGCTCGGCGACAAATGTTAGAACGACGAGTCAATATAATGAATTACAGGAAAATGGTCGGATTGCCATGATGATTATGGCTGCTGATATTAGTCAGGTCGGTTTTATGGCTGATATGACGGGCATAGCATTTATTACAGGTATTAATTTCGAATCACAAGCGTCTGCGGTTGATGCGGCGAGTGATTGCGTTGGTGCTGGCAGTAATAACAGCTCCTTTCCCAGTAATGTATCTGGTCATTTTCGACGTATTTGGGGATATGAACAAGGCGTTGGGTCTGAACCGTTTACTTGTTTAGGTAATAACGTTAATGCCAATACCGATGTGATTCAAATTAAGCGCTTTTCTGGGCCTGATGTACAGAATCCCAATGATACTAATCGTTATTACATTGCTACATCGAGTAATCGTGCGGTGCTATTTAGTGGTGACCAAACACCCCCTAATTTTCTAGGACGACGTTTTTGGCATTACTTGCATCATATTTATTATATTCGCAGTGATGGTGATATCCCTGTGCTACGTCGTCAGGCTTTGAGAGTCGGAGGTATGCGCAAAGCGGGTAGTTTTGAGCAATTGGTTGAAGGTATCGAGAATTTTAGAGTGTTATATGGCATTGATGACAACGGTGATGGCAGTGCTGATAGTTTTATTCCTGCTGCTAATGTGACTGATACCATGTGGGATAACCAAGATTTTGCCCGAATTGTTGCCGTTCGGCTTTATCTATTAGTTCGCAGTATTGAGCAAGATAGAAGCTATACCAATAATGTTGTGTATCAGTTAGGGGATAAAACTATTGGTCCATTAAATGACAATTATCGTCGTAAAGTAATGTCATCGACGATTATGCTAGATAACCCTGCGCTAATACGTTAGTAAGAGGTTCTTATGAGGAAACAACAAGGAATTGTACTTTTTCTTGCGTTAATTGTACTGCTTATTCTAACTATGATAGGCGTAGGATTAGCGATGAATTCAAGTCAATCATTACGTATGGCTGGTGCTGGTAATGAGCGGGTTTCAGCGATGGCTGCAGCGCAGGGAGCACAAGCTAAAGTACTGAATGATTTAACATCAGAGATGCTGGCATTAATGACGGTTGAAACAGAGGTTGTTGACAGTGATTTTAAGGTTAACCATAAAGTCACTCCTATTTCTGAAGGTGATGTGAGTTGTAAGCGAACTGAAGCCGCTAATAATGCCAGTTTGATTCGTTGTCGCCGCATTGAGATATCAAGCGAGGCTAGTTTTGGTCGTGATGATATGGGGCGTTTACAGATTGTGGTTGGTGTAGAGCAGGAAGTCTTTACTGGAGGATAATTAGGCCATGGTAGGCTGGAGATGGATAACAGGGATTGTTATGGGATTAGTGTGTACGAATGTATATGCTGACGATACCGAATTATATGTGTCTGATGTGTCTGTACGCGCAGGTGCCAGACCACAGGTGCTTATTATTTTTGATAATTCTGGCAGTATGGATACGGAAGAACTTACTGAGCAACCTTTTCCTCGGGGCAGCAGTAATGGAACGCCGGCTGCAGACTCACGTATTTATTATAGTTTTAATAGTACGAGTGTACCTAAACCGACTTCGAATCAATATTTTCTCCAATCTACCAATGGTTGTTTTTCATCACATCAGTATTTAAATCAATATGGCATGTATACCGGCTATATACGGCATTATAATTTTGTCGGGCAAGTGGGAAGTTGGCGACCTCTTCCTGCTGGAGGAGGGAATACTATAGCTGTGCTTGATTGTTTTGAGGATATAGAAGAGCAGGATTATCGCAATGCTACTTTGCAAAAATCTGGGTTACCCGTTGATGGTTTAGGTTCTACAACAAAGCCACAATACTATACTGCAGTGAGTCAATCCTCTACCGATGCAAGTAAAGAACAGGCCTATGTTAAAGCGTTATTAACTAAATTTGGTACGGGAGAGCCCGTTCATTTATATACAGAGCGTTATGTGCAATGGTATTACAGCGATAAAAGAAATATATGGAGCAACCGTTTAAAAATAGCACGCAGAGTGATTGAAGATACTATTGTAACGACTGCAGGCGTGGATTTTGGTTTGGCGATGTTTAATTTAAATTATCGTTATGAAGGCGATCGAGATGGTGGGCGGATCATTTCTGGTATCCAAAAAATGGATACCTCTAATAAGCAGGAGTTATTAGGGTTAATTAATCAATTGCCAGCCAATACCAACACACCATTATGTGAAACCTTATTTGAAGCCTATCGTTATTTTGGTGGTTTAGAGGTGGTTTACGGTAAGGCTGATAGTAGCTATTCTAATTGGTACAGTGCGAATAGACCTCCACGTGATCGCAGTATTGAACAAGGGTATAACTACCGTTCCCCATTTAAGCGTTGCCAGAATAATGCCTATATTATTTATATTACTGATGGCGCTCCTACACTTGATAATGCCGCAGATAATTTAATCCGAAATTTATCAGGTATTTCCAGTAAAGATGCATTCGTAAATTACCGACCTAATTTTACCAGTTATTTACCTGCCTTAGCGGGCTGGATGAAAAATAACGACGTTAATACTCATGCCGATGCACCTGGTGAGCAGAATGTGACAACCTACACTATTGGTTTTAGTGAGGGGGCAAATGATGCTGCGCCAGTATTGTTAGAAACGGCTATTAGAGCTGGGGGGCAATATTATCCGGCATCGGATGCAGAAGAGCTTCGGGTGGCATTAAAGCAGGTTTTTTCTGATATTGTAGGTGGCAATGCGACATTCACTTCTCCTGCGGTTACCAGTAATAATTTTGATCGAACAAAAACATTTGATTCTGTTTATTATGCGATGTTTTTACCTAATAGTGGCCCTCGTTGGACGGGTAATATCAAGAAATTCAAAGTACAAGCTAATGGCGATATTGTTGATAAGAATGGCTTACCAGTCATAAATACCGAGGGTGAGATAGACTCTAGTGCGTGTTCGTTTTGGACTTCAGATGAGGTTTGCCAAGCAGCTAGTGCAGGAGGAGATGGTGCAGATGTGATGTTAGGAGGCGCGCTTGATGCTATTCGCCAAATCAGGTGGTCAGAGCGCAATTTACTGAGTGACATTGGTAATAATGAGCAAGTTGCGCCACTCACAATGACGAACTTGATCAACCGAGCGGGGACAGAGGCTAAGTTAGCACAGTTTATGGGGATGGAGCCTGTTCACCTACCAGATATGTTTGACTGGATTGAAGGTCGAGATGTTGATGATGAAGATACCGATTATCAACGTGATGAAAATAGACAAGGCATGTTAGGCGACATACTTCATTCAAAGCCATTGTCACTGAATTATGGTACAGAAAAAAATCCTGATATACGGCTTATCTTCGGTACTAATCAAGGCTTTATTCATATGCTTAAAGATGCTGGAGATAGTGTCAGTGAATCTTGGGCATTAATGCCTTACGAATTGCTCGTGAATCAGGGCCAGTTAAGGATGAATAATCCCAGTGGTGTGCATTCAATTTATGGGATGGACGGAGAGGCGGTGGTTCATGCTGAATATAATGCTAGCGGTATAACCAAAGCATGGCTATTTATGGGGATGCGCAGGGGGGGCATCATTATTATGCTTTTGATATTAGTAATCCTGATTCACCCCAAAAAATGTGGCGGATTGGCCTGAAGACAATGGTTTTGAACAATTAGCGCAAACATGGTCAAAACCTGTGGTGACTAAGATTATGGGGTGGCCTGAAGGCAATAGAGATCCTGAACTCGCAAGGCCGGTGATTATTTTTGGTGGCGGTTATGCTGCAGCCACTAAAGATACATTATTAGTCGGAGAGAATGATGCAACAGGGAAGGCTGTATTTATAGTTGATGCTCAAACAGGACAATTAGTGCATAGTTTTGGTCCCAGCACTTCTGCACAAATGACACAAATAACAGGCATTACCGACAGTATTCCTAATGCAGTAGCAATATTAGACAGTGATAGTGATCAATTTACCGACCGTATTTATGCCAGTGATACAGGCGGTAATGTTTGGCGAATGGATTTACCAAGCGAAAGCCCTAAGCATGCGACCTCTCCTTGGACGGCGTTTAAGTTTGCAGCTTTAGGTGATAATGAATTAATCAAAGATATTCGCTTTTATTCAGAACCTGTTGTTGCACAAACTATTGTTAATAATGTTTACCAACAAGAGGGACTTAATAGTATTTCATTTCAACAAGTACCATATGATGCGGTAGTCATCGGTACTGGATTGAGACCTCATCCTACTGATACCAATCGACAAGATATGTTTTTTGCTTTACAAGATAGGCATATAACCGCGAAATCATTTACTGGAACAAATGGGCAAGTCATTCCAGCAGCCATTACCCACGAGCAGTTATACGATGTGACTCAGGCTGCACCGAAAGACTTATCGCAAGAGTTAGCATTTTCAGCTAAAAAAGGCTGGTTTTATACATTTAAAGATAAAGGTGAAAAAAACCTATCGGCAGCGACTATATTAAATGGTAGAGTTTTTTTCACCTCTTATGTGCCGAGTAATCAGGCCAATACCAATCAATGCTTAGTGTCAGGAATGGGGCGGTTATATGGCTTCATGCTCAATAAAGGTTCAAGAGCTTATACTCGTGAATATGTTGAGGTGGGGGATATTGTTCCTGATACCCCGCAGTTAGTGATACCAGTTGATAATAACGGCGATCCTAAAATGCATTTAATTGGCGTGGGTAATGCCATGTCATTACTAGAGCGCCCCGCTGATGCCCAAGTTGATGAAAATTGCGATGAAAATGATAAGTTATGTTTAGGGAATGGGTTAAGTACCAATAAAGTTTATTATTATTTACATGAGTAGAACTATGAAAATAAAAGGATTTACCTTAGTTGAAGTGATGATTGTTGTGGTGATTATTGGCATTCTTGCAAGCATAGCTTATCCCAGTTATGTGCAACAAGTCGCGAAAGGATACCGAGCGGATGGTCAAGCTTTGATGATGAAAGTCGCTAATTTACAGGAACAATACTATATCGATAATCGCAGTTATGCGGTAGATATGAAATTACTCGGGTTTGATAAAGATCCCTATGTGACCGATAACGGTTTTTATAGTGCCGATAGCAGCATTGTTGATGGTAACTTGCAGGTATCATTAACCGCTTTGGGTGAACAAGCTAAAAGGATGATGCATGTAAGGTGATGGGACTAAATATTAATGGCCTCAGAACGCCTAAAGGATGTTGGTAATGAGGTATTTACTCTATATTGGCTTGTTTATTTTACCTTTGAGTATTGAGGCTAAAAATATTGATATTAAATGCTATGTTACTACCGATGATGGGCAATACATAAAACAATACTCATGGCCAATAGGTCACGTTAATAAGCATATGCAGGGGCTTATTGGCCAAGAAACTTCTATAAAATCGTTAACTAAGAAAACGATAATCAGGCAAGTAAATGAATGTGTACCTACTTATTCCAGATTTAAATTAAGAAACGCATATAATTTAGATGAACATCAGATATATTAATTGAAAACAATCATGATTTTAGGTAGGTTTATAAACACGAAAGCGGGGTGAGTTATTTTTATATAAATCTTATAGAGTATATAAAAATAAGCTAGCTACATCATAAGTTGTAATTGATGGTATTAGGGATGATACAACACTAATAATATTAAATTACCGATGGAGCGAGTTATGAAGTTAGCGTTAGTCAGCCAAGTATTTGTCCTATTCAGTGCGATAGTGGCTTGTGATATATGGGCTGATGATACTGAACTTTATGTTAAAGATGCAACGGTAAAAAATAAGACCCGCCCCAAAATTTTAGTCGTGCTTGATAATTCTGGCAGTATGGGAAATAAATTAACTGCTAGAAAGCCTTATGTTCCCTCAACACAGATTGATACCCACAAAAAAGTTTATTACAGTTTTAGTAGTACTGAAATTCCTTCTCCTGATAGCAAACAGTTTTTTAAAAATAATTTAAATGGTTGTAAGTCATCAAAATACTTTTTAAAAAATTATGGCATGTATACCGACTTTTTTAGACATTATTCGTATATTGGTGATAACGGATTATGGCGAGTTTTGCCAGAGGGTGATGGCGTTAATATAACTATTGCAGATTGTTATAATGATATAGAAGAAGCTCAATATTATAACACGACTGATTATCCTCAGGGATTACCTGTTAATGGTCTAGGTTCTCAAACCAATATATCGCCTTATTATTTAGTCAACTCAAGTAGTAATAGTAAAATTAAAGAGAATGCTTTAAAAGAAGCATTAAAAACTGGATTTAGTACGGGTAAACCTGTTCATCTTTATTCCGAGCATTATGTGAATTGGTATCATGGCAATGTGCAGAATCATTTCATTAAACGTATTGAGTTGGCCAAAAATGTTATTCAAGAGTTGATTGTAACAACCCCAGGGGTTGATTTTGGGTTGATGATATTTAATCGAAGAATCGATGGTGGTCGAATCGTTCTAGGCGTGAAGCAGTTAGATTCTGATGGCAAAATTACCTTTAATGACGTCACCGAGGATATAGGAGCAAGGACTTCAACTCCGTTATGTGAAACCTTATATGAGGCGATGCGCTATTTAGGTGGCAAGTCGATAAAATACAGTAGTTGGGATACGAATAAAACGGGATGGCCTAAGCGCGATGACAGTATCATAAGTAATGGTTCTTATATTTCACCCTTTGAAAAGTGTGAGCGTAATGCTTACGTGGTGTACGTGACTGATGGTGCACCCTGGAATGATTGGTCTGCTAATAGTTTGGTGCTAGGGCTCAATGGGGTAACTGAGGCGGATCGCGTTAAGGTTCGTACACACAAAGATCCGCGCCGTGAGTATAGCTATCTTGCCGCACTGGCTGGCTGGATGAAAAATAATGATTTGGCTGCTGGAGTACCCGGTAAACAAACCGTAACCACATATACTATCGGTTTTAGTGAGGGGGCTAATAGCGTCAAAGAGTTACTTCAAGAAACAGCCAAACGTTCAGGTGGTAAGTATTATACCGCCTTGGATGCAAATGCCTTAAAGACTTCTTTACGTGATGTTTTCTCTGATATTTTAGAAGTGGATACCAGTTTTACCTCGCCTTCAATTGCAAGTAACAATTTTGATCGTACTCGTACTTTTGACTCTGTTTATTACGCCATGTTTTTACCTAATAAGGGGCCGCGTTGGTCAGGTAATCTGAAAAAATTAAAAGTGACTGTTGATGGCACTATTGTGGATAAAAATGGTACTAAAGCGATTAATGATGAAGGTAATTTAGCTGCATCAGCATGTACTTATTGGACCTCCGATATCGTCTGTCAACACGCAGATAGTGGTGGTGATGGAAGTGATGTCGCTATTGGCGGCGCGGCAGGTATGCTGGTTGATTCCGGTTGGTCAAATCGAACCTTTTACGTTAATTCTGGTGATAACGGAAGCCTACAAAGTTTAACTAAGCAAAATTTAATAAATAAAGCGGGTTCGGCTAACCAGTTAGTTAATGATATTGGTGTTAAACAAGAGTTGATCGATGATTATCTTGAGTGGTTTAAAGGACGCGATATTTTTGATGAAAATGAGAACAATAATAATCAAGAAACCCGAAGAGATATTATGGGTGATCCGCTTCATTCTAAACCATTAGCGATTAATTATGGCAGTCAAACATCACCTGATATCCGAATTGTAGTCGGCACTAATCATGGTGTAATGCATATGTTTAAAGATCAAGGATCATCGATTAGTGAAACATGGGCATTTATGCCATATGAATTGGTAAGTAATATTCGAGAGTTAAAAGAGAATAACCAGATCGGGCTACATTCGGTATATGGTTTAGATGCTCGCCCTAGTGTACACACTGAATATAATAATGATGGTCGATTAACTAAAGCTTGGCTTTTCTTTGGGATGCGCAGAGGCGGAAGTAGTTACTTTGCGCTGGACATCACCAAGCCGGATGAGCCTAAATTTATGTGGAAAATAGATACTAATAGCGCAGGACTTGAAGACTTAGGACAAAGTTGGGCAAAGCCTATCATCACACGTATTCCAGGGTGGCCTGCAAATAACACTGAGTATGACAGTGCTAAGCCGGTGATGATTATTGGTGGTGGTTACGATACTGAAAAAGATAGTTTAGACGTTGTTGATAATGATGCTAAGGGCAGAGGGGTATATATTATTGATGCCAAAACAGGGGCCTTAGTACACAGCTTTGGTCACAAATCTAATCTTAAAATGACCAAATTACCTGGCATTACCGATAGCATTCCCAATACAGTTGCGGTGCTAGATAGCAATAACGATGAACTATCAGATAGAATTTATGCTAGTGATACAGGAGGCAATATTTGGCGAATAGATATGCCAAGTACTCATCCGAAAAGCAGTCAAGCGCCTTGGACAGCGTATAAGTTTGCTGAATTAGGTGCTAAAAATGTCGCGAGTGATATTCGATTTTATTCGGAGCCTGTCGTTGCACAAACAATGATTAATACTGTTAAGTCTGTGGAGAGTAATGGCAGTACTGTTCATGCTTATCAAAAAATCCCCTACGATGCGGTAGTGATTGGTAGTGGGCTTAGGCCTAATCCTTCAGATTCTAGCCGACAAGACACCATGTTTGTTCTACAAGATAGGAATATAATCACAAAATCAGCAGGTTATGATGGTGTACCCATTCCGCAAGCGTTAAAGATGAGTCATTTATATGACGTTACAAGTGCGCCAGCAGATCATAATAGCGCCGAAAGTTTAGCTCAGTTTTCAACTCGTCGAGGTTGGTATTACAACTTTAAAGATAAAGGTGAAAAAAACTTATCAGCAGCCACTATTTTAAATGGCAAAGTCTTCTTTACCTCTTATGTACCTGAAGAGGAAAATGCAAACAGTGCGATATGTCTTGCTGGTGGTGTAGGTCGGCTTTATGGTTTTAATTTAAATTATGGTTACCGTGCTTATACTAAAGAGCATGTAGAAGTTGGACAGCGGGTACCAGACACTCCACAGTTGGTGATCCCTGCCGATAGTGATGGTAATACGCAAATGCACCTCATTGGTATTGGTAATGCCGCAGCTCAATTAGAGCGTAGAAAAGACAGTGAAGGTAATTACCTCGATGACTGTCCTGAAACAGATAAACTTTGTTTGGGGCAAAGCTTAAACAAACAAAAAGTGTATTATTTTCAAGATGAGATTAATTGAGGTTATATGAATAAAAGCAGTTTAATGATGTTGTTGGCTAGTATGTTGTTTAGTACTAGCCTAGTGGCCGAAGAACTGGAGTATAAATGCTATCTACAAACGAGTGCAGGCCCACAAATTAGTTTACACTTTTGGCCTGTGCAACAAACGCTGGCCAAGCGAGCTAAGCTCGTCGATCAAATGGTTGACGTAAAAGATATGGAACAACAAGTGCGAGTCATAAAAGTGATTGAGTGCGCGCCATTGTATAAAGCGTTCAAAATAAGAGAAGCGTATAATTTTGACGATATGCAGTATTAATGTGTATGGTTACTAAGTGTTTGGTTTATCGCTGGTATTAATTTTTCCTGCTGGGCTAATACTGATTAACTTACATTGACTTGACTGTTGCTTTGGTGGGCAATAACTGAGCTGAATGGTTGCAGCATTAGCATTTAAAAAACCGTGAGATTCAAAACTAAAACTTGCCGCCGATGCTTGTACTTGGTCTTGGCTATTGAAATTGTTAACTACATTAATGATCACATCCTGTTGGCCATTGTCACTGTCCACGATACCCACAACACCATTATCGATAAAAATGCTATACCCATTTTTCCAATCAGTACTCGCGCTGCAATTATTACCCTCTAATTGGCATACGGTTACCCTAGCACCATAATTTAATGCTTGATTACGGGCAAACATAAAAGATTGGTTTATCTGTTTTGCGGCAGTATTACTCCGCTGATTAGATATTAGTTGACTAAAAGAGGGCTGGGCGACTGCAACCAAAATAGCGATTATGGCAATTACGATAGCTAATTCTGCTAATGTCAGTCCTTTGTGGTGATGCATATCTAATTATAATATTTAAATTTGTTCCCCATAATAGACACTAACAATAAAACAGCAACTAATAATTAACATTTAATGTTTTTTTTAGTTGAGGTTCTCACTCTTCCAGATTGGTTAATCACTATCGCTTTCTTGATGTATTTATTGCCATATATAGCGCAATAACTCAGCGTGCCATTGGTACCTGAGGCTAGGCCTGTATGCTGAAATCTGATAGCGAGACGATTATACTTAATTTTATCTTTATGATGGATAGCCGGAAATTGATAAAGAATTTTGTCATGACGGTCTATTTGATTGGCTTGCTGATAATCGATAAAAACGTGAATAGGCTGATGCCAATCACGGCTGCATTTATCAGCCTCTATTGGGCAAATCGTCACGCGCAGACCATAACTAATGGCATGATTGCGTGCGAAGATAATTGTTCGTTGTAAACTGTTGATATTGGTTTGGGCACGATGATAAGCGATTAGTTGAGCCATGGCAGGCATAGCAATTAGGTACATAATTAATAAAATCATGAGGGCAAATAATAGCTCAAGTAACGTAAAGCCTTTGCTGTTATTCATATTATGACCAGCTTAAGCGGCTAGGTTAAGTGATAAAGTGTAGCGCCCTGATATTGGTCTGTCTGTGGATTAAATATGTTAACACTAGTAAGTTTTTCATGATGATTTTTGCTGAATTCCTCCTGTATTGATGTCAGATATGGTATTGTACTGTGCAAAAGATAATGCATTTGCAATTTAACTGATATATTGCAACTACATGATAAAATAATATAAATAGTCCAGTACCCTATATTCAGAATGGAGTTATAAATGAAAAAGGTCGAAGCCATCATTAAACCGTTTAAGCTAGATGATATCCGAGAGGCGTTAGCTGATATCGGGATTACTGGCATGACTGTGTTAGAAGTCAAAGGTTTTGGGCGTCAAAAAGGCCATACTGAACTGTATCGCGGTGCCGAGTATATGGTTGATTTCTTACCTAAAGTAAAAATTGAATTGATTATTCAAGATGAGCTACTTGAGCAAACTTTAGATGTTATCGTTGATACTGCGCGTACTGGAAAAATTGGTGACGGTAAGATCTTTGTAACCGATATTGAACGAGTGATCCGTATTCGTACTGGTGAAGAAAACGAAGAAGCGGTATAAATAGATACGATTATTATTCTCGAACTAACTTAATGTTTCTAAAACAGTAATTTTAGGTTGTTTGGATATAGAAAAAGGCGGATAAACCGCCTTTTTTTATGAGTCGTTTTTATTAAAAGCTGATACCAATACCAACTGCATTATCGTAATGATTATAGGTTGATACGGTTAAGCCATAGCCACTTTGCATCAATAAATAACCCTGCAACTTTTTATAAATTGGGAATTTCCAACTTAACTCCTGATAACCTCTGGCAAAGCCACTCTCAATCTGATTACGCAATGTTAGAGAGAGTAATTGCTGACCCATATGCCAGTTGAGTTTGATATGGCCATACCCCATATAATGATTAATATCACGGTTATAATCAGTTGAATTTGGAAAATGGATCCGCACCCAAGGTTTGAGCTCATAGCTAAAATTTTGATACTGTCCAATAAACTTTAAATATACGCGATTCCAACTACGCTCATAGATACCACCTTTACCATTTGATTGATGTTCAAAACCGAAAGATGAGCTGTTAAGTGAAAAGCCATGTTTTTGCCAATTATGGTAGATCGTATAAAAAACTTCAGGCTGGTATTGGGTGTCACTAAAGTATGCTGATGGATCGTATGCTTGCCAGTTTGCTCGTTGGGTATATGCAATAAAAATATCATCGTGATCACTGAAAATATTCTCAGCTAAACCGTATTTCAAGCTGAATTGGAACTGTAGGCTGGTTTGATTGATTTTACCGCCATTAGGGTTTTGCGGAATAAAATAAGATTGAAATGGTTTATCTGAATAATAGAGTGGTAATAAATAGTTATCTTGATAAAGACTTAAATTAAATTGCTCAGATGCCGCAGGCTGTCTTAAGAAGTCAATATCTGCAGCTTGTTGCTGTGCATACACAGTGGTAATGGATATAAGCGCAAGTAAATTGGGTAGGAGCAAATTTATTACGAGTGCTCGCAGCTTGCAAAAGCTCATGGATAATCCTGTATAGACAAAAATTTCTTATATTATATCGACATTTTGATACAGGTGTAGCCAAATAGTTTGTTTTTTTAGCGATTTACTTTTGCACTTGAGTCTCGAATCACGGGTTCAGGGATAAACACTTCTGCATAAGATTGATAATTCTTATGCAAATTCTTAATTAGTAGCTCAGTAGCTGTTTGGGCAATAACAATATTAGGTTGGTTGACCGTTGATAATTTTGGCCAAGTTTGTCTTGAGAACGGACTATCTTCAAAGCCGACAATAGACAACTGTTGTGGCACTTCTATTCCGAGTAAACGTGCGGCAAATAATGCTCCTGCTGCAATTTCATCATTACAGGCTACAATGGCTGTGACATTAGTTTTAGTTTGCGCCAGTAGTTGTTTAGCACCATTAACACCAGATTCAAAAGAGTATTTACCTGCAATGATTAATTCAGGATCACTATTAAGTTGATGTTGTGCCAAGCTGTTTGGTAGCCAATTAAGCGCTGCTTTGTTGATTCATGATGCTCATCACCACTTAAAAAGCCGATATGTTGATGACCTAAATTAATTAAGTGTTCGGTAATCTTAATTGCGCCTAATTTATCATCAACTAATACTGATAGTTGTTGATCACTTTCTGGCTGACTACCTGCATGATACGGACATAATTAGCATTTATACTATCCAATCTCTTAAGTAGTTGCTTATCTTCTGAAAGCGGTGGTGTCAGTACCACACCAGCGAGCCGAGATTGGTTAATTAAATGGGTTAACTCATCTGCAATCGTTGAAGATTTTGAATTACATGGATGGATTAATAGCTCATAACCATGTTGTTTACATGATTTTAAAATACCATTTTGCATATCAATAATGTAATAAGCATTAGGGTTATCGTAAATAAAACCAATAATAAAAGATTTGGTTGCAGCTAAGTTCCTTGCGGCAGTATTAGGTTGGTAACCTAAAGTCATAATGGCTTGATTTACTTTATCTACGGTACTCTGTTTGACTGAACTTTCTTTATTAGTGACTCTGGATACTGTTTTAATAGATACGCCTGCATACTTGGCTACATCTTTAATCGTCACCGTCATAATTTACCCATCAGTTAAATCTTAACTTATTAATTACATTGCTATACTGCTGGTTTTTATTTAAAAGGGCAATCGTAATAGATGAAAAGTAATAGCTGGGTCGTATTAAAAATAGAACACAGAATTATAGAGATATTTACTAAACAACAAATAAGTTCTATTTCAGTTATTTAAAGTATTTGTTTAAACCGAGTTTATGTTCAATCTGATACTATTGTTATTTAATTGTGGATATTTTGTTATTTCATATGTTAAGGTTTTTGTAGTCATGACAGCGTTGTCATTCATCTGAATGGTTATGGATATTAAAACGATAAAGGTTATGGAAGGGAACAAGATGAGCTCAATTAACTTAAAGAAAACGCTACTGGCTAGCCAGATTGCAGTATTGTTAAGTGGAGCCGTGTCTGTTAGCGCAATGGCACAGGACGCTGATACAGAGCAAGCTGAAACGATGGAAACCATTGAAGTACGGGGTATTCGGGCTTCGCAACAAGCAAGTTTAAACGAGAAACGTTTTTCAGATGCGGTTGTTGATGCGGTAACCGCTGAAGATATCGGCCAATTTCCTGATGGGGATATTGGTGAGTCATTAGCTCGTATACCTGGTATTAGTGTTAACCGTCAATTTGGCCAAGGTCAGCAAGTTTCTATTCGCGGAGCATCTAACCAACTTACCCGAACCTTACTTAATGGTCATGCAGTTGCATCTACTGGTTGGTATGATCAGCAAGCTATTGACCGCAGTTTCAATTACAGTTTATTACCTCCAGAAGTCATTGGCTCTATAGAAGTATATAAATCATCTCAAGCTAACTTACCTGAAGGAGGTATTGGTGGTACGGTTATCGTCAATACCCGTAAACCACTTGATATGGATCAGAATACTGCTTTTTTTAGCGTGAAAGGTGATTATGGTTCTATATCTGAAGAGATTGACCCTGAATTATCTGGTCTTTATTCATGGAAGAATGAAGCTGAAACTTTTGGTGTGATGGGCTCAGCCTCTTTTACCCAAACAGACTATCAACGTAATGGTATTGAGTCACTGCTCGCATGGGGAGAAATTGTACCAACGACTTTTCAGCAGGAGCGTGAACGCAAATCTTATAATATTGCACTGCAATATGCGCCAACAGATAATTTGCAATTTGGATTAAATATCTTAAGTTTAAATTTAGACGCGGATAACTCAAATACTTCTCTATTTTTATTTCCAACTCAACACGGTGTAAATACCTGTAATAGTGTAAATGCAGCTGGTGTATGTACCTCTGTGACTCATAGTGGTGTGGCGGGTGTTGATAAAGATGGAAAAGTAGAGACATGGCAGGCTTGGGCGCAAAGTTGGCACGTAAAGCCAGTATGGAGTCCAATACTTATAATTTTGACTTAAGTTATGAACATGATGATTTTACTATTGATGGTATGATTGGTAATAGCAAATCAGAAGGTGGTACTGAGCTTACATCGAACTATGGCCAAACCATAGGGCAGTTTGAAGATTTCAAAGGCACTTATGATGCAACAGGTGATGTTATTGCGATTGATATTGCCAAAAAACATTTTGATGCATCTGATTTTAATGGGCCAATGAGCGTGGCCGGTTGGTCATTAAAAAAACAGCCTAATTCAGATGAAGAGTCATACGCACAGTTAAACTTAACTATTCCCGTTGAGTTAGGCGCAATTACATCCTTTAAAACGGGTGTGCGCTATGCTGATCATAAGGTAAAGCAAACAACTGAAAATGCAATATTAGGCGATGCCGTAATCCGCGAGGCAACTGATTATTATGATGGTTCGGTATCTTCTGCGGCGGGATTTTATCTGCCTAATCCCAATTATGATTTGATGATTGCAGATGCAAATGCTGCAATTTCTGGTTATGAATTACATAAGCCAGGGTATGGCACTTTACATGAAAAGAATTTTGCGATGTATGCGATGGCAGATTTCTCCGCTGAAGGGATACGCGGTAATTTTGGTCTTAGATTTATTTCGACCGATATTTCATCAGATTATTATGCATTAGATGCTTTCGGTAATTATGCAGATAATTTAAGTACAGATAAATCAAGTTATAGTGATGTATTACCGAGTATTAATATTGCTTTTGATTTAACTGAAGATCTCATTTTGCGAGCTTCTGCTGCACAAGTTATTTCTCGCCCTAATTATTCAGAACTTTTTGCAACTTCTGCACTAGCAGGCTTTAACGATGACGTGCCTGGCAATGAAGTGTTAAATCAAGGGAATGTAGCACTAAAGCCATTCAAAGCGACTCAAGCTGATTTAGGGATTGAATGGTACTTTAACCCAAATGGTTTAATTGCCGCGACTTATTATATTAAAGATGTCGACACTTTTTCTTCAACTGTGCAGGTTAAAAATCAACAAATCGGAATTGAAGACCCTAGATTGATTGCTCAAGGTTTTAGTCGCTGTGGTGTAGGTGTTTATGACTGCTGGACTAAAAGTGAGCGTATTAATGCAAATGGTGGCCGCATTGAAGGGGTAGAGCTGCAAATTCAAGATGCTTTTGATAATGGGTTAGGCTATTCGGCGAATTATACCTTTGCTGATGCAAGTTCTCCCGCTAGTAATTACCCAGATGAAATCGGCGTTTTTTCTGATTCATCGAAGCATACGGTTAATTTAGTGGGCTATTATGAAATGGATGATTTCACGGCGCGTCTTGCTTATAACTGGCGCAGTGAGTACATGATCCGTGAGTTACCAGGATTCTATGGAAATCGTGAACATCAGCCTTATGGTCAGTTAGATTTAAGTATGAATTATCAGGTCACTGATTTTATGAAAGTGATTTTCGAGGTGGTGAATTTAACCGAAGAAGACAGTATTCAAAAAGGGGTGGCATCGGTTCCTGAAAATATAAAAGACCGTAAACTTAACCCTGAATTTTATGCTAATTATCCCGCTTGGAGCTTTGAAGGTGAAGCGCGTTATAAGTTAGGATTATCTTTTACATTTTAATTAAATGACTTATTAAAGCCCAGTAATGCTGGGCTTTGTTGTATTTAGATATTAATAACATGAATAAATAAGTCATATTTTCTCAGTTGCATTTATTGATTAATATCCCGTAGTATTAATTCATACATTGCCGTGGAGATGGCAATGACAACAATATAAAGGATTAATAGATGTCACAACAAATTGAATTACTTGATCATAATAAGCACGGTCATATTAAATTAGGCAATGTCGATTACTCATTTATGCAAGAGCAGCATTTGTCACCGATTACCCTTCATGAATTCCCGATGGCCGCAATTGAGCATCCGATTGTATTCGTTAAAAATGCGGAAACTGGCGAGTTTCAAGCTGTCGTGATGTTAGGGCTAAAGCCGGGCATTAATATGAGTGTTAAACAGGGTAAGTGGACAGGCTTATACCAACCGCATGTAGTGCGTGATTATCCATTAGGCCTTATTTTTAATCCGGAAGTGGAAGATAAGGTTTGGATTGGTATTCGTGAAAATGGTGTCGTGGTTGATGAGCAAAATGGCCAAGCATTATTTGATGGCGAAGCTGAAACTGACTATTTAACTGCACGTAAAAAAGCGCTGGTGGAACATTATCAACAAGATGTTACCAGTAAGCGTTTATTTGCCAAGCTGGCCGAAATGGGCTTATTAGAATCACAAACATTAACAGTCGAAGTTAAAGGTGAGAAGCGTAACATTAATGGCATCTATCTTATTAATGAAGCGAATGTGAATAAGTTAACGGATGAGCAATTTGCTGAATTACGTCAATTAGGATTATTAGGGCCTATTTATAGTCATTTGACATCGTTACATCAAATTCATCGTTTAGCTCGTACCGAAGCCTTGAGCTAAGATGGAAATTTAATACCCGTTCAATATAAACAAGGCACTCAATGAGTGCCTTGTTTTATTTGAGAGAGATTAAATTGTCCAGAATAGGTGAGCAATAATATAGAGCACCACCATACTTATAATATTAATCACAAAACCGGCTCTCACCATTTCAGATTGCTTGATAAAGCCAGATCCATACACAATGGCATTGGGCGGCGTGGCGACTGGTAACATAAATGCGCAAGATGCAGCGATACCGATAAGCACTGATAGCATTACAGGTGATAATCCAAGAGCTTCTGCAATTGCCGCAAATACTGGCACCAATAACGCAGCACTGGCGGTGTTACTGGCAAACTCAGTCAGTAACACCACAAAGCAGATCACCACAAATACAAATAGTGCCATATGAGTACTACCGAAAACATCAGTTACCCAGTGAGCTAAAAATACACTGGTACCTGTTGTTTTTAATACTGCACTTAAGGTTAAGCCGCCACCGAATAAGATTAATACCCCCCAGTCGGTGGTTTTTTCAATTCGTTTCCAGTCTACCAGTCCTGAGCCCGCTAATAACACGACTGCGGTCAGTGCAACAATGGTATCAAATTGACTAATACCACCTAATGCACCAGAAATTGGTTTACTGAATATCCAAGCGATTACTGTACCAATAAAAATTAACAGTGTGGCTTTGCCGCCAGTAGTTAACTTTTTTTGTTGATAATTAATTTCAAATTTAGCACTTAAATCAGGCTTAAAGTAAAAATATAAAGCAATCAACATTGACGGTAATAGTAGTGCGACGGATAGTAATCCGAACTTAAGCCAGCCACCGAAAGTGATACCAGCTTGTGCCGCCGCAATCGCATTGGGTGGACTGCCTACTAAGGTGCCAATGCCGCCAATATTGGCCGAATAAGCGATACCTAATAGCAAGAAAAGATAGGTTTTATGGTGAGTTTTACTGTCAAGCTGCTGTAAAATACCAATCGCTAACGGTAGCATCATTGCTGCTGTGGCAGTATTACTGATCCACATTGATAGAAATGCCGTTACGCCAAATAGCATAAAGCAAGCAGTTGACAATTTACCTTTAGAGGCAATAATTACCTTGTGAGCAATCAGTTGATCGACACCCTGCTGGCTCAGCGCAGCGGCTAATACAAAACCACCAAAAAATAGATAAATAATGGGATTGGCAAAATTACTCATTGCAGTTTGGGTATTAAATACATCAAATAATACAGCCAGTACCGGGATCAGGATTGCCGTGACACTTAAGTGAATTGCTTCTGTTAACCATAAAATTGCCGCAAAGATGAGTAACGCTAAACCAGTATTGATCCCTTGTTCAAACGGAAGAAAGAAATAAAGTAAAAGTAGTAATCCAATATCAGCAAATAGAATAGTCAGTTTAGTGACTTGGCTACTATTTCTCTCTGTAGCTGATGGCGGGTTAAGCGTTTGGTTTGCATCTAACATTGATCTTATTTCCCTAATAGTATGGTCAATGATGGTTAAACCATGAATACTTGTGTTGAGAATGCAGGTAAGTTATCACTTACCTGCAGCGATGTTACGATATGGCTAGAGCGTGGGTCATTTTGCGACGTAGATAAGCAATTTGTTGCATGTGCGGTAGATCTTTTGGACAGTTGTCTTGGCAACCGAGTAAGGTCATGCAGCCAAACACACCGTCTTGATTACCGATGACATGATAAAAGTCATCAGCACTGCGGTTGTCACGACAATCAAATTCAAAACGGGCAATTTTCATTAAACCCACGGCGCCAACAAAGGTTTCTCGCATCTGTTTGGTTGCGCAGGCTGACACACAAACGCCGCACTCAACACAGCGTTCCAACTCGTATAAGCGAGCCGCTTCTTCGGGCGCCATTGGTTCTTCAAGGATATGTATATCCTTGTCATCGCTACTTGGGTGCAGCCACAGCTTTAAGCGTTCAGCAATTTCTCGCATAAATTTACCCGTATTAACCGATAAATCACCAATTAGTTCAAATCCCGGTAGTGGCATTAACGTGATGGTAGTGTGTTCAAATTTACTGGTTAATGTTCGGCATGCAAGCGTTGGCAAACCATTAATCACCATGGCACAGCTACCGCAAATACCTGCGCGACAGACAAAATCGAATTGTAGCGAGCTATCTTGCTCTTCACGTAATCGATTTAGCGCAATAAATACGGTCATTCCCGGTGTTTCATCAAGTTGATAACTGACCATTTTTGGCTTGTCACCCGGAGTTTGCGGGTCATAACGAAAAATAGAAAATGTTAGGGTTCTGGCCGCGCTCATTATTGTTGTTCTCCGCTGCTGGCTTGTTGGGCTAAAATATCGCTTAAACGTTGGTTACCTGTGGTTAACGTCTCTGGTAATTCAAAAGGCATTAACGCATGCTGTAATTGGCTTCTATCTGAGTTGCTATGCATCGCTGTTAATTCTGCAACCTCAGCTTCTCGTTTCGGTGTATCTGGATGATGGATGGTGCTATCGATACCATAACCACGGTATCCCGGTGGTAGCTCCATTTGCATCACATCAAGATCTTCATAGCTTAATGTGGGTGCAATGGCATCACTGTCAGGCCAGCTTGTTAAAGTGCGTTTTAACCAATCACGATCGTTACGTTCAGGGTAATCTTCACGAGCATGTGCACCGCGACTCTCTGTTCGGGCTGCTGCGCCGCAAGCAACGGTTAGGGCCACTTTAAGCATTTTACGTAAACGTAGCGCATCAACTAGTTCTGGGTTGGCATGTCGCTTCTTATTGTTAACGCAGATGTTGTTGGCACGTACTAATAGCTGTTGTAGTTCTGTAATTGCTTTATCTAATTCAGGACCATTGCGGAAAATACCCACATAATCCATCATGATACGTTGCATTGCTTGGCGTAACTTATAGGTGTTCTCACCCTCTGTTCGGCTTAACATGCTTTCAATTTCAGTTTCTACAGCCGCTTTAGTTTGATCGATTAATTGTGTATCGATAGTTAGCGCCTGTTGCTCACAAAAATCAGCCACATATTTGCCGATAATCATGCCAGCAACGACGGTTTCAGCTAATGAGTTACCACCTAAACGGTTAAAGCCATGCATATCCCAACAAGCAGCTTCACCTACGCTGAATAAGCCTGTTAGGTGTGGGCTTTGGCCTTGTTCATTAGTGCGGATACCACCCATTGAATAGTGCTGGGTTGGGCGCACTGGGATCCACTCTTTCGCAGGATCAATACCTAAGAAGTTTTCACAAATTTCTTTTACTTCTCTTAGGTTAGTTTCAATGTGTTTACGGCCTAAAAGGGTAATATCAAGCCATAAATGATCACCATATGGGCTTTCAACCCCTTTACCTTTACGCATATGTTCAGTCATTCGACGTGACACCACATCGCGGCTAGCAAGCTCTTTTTTATCAGGCTCGTAGTCAGGCATAAAGCGGTGACCATCTTTATCTCGTAATAAACCGCCGTCACCACGACAGCCTTCTGTGGTTAAAATCCCTACAGGAATAATGGCTGTTGGATGGAATTGAACCGCTTCCATATTACCTAAAGTGGCCACACCGGTTTCTAATGCCAACGCATGTCCCGTACCTTCACAGATAATGGCATTAGTTGATATTTCATAAATTCGACCATAACCGCCAGTTGCGATTGTGGTTGATTTGGCGATATAAGCGCGCAGTTCACCTGTTATTAGGCAACGAGCAATCACCCCTTGGCATTGTTTGCATCATGGATAATTTTAAGCGCTTCAACTCGCTCATGAACTGGAATGCCCAGTGAAATGGCCTTATTGTCAACTGCATACAGGAGTGAATGGCCTGTACCATCTGCGGTATAGCAGGTACGCCATTTTTTAGTGCCACCAAAGTCTCGGGCATTAATTAAGCCGTGAGCCGCTTTGGCTTCTTCAAGGGTCACCTTTTCCGCATTAACAATAACCTCGCGGCCACCTTGTTGAATACGACTCCAAGGCACGCCCCAATGCGCTAATTCTCGTACTGCTTTGGGGGCACAATGGGCAAACATACGTGCTACTTTTTGATCGCAGCCCCAGTCAGAGCCTTTTACTGTATCTTGAAAATGCACATCTTCGTTGTCGCCCATGCCTTTTACTGTATTACCAAGGCTTGCTTGCATGCCACCTTGAGCGGCAGCCGAATGGGAGCGTTTAGCTGGGATTAATGATAATACTAAGGCATCCAAGCCTCGTTCTTTTGCGGCAATGGCAACACGAAGCCCGGCCAAGCCTGCACCAACAACTAATGCATCGGTATAGATAATTTTCACTTTTAAACCTTCTAATTAATAACCTTGAAAAGCTATTTATGGGTCAATTTATGATGGTGTGTAAGGTGTTACTGGTAACGATAGCTCGGCACCAATACTGAGATATGCCGCTAAGCTGGCGAGCCCTAGCATTAGCAAATAAACAATGGCTATCATGGTTAGTTTGCGCAGTAGGGTTCGTTGGTTAATCCAGCCCCATTTGAGCAGTACACGATAAAGCCCAAGCATGGCATGAATAACAACCATGGGTAGCAATACAATATATAAAATCCATAAACCACCATGGTATACCCGCTCAGCAGAGAGGTTAGGACCAATACTTGGGTCAGTTAACATGTCGTATAAGTGAACTGGTGCTAAGAAAAATAGTCCGAATCCAGTAATAAGCTGCCAAAACCAAAGACGACTATCGCTATGTTTGATTATTTGTTGTTGGTTACGTAGCGCACGCCATTGTCCAAGCTGGATAGGGAAACGGCGCAGTGCTGTACCAGCATGAACCATTACGACTACTAGCATGATCAGTGAGATGATTTGCGAGGTCCATGGGTATCCATGTCCTGTTGCACTGAACATTCCTCCTTCAAGGAACTGCACAACATGATAGAAAGCATCTTTACCCAATAAAATACTGGATTCAAAATGCAAATGGACGAGCAAAAAGCAGCCTAACATTATGCCTGTGGCACTTTGTAATTGGTCTGCAATAGCGCTTCGACGATGGCCGAGAACGCGTGGTGATATAGGGTTAGGTACAAATGTATTTATTGTCATGTTATTTTTCTGCGTGTTTCTTTAGAACATTTGCTGTTGAGGGAAAAAAACCATAGCAGTGGCAGATCACAGTGGGTGAATTTATATGTGAACTTAGTGATCAAGATCTCATTTGGTTGGCTATTTATGAGATATTAATCACATACTTTTTATTTATTATATATCTAGTGGTATTACCATTTACCCAATAGTATCAAGTAATTAACTTTCATTTTGAAATGTTATTTACCTAATATAAAGTGAATAAAATAGAACTTTTATCTGAAACAGTATTAAACATACGGGGTTATCAATATCTACATCTAAACCACTTTGGTTATAAATATGTAGATTAATTATTATTATTTGTGTATTTTATTTTGACAACGCTGTCATTCGTTGGGTTAGATAAGGCTAGATTGAATAAGCAATAACACCTTATGTGATTTGAATGTTTAGTCTTTATCATTTTATTTTGTCTATGTTGCAAAATTTCAACTGAGTATAGTGACCTATACTCAGTTATTTTTTGTATGACGGTGGGAATGGAATCAATATATAGATAGGGAATGGAGATGAGGCATATTCTAGTATCAATGGTTTGTGTGTTAGGACTAACCGCTTGCCAACAATCAATGCAACAACCTATTAAGCCCCTTAGCCAATCTCAATTACAACAATTTGCGCAAACATTAGATATTTCATACCAGCTACAACAAAATTTGACCGCTAAACAATGTCAGCAGTATCAACTCGATAGTCGTTGCTTTAGTGCGACCATTAATTTGACCCCGCAACAAAATCTTAATCATCAGGACTGGGCTATCTACTTTAGCCATATTAGACCTATCACTCAGGTATTAAATGATGATTTCATTATTGAACGTATTCAAGGCGATCTACATAGGATCAAGCCAACATCATCATTTGTCGGCTTTAATCATGGTCAGACAGAGCAGATAAGTTTTATTGCTGAGCTGTGGCAATTGTCTGAGTCCGATATTATGCCAAATTACTATATGACAGCGGATCAGTTAACCGCTGAACTGATTTTGAGTACGCAATTACAAGCAGAATCTGTCACTGGAATGGAGTTAAAGCCTTATATTGTGGCATTTGATGATTATCAAAAACAGTACCAGCGTAGTCCAGATGATCTGCATCCCCAACTTACTGCTGAGTATCTCTTTAGCCAAAATCAACGCAGTAGCTTGTCGAAACAAGCCGGGCTGCAAGCCATTATTCCAACGCCTGCCAGTATTGAATGGTTGGCAACTGAGCCCTTAAATTTACAATCAGGCATTAAGATAGTCAGTGCTAAAGACTTTGATATAAGCTTTATCCAGCCGGCATTAGCGCGCTTACAGCAATTAGGTGTTGCTACTCAACCGCAAGGAGTACCGCTATCTTTTGTTAAGCAGGCTGAATTACACCATGGTGCATATCAGCTTAAGATAGCGCCAAACGGCATCACTATTTTGAGTAGTGATGAGCAGGGGATCAGTTATGGATTGGCATCGTTAACAAGTCTTTTAGTCCCACAAACCTTAACGGTAAATAGCGCTAATATTAGCGATCAACCCCATTATTTATATCGCGGTATGCATCTTGATGTGGCGCGTAATTTCCATAATAAAGCCACCGTATTCACTCTGCTGGATCAAATGGCTGCATTGAAATTAAATAAACTGCATCTACATATGGCCGATGATGAAGGCTGGCGTCTTCAAATTGATGGCTTAGCTGAATTAACAGAAATAGGCAGCAAACGTTGTCATGATTTAGCTGAAAATAGCTGCTTGTTACCTCAATTGGGCAGTGGACCCCAGAGTAACCCTGAAATTGATGGTTTTTATAGTCAGCAGGATTACATTGATATATTGCAATATGCCGCTGCGAGACATATTGATATTTTGCCTTCAATGGATATGCCAGGGCACTCACGTGCTGCTGTTAAAGCGATGGAGGCTCGCAGTCGCCAATTAACTGCACAAGGTGATGAGGTTGGTGCAGCACAATATTTATTATCAGAGAGTGATGACACGACACAATATTTATCGATTCAGAACTATAGCGATAACACCATCAACGTTTGCTTAGAATCGAGCTATGTATTTATTGATAAAGTGATTAATGAAATCGCTAAATTGCATCAACAAGCAGGGGTGCCGTTAACCCAATATCATATTGGTGCTGATGAAACAGCAGGAGCTTGGTTAGACTCGCCCGCTTGTCATCAATTTATTGAGAATAATGACTTTGGTGTGACTGATACAAGCCAGCTAGGCGCCTATTTTATCGAGCGGATCAGCCAGATATTAAATGACAAAGGCATTATGGTAGCTGGTTGGAGTGATGGCATGAGTCACACTCGATTAGCGAATATGCCGCTCAAGTACAAAGCCATGTTTGGGAAAATATCTCTGCTGGTGGCCATAAAATGGTGCACAAACAGGCTAACCAAGGTTGGCAGACGGTATTGTCAGTACCTGAAGTACTTTACCTAGATATGCCTTACGGCGTATCGCCTAAAGAACATGGTTATTACTGGGCAGCAAGAGCATTAGACAGTTATAAAATCTTCAGTTTTATGCCTGATAATTTAGCCGCTAATGCTGAACAGTGGTTTGATATTGAAGGTCAATCATTTAGCTTAACTGATGGTGTCTATAAGTTAGATGAGCAACAACAAAGCTCATTATTACAGGCAAACAAAGTGATTAGTGGAATTTCAGCACAGTTATGGAGCGAAACCATCCGTAGTCCGCAGCTGGTGGAATATATGACATTCCCTCGCTTATTAATGGTAGCAGAGCGGGCATGGCATCAAGCGGATTGGCAAGTGCCATATCAAGTTGCTGGAGCAGATTATAATCAAACATCGAATTACTTTAATGCAGAGGCGAGAGCCATGCAGGCTAAGCAGTGGCAAATGCTGGCAAACGGTATTGGTCAAAAAGCCTTATATAAATTGGATATCGCCAATATAGATTATCGTTTGCCAGTGCCTGGGGCCGTAATCAAAGAGGGCAAATTACATATGAATGTTATTTTTCCTGGACTTCAATTGCAGTATCGACAGCCGTCATCAACTTGGCAGCATTATGTAAAGCCAGTCACAGCCTCTGGTACGATTGAAGTGCGCAGTGTCAGCCCTTTAGGTCAGCGTTTTAGTCGAACCATTAAGGTCGAGATGGAGTAAAAAGTGGCTGTAACCAATTAATTTGGTCAATGCGTTGACCAAAATATTGGGCGCCGGCCACCGTGTGGTGACCATAGTCATAGAAGTACTTTTGAAAGTCGGTATTGATTGCATAACAATGAGATTGTGAGTCACTACAGATATAGTTCATGCGGTCTAATACGATAAGCTGTGGGAATTGTTGTTGTAACTGATTAATGACTGCATGTGAACGTTGAATGCGCGGCGAGCTGGGGCGTTGTTGAAACTGCTGGAAGTGCTGCTGATTAATATAATTGACCGCAGTAGTTGCAAGTTGCTCTGGGGAGGAATCTTGTAATAAGCGATTTAATAAGAAATCACTATAAGTTCGGTGACCAAACATCTCAAATTCATAGATATTCTTTACAATAACAGTCTGTTTTGCCATGGCGAGGCTCTGTTGGACAGATTTGGCTAACTGGGCTAAATCTAGATCCTTATATTGTGAAACGAACATTATGGTATCGGCAGCTTGAAAGTTTTTAGAATCATATAGTTGTTGGTCTATTTGCGCTATTTCTGTGCCATAACGCGCGAGCTGAATACGTGTCTTAAGCTTATGGCTTGCGTTAATAACATTAAATATATCCTTAGAATGTGAATTACCAATGATGAGTATTTTGTGTTTATTATTCTGTTGCTTAAACCATAATTGTTGATCAAATGGATTATCGGTAACACCATACTTAGGATTATTACTGAGTTGCCGTAAAGTCTGCCAACTGGCTTGCGCCAATTGTCTATTTTCAGGTTCATATAAGCCGATGTTAACAATACGATTATTTGAATGGATATCATATTTAAGTAATAACATACCGCAGCTTATCAGTAATAAACTGGTGGTTGTCGCGAATACAAATATCTGTTTTGCATTGATGTTATTACGATTTCTAAAAGGTAACTCGACAAAGCGCCAACTTAAATAAGACAAGCCAAAACAAAGCAAAATTAAGGCTGATTTGAGCATCAAACTTGGATGTTGATAACTATTATATTTGGCGAAAGCAAATAAAGGTTGATGCCATAAATAAGCGCTGTAGCTAACGAGCCCTATGGCAACTAATAAACGCTGGCTTAATAAGATTTGCACCCATGTTCCTTTACGTGCTGTTAAAATAATAAGTAAAGTACCTAAAGTGGGTAAAAGGGTATAAAAGCTGGGGTAAGGTGTGCTGCTATCAAACATAAAAATCGCACTAATAATGAAACCTAATCCCAGTAGGCTGAAGAGTTGAAGCGCTATATTTACATGCTGATTTTGCTCAAAATCGAGTTGTTGCTTATTAATATAAAATGCCGCAAAAGCCCCCATTAATAACTCCCAACCTCGACTGGGGAGTAAATAAAAATTGGCATTGGGTTTATAGTAAGCCGCCCATTGAGCCAGGATTAAACTCACAATAAAACAGATGCTTAATCCTATTAATAAGTATCTTTTGGGGAAACGCCAGCCAAACATTAGCAGTAATGGGAACAAGATATAAAATTGCTCCTCAAGTGCTAGGCTCCACGTATGTAATAGCGGTTTGAGTTCAGCAGCAGTGGCAAAGTAGTCGCTTTCCAGCCAAAACAAAATATTAGATGAAAATAAAGGGACTGCGATTAAACTTTGTAAGAAATCTTCAAAATCTAAAGGCATTAACCACAACCATGCCAATGGAATACAACAGATAATCACTAACAATAATGCAGGTAAAATTCGTCTGGCTCGGCGTTCATAAAAATTGATTAGACTGAAATGTTGTTTATTTAAGTCATTGATTATGATTGAAGTGATTAAATACCCGCTAATAACAAAGAAAACATCAACACCAACAAATCCCCCTGAAAATAGCTGAAATTCAGCATGAAACAGGATAACCGGGAGAACGGCAAGGGCACGCAGGCCGTCAATTTCCTCACGATAATGCACTAGTTATCTCCCCAACATGATGTTGAAAATGATTCCTCCTTGAACATTAATATCGATGAATTATTACTGTCAGCGTTATAGCTAAGCTATTTCAGATTTTGGAATAGCTTGAATATGATTAAGTGTAATAAAGAAAAAATTAAAAGCTTTAAATTCAAAGAATAAATCAATATAAAGTCTGACCTCACTAAATTGATTGAATAAATTATGAACAAATAAATGACAGCGCTGTCATTTATGCTGTAACATTAATTTAACCGATGCGTATCATTGTATGGGTGATGCCAAGTCGGCAAGGATAAAAATATAGGGACTTATATGACATTAACCTACACCAACTCAGAACAGTTATTTATCGGTATTGATGGTGGTGGCAGCAAGTGTAAAGCAGTCATCTATGCGGGCAATAAAATATTAGGTGAGGGCCTTTCTGGTCGTGCCAATCCACTTCATGGTATTCAACAGACCTTTACCTCTATGACGCAAGCCGTGCAACTGGCAGCTGTAAATGCAGAGCTGCCAACTGAGGCACTATCACAAACGATTGCAGGTGTTGGTCTTGCTGGGGTGAACCTGAATAAACTCAAGCAACAGGTTGAAGCTTGGCAGCATCCATTTGCGCAGATGTTTGTGACAACAGATCTACATACGGCTTGTATTGGCGCACATCAAGGCGGAGATGGCGCCGTCATTATTACCGGTACAGGATCTTGTGGCTATGCGCATGTTGGTGATAAAAATTTATTGATCGGTGGACATGGTTTTGGCTTGGGTGATAAAGGAAGCGGGGCTTGGTTGGGACAACAAGCGGCAGCAAAAGCGCTATTAGCCTTGGATGGTTTAGCTGCTGAAACTGAATTATGCCAATTGCTATTCGATTATTTTGAAGTTTCTGATGCGATGGGGATTGTCGAAAACCTTGCCGGAGAAACCTCTAGCCATTATGCCAAGCTAGCACGTTATGTATTACAAGCCGCCAATGACGATGAAGTGGCTAACAATATAGTGACTGAAGGGGCTAGCTATATTAATGATATGGCGAGACAGTTATTAAGCCTTAATCCACCGAGATTCTCCATGATTGGCGGTCTTGCTGAACCATTAAAACCTTGGTTGGCAGACGATGTTATTAAACAGCTCAAGCCTGCGATTAACTCTCCTGAAATGGGCGCGGTTTATTATGCGCAGCAGCAATTACTCAATTAAATCAATTAAAGGAATAATGAGATGACGATTTCAAATACCAATACCATCATGGAATTAGAAGCTAGGCAGGCACCAGCAAAAATAGCAGAACAATTGAGATTAAATGCGCCGATAGCGGCAGAGTTAGGTCAGACATTACGTAAATTGGCGCCAAAGTTTGTGATGATTATTGGCCGTGGTTCATCTGATCATGCTGGCGTTTTTGCTAAATATTTATTTGAAATTGAAGCTGGTGTCCCTACATTTGCGGCCGCGCCATCTGTTGCCAGCGTATATGGCAAAACATTAGCACTAAAAGACAGCTTGGTGATTGTTATTTCTCAGTCTGGTCGTAGTCCAGATATTTTAGCGCAAGCAAAAATGGCAAAGCAAGCTGGTGCCTTTTGTGTGGCGTTGGTGAATGATGAAACTGCACCAATTAAAGATATTGTAGATGTGATTTTGCCATTGCGAGCGGGTGAAGAAAAAGCCGTTGCTGCAACCAAGAGTTATTTAGCGACCTTATCGGCATTAGTACAATTAGCGAGTGCATGGACTTTAAGTGAGTCATTAGCTAAGGCTGTCGAAACACTCCCTCAAGCACTGCAAACTGCGGTTGCGGCTCCGGCACAATTGACCATAGATGCGATTGCAAATGAGCGTAATTTGGTGGTGCTGGGACGAGGACTTGGTTATGCAGTTTCCAAAGAGATAGCGCTTAAACTTAAAGAAGTGTGCTCTGTACATGCTGAAGCATTTAGTAGCGCTGAATTTTTACATGGCCCAGTGACTTTGGTTGAATCAAAGCTGACCATTGTAGATGTTTGCATTAATGATGAGTCTTACACCAGCCATATCGAACAAATTGATAATGTGACAGCGCGCGGAGCCAATTTGATTCATTTGAATCAGACCTCAGCCGATATTCATCCTCGCATTGCGCCATTAGCGTTATTACAGCGTTTTTATATTGATGTGGCTGGGGTGGCAGTGGCTAAAGGGATCGATCCCGATCAACCTGTCGGTTTAAAGAAAGTCACCCAAACAGTGTAAAAACTAGGGATATAAATTTATGCAGTCGTTTATTGTTGAACGTTTATTTGATGGTCATCGTTTTTATCGTAATCAAGCGCTTACTATCGATGCTGGCAAAGTGGTGAGTTATGATTTACTAACTGATGATGTCAGCCATTTAAGTGGCACCTTAGTACCGGGTTTTATTGATGTTCAAGTCAATGGCGGTGGTGGTGCCCTATTTAATGCCGACCCTAGTCTGGCAGTGATTCATACGATAACGGCAGCGCATGCTAAATTTGGTACCACAGCTTGTTTACCAACCTTAATTACTGATGAGCTGAAAGTGATGCAACAAGCTGCTACAGCCATGGCCGAAGCGGTAAGTCAGGGTCTTGATGGCGTGCTTGGCATTCACTTTGAGGGGCCTCACCTTTCTATTCCTAAAAAAGGGGTGCATAGCGCCAACTTTATTAGGCGAATTTCAGATGCTGAATTAGCGATTTTTAGTCGCTCAGATCTTGGCATAAAAATCGTAACCTTGGCGCCTGAAAATGTATCGGTTGAAGTCATAAAGGCGTTAATTGATGCGAATGTAAAGGTTTGCTTGGGCCATTCAAATGCCGATTATTCAACGGTTAAACAAGCATTAGCTGTTGGCGCAGATGGTTTTACTCATCTATTTAATGCGATGTCTGCTTTTACTGCACGGGAGCCCGGTATGGTCGGGGCTGCATTAGAGTGCGATAACAGTTGGTGTGGTTTAATTGTTGATGGTCATCATGTGCATACTGGGGCCGCTAAATTGGCACTAAAGTGTAAACCTCAAGGCAAAATAATGTTGGTGACTGATGCAATGCCGCCAGTTGGCTTAAGTGATAACAGTAGTTTTGAGTTATTTGGTCAACAGGTTATTAGGCAAGGTGACCGATTAAATGCCAGTACTGGAGAGTTAGCCGGATGTGTGCTTGATATGGCTGGAGCAGTCAGCAATGCGCAAACTATGCTAGGGCTGAGTTTTGCTGAAGCATTACGAATGGCCAGTTTATATCCGGCTCAATATCTGGGATTAAATGATTATGGTCACCTGCAATTAGGCGCGCGAGCCGATATGGTATTACTGGGTGCTGAAGGTACAGTGCATCAAACCTATCGTGCAGGTGAGTTAATTTATACAACATAAGAAAGGACATCACCATGCAACAAGCCGTAGTTAAACGGCGACTAATGTCGTTAGATGCATTACGTGGTTTTGATATGTTTTGGATCTTAGGTGGAGAAGCGATTTTTGCCGCTTTAGTGACGCTGACAGGATGGAAAGGGTGGTTATGGTTTGATGGTCAGATGCAACATAGTGAGTGGAATGGCTTCACTTTTTACGATTTAATCTTTCCGCTATTTATCTTCCTCTCGGGTGTAGCCCTTGGCCTATCGCCCAAGAGATTAGATCAAGAGCCTTTTATAAAACGTAAACCCATCTATCAGCACGCATTGAAGCGACTGTTTCTGCTAATTATATTAGGCATTATTTATAACCATGGTTGGGGCAGTGGGATCCCGATGCAATGGGACGAAATTCGTTATGCCAGTGTATTGGGCCGCATAGGTTTGGCGTGGTTTTTTGCCGCGATGATTGTTTGGCACTGTTCATTACGCTGGCAGTTAATAAGTACACTTATGATAGTGGTTGGTTATGCCTTAATCAGCCTTTATTTCCCCGTGCCAGAATATGGCGCAGGGCAGTTAAACGCAGCTCAAAGCGTGAATGCCTATATTGACCAACTGTTATTACCTGGCATTAGTTATCAAAATCGTCCGCTAGATCCTGAAGGGGTGTTATCGACCTTACCCGCTATCGCCAATGCGCTAATGGGCGCGATTATTGGCAGATTACTCACCCAGAGTATGAGTTCTGAATGGCATAAAGTTGTTTTGATTACTGGCATTGGCATCATATTGTTACTCGTTGGCTGGTTAGTGGATTTTAATATTCCTGTTAATAAAGCGCTTTGGAGTAGCAGTTTTATATTCGTTAGTGTTGGTTGGAGCTGTATTTTATTAGCGATTTTTTATGCGCTAGTTGATTTATTAAACTGGCACAAATTAAGTTTTATTTTTGTGGTTATAGGTACTAATGCCATCGTGATTTATTTGGGCACGAGTTTGATTAATTGGAATTATAGTGCTAGCTCAATTTTTGGTGGATTAATTGCGGCGTTGCCACTAAGTGGACAACAACTAGGCGCGGTTATTTCAGTTTTATTGGTACAATGGCTGCTGTTATTTTGGTTATATCGTAATAAGTTATTTATCAAGATTTAAGCTGCTTATGGGTATAACTATGACTGATTTAGTCTTTTCGCAAAAATGACAGCGTTGTCTTATTGATGTTTAGTTGTTAACATATTTGAAACAAGTTCACGTCAAATATTAGCATCACTACACTGATGAAGTGTTATTAGTGTTACTCGACTATTGGTAGCTTCCGATAGTAAATTACAATAATAGATAGAAGAGCGGGTTATGGATATGACAGCAATTAAAGGTACGCCTCGCGGTGCTCAAAGCAGCGTACTACCAATGACCATTATTGGCATTTTATTTTTTATTTTTGGATTTGTGACTTGGCTGAATGGCTCCTTGATCCCTTTTCTAAAAATTATTTGTGAGCTCAATGAGTTCCAAGCGCTATTTGTGACTTTTGCGTTTTATATCGCATACACGGTAATGGCATTACCGATGTCATCGATTTTAAAACGTACAGGTTATAAAGATGGTATGGCGATAGGTCTAGCCATTATGGTAGTGGGTTCCTTACTGTTTATTCCTGCCGCGCAAACTGCCAATTATATTTTATTCCTAGTGGCATTATTTGTATTGGGTACTGGCTTAACTATATTACAAACTGCATCCAATCCCTACGTTGTGCATATAGGCCCTAAAGAAAGTGCCGCAATGCGGATCAGTATTATGGGCTTAATTAATAAAGGAGCAGGGGTGATCGTTCCTTTATTATTTACCGCAGTAGTCTTGTCAGGTTTAGAAAACTTTACCGCCGATCATCTTGCGGCAATGAATGAAGTTGAACGCCAAGCTCAAATTACTGAATTATCATCAAGACTGGTTATGCCATATATCTATATGGCTGTCGCATTGTGTTTCTTGATTGGGTTAGTTAAATTCTCATCTCTGCCAGAGCTTGATTTTGAGGGTGAAGATCAGCATCAAGACAAAACGGGTATTCTTCACTTCCCACAAGTGGTACTCGGCGCAGTTACATTATTTGTTTATGTTGGCGTTGAGGTCATTGCGGGTGACACCATTGGTTTATATGGTGAAAGTTTAGGGGTCAGTAACTTTGCTGCGTTGACTTCATATACTATGGTCTTTATGGTATTTGGTTATCTTATTGGGGTAACTTGTATTCCGCGATTCATGAGTCAACAAACTGCATTATTGTTATCTGCGATTGCAGGTAGCTTATGTGTGATTGGCGCGGCAACAGCATCGACTGATAGCACCATAATTGCGTCAACATTATGGGGCTGGACCGGGATTGCTGTTATTCCTGACTCTGTGACTTTTGTCGCTATGATGGGGTTAGCACACGCATTAGTTTGGCCATCAGTATGGCCGCTGGCATTAGATGGTTTAGGTAAGTATACCGCTCAAGGTTCGGCATTATTAATTATGGGGATCTCTGGTGGAGCCATTTTACCGCTTATTTTTGGTAAAGTTGCGCATCACTTTGATAATACTCAATTAGCCTATTGGGTGGCCTTACCCTGTTATCTATTTATTCTATTCTATGCGCTGAAAGGCCATAAGATGCGTAACTGGAAATCATAAGAACTATTCATAGTTAGACCGATTAAGGTGCCAATTGGCACCTTTTTTATTGCGTTAAAAGTTTATCTTGTCTATTCCGCCACCAACATCTTGTTGCGCGATTAGAACACAGTAGCTGAAGTCGAATTCAGTGCTTATTCTAGTTAGGTTTTCATATGGTTGTGCAATCAAGCTAATGGCCATATTTATATGGTTGATTGGAATAATCATTACTGCTTCTATGTATTTAGCATAGCAAAGGTTGATAAGCTTTTAATATAACAAAGATAATATAAACAAACTGGCAGGGATGGTAACAGAGATAGTGATTAATTTTAGCAAGCTT
>NZ_BALM01000034.1 GCF_000614975.1 Shewanella marina JCM 15074
TTAGCAAGCTATAGCGGCAGTAATGGTGATCGAGATATCGATGTCAGTCATCAAGCCACATGGAGCATCGATGATGCGACAGTCGGCAGTTTAGGTGATAACGGTCTCGTGACCGCGAACAACAAACAAAACAGCGAATTAGTGTTAACCGCTAACTTTGCAGCGTTAAGCGATACCGCTAACTTTAAAGTCAATAATGTGACCTTAGAGAGCATTCGTATCGCACCAGAAGATGTCAAGTTTGATGAGGTGTTGCCGGTTGATTTATCGGTGAACTATTTGGTGTATGGTCAATATTCAGATGGTATTGAGCGGCCAATTAATGCCAGTGAAGTGACATGGAGTGCCTCTGTTAATGGCTTAGTGACCATTAATAATGACGGTAATGTACTGGGCTTAGCGGCTGGTGAGTTAGCCATTCAAGCGCAATATGTAACAGATCAAACCCACAATGCCACAGATGATTTACGAGTCAGTGACTTGGATTTATGGGATATCTATTTAAGCCCGAATCCATACACCACACCAGCAGGTACTAGCGTTCAGTATCAGCTGGTTGGTGCATATTCAGATCATAATTTGTATCCGGTTCCATTAGCAGATGTGGCGCAGTGGGGCTCAAGTATGCCAGAAGTGGCATCGGTATTAGTGGCTGAAGGGCAAGCACAAACGGAGCTGGAAGGTAGCACGGTGATTTCTGCTTGGTATAACGGTTATGTGGCCAATGCCGATCTGCATGTGACCCCTAGCTGTATTCCGGGTACCTTTGGCCGCGCGGCAATAGCCGTCGATACAACACTGTTTACCCCAAAACGTGCTGACTTTAAGGCGAAGTTAATATCGGGGTCTGATATTACGATTGATTGGGGTGATGGTAATAGCCAAGTATGGAATACGGGGACAGCCGTCCATTTATATAATAATGACTATCAAGGTGATGTGGTGTTTACTTGGGACGCTTGTAATCCAAGTCAATTAGAAGATTTAGAATTAAGACATAACTGGACAGGAGATATTAGCCAGCTAAATCAATTACCGTTAGTGGGCGGCGATATATACCTGCAAACAAATATTTCTATAGATGGCGACGCATCACAGCTAAAAGCGCCTGTGACTGGCGATTATTATACTAATACCTCATATACATCAGGCTCACTGGATAAGATTGCCGTAACTGCGACAACAATGAGGGTGTTAGGCAGTGAAACATTGAATGTAAGCGCGATTGGTGAACAAATGCAGTTAATACGTATGTTTGCAAATGTTTCATTAATTGGCACTGCAGCTGAGTTACCACAAAATGCGGTATTGACCAATTTAACAACAGCGCCTAAATCACCAAATAATGAGAATTTTTCTTATCATATGGCTAATTTGCCAAGAACAATTATTAGACAGTTAAATATTACAGGCGGTGCTGTTGGAACGGGCTTAATTGAAGATATCCCTGCTGGTTTTGGTAGTGAGCCTAATCCTGAATTAGGTGGCAGTGTTTATTTAAGATTAAGTTCTAGCTCATTAGGTGAAATTACGGGTGACTGGAATAATTATGATTGGTCGACTTGGATCCAGCCGACTGATCGATTCCAACTTGATGGTGCGGTAATTCCCTCAGGAGATATCGGACAGGTGTTAAGTGCGGGACCTAGTGTCACTCATTTCTATATTCATGGCATCTCTAATGGCCAGTATGCCAATATTTATGGTAATGCCGATAATATGACGATTAGTAATAAACAAAATATGAGAACCTTTCATATATTAACCCAAGGCGAGATTCACGCTACGGGTACTAATGGTCCCAGAGCGACTGAAAATTTTTACTTTAATACCAATCATAGTAATTCGTCATATACAGCAACCACTTTAGAGCTATCAGCAGCTACGCGTGAATTAGTAATTACAACTTCAAATACCCTTGTAACAGGACCCGCGGAAGATATTACTGCCGATCCATCATATCAGTTTAGTATTGAGTTGAATGATCCAGCAGGTAATCTTACTGGTAGCTTTAATGAGCAAGGTAAGAATGCCAGTAACTTATGGCGTATCTTTGGAGCCGGAAATAAAGCAACTGTTGATCTTGCCAAGGTAGGTTTTAATGCCAAACATATCTATTTTTATGGTAATAAAGATGGTGTTAATGGCGGCATTGCGACTATGTCACAAGCGGTCACTTGGTCAAATGTGCAATTTGTTCGGGTTGAAATGATTGATCAAGTATCCATGAGTAATTTACTTGAGTCGATAAAAACTTCAAGTGTTAATAATGGTGAGGTTACATTCTTCCAACCAGTAGCTCCTACAGATACGACTTTAATTAATGAAGTTAAAGCTAAGGGCTGGAAAGTTTTCCATAACAGTACAGAGTTATAAAATTGGATAACTAATAAAAAACCAGTGCAGATAGGCACTGGTTTTTTTATGTTTTTGATTGCTTAGTGACATCAATTAAATTGCTATAATTAAGCGATAATCATTCTGATTACTTTATTATAAAGCCACATAAGAAAGTGCCCGTTTATTAACGGGCGATTTTAGGTATAACCTGAGTGTGATTACAAGACGCCGCGTTTCATCTGATCGCGTTCGATTGATTCAAATAGTGCGGTAAAATTGCCTTCGCCAAAACCTAAATTATTCTTACGTTGGATGATCTCAATAAAAATTGGGCCAAATAGATTTTTAGTAAAGATTTGCAGTAAATAACCATTTTCATCACCATCGACTAGGATCTGATGATGTTTGATTTTTTCTCTATCCTCAGTTACTTGAGGTAACTTATCAAAGATAGTGTCATAGTACTCAGGAATAATATCTAAGGTTTGTACGCTAGTACCTTCCATTGCATCTAATGAGGCGACAATATCACGGCTTCTAAAGGCTAAATGTTGTACGCCCGGGCCATTATATTCATTAAGGTATTCATCGATTTGGTTATTGTTGTTGCCTTTACCTTCATTGATTGGAATACAGAAGCTGCCGTCTGGTGAACGCAGAGCATAAGAGATTAGGGCGGTTTGTACGCCACTTATGTCAAAGTAACGCACTTCGGTAAAGCCAAAGATATCTTTGTAGAAGTTAGCCCAGTGTTCCATGGTGCCTTTGTAGACATTATTAGTAAGGTGGTCGACCTCTAAGAAACCTTTATCTTGAGTTATGACTGGATGGGCTAAATCTTCGAAATCATTAAGGTAGATATTGTTGTTATCACCATAAGTATCGATAAAGTAAATTAGACTATCACCAATGCCATAAATTGCAGGATAAGGCAGATCTTTTGCTGTATCTGGCGCAGGTTTAGCACCACGTTCAACCGCGGTTTTAAAGGCAAAATCTGCGTTTTCGACGCGCCAGCCCATAGAGGTAATGGCTGGGCCGTGGCTTTTGGCAAACTCAGCTGAAAATCCCTGACGCTCTTTATTCAACAGAAAGTTAATGCCGTTTTGTTTGTAGTAGAGAATCTCTTTATCTTTAGCTTTTTTCAGTAATGAAAAACCGAAATCGATAAATACATCATGCATAAAGTTGGCATTAGGGCTTGCAAACTCCGTAAATTCAATACCGGTTAACCCTAATGGATTTTGTGTATCTGCCATGTTGTCGTCCTCTCTAATTTAAGCAGTATTCCGTTATCTGCTTATAAAATGTGTTTGTGCTCGTTGGTATAAGATTATTTTTCTAACCATGAACTGTTGTAATCTTTGCTCATGCATTGCCGCACATGTTCAGTGAGGTGTAATGGTGCAAAAGTATCAACCATTACTGCATACTCATAAGTTTCTGTTTTACCTATTGATGCTTCGGTTTTTCCCGGTTGAGGGCCATGTGGTACGCCTTTTTGATGTAAGGTCATATAGCCAGCTTCAATGCCTGTACGACTCATAAAGTCGCCATCTACGTAATAGAGCACTTCATCACTGTCAATATTGCTATGGTAATAAGGAGCAGGAATAGCTTGTGGATGGAAGTCATATAGGCGCGGTACAAAATTGCATATCACGAAGTTATGGGCGGTAAAAATAAGATGCTCTGATGGTGGTAAGTGAATTTGGCCTACTTTAGGGGCGTAATCTTGAATATTAATCGCCCATGGGTACACAAAACCGTCCCACCCTGCTAAATCAAATGGATGCCATTCTAATTGGCTGATTTGATAACGTTCACCATATTTACTGTAAAGTTGGAATTGTCCTTTTTCTACAATGGCATCTGCGAGTTCAGGGGTACGAATATCTCGTTCGCAATAGGGCGCTGACTCAAGCAGTTGGCCATATTCGTTACGGAAATGCTTCGGGATCTCCACCATAGAGTTGGCTTCTATGACAAATAGTCTGACATCATCATATTGATCAAATTTAAGTTGGTAGGTGGTGCCTCTTGGGATCACTAAATAATCCCATTGCCTGACATCAAGTTTACCGTATTCGCTGAGTAATGTTCCTTGGCCTTGATGCACAAAAACAATCTCATCACTATAAGCGTTACGATAAAACAAGTCGGTATCTTCAGTTACCTTAGCGGTATACATGGCGACATCGTTATTGTAAAAGATTTGATTTCGGCTTGAAAAAAAGTGTCCTGATTTATCGGCTAAACGGGAATCGATTTTATAGTTTTGGATCAGAGTGTCTTGCCATTTATTACCGTGTTCAACATTGACTGCTTCGACAGACAACACTTTAGTCGGCATGTTATGGTGATATTTATTGGAATAAATATTTGAAAAACCGTGGGTTGAAAACAGTTCTTCACGATAAAGTTCGCCATTATCCTTGGCAAAAGTGATATGACGCTTATGTGGAACTTGGCCTTGCTTAACATAAAAAGGCATATCGGCATGTCCTCTATGACAACTGACTGTTATTGTTATGTGAATATAATATCAATTTAGTGGTTCACTTTAATAAAAAAAAGAATAATAATTACCTTAAGATGTTCAATTTTTTAGATTGTATAGATAGCGTTACGGAGTCTAGATGCGAATAGATATTGATAGTTTTCAGTTGCTTCAAGTGTTAGTGGAGGAGGGAAGCTTTGCTAAGGCGGCTGAACGTTTACATAAAGCGCAATCAGCAATCAGTTACCAAATAAAAAAATTAGAGCAACATTTAGGTGTTTCACTATTTAGTCGTGAAGGCTATCGCGCAGAACTTACCGCAGAAGGTAAGGTGATTATGGCTGAAGGACAAAAGCTGCTGCAGCATATGGCAAATATTGAGCATTTAGCCCAGCGTTTTAGCCAAGGTTGGGAGCCGAAGTTGGAGTTAGTCATTGATGGCGCATTGCCAATGGAACCCATTTTAAGTGCGCTTAAACGCATGGCTGAGCTGAATTTACCCACTAAAATTCAATTAAAAGTCGAGTTTTTGACTGGGGTACAGTATCGATTTGAGCAAGATAAAGCCGATATCATGTTGGTTAAAGATTATCTTGCAGGGCCGAGTTATCATCAACAAGCTTTACCAGAAATTACCTGTATGTTAGTCGCTGCACCAAGTCATCCATTAGCGCAAATGCAGCAGATAAGGCTTGATCAAATGCAGCAATATGTCGAACTGACTATTCAAGATTCCGCGCCTGAACCAAGTTACCAAGATGAAATGCAGTTTCATGGTGAGAAGGTGTTTTATTTGTCGGGATTTTCAATGAAGAAGAGCGCCTTATTAATGGGGCTTGGTTATGGTTGGATGCCTGACTTTGTTATTCCAAATGAGATTGCCGCTGGTACGCTACAAAAAATCGACTTTATTGGTGGTAACTTATCACGATTTATTCCACAGTTAGTTTCTAATTTAGAACGGCCATTAGGTAAAGCTGGGCAGCTGTTTACCGAGATCATTATGGATGAGTTTGAAAAGATGCAGCATCTGAGTGCCGAGCTTGGTTAATTATATACCCAAACTACCTGAAGTTGCTATTTTCAGAAGCTTTAAGCAAGTTCAGTTCTAGGCACATCTATGCTGGAATGGTAATTCCCTTTTAAGTCGATGTAACAACGAATTGGGCTTGCTTAAAGCTTTCTTGGATGGGTTTTAACGCTTTTTATGCTGCGTTATTGATTTTGATAAGGGAGTAACCATTAACTTCAATCAATGCCTTGTCTAAAATACGTTAAACTCCCACTGAATCCTGCAACTTCAAATAGCTTGGGTATACTTATCACAAAACATTACAGTATCAGTTTGTATCAAAATGAGTTTAGCCGTAATCTAAACTCATTAAATATAAGAAAGGATAAGATTATGCGCTGCCATGAAGTTGATTATGAGATTATCGGTAATAGTATGCCATTGGTGGAGGTGGAATTAGATCCGCAAGAAACTGTTATTGCTGAAGCTGGTGCCATGGCTTACATGGAAACGGGAATTGAGTTTGAAGCGCGTATGGGGGATGGCTCACAACCTGAAAGTGGTTTCTTTTCAAAATTAATGAGTGCGGGTAAACGGGCTATTAGTGGCGAAAGCATTTTTATGACCCACTTTACTAATCAGGGCATGGGTAAAAGTCGAGTTGCATTTGCAGCGCCTTATCCGGGCACTCTGCTGGCGCTAGATTTATCCCAATATGGTGAGCAAATTACCTGCCAGAAAGACAGTTTTCTCGCTGCGGCCTTAGGGACAGAAGTGACCATGGCGTTTCATCGCAAACTGGGTACAGGCTTTTTTGGCGGTGAGGGCTTTATTCTGCAGCGTTTAAAAGGTGATGGTATGGTGTTTATTCATGCTGGCGGCACCTTGATTAAAAAAGAGTTAAAAGGTGAGACACTACGTGTTGATACTGGCTGTTTAGTCGGCTTCACTGATGGTATTGATTATGATATCGCTCGTGCCGGCTCACTTAAATCGATGGTTTTTGGTGGTGAAGGCATGTTTCTTGCGACGCTTTCTGGTCATGGGCATGTGTGGTTACAAAGTTTGCCATTTTCTCGTATGGCCGATCGTGTCATAGCTCATGCGCCAAGTGTGGGCGGCAGTGATCGTGGAGAAGGTTCAATTTTAGGTGGTATTGGCCGTATGATTGACGGTCGCTAATCCGTATATATGTCCATCATAAATGCCGCATTATGCGGCATTTTTATAGCGATATTTATTGGCATAGTTGGCTAATATATTGCCATTCATCGGTAGTAACAGGTTGTACACTTAAGCGACTACCTTTTTCGACTAAATACATAGTGCTGAGCTTAGGATCGGTTTTTATTTTCGCCAACGTTAAAGGTTTGACAAATTTTTGAGTAAATTTGATATCAACGGCATACCAACGTGGTTTATTGGGATCTGATTTGGGGTCAACATAAGCTGAATTGAGATCAAATGCACTAGGATCGATATAGCTATCGCTAACAACGGTTGCGCTACCGACAATTGCAGGCACTTTACAGCTTGAGTGATAGAAGAAGAGTTGATCTCCTATTTTTATTTTATCTCGGATAAAATTTCGAGCTTGATAATTACGAATTCCTGTCCAAGCTTCAATATCTTTTTGTTGTAAATCATCAATGCTGATTTCATCAGGTTCAGATTTAAATAACCAATAGTTCATTTTTTTACCGTATTAGTTTATGGATCGCTGAATTAGTGGATCTATTTTTGATAAGTTTAATCTAGATCACTGACATAGACCCCTTTAAAAATGAGAAAATAAGGATATTTTAATTATAAAAGATAGGGTTAGTCATATTTTGTACTAACCTCTAGCGTTAATTTACATTAGGGATTATGAATTAGTGAAGCGTTGTTATAACTTCAAATCTTTGTTTGTTGGCTGTAATTTATTGGTGATTTTTGCACTTGCAGGTTGTCAGTCGACACCTAAACAGGCTGCTGAAAGTAAATATATTCCAGAGTTAGCAAATTTGCCGCCATTAGCATTAAAATTTGCTGAAACTCCACAGAAAAGAGCTTATTTATTAGATCATCAACGTGCGTTAAATAAACGTAATTTATATTTGACGATTGGTGGCAATTTAGACTTTATTCAAGGTAAGTGTCCAATTGATGTGGTTGCACATCGTGGTCAAGTCGACCAACCTGAAAACTCTCCTAACGCCTTTATTTACGCGGCATTAAGTAATTTTGATGGCGCAGAAACCGATGTGATGTTAACTCGAGATGGCTATTGGGTCGTGATGCATGATCCTGAAACTGGGCGTACGGTTGCCCGTGTTGATGGGAAGCGATATCGGGTTTCAAAAATGAAAGCCAAAGATTGGGCAACATTGAGATTACGCGATAAAAATGGTGATTTAACCAATCAACGTGCCCCATTTGTAGATGATGTATTAAAGGCATGGCGAGATAGTGCTGGCTTAATGCAACCGATTAATATCGAATTAAAGTCAGATGCAAGCGTGACTGAGATGTATCATTTAGATCAAATGGTTCGTTCATATCTTGCACCCTCTCAATATTTCTATTCATCCATGAACATGGATGCTTTAGTCAAGATGCGGGAAGTTAATCCCTATATTTATTTAGGTTATGCATGGGATGCTGATTCAGAATCTATTGCCATTCTTAAACGAGATATGCGTAAAGCTGCTGCGTCAGACGCATCTTACCGTGCTCATAGATATGATATTGAACGGGCAATGGGCTATGAAAGTCGTTATCGTAGCCGTCAAGCTTCTAAAAAATATAGTGCGGTAACTGTACGTCAAAAGCTGGGCACAAACAGTGGTTTACATGTCGATATTCGTAATTTTGTTCGTCACCCATCCATTTATCAACGTGCTAAAGCGGCAGGTCTAAAACGAGTAGCAACTTATACCATTAATGGTACTGATTACCATCAGCAACAATTAGTCGCGTTAAAACGTATGGGCAGACAGCTACCTGATGAAGCGATTATGGACACCTCTAAATATCAGATTTGTAGCCAGTTAGCGCCAAGTTTAATTAAAGATGCGCCTCAACAGAGTGATTCCATTTATAACCCGGGTAAATTAGTTGATCAATTGCCTAATGATGCCGATTTTAGCCGCTTGGTTGATCAAGTGGATTATGTATTATCTGGCTCATATATCACTATTTCTGGCAAAATTAAACGTCTTCATGCTGCACGTACTCATAGCAAGCCTAAAGCTAAAGTTAAGCCTGTTGCGATAAAGCAGCCAAGTGTCCCTGTGGTTGCAGAAGATGAAACCTTTGATGTGTTACTTGCCCCAGTTGAAATTACCTTGCCAGTGAAACAATAGGAAACATGATGGAACCTACTGAAAATTCAGCGGCACCCGTACGGCCGTTACAAAAGTTGCGCCCTAAATATATTACGCTGATTTTATTTATCTTATCAGCAGTATATTTAATACCCGAGGCAGTATTTAATGCCAAATTAGTTAGCGTCGCCGGTGGTGGTGGTAGTAGCCATGAAGAGTTACATTTAGTTGAGCTATTTGGCCGTACCATTTCAGGTATCGGTGTCAGTTTATTAGTGTTGGACATGTTGCTTAAGGGCGCATTAGTACGCACCAAATTGCGTACATTTATGTGTTCATTATTAATTGTGGCTTTAGTGTGGCCAACGGTGTTTTTTGGCCAGAAATTATTAGTTGATAAATTATTGGTTGATCCAAGTACACCAACGCAGCGACAAGAAGCATTTTTTGCATCCATGTTACGCTCTGGTCTGGCAATCAACGCGGTTAAGATTAGTGGTTTACCATACAATTCTGCTCATGCCGCTTTGCCTGCTGAGATGACCTTTTTGGCGCTGATGGGTGGTTTAGTGTATGCCAACTCTGAGTTTATTGACCATGTTGAAAAACAGCAGCAAGCGATTGTAGGTAATTATATTACTAACCGTGCAGGGTTGGAGTTCCCAAAACACTATGCGCAATATCAGCAATTAAGAGATCAAGTCAATGAAGCTTGGACGCAATATCAAGGCGGCGTAAAAAAGTATAATGCAGCTATTGCATCATCACCTAGCCGAGCAGATAAAGCTTGGCAGCAAGTTGAAAATGAAATTGCCAGTGGTTGGAAAAAATATCAGCAAGCTGAAAAATCATATTTAGCTCGTGCTGAAAGCCGCGCACAAAAAATTGCACCTCAGATTTACGATGCATTTGAAGACAAAAATAGATGTATCGATCGTTACCAAAAAACCAGTAAGCAAAGAGGCAATCCAGAACGTTTACGCAGTTGTATTCGTAATGTTGAAGAAGATTACGCAAGAATATTGAAGCGCTATGACTTACCGTTTAAACCAATGGATTTTTGGTTGATCCGTGAAGAGGGGCGTATTCGCGGTGAAACATCGATTAAAGAATCGATTTTAACTTTAGGTTTATCAGCGTTGCTTGCAGGAATTGAAATTGCCGCAGGTGATGCGGGTGAGCAAGTGGTTAAGATGGTGTTTACCAATAAGGTGAGTCACTATACGCCTAAAATTTTAGCCTTGTATCAAGCGCAATTTAAGCGTGAAACGGGTTACCCAATGGGTATTAACAGCATGCTAGCTTTTAGACACCATGAGGTGACCAGTGCTAAAGTGCGAAAAAGTTTGGCTCAAAAAGATATTATTCTGGGTAAAAGTTGGCATATAACTGACTATAACCAGTTTGAAAAGGCCGTTGCAACAAAAGTCAGAAAAGAGGCTAATCGTCAGTGGCAACAACAAACTGCTGCACAAGGATTAGTGGCTAAACCCAATTTGAATTTTAATCAATTTCAACGTTTGGATAGCATTCAAAATCGTATTAAAGCGAAAATGGGCGAGCGTTATTATGTTAATCCAGTTTTGGCAACGTGGAATAATAAGCAGTTTTATCAACATGTGATAGTGCCTAATATTAATAAAGAGCGTGATTATTGGTTAGCCTACCTTGATGCTTCACTCGCGCAATTTGCTGATGGTGGCCCGTTAGCTGAAGATGGTAAGTCAGCTTTACGATCAGTATTGGTACCGCCAATCTCGATGTCGATTTCGCTATTACTTGTGATTTTAACTGCGCTTAAATTGCCGATAAAGTTTTGGCAAGTGGTTAAGCCGAGCGAAAGCCATTCTCACAAGTGGCTCAATGGCGCAGTGTCATTTGGCTTGATTATTGCAGTGCTATTAGTGCCCGTGACGGTGCTTAATTCAAAATTTACCGAAGAGACAAGTACTACGGGTTACTTCTTTGACAAGGTGTCTGAAAATAGCTCACCTGTAGTGTCATATGCATTAACTTGGGTGATTCATACCCAGCCATTAGTGCAGCCGATTGGTTATGCGATTGATAATCAACTTGGGATCACTCAGTTATTTAAGCAAGTGTTGGAAGCACCAATTAATGAATTTGATAAAGTGGTGATGGCGGAGTTAAATCCACCAATCAGCCATGAAGCATTAAAAATTGCTAAATCTGATATTCTGAATGAGCAAGGCACCATTAAGTTATTACCGTTTACTGTGGATACTAATGTGGCCAATGCCAAAGTTAGGATTATGAATATTAAGCCGAGTTATAAGGCGGGAATGATGTTGCCTCCAAGCAATTATGATGTTGAAATTTCTGCGCCCGGTTATCAAACTCAGCGACTATGGCTGAAGCATAACAGCCAAGGTAGCCACAAAATAAGCTTAACTCGCCAATAATTACTGGTGTGCATTAAAAAGGAGAACTTAGGTTCTCCTTTTTGTTACCTAGATAAAAGCGTTATGGCTAACCAAAGATGTTGATGTGATGTGTAAACAAAAACCAAGCATCGATAAGTCTATTTCTCAGTAAACTCACGACAAATTAATAATGTCTCTTCTTTAAGCAATAGCTCATTAGTTAATTGGCAATGGTAGTGTGTTTGGTCAATCGTTTGGTTATATTGGCAATTTAGACATTGACCAAACATTTTACTGCCATGTTGATGTTGTAACTGTACTAATAAGTTGCTTAATTGGGTAATGATAGGCGATACGTCAGTGTTGCCAATACTGGTCATCAATTTTGATGGCATCAGTTGTTTTACCAAAGACTCACCCGCTGTAGTGACTTGGATATGCGCAATTCTTTTGTCATGAGTATCTTTGTGTTTAACGATAAGTTGTTTTTTCTCAAGTACCTTTAAGGTTTGCGATACAGTGCCTTTGGTTTGGCCTAAATATTCGGTTACTGCCATGGGCGTATCCGAATAACGATTACATTGGCTTAAATAATAGAGTGCTTCTAGCTGCACTGAAAGTAAGCCATGTTGTTGTAATGCCTGTCTATTCTCAGCCCTAATTAGGCTCGACGTTCGCTCAAGTAGCGTTTGAAGTTCAATTATATTCTTATTCATAGCTGAATAGTATCGAATCAACACTAATTTGACAAGTTCAAAAAATAACCGTATACATAGTATTGACTCGAAACTAATTGGAGCGAACTATGAAAATTAATATGGTATCGATAATACTGACGCTATTGTTAGTCAGTTATCAGCAAACCAGTTTTGCAGATGCTAAGCATCAAGGCGGTATTCAAGCTATATCACAAACTCACATCCAACCTGAATTTGATATTGTTCATGCAAAAGTGGTCATGAAAGATAATGTGGCCACTTTCCATATGGCGGTATCGGGTAAGGCGGGGGGCTTAAGCCAACTGCATCGGGGAAACTCGCTGGCGCCAAAGCATATGCTTATGTATGGCCCACTAACATTGATAGCTTTGATGTGGGCTTTGAACGAAAGGCGGGGATCTTAGCGCTGGCGGTGGCGACTCATCCTGATTTTGATGACACGCCATTGTTTGATGAAAATGGCGATAATAATACCAATAATGATGGTAATGTTTGGCACAGCCACTGGGTGGTGTTGGTGCCAGATGAGCGTTGTGGTAAAGGTGCTTTAACGGTTAAAGATATTCCTAAAGGCGCGAAACCGCGTTTACCTAAAACGTGGCCAGGATTACCTATTTTACTGGATAGTCCGGGCTGGCAACCTATCTTGACTGGTGAAACCGTTGAGGTAAAAGTGCCATTTGACTCAGTACAAACCGATCAAGTAATTCATTATGATGGCGTAACGGCAGGACTAAGAGTCAGTGCGAATCTACATGCGCCGCTATTTTGTGTCACCAATGTTTTTGATGTTGCCTCGGGTGATTTAAGCCTTCCAGGCAGAGCTGATCCAAAGGAGAGCAAATAATGAAATTAACTGATTTTGGGAAAAGCCCTAATCTATATGTTAGTGAATGGCTTAATACTGAGACAAAACTAAGTTTAGCGGAGTTGCAAGGGCAAGTAGTGGTGGTGTTTGTATTTCAAATGCTGTGTCCTGCCTGTGTGTCACATAGTATGCCGCAAGCTAAAAAGGTAGCGCAGGTTTTCGCTCATGAAAATGTTAAGGTGATAGGTTTGCATTCAGTGTTTGAGCACCACCAAGCGATGCAAACCGAGGCTTTAAAGGCATTTTTATATGAATATAAGATAAACTTTGCCGTGGCTATTGATGAGTCTTCTGAAGCGAGCTTTATTCCAAAAACCATGCAAGAGTATCAATTTCAAGGCACACCAACACTGCTTTTGATTGATACTAATGGGCATCGGAGGATGCAGCATTTTGGTCATTTGGATGATATGGTGTTAGCGCATGCGATTAGTGAATTACTAAATGAACACTCCAACAGCAATAAGGTAGTCGTTGACTCTGCCGCAAATACTGAACCATTGAATCCAAGTTGTGATGATAATGGCTGTAAACCTTAGTTAGCGCAATGGCTTCGAGGTGTTATTGAAATATCGTAGAGGGTGTTATTGATTAACATCAGTTGTACTGCGATAAGTTTAGTTAATGGTCAATTATTTTTTAAACGGTAACCCATTAAAAAAAGTAAGCCCGAAATTAACCAAGCAAAACTCACTGAGATGGCAACTAGATCCATGAAGTGGGGATGACGTATCCAAAGTTGTATACCAAGTAAGCCTCTAATAATACAAAGTGCAGAAATGAGATAAACCACCCATGTTAACCAAGGTCATGTGCGGATAACTTTTGCAGCAGATAGTGCATATATGCCACATATAATTAAAGAGGCTAGAAATCATAATATTGGCAATAGGCGCGAACATTGTGCCATTTTGCGCAGAAGTTATGATTACTGTAGGCGCCTTTGAGCTGCATAACATTGTGGGCCAAGGATCAAACAAGAAAGGTGGGTCATGGCGGTTACAATACTGATGGCGGCTGCAAGTATCAATAGATAAGTACCAATACGATTGTTCATTATCACTCTCTAATTATTGACTAGGATATTCAAACAACATAACCATAATAATTGCAGCCCATAACCGATTCTTTGATGGGTACCAGCGTTAGTTTTATTTTTAAAAGCTTGAGCAAGTGTATACATAAAATAGATTGATGCTAATAAGCTGATTAATGAGAAAAATTTAAATATTAATGAAAATGAGCTAACAAATAGTGCCGTAATAGGGATAACAACATAATAAATCCAGCCCAAGAATGTATTTTACAATTAACACTTGGTGATTTGGTATAAGGGTCTTTGTCCATGGGAAAGTAGCCTGCTACCAATGTGCCTACACCATGAATAATGATCAATATACCAATAAAAATGATCGCTATTGATGTCTGATTATGCTGAATTAAATAAAAACCGAAAAGACAAAATAATATGGCAAGTGGATAGTTATTGATAGGAGGACTCAGTGTTTCAGTTGGGCTGCCACTTGCGCCCAGTTCACTGCAAAATTGTGTACTGTGATTATATCCAGAGTATTGACTCGCGGTGAAAGCGACGCTAACAGTTACCCAAAGCGTGGCGATAAGCGCAGAATAAGAATATATGAGTTCAAAATAACCATCTCCTTAGTGGTGTTTCTTATCGTAAAATCCCATCTTTAACCGCTTGGTCTAATTTTTGCCTGATTGCAGCCCATAACGATTCACTGCCATTACTAATCGCTTTACCATTTAGTTCGTATACCTGCTGTTTGTCGATGCCATGTTTTTGCCAACTATGACCATTATCATGGAGGTTATGTAACAAAGGCGGCACACGGTCAATGGCTTTGGCAAATTTAGCCTCATTGGTTTTACCTGCCTCAAATTCATGCCAAAGTGATATATATTGCGTTGCCATTTTCTCTGGCAGTATGGCAAATAAACGTTCGACACTTACACGTTCACTGCCTATTTGTTGTGGACAATTACGATCATAAATAATTTTATCACCAGCATCTATTTCACCTAAATCGTGTATAAGCAGCATTTTTATAACGTGTTCAATATTGATAGGGGAGTTTGAATATTCTTTGAGAAGCATTGCACTCAACGCGACATGCCAGCTATGTTCGGCAGAATTTTCATACCGTTTTAATCCTACAGGCCTAGATTTCCTCAATATGTCTTTAAGTTGCTCTATTTCAATAATAAAGAGCAAAATCTGTTCAATATTTTGCAATGATGGCTCCCTATTTAAATTTGGCTCATCTCATTAACAGTAAATGAAGCAACTTTGCCTTCGGTAACGCTAAGGTATTGGGCAATATGTTCGCTTGCCATATGTTGTTGCCATAACTCTCTCGTTTGCCAATTCTCAAAAAATAAGAATATTGCCGGATTGTCATTGTCTTGATGTAAGTCATATTGCAAGCAACCTTGCTCATTTAAGGTCGCTGCAATTAAGTTTTGTAGAGCAGATTTTACAATATCAATACTGTCTTGATGGGCAATGATTTGGGCAACAATAGTTAATGGTCGAGTCATAATAAGACCGTTTATTCGTTAATGAATAACTCAAGATAAAGGATTTTAATGTTAATGAATAGTGTCTATTTTGAGGGTGGAAATCACATTTTAATGATGCATAGAATCAATGATATAAATTTACGACAGTAGAATGTCATTATTGCTTGCTTATACCATGGGTATTATTTGCAAGATTAGCTAATTTCCCCTATGATCCGTCGGTTTTTTATCGCTTACGGTGCCCACATGCTACAAACTTCTCTTTCTGGCAGTTCATCTGAACTGGTTATCAATGTTTTAACCCGCGTTTTGGCCGAAAGTAAGCCACTTGATCGTGCTTATTCTCTTGAATTTTCAGGCTTAAAATTACTGCCTGCAGAGCAAGCTCGTATTACCTTTGTAGTGGGTGATATTTTACGTCGCTTAAATTTATATTGTTATGTAGCTGATACATCACCTGAGTTGATGGAACGTGAAGGTTCTCGTTTACTTAATGCGTGGCATCTATTTCATCAATTACCATTGCCTAAAATGGCGTATTCGTTACAAATGGATGAAGCAAAGCTAAATGACCGTATTGAACAAGCGAAAGCTAACCCTGTGTTGTGGGATGGTTGCCCGCAATGGTTGGAAGATATGGGACTTGAGCAGTTAGGTGATGCATGGCCTGCTGAACGCGCTGCGTTAACGGCTGCACCTAAACGCTACATTCGTGTCAACACATTAAAATGTGACCGTGAACAATTACAAGCCAAATTAGCCAAAGAAGGTGTTATAACCGAAGTTGTAGAGGGCGTTGAAAGCGCGTTAGAAGTGACTTCTGATTCAGCATTATTCCGAACTCAGTGTTTCCAAGACGGTTTATTTGAGCAACAAGATGCTGGCTCTCAAAAAGTCGCTGCAGCACTTGATGCTAAGCCGGGCATGCGCGTTGTTGATGCTTGTGCAGGTGCTGGTGGTAAAACGTTACATATTGCCGCACAAATGCAGGGTAAAGGTCGCTTATTAGCGATGGACGTTGAACAGTGGAAACTGGATAACCTTAAACAACGTGCTCGCCGCGCCGCGGCTCATAACGTTGAAACACGTATTATTGCCAGCAGTAAGACGATTAAACGCTTAAAATTAACTGCTGACCGCGTGTTACTTGATGTACCTTGTTCTGGTTTAGGGGTATTAAAGCGTAATCCTGATTCTAAATGGCGTGATACCGCTGAACGTTTACCTGTGTTGATGGCATTACAAGAGCAAATTCTACAGAGCTATAGCCGTATGGTTAAAGTTGATGGAATTTTAGTATACGCAACTTGTTCGATTATGCCGTGCGAGAACCGTCAGCAAATTGATAAGTTTTTAGCCGCTAATCCACATTTCACTCTACTTGAAGATGAAACCATTACGCCTGCAAACTCTGGCTTTGATGGTTTTTATTTAGCTAAGATGGTACGTACTAGCGAAGCTTAAGCATTGCTTGAATATTAAATGCCGCAAATATTGCGGCATTTTTATTTTTAGCGGGTCGCTAGAGTGATGATACTTTTGTCATGTAACCATTGTTCAATATTGATATCAATATTGGTTGGTAGCGTAAATAATCGGCAACTATATAGTAGGGGTTGCTGTTGTTCGTTTTTCAAATTAATGATTTTTTGATGTACATTATTTGCCTGTAATTCATTAGTGAGAGGCAGAAGTACATATAAACTTGTATCAATAATCTGGGTACATAAGTCAGTATCTCGCAATTGATTCTTTATCTGGTGTTGAACGATTGATTTGGTAGAATCACTTATGTTTGTATTATTATTTAATATACAAACAAGTAAGACATGACTTAAATGGTGTCGAATTGCTAAATTATTTTGCCACACGATCAATCTACAAAAATCTTGAAAATTCAGATCAAAATGGTTCGGTTGATGTGCTATATCGGTATGATCCAGCATTTGTAAATCAGCAGTTTGCTGTGCCATTAATGCTGAGATGTCAGATATTTCATTCATAATATCAAGCACGTAGCTCGGTGGTTCGATGTTGTTCAAATTTTGCTTAACGCGATTGGACAATAACTTTAGCTTGTTCTCTATTTGTTGCTGTTTTTGTATTAAAGATAGTGACATGCGTATACGCCCAACCTATATAAATTACATTAGTTTAATCTATATTAATCGTCACTCTAGGTCATTATTTTGTAGAAGATATAAAAATAAATATGCCTAATTAGGGCATATTATAGTTTATTTTCTTTTTGATGCTTGTAGCGCTCGTTGTCTTGCTCTTTGTTTTTGAGCGCCTTTTTTATTTCGTCTTGGCGTTTCTTCAAATAAACTTAAGTCAGGTTCAAAGCCTGGATACCACTGCTGCGGTAGGCGTTTATCGAGTAAAACCTCTAATGATTCTAATAAACGGGCATCATCATTACTAAAGAGTGTTATTGCTGTTCCTTTATTGCCAGCACGACCTGTACGGCCAATGCGGTGAATATAATCTTCACATACAAAAGGTAGCTCATAATTGATAACGTAATTAAGCGCTTTAATATCAATGCCGCGTGCAGCCACGTCAGTTGCGACTAATGCTTGAATTTTGCCTTGTTTAAACTCATCGAGTAAAGATGCGCGTACTGCTTGAGAGTAATCGCTATGAAACGCTTTGGCATTGATTTGTGCCTGCTGCAATTGTTTTGCTATTTCATCTGCGCCTTGTTTAGTACGGCTAAAAATTAATGTTTGCTCAATCGGTTTATGTTTAATTAAATGGGCAATAAGTGCAGATTTTTTATTGGTATCTACCGCATAAAAAAGTTGTTCAATATCTGCTGCTGCCGTATTACGTTGATCAACTTCAATCAATTTAGGTTGATTGAGTAAACGTTTACTTAAATTAAATAGTGTATCGTTAAATGTTGCTGAAAACAGGAGTGTTTGGCGCGCTTTAGGTAATAGTTTTAAGATGGCCTTAATTTCATCCATAAACCCCATATCAAGCATACGATCAGCCTCATCGAATACTAAATATTGTACGTGTTTTAAATTAATTACGCGGTGGCGCAAATGATCTAATAACCGTCCCGGAGTGGCGACAATGAGATCTACTCCCGTTTTTAAGCGGGTAACTTGAGCCGAAATACTGACACCGCCATAAACCATTGCCGTTTTAATTGGGGTATTAACACAGTAACTGGCAATATTGGCATGCACTTGTTCAGCCAGTTCTCGGGTCGGCACCAAAATAAGTGCTTGGGGCTGTGGTTTGTCTTGTGGTGCTTGTTCAAGCAGATGATGCAGGATAGGCAAGCTAAATGCCGCTGTTTTACCTGTACCTGTTTGAGCGCCAGCCATTACATCATGATGCGCCAAAATTTCAGGAATAGTCTGCGCTTGAATAGGCGTCGGCGATTGATAGCCTAGCTGATTAATATTATCGAGTAGTTGCTGATTAAGCATTAAAGAAGAAAAGGTCATAAAATCCACCACATCATTATTGTGGTGGATTTTAGCAGAATTATGGCGAGTTTTTTACTGTTTATCTTGCGGTGGTTTATTCAAAATCTTATTACCATTGATCATGGCACTGACTAAGCTGACTTTAGTTTTAATCTCTGTGCGCACCACAAAAAAGATATGTAACACAATCATAAACATTAATAGATAGGCTGCCCATAGGTGGACTTTACCAAATGGTTTCTTAAATACTTTAAGTTGCTGCATCTGTTGTGGATTAACGTGAGTTTTATCGTATGGTTGCAGCAGCGGTGCATTGGCTGGAGTATCAGCGACATAATGGCGTACTGCGTCACCAAATGGTGGATAATAAATATCGGTACCTGCACGGACTAAGCCGGTAATCGCTAATGTGATCAATAATAGGTAGATGGCTAACATGGCAAGTTTTGCTAGAGGATTGTGACCTAGATATTGTGGCTCATCTCCAGTTTTACTTAATTGACGAAATTGTGCCAACTGTTTGAAATAGCCTTTTTGCGGCACAATTGCCCGCCATGAGGCAAAGCCTTTTCCAACGACACTCCAAACTAAACGTACAATTAAATTAATCACAAAAATATAACCAATAACAATATGCACGGCTTTAATTGCAATTTTTGCTGGGGTGCCACTGATCCCGAGTTCTGGCTTAAATAGCATAATTAAGCCAATAAAAATTAAGCTAATGACACTTAAAAAATTGATCCAATGGAAAATACGAGTAGGGCGATCCCATACTTTATAAGAGGTTAATAACGCAGACATAAGCAGCTTACTAAATGAATTGTGCTGCTATTTTAGTAGGGATTAGTATTTTTAGCTATTGAGTTTTATCAGGTGAGGGAAAGCAGCAAACGCTTTATAAGCGATGCTGCTTTAATCTGTTTACTTAAAAGGCAGGTTTTATGGTAATTGCACGATATCCGACGCCACCAATACGGTTGGAGTCGATATCAATATCAACAGCAGGCGTGGTGCTGCCGTGTTTCATCTCGACTAGATTTGATTTAACAATCCCTGCGCCTTCCGTATCTTTTGGATTACCTAGGCCACCACCAACACCGAAAATCATTGATGACGCTGAATACACCATCATTGAATCTTTATCATCTTGGTATTCGACGATAGAGGTAATGGGTGAATACCACTGCCAGCCTAAATCTTTACCAAATTCCCACTCTTGGCTAACCGTCAAATCTTGTTCGTTAATCTTATATTCAACTGCTCGGCTGTATTTCTCGTTACCAAACATCGGTTGGCGGTTCGCTCGGCCATCACCGTTATCAAATACAGATAAGGTGCCTTTGGGCGTTAAATAGGCGGTGTGCTGAGTCCAAGTCCAATCAAATCCACCTGAGCAACTACCGTTATAGCAATTTAATTTATTGCCCTGACTGTCTGTTGGGGTAAGCACTTTTTTAGCCAGTTCACCCTTCCAGCCTCGGGGATCAGATAGAATCCATTTTACTTGGTTATCACGACCTATTTTTATTACCGCTGACTGGTGGCGCGAGCTGATGATGATACTGTCATCTTTAGCATCATATTCGATTGAGTTCACATGTGCCCAGTTACGACCCGCACCAACGCCAGGAATATCACCATAAGGCGCATTTTCTAAATCTTCTGCAGTCATCTGCTTACCGGCGGCGTCTAAATTCACATTTAAACATACTGCGCCCATATCAAGCGCTTTTAGGGTGATATCGCGGTGATTGTCTAAAATTGTATTTAAGTCCCATACATGGACCACATCACCATTTGGATCAACTTCAATAATATGGTCACGGATCGTATTTACTTTTTTACCGTTGGGCAGTAAATAATCCTTTTTAGCTACACGTAGTAGGTAGTTACCGTTTGGCATTTGTTGGATTTCGTGAGAAAAGTCAATAAAGTTGCCCGGTAACGGTTTATCAAAAACGGTACGGCCAAGTAGATCCATCTTGTAATATGATTGACCTTGGCCAAAGATCAGTTTGCCATCATTAACTTGATGGAGTCCCATTAAATAACCGGTTTTATAGTAGTTATTTGGGTCATGAATATCAGTATCTAAATACCAACGGATCTCTCCTTGAGTATCTATGGCAAATACTTGCGGAGTTGCATCCCAAGCTAATGAGCCGGTGCGCTTGGGTTATTGTGCGCCATTTTGGCGTCAGCAGCAGTCGGACCTGAAAAGTTGACTAAATAGAGTCTATCTTTAAAAGCTTCATCAACTTTATTGACTTTAACGATAGGCGCTTTAGCCCATTGAGTATCACCGCTTGAGCCAAAATCAACATCATTGGTCCAAATACTATAAGTATGTGAAAGTGCTTTACCGTCAAGTTGGTAATTAACTGTGACTTTATTGGCGTAAGCTGGGTATAGGCCAAATACAGGAATACCGCCATAAGTGGCAATCGTGCTGTTTTTTACCGGGTAATTAATATCCACGCCATTGTTATCTTTACCCTGTACTGTCACCGTTACATTTTTAATGTTTTTACCTGCATCATCAATTACAGCGGTAAGTGGTGCATAGCCAAATGGATTGACTTCAACGACACCGAGCGGACCACTTGAATGAACTTTTAATCCTTCAGGCCCTGCTGCTAAAGCAGAAAACGCAAGTGTTGAACATAGCGCAATGGCTACAGTAGAAAGTCTCATAGATAACCTCAAAATCACTAAATTGCGCTTACTGTATGGATTTTTAAAATAAACAGTTAGGAGCTACCTCACATTATTAATGACAGGTAATTAAGTAAATTCTCAATCTGAGATCATGAGCTAATTCTGTTAATTCTGAGCTTATGCGATGGAACTTTTTAGCTGTAAAAAGATGCAGGATATTAATGGTTATACGGTATACTGCGCCATTATTTTCGATAGGACATAGCATAGTAAAGATGTTAGCTAATTCAGTAGTAGTGCTCGATTTTGAAACCACCGGATTATCGCCAATGCAGGGTGATCGTGCCATTGAAATTGGTGCGGTGAAAATTGTTGATGGTCAATGTATTGATACTTATCAGCAGTTGATGTATCCCGGTCGCCGTGTTAGTAGTTTTATTGAGCAATATACGGGGATTAACAATCAAATGTTAGCGAATGCGGCGCCATGTAGTGTGGTGATGGATGAATTTGCTGATTTTATTGGTGGCTGTAACCTAGTGGCTCATAATGCCTCATTTGATAAGCGCTTTTTAGATGCTGAATTTGACCGTATTGGTCGCAGTTATACGGGCGAGTTTGCTTGCTCATTACTATTAGCGCGGCGATTATATCAAACCATTCCAAGTCATAAATTAGGCGCCTTAGTGGATTATAAGCAGATTGCTACTGATGGTGTATTTCACCGCGCTTTAGCGGATGCACAAATGACAGCTGATTTATGGTTAGCTATGTTGGCCGATATTGAGCAAGATTATCAGCGTAATATGCCTACTTTTAAACTCATTCAAAAATTATGTAAAACACCCAAAGCGGGTATCAGTAAATTACTATCAGCTCGATAAGTATATTTGCTTACATTTTAAGCGTTGAATAAAATCAAACGTAGATTAGCTTGTTCTAAATAAAAGAGGAGCTAATCTATGCGCGTAACATTAATTCTATCACTATGTTTGTTATTCAGTTCATCAACGAGTTATGCCGTAGAGGCACTAACTAAAGCCCAAGCCGAAGAGTTATTTCAGCAACAGCAATTTGATAAATTAATTGATGCCATTAACATCAATATGACCGCTGATGTATACCGATTCAAATTGCTCTCACTCGTGTCGAAAGAGCAAGAAGATGAGGCTGAACAGGCTTATCAAGCTTATATTAATAAGCACACAACTAATGCCAAGGCGTATGTCATTGGCGGTCAAATGTATGGCAAGATTGCAAGCCAAGCTTCAATTTTTTCAGCTTTAGGTTATGCAGAAGATTCGTTAGCGCAGTTTGAAAAAGCCTATCAACTTGCACCTAAAAATCCTAAAATTGCGAGTGGATTATTCCAATTTTATAATAATGCCCCTGATATTGCTGGTGGCGATAGCGACAAAGCTCTGCAATTAGCTCATGAAATTATTGCATTAGATGAAGATATCGGGCAGCAAGCCTTGCTCAGTTATTATGCCGCCGAAGAGATGGATGCCGAGTTTAAACAGCAGTTACAACTTGTACATAAATTGAGTCCAAATGATCCCAACATTAATTTAATTGCTGCGCGTTATGCTGATGATGATCATAAGCAAGCTCTGCAAGCATTATTACCTGCGCTTAAATATCAAGTTGAAACGCCTGAGCAACAACAAGCATTACAAAACGTGCGTTACCAAATTGCTAAGCATACTGTCAAAGGTGAACTTGATTATGCGCAAGCCATTGCCGTATTAACTGATTATATGCAAGCGCCTTTGCCTAAGCATGCAGATTGGGCCGAATTGCGAATGGCGCAGCTATTGTATGCACAAGGAGAATATGCTGCCGCTAAACCATGGGCGCAAAAAGCATTGGATAGCGAAGAAAAAAGGGTGAATAAACCCGCTAAAAAACTATTGAAAAAGATAAACAAGAAATTGAAATAGATTAATTAAAACATTGACTCAGTTGCAGTAAATAAATGCTCAGCTCAATTAATGGAGCTGAGCATTTATTTGTGAATGATATTAATCAATATTTCCTATCCAAAATTGTTGATCCCAATATTTGTAATTACTGAAATCACCATGATTTTGTGGTGTACCATCTTTAATACCAAATTGAGTGAGATGCACTCGTTTGCGTATATCATCAGTTTTAAAGGTTTGGCTGGCTGAACGTACCATATTAAACCAAAATCCTGCGGTGCGATCTTGGAATGAGTTAGTATTACCTAAGGTTTGATCGATCCAGATAAGCAGGGAGCCTCGGGGAACAAAATCATAATAGGTATTCTCACTAATATCACGATAAGGATTTAAACTTAAGCCATAAAAGTTGGCTGTTTTGTTATGTTCTAAATAAGGTGCAACTACATATTCTAAATCTTTAATTCGGCAAGCTGCAGCCATATAAACAATATTTTGAAAATTTACATCTGGGTATTTTGCAATAATATTATTAGCGACAATGCTGCCCATACTATGGCCAATAATATCTATGCTTGAATGGTTAAATTCTTGACTAAAGCGATTGAGAAAGAGTGTGACGGCAGTGTCCGATTCAGGATTGTTATGACCATCAAATCCTGAATCTTTAGTTAACACTAAATCGGTTCTGCGTAACATGGAATCCCAAGCACCCGTGCCTAAACCGTCCACAAATGGCGCGGTGACTAATTTAAATGGATTCCATACCGTTGCCCAATCACCCAAACTATGGCCTGTATCATTGGGGTTATTATGAATAATAAATCCCTGCTTTTTTAGATTAATTAATGCAGTATCAGATGCCTTTTCCTCTTTGGTGTATTTATTAATACGGACTGAGTTTTGACTAAATAACACATTATAAGTTGAGGCAGGTAATCTAGCGACAGAGCGTAAGGCATCTTCTAAAAAGACAAACGGGGATGATAATGGACCTAAGATGGGGGCTTCTTCACCACGGCGTAAATAGAATAAATGGTCACCATAATTAGTGAAAGGGCCTGAGTTCCATGAGATAAACAGTGGATACTTACCTGCATCAAGCATTTCTTGCTTAACACGTTCTAATCGACTGGTTGCCGATTCAAAGGTATTTAAGCCTCCGTGAATGAATATGGTTAAATTTAAATCAGGTCGTTGTAGTTGCTTTTGTTTAAAATTGAGTAAGATGCGATTGACGTAATTACTGTCATTAGTCACTATCTGTTTTGAGGCGGGATTAAGTAAATTACCATGTTCATCAATATAAAGTTGATATAATTTACTCTGTTCAATTTGTTGTTGCTGTTGATTATTCAGTTGTGAGCTACAGCCATTTAGTCCAACCAATATTCCAAGCAATATCATTAGCCAAATTTTCATATGAACGTCCTGTTGATTTCCATTTAACTAGAAACCAGTGTAGTTCATTAATACTTAAGCGTTAGCAAATGTTAAAAATAATCCTCATTATGGGGAACAATAGATCCAAGCTGAGCGACCAGATTGTAACACCACTTTGGTGCGTTGATAGTCGCTGACTTCATATTGGTCAGATTGTAATAACTCATCAGGCATCAGCTCAAAACAGATGCCATAGACAATATCATTAGGATTAGCACTGAGTTTCAGGATCGGGTGGATATCTGTTCCACTTGAAGCTATTACTTTTTTATCAGTTATTTTCAGTTTTGCAATCTCATAGCCTTTTAATACATCAGCTTTGCCAGTTAGCTGACGCCCAAAGGTGTCTTGCTGCACTTGTTCCATTTGTAATGTGCCATATGAGAACAAATTTTCCATATCAAATCCTTGTTAAAAATCAAATGACCCAAATGGCTAAATGTGGTCGTTAATTGACTATTTTTAATTTGTAAACTAATTGTAAAATCATTAAGTTAAAGATTAAAGCATTTATTGCAATTAGTTGAGGTGGTCAATGAAAGGCGATGTAGGTGTGTGGAAGGTTGAAGTCAAGCAGGGACGTTATGTCCCTAAAGGCCGCCAACTGGATTTAAATGTTCAAGCCCAAGTCGAATCGACGATTGCAACTTCGACATGGCAGCGCGATCTATTAATCGAATATTTGCATTTGCTGCAAGACAAATTTGGTTACCTTTCTAATGCGATGCTCAAGGTCGTTGCTGAAAAATTAGCAATAGGTGAAGCAGAAGTTTATGAAGTGGCCAGTTTTTATAGCCACTTTGATATTGTCGCCGATGGTGAGCAAGCTCCTGCACCAATAACTATTCGAGTTTGTAATAGCTTGTCTTGCAAAATGCAGGGCAGTGATCAGTTAGCGAAAGAACTACAATTAGCCACAGAACCTCATCAAATGAGAGTCGTTAGAGCGCCGTGTATGGGACGTTGTCAATCTGCGCCAACAGCGGTAGTCGGTAAACGCCACCTTGATCATGCAACACTTAACGATGTATTGGCATTGCTCGACAAAAATGATTTCACACCGATAATTCCAGACTACCAGCCTTTGTCCTATTACCTAGCCGATGGTGGCTATCAGCAATATCTCAGTATTAAACGCGGAGATAGAGACACTGATGAAGTTGAGCAGATGATGCTTGAGGCCGGTCTTCGTGGTGTTGGCGGTGCGGGTTTCCCCAGCGGCAAAAAATGGCAGTTCGTGCGTGCAGAACCGGGGCCACGGTTGATGGCCGTTAATGCCGATGAAGGTGAACCTGGTACATTTAAAGATAGATTTTATTTAGAAAAACAACCGCATATATTTTTGGAGGGGATGCTTATTGCTGCCCATGCGGTTGAAGCCGAACATATCTATATTTATGTTCGAGATGAGTATCCAGCAGCAATTGCCATTTTAAAACAGGAGCTTAAAGCATTAGTTGAACAACAGATTATTGCTGCAGATTTTGTTGAAATTAGACGCGGTGCTGGGGCTTATATTTGTGGTGAAGAAAGCGCCATGATTGAGTCAATCGAAGGCAAACGAGGTTTACCACGACATCGGCCTCCATTTGTTGCGCAAAAAGGTTTGTTTGGTCTGCCCACCTTAGTCCATAACGTTGAAACCTTATATTGGGTCGCGAAGCTGTGCTACCAAGGCGTTGAGCTCTTTACTTCCGTCGAGCGTAATGGTCGCAAAGGGATCCGTTCCTATTCGGTATCTGGTCGTGTTAAACAACCGGGCTTATACCTGTTACCTGCGGGCTCTACCATTTTAGATATTATTGATGCTGCTGGTGGCATGAACGATGGGCATCTTTTTAAAGCCTATCAACCCGGGGGGCCTTCATCAGGGATCTTGCCCGCCAGTTTAAATGATGTGCCATTAGATTTTGATACTCTGCAACCCCATGGTTCATTTATCGGCTCTGCTGCAGTCATTGTTTTGTCTGATCAAGATAGCGTGCGTGATGCCGCCATTAATATGTTGACGTTTTTTGATCATGAATCCTGTGGGCAATGTACGCCATGCCGCGTGGGTTGTGAAAAGGCATTAAAGCTGATGCAGCAGCCTAAATGGGATACTGCATTATTGGGTGAATTGTGTGAGGTCATGACCGACGCTTCAATTTGTGGCTTAGGTCAAGCAGCACCTAATCCCATTAAGTTAGTCATCAAGCATTTTGGCGATGAGGTGTAACATGAGTCAAACAGTTCAATTTATATTCGATGGTCAACACGTTACAGCGAGTACAGATGAAACGCTATGGCAAATTGCCAAGAGGTGTGACACCCATATACCTCATTTATGCTATAGCGAGCAAACAGGTTATCGAGCAGATGGAAATTGCCGAGCTTGTATGGTGGAGATAGAAGGCGAACGCACGTTGGCTGCGTCTTGTATGCGTAAGCCTACTGAGGGTATGGTTGTTCATAGCCAAAACCCGCGAGCAAAACAAGCACGTAAAATGGTGTTAGAACTATTAGCTGCCGATCAGCCTGAGCAAGCCCATGACAGTGAATCTCATCTGCAGCAGATGTTAAAACAAGCGCAAATTGGTTCAAGCCGTTTTCCTAAATTATCAATCAAACAGCCAGAAACTGATAATAGTCATGTGGCTATGTCAGTTAATTTAGATGCCTGCATTCAATGTAATTTATGTGTTCGAGCATGCCGTGAAGTGCAGGTGAATGAGGTGATTGGATTGGCCCATCGTGGCCGCGAGGCGCAAATTGTATTTGATCAACAAGATAAAATGGTCGACTCCACCTGTGTGGCTTGTGGTGAGTGTGTACAGGTTTGTCCTACCGGGGCGTTAATGCCTGCAACTATGGTTGATAGTCTGCAACTGGGTAATAAGCAAGATTTTGAACATGAAACAAAAACTGTATGTCCATTTTGCGGTGTTGGCTGCCAGATCTCAGTAAAAGTTAAAGACAATAAAGTGCAATATATTGATGGTGTTGATGGGCCAGCCAATGAGTCACGTTTATGTGTAAAAGGGCGTTTTGGTTATGATTATATTCAACATAGCCACAGGCTGACTAAGCCACTTATTCGTAAAGCGGGAGCACCTAAAGGGTTAAATATTGATCCTGCTAATCCTTATAGCCATTTTAGAGAGGCAAGTTGGCAGGAAGCACTTAGCTTTGCTAGCGATGGCTTAAAGCAATTGTCGCAACAATATGGTGGACAAACCGTAGCGGGTTTCGGTTCAGCTAAATGTACCAATGAAGAAGCATACCTGTTTCAAAAACTCATCAGACAAGGTTTTGGTCATAATAATGTCGATCACTGTACCCGTTTATGTCATGCATCATCAGTGGCGGCTTTACTTGAAAATGTTGGTTCAGGCGCTGTGACGGCTAGCTTTAATGATATTAAAGACGCTGAAGTCGCAATTGTAATTGGCTCTAATCCAACCGAGAATCATCCCGTTGCAGCGACTTACTTTAAACAGTTTACTAAACGTGGCGGCAAATTAATTGTGCTCGATCCTCGTGGTATTGCAATGCAACGTTATGCCACGCACATGCTGCAATTTACTGCTGGAGCGGATGTTGCCTTATTAAACGCCATCATGCATGTGATCGTAGAAGAGGGGTTATATGACCAAGATTATATCGATCACTTCACCGAAAACTGGCAGCAACATAAGGCCCATTTAGCCCAATTCATTCCTGAGCAAATGGAGTCAGTCTGTGGCATCAAAGCGGAGCAGATACGCCAAGTAGCCCGTGATTTTGCCAGTGCTAAAGCTGGCATGATCTTTTGGGGCATGGGGGTGAGTCAACATATTCATGGTACCGATAATGCGCGTTGTCTCATTTCACTGGCCTTAATGTGTGGCTTTGTTGGCAAACCTGGAACTGGTCTGCATCCTCTGCGTGGACAAAATAACGTACAGGGCGCATCAGATTCGGGACTCATTCCGATGTTTCTGCCTGACTATCAAACGGTGACAGATGACAAAATTCGACAACAATTTAGCCAAACATGGCAAAGTGATGATTTTTCATCAGAAAAAGGCTTAACCGTGGTTGAGATTATTGATGCGATACATGCTGATAAAATTAAAGCTATGTATATTCTAGGTGAAAACCCTGCGATGTCAGATCCAGATGTTAGTCATGCAAGGGCAGGTCTCGCTAAGCTTGAACATCTTATTGTACAAGACATTTTTATTACAGAAACAGCCAATTATGCCGATGTAATATTACCTGCAAGTGCCTTTATTGAGAAAAATGGTACCGTGACCAATACTAATCGGCAGGTACAAATGGCTCGTGCGGCGGTTAAATCACCGGGTGAAGCGAAACCAGATTGGTGGATTACGACTCAAATAGCCAAGCATCTTGGTTTGGATTGGTCATATACTGGACCGCAAGCGATATTTGATGAAATGAAGCTGCATATGAAATCATTAAATAATATCACTTGGCAGCGATTAACCTTTGAAAATGCAGTGACTTATCCATGCCATGGCGAAACCCAAGCTGGTGAAAATATTGTATTTGGTGATGGTTTCCCTCGTGCTGGTGGTAAAGCAAAATTCACCTCAGCTGCTGTGGTGATGCCAGCGGAGCAACCCGATGATCAATATCCAATGGTGATGACCACTGGGCGGCAACTGGAACATTGGCATACTGTCGATGACTCGACGTTCAACTGTGCTTGATCATATTGAGCCTCAAGCCAACTGCAGTTTACATCCGGCAACGCTGGCTAAGTTGAACGTGGTGTCGGGGGGTAAGGTGAGGGTGATTAGTCGTCGTGGTCAAATTGAGTTATTGGCGCGAGCGGATAGCCGAGTGTCAAAGAATATGGTGTTTGTGCCTTTTGCTTATGTTGAAGCCGCCGCAAATATACTCACCAATTCAGCACTCGATCCAGTAGGTAAAATACCAGAATTTAAATATTCAGCGGTACGCGTTGAGGCCATTAACACAGAGATATAAATGCGTTAACTAATAAATGGTTTATGTCATGGAATGATTGAATATTGAAAGGAATCAATATGGTGCTGTTTAAGTTTAGTCAGGTTAATAGAAAAACCAGTGCAGGTTTTACCCTAATTGAGTTAGTGCTTGTGATCATTATCTTAGGTGTACTCGCGGTGGTTGCCGCACCTAAACTATTAGATTTTTCGGGGGATGCGCGCCAAAGTGTATTACGAAGTAAATATGCTGAAATTAAAACAACGGTGCAAATAGCCAATGCTAAAGCAGTCATAAAAGGAATTGAAACGCTGCCACAAGCTACCATAGAGTTTGAAGGTGGTTTATTGGGATTAATTCATGGTTATCCCATGCCAAGAGCGAACCATAGCCCGCCAGCCATTTCAATTGCCGTGTATTCAAAGATTGGTTATGCCGTTGAGTGGGAATGGAATGGTTATGCCACTGATTCAATTATAGGGCTTAATGGTTGCCCCAATGCCAACTTCTCATTTAGAAGTTCATTAAGAGGCGCACCGGGTAACTGTTTTATTGAATACGTGGGGGCTTGTACCTTGGGCACTAAGCCACAGATGTTTATTGATGACAGCGGATGTTAACAACGATATGACTCAAGGGCGCCGGTATATACTGCGCCCTTGAATAGATACTATTCGCTAATCAAACAATTTCTTTATGCTAATTTTTTGATGATTTTTGCGGGCGTACCACCCACCATACAATCAGCTGGTACATCATGATTAACCACCGCATTAGCTGCCACAATCGATCTGGCGCCAATCGTTACGCCCTGATTAATCACCGCATTGCCGCCAATCCAAACATCATCCTCAACGGTAATCGGCTTACAAAAGGTTTGCCACTGACGACGTTCAAGATGATTTGTTGAATGTGAGGCGGTATAGAACTGTACTGAAGGGCCAATCATCACATTGTTACCAATGGTGATATTGGCGCCATCTAACATGGTCACCCCCATATTGATAAAGCTATGATCACCAATTGATATTTGCTTTCCAAATTCACACAGAAAAGGTGCTTTGACTACAGAGTTTTGGCCAAAATGTTTAAACAATGACTTGATCAACTCTTGCGAGCGGCCAAATTCATCACATTGATTAATTTGCTGGGTCAGTTTCATTGCATGGGCACGTGTAGCATCAATTTCTGCATCGATGCCATCAAAAGACTCGCCGTTGAGCATTTTTTCGTATTCAGTCATAAGGTAATTGTTCATTATAGAGTTGAGGGGGGGTATCTAAATCAGAAATGGTTTCAACCACTTGGTTGTACCTAATGGCGCAGCAGTATAGCCGTAATGACTAATATTTGCTGCTAAATTTGTTGAGACTGTGATTGCTTTGACATTGCTTTGTATAGGCAAGATATTGGCTTATCGTGTTGAGATTCAATCAAACCTAAATTGACAGATGCTGTTTAAAGAACTGTCAGATAAGCTTGTATTAGTGCTTCTTGCGATTGAAACCGTAATCAGTCTTGATTAGATATTTGCTTGTTGGGGGAGAGGCTGTATGAATGGAAGTGATGCTGCTTAAAAAATTAACTCAACCCTTACGGATTGAGTTAATGATATTCGCAATGCGAGGCGGGCTAATTAGCTAAGGTTACTCGTCAGGATAAACCTTATCTTTAAACTCACACAAATCTTCAATGATACAGCTGCCGCAGCGTGGTTTACGTGCAATACAGGTATAACGACCGTGTAAGATAAACCAATGATGCACATCAACTTTAAATTCAGCGGGTACCACTTTTAGCATTTTCTGCTCGACTTGATCGACATTTTTACCCACGGCAAATTTAGTACGATTGGCGACGCGGAAAATATGGGTATCAATGGCGATGGTTGGCCAACCAAAAGCGGTATTTAGTACCACGTTAGCGTCTTGCGTCCGACACCGGGAAGGGCTTCTAACGCTTCTCTGTCTTCTGGTACTTCACCGTTATGCAAGTCGATTAGCATCTTGCAGGCATTAATGACATTAATCGCCTTATTGTTATATAAACCGATGGTTTTAATGTATTGCTTTAAGCCATCTACACCTAGGTCATAGATGGCTTGTGCTGTATTAGCCACGGGAAATAGCTTATCCGTGGCCTTATTCACGCTAACGTCGGTCGCTTGTGCAGACAAGGTCACTGCAACTAATAATTCAAACGGCGAGCTAAAGTTAAGCTCAGTTTGCGGATGCGGATTATTTTCCCGTAGGCGCTCCAATATTAATTTACGTTTAGCTGCATTCATCTATCTATATTTCTCTTGTTGGTGATACGCGGCAATGACTGTCTGTCGGCTGTGCTTGTGGCTGCTGAGCTGGCCACTTTGCATCAATCACATTTTTAAGCGCAATTAATAGTCCCATTCCTAAAAAAGCGCCAGGCGGTAACATGGCTAATAAAAATGAGGTGTCAAAATGGATAACATGGATGGTTAAGCTGCTAGCCCAAGGGCCAAGTAATTGATCAGCACCTGAAAATAGGGTGCCTTGGCCTAATAGTTCACGCGCACTGCCTAGAATACACAGTACCAGTGTGAAGCCTGTGCCCATCATTAAACCATCGAAAGCGGCTTTGACGGGATTATTACGTGATGCAAAAGCTTCAGCTCGACCAATGATAATACAGTTAGTCACAATCAAAGGTAAAAAGATACCAAGTGATAGATATAAGCCATAGGCGTAAGCGTTGACGAGTAGCTGGACACTGGTTACGAGTGCGGCAATAATCATCACGAACACGGCAATACGGATCTCTTTTGGCACATAGTTACGTACCAATGAAATTAAGATATTGGAAAAAACCAATACGATAGCCGTTGCAAGCCCAAGGCCTAAGGCATTAGTTAAGGTAGTGGTGACCGCTAACAGTGGGCAAAGCCCCAATAATTGGACTAAGCCGGGGTTATTACGCCATAAACCTTGCCATGCAATTTCACGATAGCTACTCATCTAATTAATCTCGCAATTGATAGGTTGTTTATAAATGCTGTCTTTATTGGCATTAAAATAAAGTAGAGTCTTTTTTACAGCCTTAACATAAGCTCTTGGGGTAATCGTCGCTCCTGTAAATTGGTCAAACTCACCACCATCTTTTTTTACATGCCATTCTTGCTCATTCTCTGGGGTGATAAATTTGCCGACAAAGCTTTCAACCCAGTTAGATTTACGAATATCAATTTTATCGCCAAGTCCCGGTGTTTCTTGTTGGTATAAGGTTCGTACACCTAATACAACTCCCGCATTATTAATGGCAACAATCATCTTAATATCACCACTGTAACCATCTGGCGCAATGGATTCCATCGCGATAGCGACGGGCTTGCCATCTTTCGTCGCCACATAAGCAGGTAGCGGGTTATCAGTGCCTAACGCTTTTGGTGCATGCACCAGCGTACAATAATCAGTTAATTGATTATCATGAATTTTATCTGGGATGATTTGGTGTAGCACACGACCCAGCTCAAGCTTTTCTTGGGCGACAATTTTATCGGCTGTTAAGTGATTAACCACTGCAACAAGTGCAGTACAAATTAATGCAAACAGTGCCAAAATTAAGCCATTACGTAGCATAGACTTTTTCAAAACAAATACTCCTAACTATCTATGTCCGTATGCGCGCGGTTTGATGTAATAATCAATCAGTGGCGCACATAAATTGGCTAATAACACTGCAAATGCAAACGCATCAGGATAGCCACCGAAATTGCGGATTAAGTACACCAAGACACCGATAATGACACCAAATAAAATTCGGCCGCGGTTACTGGTTGCTGCGGTGACGGGATCAGTTGCAATAAAGAATGCTGCTAACATGGTCGCGCCAGAAAATAGATGGAAAATTGGGCTTGCATGGGTGTCTGGGCTAATTAAATAGCCTGCTGTAGCGGCAATGCCTAAACCTGCAATAACACCTACCGGAATATGCCAGCGAATGGTGCGCAGTTTTAACATAATTAAACCACCGATAAGATAGCCTAAGTTAACCCAAACCCAGCCTACACCGACGCCTGAACTGAATACTGCTTTAGTTAAGCTTTCAGATGTAGTGAGTCCCATAGAAAGGTCAATTTTAAGGGTATCAAGCGGGGTTGCCATGCTTGAACCATCAATACCAAGGCGATACCAATCCACATCTGGATGGCCGAAAGAAAACACCGTTTGTAGGCTTGCAAGCAGATCTGCAGGATGCTGTGCAATCGCATTAGGTACAACCCAACTGGTCATTTGCACAGGGAAGGCGATTAATAACAAGACATAAGCTGCCATTGCTGGGTTAAATATATTATTACCCAAGCCGCCGTAAAGCTGCTTAACCATGATAATGGCAAAGGCAGTACCTATGATGATCACCCACCAAGGTGCGAGTGGTGGAATAGAAACACCTAATAATAGACCCGTTAATAGGGCGCTATTATCAGAAAGTGTCGCTTTAATATCACGCTTACGCAGTTTGACGACAAAGGCCTCACATAAGATGGCCGTTATCATGGCGAGCAACACTTGTATTAGCGTGCCCCAACCAAAAAAGTAGCATTGAGCTAGAAAGCCCGGTATAGCGCACAACAATACTGTGAGCATGACTTTTGAGGTTTGATTGTTATGGGTCACATGGGGTGACGTGGCAACTTTAAAGGCCATGGTTATTCCTTATCTTGCAATTTTGCAGCTTTTTTAGCTTTGGCTTTTGCAACTGCCGCGGCAATCTTAGCTTTTTTGGCCGCTTCGGGATCTTCGCCAGTATTAGCTTCTGTCGTTTGAACCGTTACTTGGGAGACTTGAATATCAGCCTGAGCGAGTTTTTTAGCTTTTGCTTTAGCAACTGCAGCAGCAATCTTAGCTTGCTTAGTCGCTGCCTCATCAAGTTCAGGGCTTGCTGCTTCGACTGGCGCAGGATCCTCAAGCGATTGCGCTTGCATAGCCTTTTTCGCTTTTGCCTTAGCAACAGCGGCAGCAATCTTAGCTTTTTTATCGTCGCTAGAGTCTGTTGTTTCAGGCGCCTTAGTTGCACTTGCATCTGTTACTGTTGCTGAAGCTTGAGCTGCTGCTTTTTTAGCTTTAGCCCGTGCGACTGCGGCTGCAATTTGCGCTTTCTTCGGATCTAAGTCAGCCGATTCGGCGGTAACACTGTTATCTGAGTTTAGGTCATGTTGCTGTGCAGCAGCGGCTTTTTTAGCTTTAGCTCGGGCAATTGCGGCCGCAACTTGATCATTTTTACTGCTACCCGCGGCGCTTGGTTCTGCACTGGCTGCTTTTTTGGCTTTAGCGCGAGCAATCGCTGCAGCAACTTGTGAAGACTTATTCGTATCTTGTACAGCCGCATTTGGTTCAGCAGTTCCAGCTTGAGCAGCAGCCTTTTTAGCTTGAATACGTGCCATTGCTTCGGCTATCGCATCTTTATCGCCAGCATTCATGCTTACTTTACGTTGTGCTGCGGCTTGTTTAGCACGCTCTTCACGATGACGTTTCTCATCTTCAAGGCGTTTTTGTTTCGCCTCAAAATGCTGCTTGGCTTTTTCTGCTTGATGTTTCTCTAGCTCTTGATTACGTATGGCTGATTTAGCGATACGATAATGTTCGACTAATGGGATTTCACTAGGGCAGACATAGCTACAACAGCCACACTCGATACAATCACGTAAGTTGTATGCTTGCGCTTTGTCATACTCTTCTGCTTTTGAATGCCAATAAAGCTGTTGTGGTAGTAACTGCGCAGGGCAAACTTGTGCACATTCGCCGCAGCGGATACAAGCTCTTGCTTCTGCGGGTTCTGCAAATTCAGAGATTGCAGGCGCTAAAATACAGTTTGTCCCTTTTAGCACTGGTACATCAAGCAGTGGTAGGGTATAGCCCATCATTGGACCGCCGACGATAACTTGATTACTGTTGTTAATATCAAAGCCGCATTGTTGTAATAGGTGGCTTACTGGTGTACCAATCGGCACCCAATAGTTGCCCGGCTTACTGACCGCATTCCCTGTTACCGTTACAACACGTTCAATTAACGGAATACTTGCTTGCACGGCATCGGCAATCGCGAACGCAGTGCCTACGTTTTGCACCAAGATACCTTGTGAGGCCGGAATCGCGCCTGTTGGTACCTCTTTACCCGTAATGATTTGGATTAGCTGTTTTTCGCCACCAGACGGGTATTTAGTTGGAATAACTGTGACGCGGGTATTTCCAGCTAATACTGAGTAGCGGCTAAGCGCTTGTCGCATAGCGGCAACTGCTTCAGGCTTGTTATCTTCAATGGCGATAACAATTCGCTGCGGTTTAACTAGGCGCTTAATGATCTCAATACCATCAAGAATCCCCTCGGCATTATCGCGCATCAGTCTATCATCTGCGGTAATGTAGGTTCACACTCCACACCATTGATTATCACTAAATCAATTTCACTGACGGGGTTGAGTTTGATGTGGGTCGGGAATTGAGCGCCGCCCATACCTGCAATACCGGCATCACGGATTAACGATAAAATGGCCTGATTATCGAGTTCTGCAACCGTTTGTGGCGCATGATCAAGCATAAATCTTTACCATCGGCTTCAATGGTACAGGTTAATAACGGCAATGCAGATGCATGGTTAGATGGATGAGCTGCTATTTGAGTAATCGTACCTGATGTCGGTGCGTGTACGGGCAAGTAAAAAGCACCATTACCGTGAGTTAATACTTGTCCCTTGAGCACATAATCACCCACTTTAACCACTAATATGGCATTTTCACCCACTTGTGGTAGCGGCACATAGTATTGTTTTGCCAGCGCTATTTTACTAATTGGGGTAGTATTTGATGCTGATTTTGATTGCGGAGGATGGATGCCACCTGCAGCATGCCATAGCGTTCCTTTGTCTATCTGTTCTAGTAAAGTTAACACAGGTCAATCCTCTTGCAACATCTTCACCGGAATGGCATTTAATTTCCAATCCCATGTTTTTAAAGTCTGCTCTACAGGTATTAAGTCAATACAATCTACAGGGCAGGGAGCCACACATAAATCACAGCCGGTGCAGTCTTGGGTTAATACGGTATGCATTAACTTACCTGAGCCAATAATGGCATCAACCGGACACGCTTGAATACATTTAGTACAGCCAATACATTCCTGTTCGCGGATACGAGCCACTTTTTTGACAGGCACTTCATCACTTGCAGCAACGGGTTGTGGATCAACCCCCATCATTTCAGCAAGTTGATTCATGGTGGCACAGCCACCGGGTGCACAGCGGTTAATATCCTCACCGTTGGCAACAGCTTCGGCGTAAGGGCGACAGCCGGGATAGCCACATTGACCACATTGTGTTTGTGGCAGAATAGCTTCGATTTGATCGACAATAGGGTTGCCCTGTACTTTAAATTTCTCAGCAGCAAAACCCAGCAAAACTCCAAATAGCAGTGCTAGCAGAGTTAATAAAATAATCGCAATAAATATTTCAGACATGTTACTTAACGAGACCTGTAAAACCCATAAAGGCTAGAGACATTAATCCGGCGGTGATCATTGCTATTGCGCCGCCTTTGAATGGCGCGGGAATATCAGCAGCAGCTAATCGCTCACGCATGGCAGAGAAAAGAATTAACACTAATGAGAAGCCTACTGCAGCGGCAAAACCGTAAACACCAGATTGTAGTAGGTTGTGTTTTTCGTTGACATTTAATAGGGCAACACCTAGTACCGCACAGTTAGTCGTGATTAATGGTAGATAAATACCTAAGGCACGATGCAATACTGCACTGGTTTTTTGGACAACCATTTCAGTAAATTGAACCACAACCGCAATAACCAGAATAAAGCTCATGGTACGCAGATAGCCTAATTCGAGAGGGACTAACAGATACTGGTTAACCAGATAACTTAAAATAGAGGCTAGTGTGAGAACAAAGGTCGTTGCCATTGACATACCAATAGCAGACTCAAGTTTGCTTGATACGCCCATAAATGGACAGATGCCAAGAAATTTTACTAAGACAAAGTTGTTTACAAGGATCGTGCCTATTAACAACAGGAGATATTCACTCATCTCGATTCATGATTAACCAAAGGTACTTAATATTATCGACTTTTCAATCGCTATTAACAACATGTAGCTGCATTAGTTAAGCCGTTTTTAAGTAAAATGGATAAGATTTAATCTTTTTGTTCTATTTTTAGTACATTAGCCCTGATTTCTGTAAGGGCTTTGGTGGGGCAGCATAGACACCTTGAATGCCATCGACCAACAATTTTTCTAGGGTATGTTTCTGTTCTATGGTTTCAACACCGGTAGCAATGATGATTCGATGTTTACGTTTACAGATGTCGACTAATAATTTTAAAAAGAATCTATGATTACTATCTGCAACTGATTCAGTCGTAAGCTGTGGGGTGAGCTTGATATAATCAGTTGCGACCTCTGAAAAAAATTTGATTGAAGTAAAACCTTGACCAAAATGTTCTATCGTGACTTTTGCACCAATACCTCGAATAATATGAATTAATTCGATGCATGCCTGTTGGTTTATCTGCAGCGCCGTTTCGTTTATCTCAAACACCAATTTGAACACCGCTGTTGGATGATGCTGTAATAACTGTTTTAACCAAGTATGAAACTTTGGGTTAACTGCGGTTTCATCAGTTAAATTGACGCCATAGTGGTCGCTCTCATTAGATTTCTGCTCAATTAAATCAACAATTTTTCGAGTAATTAATTGGTCTAGTTCAAGTTGCAACCCATATTGATGTGCCATAGTGAAAACGGTATCGGTGGCGAGAGTATTGCCCTGATATTGAAAGCGAGTAAACAGTTCTCTGTATAACTGTTTAGTTCCTCGTAACGGTAAAATTGGTTGTTGATAAAAATCAAAGCTATGGTTATTAATGATGTGCTTAAGGATCTGTTGCCAATTATCTATAGGTTTATCGGTTAATTGTTGAACACTATTGCTGCTATGATATTGATTTGGACCTTTCATTTCGGCCATAAACAGTATCTTTTCTAATTGTTCGACCAACAGGTGTGGACTGCCATTATCAAGATAACCTATAGCAGCGCTGTAAGCACAATTGGTCATTTTTAACCGCTGCTGATATTGCTCAAATTCTTGTTTCAACGCCGCTAAGCTATCTAGTACGGGCTCAAGTTGAACATTATCAATCAATATAACAAAGCGGCTTGCATCGATTCGATAAAAACACTGGCAACTTGAGAAGTGATCGATTTTCTTAAATTCTTGAATAATCTGTTTGGTGAGCGTTAATAAGTAATGATCACCCGCAGTCGTACCAAAATGTTGATTAATATTGATCAATGCTGCGGCTTTAAACATGACGGCGACACCATTAAAGTGCTGATCGTGCGTCGTTAGATCCGATAATTTTTGATTAAATTTATGTCTGTTTTGCAAATGGGTGACAGGATCTAAATATGCAAGCTTAGCGACATTATTAAATTGTTGTTGGTTGTTTTTTAGGTCGCAATCTACTTGTTCTATACAGTTAACTATTGCGGTTGATAGTGCAATTAATTCTTTGTTTGTTAACTGATTTTTAGTAGATTGCAACGTTATAGTCTGGTTTGCTGCAATGGCATCAGTCAGTTGTTGTATTTGTTTGTTTAAGGTACGTCGATGACTGCCGATCACTATCAAAATAAGTAGGTAAGCGACGAGTAAACTGGTTAATGTGAGTAGTAAATCCATTAACCTTATTTGATTTTCATGAGCTTGCTGTAATCGGATTCTAATTTCTACATTCTGCTTATCAAAAACAAAGGTGTGCTTGGGGAATAGCCAGTTTGCTATACCATTGGGATTTATCCAATGACCACTGATCGACGGCAAGCCAGTAATATCGTTATTTTTATATTGGAAAAATTCGATGTTAAATTTTAATCGTAACTCTTGTTCAAGTTGTTGGGGGGAATATTGTTCAGCAATTGCAGCAGTGGTAATTTGATCGAGTTGTGTTTGAGTCACTTCAAGTTGTTGTGCGTAGAAGAATTGCTGAAATAGCGCATTACAGCCAGATAAGATTAAAAATATGCTCGAAACTAATAAAACAATCAATTTACTGTTGGCCATTGTATATCCATATATTGGCGTCAAAATCCATTTAACACTTTTAATTACATTATGAACAATAGCCTTTTATGTAGAACTCTTAACTAGAATGAGTGGCTGATGTAATTACTTTTACAAAGTAGCGATAGCATAGCGTTAATTATATGTAATGTCACACAAACTAATGACGGAAAAGGCAATAGAATAGAATTAATAAAGATAAGGAAATAGTTGAGTAAACAGATTTGATTAATCTAAGAAGATTGTATTGCAAGAGGGAAGGATGACTCAAG
>NZ_BALM01000033.1 GCF_000614975.1 Shewanella marina JCM 15074
AGTCGCCGTCAACTACTTTTTAAAAGTTTATTTTCAAGTGGTTATTTATCACTCAAATCACTTTAAGATAGTGACCGCTTACACTCTGCAAACTTAAAGCTTAGCGCCGCTTGCCGTGTCAGTGAGGTCGCATTATAGGGAGATATTGATTTTGCGCAAGCGCTTTTTTAACAAATAATGATTCCCCATGATCGTTTGCTGATTTATCATTCGAGTTGCTGTTTTTAAATGCAAAACTGATATTTTTTATCCATATAAGGGCTTTATTATGGCTGTTAACATTCGTCAATATAAACATACTCAACCGCAATTTGATGAATCTGTATATATAGATGACTCTGCAGTACTTGTTGGCGCTATCACTTTAGATACTGATGCCAGTATCTGGCCTCTTGTTGCTGCACGTGGTGATGTTAACTTTATCAAAATAGGTAAACGCACTAATGTGCAGGACGGCAGTGTATTACATGTCACCCGCACCTCTGAGCAACTGCCTCAAGGATTCCCTCTCATTATCGGTGACGATGTCACTGTAGGCCATAAAGCTATGCTACATGGTTGTATGGTCGGAAACAGGGTGTTAGTCGGTATGGGGGCAATTATTCTTGATGGCGTCATTGTCGAAGATGATGTCATTATTGGTGCTGGCAGCTTAGTGCCACCAAACAAACGCTTAGCAAGCGGTTATCTGTATGTGGGTAGTCCTGTAAAACAAGCTCGTCAACTTACTGAATCAGAGCTTGCTTTTTTACCACAATCTGCAGCTAATTATGTTCGCCTTAAAGATGAGTATTTGGCAGAAGCTAAATAACGTTTAATCTAACTATTTCATTTTATAGTTGAATTAGCCCTTGCTCATCGAATGCCTCAGCTTCGATGAGTGCCTCTGCAATATCTTCAATATCAAAACGACTATCATTAAAGACAGCCATAATTTCAGCTTCTGTAATTGGATCTTGTTCTGATATTTGTTTAAGTCGTTCTAGACTAATACAGCAACTAATATTCATCCCCTGCGATTGTGCAGGAAAAATCATTTTTTGTTGTTCACTGTCCCAGTATTGAATATCAGCAAAAATTACATCTTGATTCATGTTAGCTCTCTTTTTGTTGAGGGACTTTCAATAAACTTACTATAGGTTTTATGTTGGGTTGAACCCCTCGCCATAAATTAAAACTTACCGCCGCTTGCCCTACTAACATCCCTATGCCATCTAATGTGCGTGCACCCAGTTTGTTGGCCCACATATTAAAACTGGTATCGCCTTCGCAATACATCATGTCATAACACAATACATTGCTATTTATGATAGCTGAGGGGATCGCTGGTACTTGGCCACTAATACTGGCTGAAGTTGAATTAATGATGACATCATAATGTTGATTTAGATCCGCCATCAATATGCTATCAACCACTCCGAAAGCCTTAAAACGTTCTACTAATATTTGTGCTTTTTCATTCGTACGATTTGTTATCGTCAAGGATGCAATATTTGCTTCTAATAATGGCAGTATGACTCCTCTTGCTGCACCACCAGCACCGATTAATAAGATCGTCTTATTTTTAAGATCAATATACTGCTGTAGGTCGTTAACCAAACCAACACCATCAGTATTATCGCCGCTGATGTTGCCATGATTATCGATAATTAAGGTATTAACCGCACCAGCCATTTGAGCTTGAGGCGAAAGCTGGTGACATAGGGCAACAACTTGTTCTTTGAAAGGCACTGTCACATTAGCCCCTTTCGCACCACTTTTAACAAAATCAGCAATAAAGCTTTCAAAGTTTACGGGCTCAACATCAATAGCCTGATATATCATTTGTTGATGAGTTTGTTTAGCAAACTCAGCATGAATAAAGGGGGATTTACTATGACTAATGGGGTGACCTAATACGGCATATTGATCGGGCATCTTATGGCCTATATAGATTTCGGCGAAGTTTATATTGCCTTAGTTTAAACAGATAATGTATTAATAGCATGAGTAATCTGATTGAGGGAACAAGATGATGCAGATCTTAAAGCGTATATTTAGCAAACCAACAACGACGCAAACAAAACCATCTAATGCTTATACTTATATAGGCGGGCAAACAACGGTTGCCGCTATTGCCCATCATTTCTATAAAAATATGCAATCAGATCCACAATTAGAAAAATTGCTGATGGTACATAAGATGCCATTGGATATTGCTGAACAACGTCTATTTGAATTTCTTTCAGGCTGGTTAGGTGGGCCACCATTATTTGAGCAGCAATATGGTCACCCGATGCTAAGAAAACGGCATCTACATGTTGCGATTGATGAGGAACTGCGAGATCAGTGGCTGTGCTGTATGGATTACGCATTAGCGCAATCGGTAACAGACTCAGAGCATCGGCAAGTTATTCGCGATGCTATCGCAAAGCTTGCCGATCATATGCGTAATCAATAATAACAAAACTGATTTAACTCAACTCTTGCAGCCAATCTCTTGCGATTAAGTAATTGGCTAACTTGGCTTCATGGCTATTGGGTTCAACTTGATAATCATACTGCCAACGAACTAACGGCGGCATCGACATTAATATTGATTCAGTTCGGCCCCCACTTTGTAAGCCAAACAAGGTGCCTCTGTCATAAACGAGATTAAATTCAACGTAACGCCCACGACGGTATAGCTGAAACTGGCGCTGTTGTTCATTATATGGTGTATCTTTACGTCGCTCTACAATAGGAGCATATGCCGGAATAAAGCCTTTTGCGACAGCTTGCATAAAGTCAAAGCACTCAGCAAAACTGGCTTGATTCAAATCATCAAAGAAGAGACCGCCGACACCTCTGGTCTCTGCTCTATGTGGAAGATAAAAGTAATCATCACACCACTTCTTATATTTTGGATATATCTCCTCCCCAAATGGCTGACATAAATCTGCAGCAGTTTGATGCCAATGTTTAATGTCGTCATCAAATGGATAATACGGAGTTAAATCAAAGCCACCACCAAACCACCATACTGGTGCTTCGCCTGGTTTAGTCGCAATAAAAAAGCGAACATTGGCGTGAGTCGTCGGAATAAAAGGATTTTTAGGGTGAATAACCAGTGACACGCCCATCGCTTCATAGCTTCGGCCTTCTAATTCAGGACGATGCGCGGTTGCCGACAGCGGCATACTATCACCAGTAACATGTGAAAAGTTCACGCCAGCTTGTTCAAATACTTCGCCATCAGTCAGTACTCGAGTTAAGCCGCCCCCAGTCTGATTATCACGTTGCCATTCATCACGAATAAAATCCGCTTTGCCATCTAGCTGCGCCAGTTCCCGACAGATATATGCTTGTATATCTAATAAAAATGCTTTTACTTGTTGGGTATCCGGTTGCTGCATAATGGCTCCTTTGTTTATCCGTTACGTATGATTTTGCCTGTTTGAATATCAATAATGGTTGATGGTGCAATTTGCTGCCCAAGCGATCCCATCACGACAGCATTTAATTTATCGGCAAATTGCTGCTGCAAGTCAGCAATATTCATTGCCGGTGCTTCTCCAGCAAGATTGGCACTGGTTGAAACGAGTGGTTTATTACATGCCTGACATAATTCAATCACAATAGGGTGATTTGTTACGCGTACAGCAATAGAGTCAAATTGACCACGCAGCAAACGTGACACATGTGGCTTAACTGGCATGATAAAAGTATAAGGGCCAGGCCAATGACGTTCAGCCATTGCTAATTGCTCAGACGTCAATGCAGCTAAATCCACATAATCTTCTAGCTGAGAAAATTGACCCGCAATCAAAATTAATCCTTTTTGCCATGGGCGCTGTTTCAGTGTTAATAGCTGTGCAAGAGCTTGTTCATTATCTGGATCACAACCAACGCCATAAACCGCCTCAGTAGGATAAGCAATAACGCCGCCCTCTTTTACAACTTCAGCAGCCTGCTCTGGATTTAACTGCAACATAGAATCAATGTTCTCTCAAAATGATGGAATATAGTATGAAGTATATAGTTATCAGTACAATGATTAAAATAGGTAGCCTTAATCGACTTTACATTTGTACTTACAACTTTTTTGTGGGCACTCAAGGCGATTACCTGCCGCAGTTTTACGCTCAACCAACATGGCAAAGCCACAATCAGGGCAAGATTTTGCGACTGGCGGATAGTTAACAATAAACTTGCATTTTGGGTAGCTACTACAACTAAAAAAACTTTTACCAAAACGACTCGTTCGTTGTTCCATATGACCTTTACTACAAATGGGGCAATCGACTTGATTCGCTATCGTTGCTTGCGCTTTCTCGATATGTTGGCATTGAGGATATTGAGTACATCCAATAAACATACCATAACGGCCAGACTTAACCGCTAACTCATGACCACAATCAGGACATGATGAACCAGTGATCACTTGTGCTTCCATCGCCTCATGTTGTACTAAAGGCCTTGAATATTCACAAGTAGGATATTGATTACAACCTAAGAAACTACCGTGTTTACTATGTTTAATCGATAACTCGCCACCACACAAAGGGCATTGTTCATACTCTTTTTCTAACGCGTGAGCTTTTACACCAAAAAGCTGTTGATCGATTTTCGACATTGCTTGTTACCCACATAGAAATCACTCAATAATGAGTTATATTTTAGCCTAAATAGCTTGCTCAATCTCGCTAAATATCTGGTTGATAGCGATTTATAGACTGAGAGGATCAAAAAAGGAGCTTAGGCCCCCTTTTATTACTTATTGCTAAAATTTAAGAATGTAAGCGCCCTTCAGGCTGCTCAAAAATTAAATCTTCCATTTGCTCATAAGCGGATTCATTACCTGGAACATTGAATAACACCATTAGGATAACCCATTTAAGATCATCTAATACTAATGTGCCTTCATCGAGTTCCATCACTCGATCGATCACCATCTCTCGGGTTTCAACAGTTAATACATTAACCTGTTCGAGATACATCAAAAAACCACGACATTGCGTATCTAACTTATCCATTTCTTGACTGGTGTAAATACGAAATGATTGAGCTTGATGTTGCCCTAAATAAGGCCCATCACTCTCTTGTAAACTCGCTAAGCGTTCAAGCCATGATAAGGCTTTTAATATATCCGCCTGATGGAATCCAGCACGGTTAAGCTCTTTGGTAAGCTCATCTTCATCTACCATCAACTCAGCTTCACTGTGCACATAGTTTTCGAATAGATACATGAGGATATCAAACATATTTAGCTCCTCTTTTGTCTAACATAACCACCTGGAACGGCAACAACCCAACCTTGTAATTCTAGCTCAAGCAATTGTTCCATCACTTGTGCTATAGGTTGTTCACTATGCTCGACTATCACATCTATTGGTGTAGTCTCATAGTTAACACTATCTAACACTTGTGCAAATGGCAACTGCTGCGTAATTGTATTGCTTGATTGGTCTATATTGTGACGCAAAGGTAATCCTTCAAGGTGTGCGGCACAAATAGTTGCGATTTGTTCGATTATATCTTGTGCAGACTCAATTAGCATTGCCCCTTGTTTAATTAATTGATGACAACCTTGGCTATTACCACTTAACACATTCCCCGGCACCGCAAAGACTTCCCTATTTTGCTCTAACGCCGTTCTTGCCGTAATCAATGAACCACTTTTTTGTTGTGCTTCCATCACTACGCAACCTAATGACATGCCACTAATAATGCGATTTCGTTTGGGAAAATTCCCCGCAAAGGCTTGAGTATTTGGCCAAAACTCACTAATGACACAACCTTGATTAATAATATCCCAGTAAAGAGATTGATGCCGCTTGGGATAAATGCAATCAATTCCCGTCCCTAATACCGCAACTGTAGTATGTTGATGCTGTAATGCGGTTTTATGTGCTACAGCATCAATACCTAACGCCATACCACTGCATATTTGTAGTCCTGAAAATGCCAGTTGTTGACATATTTGCGCAGTAATTTGTTGGCCTGCATGGCTTGCGTTGCGGCTGCCAACCACCGCAATCGTTGGTTTTAATAAACAAGTTGGATCCCCTTTTACAAACAACACCGAAGGCGGGTCACTAATTTGTTTTAATAAGGTTGGGTAATATTGACTGCTATACGTAATGATTGAATGTGATGGCGATTGCGCTAACCAAGCTAATGATTGTTCAACTCTAAATGGTTGAAATTGTATGGGCTTTCTTGCTTTTAAGCGCTGCCTTAACTGTTCACCATGGTTAACGGCTAAATCAACAGCATCAGCTAAGCTCACTTGCTTTAATAATTGTTGAATTCGACCATCGGTTAACCCTGAAACCGCAGCGAGGGTAAGCCATTGCTGTTCTTCATCCGTTAGCATATGGCCTCCCTGCTCGTTAATCACTATTCAGAGGTTGAAGTGGGAATATACACTTGATCAGCAATCCGGATTGGACGTCTTGATTTTAATATCAAGGCTAAACTGACCTGTTCAAAACTCTTAAATACCATCACTTTACCCTGATAATAATCAGGTGTATTGATGCTACTATCATCAAAGACAGCTGCACTAAACCTGTCGTAAGTGGTTTCATCATTATGCTGCACAGGCATGTCATCACTGTCTAATACCACCCGAGGGTTGCTGCGATACACATCAAAGACATCACCAGCACTGACACCATCTTCGCTACCACGATCAAGATAAACTACATCCAACTTGCCCATCTCACGTACATTTTTACCTAGCGCAATCACTTTGACTTCGGCAACCGTGGTAGCAGGTACTGGCGAAAAATAAGCTGACAGCATCACATCTTCAGTTAAAGGCAGTAATCGGTATCCTGATTTGGTTTCTTGATAATTACTCAATAGAGTAAATTCAGACACACTATCACTTCGCGTCACTTGCCCAGTGCTGACCAATACCAGTTCTCGCCCGAGTTCAGTACCGTCATCGCGCTCTAACTCTCTGGCTGGACGATAAACACCATACTTAGTGCCTAACGGTAATGCCTTATTAATATAAAGCACATCACCAGATATATAATGAATAGATTCACTATCACCTTCCAGCACTAACGGTTGCTCGACTAACCATTCATCATCCACGACTTGTGTATGCTGCAAATAAGGTAAGAAATGTGATAATTCAACCGCAGGCACAGGATGTTGTTTCGCTTGAATGCGTCCTGTTGGTGTTTTTTTAATAAATGTTTTTTTGATATAGGGCTTTTTAACGAGTTGGGGCACGCCATTAACCATAACCAGCGTTAATCGATCACCGGGATAGATTAAATCTGGCGTTGATATTTGTGGATTATCTTGCCACAAAGCGCGCCATTTAGTGGGATCATCAAGAAATATCCCGGCAATATCCCATAAGGTATCACCTTTTTTTACCACATAGGTTTCTGGGTGCGAAGCTTTAAGTTGCACCGAATTAGCCATAAAATGGGGCTAAACACACAAGTAATTACACAAATTATTATCCGTATCATCAGCGGCATCCATGTTTGTTCACGCTAAAATCGAGCTTTTACTGTTATTGCTAGCCAGTAGGGATTAAAATTAATCCAATACTGTGATCAGTATAACTAACTGATTAAAATTTGACAGACTTGTTAGAGCTTATCTATGGCCTTATTAAATGTTTTACGTTTTCCCGATGAAAAACTAAGAACGGTTGCAGCACCAATTACCGACTTTACACCGGCATTACAAACACAGATAGACGATATGTTTGAGACGATGTACGAGTCGAAAGGAATTGGCCTTGCGGCAACTCAAGTGGATTACCACCATCAATTAATCGTGATGGACTTACAAGATGACGTTGAACGTCCTAATGTATTTATTAATCCAGTAATTACAGAAAAATCAGGCGATTTTAGTAATGAAGAGGGCTGTCTATCAGTCCCAGGCATTTATGCTAATGTTGATCGCAGTGAATTTGTTACGGTAACGGCATTAGATCGTGATGGTAATGAATTCAGCCTTGAAGCAGACGGCTTATTTGCTATCTGTATTCAACATGAAATCGATCATTTACAAGGTAAGTTATTTGTTGATTACTTATCGCCATTAAAGCGTCAACGCATTAAACAAAAACTTGAAAAAGAAGCTCGTCAACAAGCTAAACAAGCGTAGGAAATAGTTTGAAACCATTAAATATTATTTTTGCAGGTACACCCGATTTTGCAGCCCGTCATTTACAGGCATTGTTAGCATCTGAGCATAATATCATTGCTGTTTACACTAAGCCTGATAGCCCTGCTGGACGCGGTAAAAAGCTAACCACTAGCCCAGTAAAAGATCTTGCGGTTGAACACAATATTCCGGTATACCAACCTGCATCTCTACGCAATGAAGCGGCGCAGCAAGAGTTAGCAGCCCTAAATGCTGATCTTATGGTCGTTGTGGCTTATGGCTTAATTCTGCCACAAGCAGCATTAGATGCACCTCGTTTAGGTTGTATCAATGTGCATGGTTCAATCTTGCCCCGCTGGCGTGGTGCAGCACCGATCCAGCGCGCACTATGGGCTGGCGATAGCCACACTGGCGTGACCATTATGCAGATGGATATCGGTTTAGACACCGGTGATATGCTGCTAAAAACAGAGCTAAAAATTGAAGATACCGATACGTCTGCAAGCTTATATGAAAAACTTGCCGAGCAAGGCCCAAGCGCACTAGTTGAAGCCGTAGCCGGACTCGCAGCAGGTACCTTAACAGCTGAAAAGCAAGATGAAAGCTTGGCTAACTACGCGGCTAAGTTATCAAAAGAAGAAGCCCGTCTAGATTGGTCAAAAGCCGCAACAACATTAGATCGTGAAGTGCGTGCTTTTAACCCGTGGCCAGTTAGTTATTTTGCTCACCAAGATTGTAATATCAAAGTATGGCAAGCAAGCCCACAAGCAACAACTCATACCGCAGCGACGGGCACCATTATTAATGCCAACAAAGCAGGAATTGAAATTGCAACAGGTGAAGGTAGTTTGCTTATCACTAAGATGCAATTACCGGGCAAAAAGCCTATGGCAGTAGCCGATATTCTTAATTCTCGTGGCGAATGGTTTACTGTTGGCACCGTATTATCAGCTAGCGAAGGTGAATCATGATCAACTTACGCGCACTTGCAGCTAAAGCTATCTATCAAGTATTAGAAAATGGCATGTCACTCTCTGTGGCACTGCCAATTCAACAGCAACATTTAGAAAATAGTAAAGATAAAGCGCTTGTTGCCGAACTTTGTTATGGTGTGATGCGTTATTTACCTCAATTAGACAAATGCATTAGTGATTGCATGAGTAAGCCCTTAAAAGGCAAGCAGCGCATTATTCATCAATTGCTATTAGTGGGTTGTTATCAACTTTACTTTACCCGTATTCCAAGTCATGCCGCTATCTCTGAAACAGCTGAAGCATGCCGCCAACTTCGTTTTGAAGGCTTAGTTAAAGTGGTTAACGGTGTATTACGTAATATTCAACGCCAACAACCGCAACTTGCTGAAGATAACGATACCTTAAAATACAATACTCCCGCTTGGATTGTAAAAGCCTTGCGCAACGCGTATCCAGATCAATGGCAACAAGTGATAGAGCAAAGTCACCAACGTCCACCAATGTGGTTACGTAACAATGTTCAATCACAAACACGCGACCAATATCTTGCACAATTGGCAGAAGTAGAAATTGAAGCAACTGCAGGAACGAGCAGCGAAGCAATTCTACTGAGTTCACCTACCGATGTTAATCGTTTACCGCACTTTAGCGACGGCGCGGTTTCTGTTCAAGATGGTGCAGCGCAATGGGCAGCCAGCTTATTAGCCCCACAAGCGAATGAACTTATTTTAGATGCATGTGCCGCGCCCGGTGGTAAAAGTTGTCATCTACTTGAAACTGAACCATCAATTAAACTTGTTGCAGTCGATTTTGATGAAAAACGCTTACAACGCGTGAGTCAAAACTTAGAACGCTTACACCTCAATGCCGAGGTTGTACACGGCGATGCCGCAAATATTGATGCTTGGTGGCAAGGTGATAAATTTGATCGTATCTTACTTGATGCGCCATGTTCAGCAACTGGGGTTATTCGCCGCCACGCTGATATAAAATGGTTACGTAAAGAGAAAGATATTGCCGAGTTAGCCAAGTTACAACATCAAATTATTGATCATTGCTGGCAATGGCTAAAACCGGGTGGAACCATGTTATATGCAACGTGCTCGATTTTACCTCAAGAAAATAAACAACAAATAGCCGCTTTTCTTGAACGCACCCCTGATGCAACTTTAGTTGCCATTGCAAATCAAACAGATGCAGCAGATATCGGCTGGCAAATTTTACCGGGACAAGACAACATGGACGGGTTCTACTATGCCCGTTTAGTTAAATCTAAATAATAGGCAATTTATGAAGATTATCATCTTAGGGGCAGGACAAGTTGGCGGCACATTAGCTGAAAACTTGGTTGGTGAAAATAATGACATCACCATCGTTGATAGTGACAAAACAAGACTAAACTCCCTACAAGATAAATATGACTTACGTGTAATTGTAGGTCATGGAGCTCACCCTGGTGTACTAAAAGACGCTGGCGCTGAAGATGCTGATATGTTGATTGCCGTAACCAACAGTGATGAGTGCAATATGGCTGCCTGCCAAATTGCCTACTCACTGTTTGGTACTCCAACCAAAATTGCACGTATTCGTTCTGAGCAATATTTATCCATGCGCGATAAATTATTTATTGATAGTGAAACCAAACAGAGCGATAACAAACCACGTGGTGGTTTTATTATTGATGAACTGATTGCACCAGAACAATTAGTCACCGCCTATATTCATCGTTTAGTTGAATACCCGGGCGCACTTCAAGTATTAGAATTTGCTGAAGGTCGTGTCAGTTTAGTTGCTGTACGAGCTTATTATGGTGGCCCATTAGTGGGTAATGCACTTGCAACGCTACGCGAACATATGCCAAATATTGATACCCGTGTAGCGGCAATTTTCCGCCAAGGCAAACCTATTATGCCGCGTGGTACGACAATTATTGAGGCCGATGACGAAGTGTTCTTTGTGGCCGATAGTCGCCATATTCGCGCAGTAATGAGTGAGATGCAAAAGCTCGATAATACCTACCGTAATATCATGATTGCAGGGGGCGGTAACATCGGCTTAGGTCTAGCAAAAAGACTGGAGCGCAATCACTCAGTTAAGTTACTTGAACATAAACCTGAGCGCGCTGAGTTATTATCAGAAAAACTGGAGAATACCACCGTCTTTTGTGGTGATGCTTCAGATCAAGAGCTGCTGATTGAAGAACATATCGATCAGACTGATGTGTTTATTGCAGTCACTAACGATGATGAAGCCAACATTATGTCAGCGTTATTGGCAAAGCGTATGGGAGCCAAAAAAGTCATGGTACTCATCCAGCGCGAAGCCTACGTCGATATTGTGCAAGAAGCGAATATCGATATTGCGATTTCACCGCAACAAGCCACAATCTCTGCTTTACTTACTCATATCCGCCAAGGCGATATTTGTAATGTTTACTCATTAAGACGTGGTGCAGCAGAAGCCATTGAGGCGATTGCCCATGGTGACTCAAGCACATCTAAAGTTGTAGGGAAACAGATTGGGGATATCCGCCTACCACCTGGAACCACCATTGGCGCGATTGTGCGTGATGATGAGGTGTTAATGGCTCATGATAAAACCATTATTGAACAAGGAGATCACATTATCTTATTCCTAGTGAATAAGAAGTTTGTTGGCGATGTTGAAAAACTATTCCAACCGAGTGCTTTCTTCTTTTAGGCTGTTGTATGTTAAATTTTCGAGCTTTGCTGTTTATTTTAGGTGTGTTCCTGTCAATGATGGCAGGATTTATGCTCATCCCGCTCATTTTTGCCCTCGTGCAGAATGAGGAGACCGTCGGCGCGTTTCTAATCTCAGCATTAGTCACCGCATCAGCCGCTGGGATCTGTATGCATGGAGGGCAAAGAAAGCGCATTAATCTCAATATTCGAGATATGTTTTTACTCACCAGTTTAACTTGGGTCATTGTTAGCGCATTTGCTGCGCTACCCTTCACTCTTTATCACGGTATTAATTATACCGATGCATTTTTTGAAACCATGTCAGGCATTACCACCACAGGCTCTACGGTATTATCTGGCTTAGATAAAATGGCGCACAGTATTCTTATCTGGCGCTCATTATTACAATGGCTTGGTGGTATCGGCTTTATTGTAATGGCTGTAGCAGTACTGCCATTTTTGAACGTCGGTGGTATGAAACTGTTCCGCACAGAGTCGTCTGAGTGGAGCGACAAAGCCATGCCGCGAACACAGAACATGGCTAAACAGTTATTTTATATCTATATTCTGCTTTCTATCTTATGTGCAATTGGCTATCACTTCGCAGGAATGAACTGGTTTGATGCAGCCAATCATGCGATGACCACTCTGTCGACTGGCGGCTACTCAACCTCAGATCAATCGATGGCGCACTTTAGCCACTCCGCGCAATGGGTCGGCACGGTATTTATGGCTGCAGGTGGATTACCATTACTCCTATTTGTGCAGTCAATTCAACAGAAATCATTTAAAGTTTGGAATGATACCCAAGTTATCGGCTTTTTGGTGTTTATCAGTTTAGTATCTATCGGCCTAGGGATTTGGCTGTCCGATACCCGCGAGATGCCATTCGTTGATGCTATTCGCCTAACCAGCTTTAACGTCGTTTCGGTGGTGACTACCACAGGCTTTGGTTTAACTGACTACGGAGCTTGGGGTGGCTTGGCAAATATTGCCTTCCTATTTTTGATGGTTGTCGGCAGTTGTTCAGGCTCAACTTCTGGTGGTATCAAAGTATTCCGCTTCCAAATCGCTGGCGCCATTATGCGCGAGCAACTTAAGCAGCAATTCCATCCTCGCGGAGTATTTAGAGAACGCTACAACAACCGCCCGATTAGTGAAGATATTATTCGCTCACTAGTGACCTTTGTGCTGCTCTATATGCTGGTGATTGTAGTGACTTCAATCATTCTAGTATTAACCGGATTAGATCCTGTCACCAGCTTTACCGGTGCAATTACCGCGGTATCAAATGTAGGTCCAGGATTAGGCCCAATTATTGGCCCAGCAGGCAATTTTGCGACCTTACCCGATGTGGCTAAATGGGCATTAGCCGTCGCAATGTTATTGGGACGATTAGAGATCCTAACCGTCGCCGTCTTATTCCATCCCAAGTTTTGGCGTTATTAAGCTAGTTCACAAGACCATAAACTTCAGTGGCATAAGCTTTCACATCATCCCAGTCCGTGTAATCAATCACGGACTTGGGATCGGTTGGCCCATCCGTCATCTTCATAATTAACTGAATTGCCAAACGGTCATACCAAGGCCATGATGGATAGTCCACCTTGCCTGCAATAATTTTTAAATGTTGTGGTTGCCAAGGTGATAACTGAATAAACTTTTGTAAATACTTATTATTTTCTAAAATACGCTTTTCAGGTTTACGTGCCACCACATTGACACTAAAGAAACTGTTTGGCCGTTCGCTCAATTGCTGCTGATAGCGTTCAACAAATGCAAAAACCGATTTATCATAACTGCCATAAAGCACACAAGCGCCAACCATAACAGCATCATATTTGTGCCACTCAATTTGTGGGTTATCTTTAATGTTAACCACATCACACTGACCGCCAAGCTCAGTTATTTGAGATGCTATTGTTTGTGCAATCTTAGCGGTATGGCCGCCACGGGAAAAATAAATAACTAAAACTGACTTCATTAAATTATCCACCACAAAAATATATCCAGCTATCTTACCTCATAATAATATAGATTGATTTTAAACATGTGATTTCATCTGCATAGATCAAATTATCTATAATAATTAGCACTAGCTCATAAATTAAAACATTGATATTAAAGATTTATTGCCAACCAATATGCCATTAATTAGTATGTGCTAATAACAACTAATTTGACTGACCCTCATGCAAACTAAAATTAATATTGGTACCCTTTTACCCCACGCTGAAGGCGCTGCAAAATGGTTAAAAGCCATTGCAAACCCTTATCGTTTGATGATTTTATGTCTATTACACGATAGCGAATTGAGCGTAACTGAATTAAATGAATCAGTGCCATTAAGCCAATCTGCGCTTTCTCAGCATCTAGCTGTGCTACGCGCAGAAGATCTAGTATCAACTCGCAAATGCTCACAAGTGGTTTACTACAAACTAAAAAATCAGCAAGTAACCGATGTGATTTCTGTATTGCAACAACGCTATGTATAGCGCTAGCAATAATTAAAAAAACCTGCTCTTAGCAGGTTTTTTTATACGCGAAACTTTGGCCAAACCGTTTAACAGCCGGCCAGTCAGTAAACTCGTAGACCTTTGATATATCTGTCGGCCCTTTGGTCATCCACATAATAAATCTAATCATCATGCGATCAAAAAACCGATATTGGGGATAAGCAATTTTACCCGCAAATACGGCCAGTTGTTGTGGCCGCCATAATGACAACTTTAAAAACTGGTTCATATATGGGTTGGTTTCGGGGGTATTTTTATTAGGCTTACGCGCAACAACATTGACACTAAAAAAAGCATTTTGCTTACTGTCTAGCACTTTACTGTGGGCATTAATAAACTTAAATAATTCAGGTCGATACTTGCCGTAGCGAATGCTAGCCCCTATCAACACTTTATCAAACTCAGCTAAAGCAGGTTGCTCATTCTCCGCTAAATTAACAATACACACCTGCTCACCTAACTCAGTTAAGGTTTGCTGTATTTGTTTGCAAATCGCCAATGTTTGACCATCAACCGTCGAATAAAGAATAAGTGTCTTAAGCATTAGTTCTTCCAGAACGTCGGGGTAAATAACACTAATAAAGTAAATACTTCTAATCGGCCAAATAGCATCGCAATCACTAATACCCATTTCGCACCATCACCAATAGATGCGTAGTTACTTGCCACTTCACCTAGACCGGGGCCCAAGTTATTTAAACAAGCAGCCACCGCACTAAAAGCAGTAATGTTATCGATGCCTAGCGCCATTAACGCCAACATACACAACACAAATACTAAAGTATAGGCAGAGAAAAATCCCCATACCGCATCAACGACCCGATCAGGTAATGCAGTGCTGCCGATCCTAATGGAATACATCGCCCGTGGATGAACTAAGCGTTTTAATTCACGCGAGCCTTGTAATAACAATAGAATCATACGAATCACTTTAATGCCGCCAGCGGTTGAACCACCACAGCCACCAATAAAGCTAGAGAAAATTAACAACATAGGTAAAAATAACGGCCACATATTAAAGCTTTGGGTACCAAACCCCGCCGTTGTAGAAATAGAAACCGCTTGGAATAAAGCATGATCTAAGGTTTGCTCTGGTGTGTCATAAACCCCAGATTTATAAAGTGTTAAAAAGCAAATAGCGGTTAATACAAACTGAATAAGCAATAGCATCTTAAACTCAGCATCACGCCAATAAACTTTTAAATCGATACCACCACGACAAAATGCAGCAAAATGGACACTAAAATTCACAGCCGCAATTAATAGAAATACCACACAAATCATATTAATTGTTGGACTATTAAAATAGCCCATGCTGGCATCATGGGTAGAAAATCCGCCAATCGCAATGGTAGAGAAAGAGTGACAAATGGCATCAAATGCGGTCATACCCGCGAGCCAATATGCTAATGCACAGGCAATGGTTAATGCTAAATAGATATACCAAAGCACCTTGGCAGTTTCTGCAATACGCGGCGTCATTTTGGAGTCTTTTACTGGGCCGGGAATCTCAGCTCGATACAGCTGCATACCACCAATACCCAATACGGGTAAAATAGCTACCGCTAAAACAATGATACCCATACCACCTAACCATTGTAATAAATGGCGATAGAATAAAATTGCTTTAGGCAGGTCGTCTAACCCGACAATGACGGTTGCCCCCGTCGTCGTCAATGCTGAAAATGATTCGAACACACTATCGGTATAACTTAAATCAGGTTGGCTAGAGAAAATAAATGGCAAAGTACCAATGAAACCCAATACCGTCCAAAACAGGGTGACAATTAAAAAACCTTCCCTTGTTCTTAATTCAGCTTTTTGTTGTCGATTGGGATACCACAATATAAAACCAATCACGATACTGACAAAAAATGATTGAATAAATGGCGTACCACCACCGTCCTTATAAATAACGGCAATTAATGCTGGCGGCAGCATAGTAATTGAAAAGAGAGCGATTAATAGCCCTGTAATTCTTATTATCGTTCGATATTGCATTATGCGTTTACGTTTTCCAATGCAGTGCTATATAAGCTAACGGCATGATTGTGAAAATATCCATATAAATAATTATCCATTGTGTCACAAAAAGATCTCAGCCTTAAGCAATATCAAACTCTGCTTGCACTAATCCGTGAGTCATCGTTGCTAACTCTAAGTTAAACTCGATTTGCGCAGCTTTTGCTAATGAGAAAGTAATCGAGATATTTTCAGCAAACTGCTTATCTTCTATTACCGCATCAAACTTCTGCAGTAGATATTCTATATCTCTAAGTTGAGCATAATCACAATCCAGCTTTGCTGGATAACGGATCTGTTTTAATTGCGTGACTAATTGTGTTAAGCCTTGCTTCATGCCCGAAGTATAAGCACGAACCAAACCACCAACCCCAAGCTTAGTGCCACCATAATAACGAATAACAATTGCACCAATTTCGCCAATATTAGCCCCTTGTAAAGTCGCCAACATTGGTCGTCCGGCACTACCCGATGCTCGCCATCATCGCTTGAACCAATATTTATAGAGTCAGTTGGCCGCCCTAATACATAGGCATAACAATAATGAGTGGCTCCAGGATATGTTTGTCTCGCCAATATCATCTGTTGACGAAAACTATCTGCGCTATCACACGCAAATAATAAGGTAATAAAACGACTATGTTTTATCTCTTCTTCAAAAACTAACTCTGTTGCCGGAATTAAATAACTATCACTCAAACCAATCTCATCTTATTTATATCAATTTATGGCGGTATCGAAATATTCGACATGCTACAGATAAGCTTAATCATAGCAAATCCAAGCAGTAGTTTTATATGTATAAACAATGGGGTGACGCATTTGTTAATTAAAATTTAAACAAGTGTTTTAATTGAGTGTTGTAATTTCACTAATTTACAAGCAAACTGGATGATAAGTGGTCAATCGATGACCTAGACTGCTGTAAAAAAGGAAGCCTATTCAATTACGATAAATGTAATGGAATACAACCTAAGCAAAAGGAAGCAAGTAATGATCTACCAAAGCCCTACGATTCAAGTTGAACGACTTGAAGATAACATTGCCCGCTTATGCTTTAACGCATCTGATTCAGTTAATAAGCTCGATCAGGCATCGCTACAAGCATTAAATTCAGCGCTTGATGCTATTAAAGCAACGCCAGAAATAACAGGCTTAGTGCTTACAACAAGCAAAGATAATTTTATTGTTGGTGCAGATATTACCGAATTTCTAGGTTTGTTCGCTGCCGATGATGCGACATTGCAGCAATGGCTAATTGAAGCAAACGACATTTTTAATAAGCTGGAAGATTTACCATTCCCAACAGCATCTGCTATTTCAGGTTTTGCCTTGGGTGGCGGTTGTGAAACCATCTTAGCAACAGATTTCCGTGTTGCTGACACCACCGCCCAAATTGGCTTACCAGAAACTAAACTGGGGATTATTCCAGGCTTTGGTGGCACAGTGCGTTTACCTAGAGTGATTGGTACCGATAACGCATTAGAGTGGATCACTACAGGTAAAAACTATCGAGCCGATGCCGCTTTAAAAGTGGGGGCAGTAGACGCGGTTGTTGCCCCAGCACAGCTTGAACAAAAAACAATTGAACTACTGAAACAAGCAATTGCCGAAAAAATTGATTGGCAATCACGACGAGCCGCAAAACAAGCACCATTAACCCTACCTAAACTTGAAGCATTAATGGCCTTTGCTACCGCTAAAGGCATGGTATTTAAAGTGGCCGGTAAACATTACCCAGCACCAATGGCAGCTATTGATGTGATAGAGCAAGCCGCTAAGTTAGATCGCAGCGGTGCCCTCAAGGTAGAACATGCTGCATTTTTACAAGTGGCTAAAACAGATGTTGCGCAAGCGCTTATTGGTATCTTTTTAAATGACCAAATGGTCAAAGGCCAAGCTAAAAAAGCATCGAAACTGGCACATCCAGTTAATCATGCCGCAGTATTAGGTGCAGGTATTATGGGCGGTGGTATTGCCTACCAAAGTGCCAGTAAAGGCACCCCAATAGTAATGAAAGATATTAACCAAGCTGCACTTGATCTTGGTTTAAATGAAGCCTCAAAGTTGCTAGCGGCACAAATTAAACGTGGCCGTTCCACACCCGACAAAATGGCTAAGGTACTTAATAATATTGTACCGAGCTTAGAATACAATGCCGTTAATCAAGCAGATGTGATTGTTGAAGCCGTTGTTGAACATCCAAAAGTTAAAGCACAGGTTTTAGCTGAGGTTGAACAAGCGGTAGCTGCTGATGCCATTATTGCTTCAAACACTTCAACTATTTCAATTAACTTGCTTGCTAAAAGCTTACAAGATCCAACTCGCTTCTGTGGTATGCACTTCTTCAATCCTGTTCATAAGATGCCATTAGTGGAGGTGATTCGAGGCGAACATAGCACCGATGAAACTATCGCTACCGTTGTTGCTTATGCAAGCAAAATGGGTAAAACCCCTATCGTGGTTAATGACTGCCCAGGCTTCTTTGTTAACCGCGTATTGTTCCCATACTTTGCTGGCTTCAATGGCTTATTAGCTGATGGTGCTGATTTTGCAGCAGTTGATAAAGTGATGGAAAAACAGTTTGGCTGGCCAATGGGCCCTGCTTATCTACTTGATGTAGTGGGACTTGATACAGGTCACCATGCACAAAGCGTAATGGCAGACGGTTTCCCTGAGAGAATGGCTAAACCAGAAAAAGATGCCATTGATATTATGTTTAATGCGGCACGTTTAGGACAAAAGAACGGCAAAGGTTTCTATCAGTATTCAGTTGACCGCCGTGGCAAACCTAAAAAAGAGTTAGATCCTAACAGTTATTCATTACTTGAAGAGGCATTCGGTGCAACCAGACAATTTGGTAGCGATGAGATTATAGCTCGCACTATGATCCCAATGATTATTGAAACAGTACGTTGTCTTGAAGAAGGTATTGTTGCCAGCCCAAGCGAAGCAGATATGGGGCTGGTTTATGGGTTAGGTTTCCCTCCATTTAGAGGTGGTGTATTCCGTTATCTAGATACCATGGGTATTGATAAATTTGTTCAACTTGCCGATCAATACGCACATTTAGGTGCTCTATACCAAGTAACTGATGGTATGCGTCAATTAGCTGCCAACAAGGGTCGTTACTACCCAGCCTAAAGGAAAGGAATAACAAAATGAAACAAGCCGTTATTGTAGATTGCATTCGTACACCGATGGGCCGTTCAAAGGCTGGCGTATTTAGAAATGTACGTGCTGAAACGCTATCAGCAGAATTAATGAAAGGATTATTAAAACGTAACCCGCAACTCGATGCTAACGACATTGAAGATGTGATTTGGGGCTGTGTACAGCAAACCCTAGAACAAGGTTTTAATATTGCACGTAATGCCGCCCTACTTGCTGGCATCCCCAAACAAGCAGGTGCTGTAACCGTTAACCGTTTATGTGGTTCCTCAATGGAAGCCATACACCAAGCAACACGGGCAATTATGACAGGTATGGGCGATACCTTTATTGTCGGTGGTGTGGAACATATGGGTCATGTACCAATGACTCATGGTGTTGATTTTCATCCAGGTCTTGCCAATAACGTTGCAAAAGCATCTGGCATGATGGGCCTAACGGCGAGATGTTAGGCAAAATGCATGGCATTAGCCGTGAGCAACAAGATGCCTTTGCAGTCCGTTCACATCAACGTGCTTATACGGCATCAACTTCAGGTGCATTTGCTGCTGAGATTTATCCAATCGAAGGTCATGATGCAGAAGGCGGATTAATATTGGTTGAACATGATGAAGTCATTCGTCCAGAAACAACCATGGAATCACTTGCTAGCTTACGTCCGGTATTTGATCCCGCTAATGGTACCGTTACCGCAGGTACATCATCAGCACTATCAGATGGCGCTTCAGCCATGTTGGTCATGGAAGAGGAAAAAGCGAAAGCTTTAGGACTGCCAATTCGCGCTCGTATTAAAGCAATGGCAGTTGCAGGTTGTGATGCTGCAATTATGGGTTATGGCCCAGTACCAGCCACTCAAAAAGCATTAGCTCGCGCCGGACTAACCATTGAAGATATGGATGTGATTGAATTAAATGAAGCCTTTGCTGCACAATCACTGCCTTGCGTTAAAGACTTAGGCTTACTTGAAGTTGTTGAAGATAAGGTTAACTTAAATGGTGGTGCCATTGCGTTAGGTCATCCCCTCGGCTGCTCAGGCGCACGTATTTCAACAACGCTAATTAATCTAATGGAAGCTAAAAATGCTAAATATGGTTTAGCGACTATGTGTATCGGTTTAGGCCAAGGCATCGCAACGATCTTCGAACGTGTCGATTAATTGTAAATTTTAAATATGCGCCTTATAAAGCCGTCTTTTATAGACGGTTTTTTATATTGTTCCACGTGGAACATTGCCCCATCGCTATCACTGCAGTAAAATTAGCCAATTGTAATTTAAATCTAATCGCTGAGGATGTATGAGCGAACTTTTTGCAACTGCACAACATGAGCTTGATGCATTAGGACTACGTTGTCCTGAACCCGTTATGATGATCCGCAAAACAGTGCGCCATATGGCTGATGGTGAAACATTACTTATTATTGCAGATGATCCTGCAACCACTCGAGATATTCCGAGTTTTTGTCAATTTATGGATCACACCTTAATTGCCAGTAATACCGAAGTCACCCCTTATCGCTACTTAATAAAGAAAGGATTATAAGGACTCAACTATGCCGACTGTCGCTGCCATTGCTTTTAAAGCAAAGAAAAATGCCCCAATGCAATTACTCAATACTAGCCAAGTCACTTGTGCTAAAGGCATAGTCGGTGACGTTTACGGCAGACCAGGCAAAAGACAAGTGACCTTACTTTCTAAACAACAATGGCAAACGGTCTGTGAGCAAATGGAATTGCCTTTAGTCTGGACGGTTAGACGGGCAAACATCTTAATTGATGATATTATTTTTAGTGCTGAAGATGTCGGCAAACAAGTTCAAATTGGTCAACTCATTTTAGAAATTACAGGTGAAACAGATCCTTGTAATAAAATGGAGTTAGCGTACTCAGGCCTGCGCCAGGCACTAGAACCAGATTGGCGTGGTGGCGTGACTTGCCGAGTGCTTCAAGACGGTGAAATTCATATTGGTGACAAGCTATTATTCAGTAATGCTAGCTAATTAATAAGAAACTAATTGTTACTGACAATCGCTTTATCCTGTCTATAAAATATACAATCCTAACGTTGAAATAATGATTATTTTCAACGACGCTAGGATTGCACATGTTAAAACAACAACTCAAACCGCTATGCGCAGCCATAGCTATGGTATTTACTCCCCTCACTTTTGCCGAATCAGACACCGATAAATGGCAAGTTAACCACCCCGCTAATGCGCCACTAGAACAAATCAAAATCAATGTTAACCAAGGTACTTGGATGAATCTAAGTTTAAGTCCTAATGGTCAACATATTGTGTTTGATTTATTGGGCGATATTTACCAAATCCCAGTTTCAGGTGGAGAAGCTAAAAAACTCGCTTCAGGCATCGCATGGCAAATGCAGCCAACTTATAGCCCTGATGGTCAATACATTGCTTTTACTTCAGATGAGAATGGTGGCGATAATATTTGGGTAATGGCTGCAGATGGGAGTAATCCAAGAGCAGTGACCGATGAGACTTTCAGATTGCTAAACAGTCCAGCTTGGAGTCCAGATTCACAATATTTAGTCGCTCGAAAACACTTTACCGGTTCACGGAGTTTAGGTGCAGGAGAAGTCTGGTTATATCACGTTGCAGGCGGCAAAGGTGTCAAATTAACAGAGCGTCCAAATGAACAAAAAGATTTAGGCGAGCCTGCTTACTCACCAGATGGTCGCTACATCTATTTCAGTCAAGATGCGACGCCCGGCAAAACCTTTCATTATTCTAAAGACTCAGTCAAAGGCATATATAAAATTAAGCGCTACGATACCCAAAGCGGTGAAATTGATATCGTGCTCGAGGGCACTGGCGGTGCCATTAGACCAACCCCAAGTCCAGATGGTAAAAAATTAGCTTTTATCAGGCGTGATGGTTTTCAATCGTCACTTTATTTATTAGATCTCACATCAGGCAAGATTGAACAAATTTACAATCAGCTTGATCGAGATATGCAAGAAACATGGGCAATTCATGGTGTCTATCCAACCATGGCTTGGGATCAAGACAGCGAACAAATTTACTTCTGGGCACAAGGTAAGATCAATAAAATTGATATTACCGATAAACAAGTCAAACAAATCCCCTTCACGGTTAATACCGAGCTAGCCGTACAACCTGCCGTCAGATATGAGCAGAATTTAGATCAAGAAAAATTTGATGTCAAAATGCTACGTATGGCGCAAGTCTCACCTAATGGCAAAATGGTGGTATACGAAGCACTAGGTAAATTATGGTTAAAGTCATTACCTGACGGCAAAATAAAACGCCTTACCAAGTTAAAAGATAATATCAGCGAACTCGACCCTAAATGGTCCCGTGATGGCAAATACATTGTCTATAGCACTTGGAATGATCAAGACCAAGGCAGCCTCAAAATTGTCAGTGTTAGAAATAAGCGCAGCAAAACCATTACCAATGAACTGGGTAAATATATTGAAGCGACCTTCTCACCAGATGGTAACAAAGTGGTCTATCGTAAAGCCAAAGGCGGTTATATCACCCCACCAGAATGGTCGCAAAACCCAGGACTTTACGTTTTAGATTTAGATAAAGAACAACCGATTAAACTCAGTAATCAGGGTAAACAACCTCAATTTGGTGCCGACAATAATCGAGTCTATTTTATCCAGCAAGGTAAAACACCCGAGTTTGCCTCAATCAATTTAACAGGCTTTGAAAAACGGGTTCACTACACAAGCAAGCATGCGACTGAATTCAGAATATCTCCTGATGGTAATCAATTAGCTTTTGCTGAACGCTTTAAAGTATTTGTCACACCATTTGCCAAACATGGTGAAACCATCGATATAGGCCCTAAGGCAAATAACCTTCCCATCACTCAATTAAGTGTTCGTGCCGGTGAAAGTATTAGCTGGCAAGCCAATAATAAAACGCTGTATTGGACCTTAGGACCAGAATTATACCAAGTTGATATCGATGCTAATTACCAAACAAAGCAAGCAGACAAACCGACTATTACCGATATCGGTTTCGAACAATCAGTAGATGTTCCACGTGGAACAATTGCTTTTGTTGGTGGCCAAGTCATCACGATGGATAATGACCAAGTGATTGCTGATGGTGTTGTGGTTGTCACGGATAACAAAATTAGCGCTGTTGGTGCAAAAGCTGATGTCCCTATTCCTAAAGACGCCAAAGTGTATGACATTAGTGGTAAAACCATTATGCCGGGATTATTTGATGCTCATGGTGCCCAAGGCGAAGATGAAATTATCCCGCAGCAAAACTGGAATATGTATGCCGCCATGGCATTAGGGGTAACCAGTATTCACGACCCATCTAATGACACTACAGAAATCTTTGCCGCAGCCGAGCAGCAAAAAGCAGGTAAGATTGCTGCGCCAAGAATCTTCTCAACCGGTACCATTTTATATGGCGCAAATATACCGGGCTATACTTCCCATATTGATAGTTTAGAAGATGCCAAGTTCCATTTAGAACGACTCAAAAAAGTCGGCGCATTCAGTGTTAAAAGCTACAACCAACCAAGACGTAACCAAAGACAGCAAGTTATCGCCGCCGCACGTGAACTCGATATGATGGTCGTCCCTGAAGGCGGAAGCCTATTACAACATAACCTCAGTATGATTGTTGACGGCCATACTGGTATTGAACACTCATTACCTGCAGGCGCTATTTATGATGATATTAAACAATTATGGAGCCAGACCGAAGTCGGCTATACCCCAACCTTAGTCGTGGCTTACGGTGGTATTTCTGGTGAAAACTATTGGTATGATAAAACTGAAGTTTGGGCTCATCCGCGACTATCAAAATATGTACCTGCAGAATTTCTACAGGCTCGTTCAATGCGTCGCCCTAAAGCACCAGATGAACATTACAATCATTTCAATGTCGCGAAAGTGGCAAATGAAGTTAATAAGCTTGGCATAAAACCCAACATTGGCGCTCATGGTCAACGTGAAGGATTAGCCGCTCACTGGGAAATGTGGATGTTTGCCCAAGGTGGTATGAGTAATCTAGAGGTTCTTAAAACAGCAACAATTAACCCAGCAGTTCATTTTGGAATGGATAAGCAGTTAGGTTCAATTAGCCAAGGTAAGCTAGCCGATCTAATTGTGATTGATGGCAATCCACTTAAAGATATTCGTCAGTCAGACAAAGTCGAATACACCATGGTCAACGGAAAATTATATGATGCCGAAACCATGAACTTGCTCAATGGTGAACAAACCAAACGAACTCCATTCTATTTTGAAAAGTAACTCAGTATAAAAACTAAAGGGATGTTCCACGTGGAACATCCCCTTTTTTTATTTATTTGCTACTTTGTTATAGCAATGACAATTCACTAGATGATCATTCACCATCCCCACTGCTTGCATAAATGCATAGCAAATCGTTGGTCCAACGAAAGTGAAACCTAACTTTTTAAGTGCTTTCGACATCGCTTCAGATGCTGGTGTTTGTGTAGGAACTTCGGCCATTGTCTGATACTGATTCATGACAGGTTTGCCATCAACAAAGTCCCATAAGAATTCACTAAAATCGATACCTTGTTGCTGCAGCGCTAAAAAACCTTTGGCATTCTTAATAACAGAATTTACTTTTAATTTATTACGGACAATACCGGTATCTTGCATTAGGCGTTCGATATCCTGTTCAGTAAATAGCACTATTTTAGCCGGTTCAAAATTAGCGTATGCCTGATAATAGTTATCGCGTTTTTTTAAAATTGTATACCAAGAAAGTCCCGCTTGCTGACCATCAAGACAAAGCTTAGCAAACAGATCTTGGCTGTCGTAAATGGGCCGCCCCCATTCATCATCATGATAGGCCTGATATAAAGGATCTTCATTCGTCCAAGGGCATCTTATTATCGTTGTCATCATTGCCACCATTATTTTGGGTATAACTTAAAAAATAACCTACATAAGCCCCTTTCGACAAGGTATAATCAAAGCCATTTTCTATTAACGCCGACACAGTAGACATGACGACTAAGCACGACGTAAAAACATTTCAGGGATTTATTTTAACCCTGCAAGAATACTGGGCGCAGCAAGGTTGCGCAGTTGTTCAACCATTAGATATGGAAGTGGGCGCAGGTACATTCCATCCAATGACTTTCTTACGCTCGATAGGACCAGAGCCGATTGCTAGTGCATACGTACAGCCATCTCGCCGCCCTACCGATGGTCGTTATGGTGAAAACCCAAACCGTCTGCAGCATTACTACCAGTTCCAAGTAATGATCAAACCTTCTCCTGAAAATATGCAGGAGCTTTACCTTGGCTCATTAGAAGCTTTAGGTATTGATACCCAAGTACACGATATCCGTTTCGTGGAAGATAACTGGGAATCTCCAACACTAGGTGCTTGGGGTCTTGGTTGGGAAGTTTGGTTAAATGGTATGGAAGTAACTCAGTTTACTTACTTCCAACAAGTAGGTGGTATTGAGTGTAGCCCTATCACGGGTGAAATCACCTACGGTCTAGAACGTCTTGCTATGTATATCCAAGGCGTAGACAGTGTTTACGATCTTGTATGGACAGATGGCCCATTAGGTAAAACAACCTATGGTGATGTGTTCCATCAAAACGAAGTTGAGCAATCAACTTACAACTTTGAACACGCAGATGTTGAATTCCAATTCCAAGTATTCGACGAATGCGAGAAGATGTGTCAGCACCTACTTTCATTAGAAAAGCCATTACCACTACCTGCATATGAACAAGTAATGAAAGCATCTCACGCCTTCAACTTACTTGATGCTCGCCACGCAATTTCTGTGACAGAACGTCAACGTTATATTCTACGTGTACGTACTATGTCTAAAGGCGTAGCAGAAGCCTACTATCAAGCACGTGAAGCGCTTGGTTTCCCAATGTGTAAGTAATCGAGGTAATAAATATGAATGTAGAAAACTTACTCATCGAAGTGGGAACCGAAGAGTTACCACCAAAAGCATTACGTAAGCTAGCTGAATCATTCTTAGCTAACTTCACTGATGAATTAAACAAAGCAGAATTAAACTATAGCCAAGCCACTTGGTATGCAGCACCTCGCCGCTTAGCATTAAAAGTTGATGGTTTAGTCACAGCACAAGCTGACAAAGTAGTTGAAAAGCGTGGCCCTGCCGTTAACGTTGCTTTTGATGCTGATGGTAATCCTACTAAAGCAGCTCAAGGTTGGGCTCGTGGTAACGGTATTACAGTTGACCAAGCGGAACGTCTAGTCACAGATAAAGGTGAATGGTTACTTTACAATGCAAAAGTAACGGGTGAAGCCACATCTGCACTTATTCCTGCAATGGCACAGCGTGCACTTGATAAACTGCCTATTCCAAAGCCAATGCGTTGGGGTAGTAACAAAACTCAATTTATCCGTCCAGTACATACAATTACTATGTTATTTGGCGATGAGTTAATTGCCGGTGAATTACTCGGTATTGCTTCAGCACGTACTATTCGTGGTCACCGTTTTATGGGTGAAGCAAGCTTTGAACTTGACCATGCAGATAACTATGTAAGCGCCCTACTTGAGCGCGGCAAAGTAATGGTTGATTACGAACAACGTAAAGCAATCATTAAAGCTGACTCAGAAAAAGCGGCGGCACAATTAAATGGTGTAGCAGATATTCAAGAATCACTACTTGAAGAAGTCGCTTCATTAGTTGAATGGCCAGTGGTACTAACCGCAAGCTTTGAAGATAAATTCTTAGAAGTACCGTCAGAAGCTTTGGTTTACACCATGAAGGGTGACCAAAAGTACTTCCCTGTTTTTGCTGCTGATGGTTCACTACTACCTAACTTTATTTTCGTGACCAACATTGAGTCAAAAGACCCAAGCCAAATTATTTCTGGTAACGAAAAAGTAGTTCGTCCACGTCTAGCAGATGCTGAGTTCTTCTTTAATACTGATAAGAAGCACACACTTGAGTCACGTTTAGCGAGCTTAGAAACTGTGGTATTCCAACAGCAGCTAGGTACCTTAAAAGATCGTGTAAATCGTATTTCGGCATTAGCCGCTTATATTGCCGATCAAATTGGTGCAAGTTCTGCTGATGCAGCACGTGCTGGCTTACTGTCTAAAGCAGATCTAATGACGAACATGGTAATGGAGTTCACTGATACTCAAGGTACCATGGGCATGCATTATGCTCGTTTAGATGGTGAGACTGAAGCTGTAGCCGTTGCAATTGAGCAGCAATACAAACCTAAATTCTCTGGCGATACAGTACCTACCGCAGCAACATCTTGTGCAGTAGCATTGGCTGAAAAGTTTGATACCTTAACAGGTATCTTCGGTATTGGTCAGGCACCTAAAGGCGCAGCGATCCATTTGCGCTTCGTCGTGCAGCGATTGGTATTTTACGTATTATTGTAGAAAACAAGCTACCTTTAGATTTAGTTGACCTAATCGCTAAGGCACTTGAACTACATGGTGCAAGCATTAGTAATAACAATGCAGCTGATGAAGTGCTTGAATTCCTAATGGCACGCTTCCGTGCTTGGTACCAAGATAAAGGTATCAGCACTGACGTTATTTTAGCGGTATTAGCTCGTCGTCCAACTAAGCCTGCTGATTTTGATAGTCGCATTCAAGCGGTTGCTCACTTTAGAACACTTGAGCAAGCAACAGCCCTAGCCGCTGCAAATAAGCGTGTATCAAATATTCTAGCCAAAGTTGAAGGCGAGTTAAGCGATCAAGTTGATAGCAGCTTATTACAAGAAGCAGCTGAAATTGCATTAGCTAAAAAGTTAGCTGAACTGCAACCACAACTTGCACCACTATTTGCTAACAGTGATTACCAACAAGCATTAACCTTATTAGCAAGTCTACGTGAAACTGTAGATAACTTCTTTGAAGATGTGATGGTAATGGCTGATGACCAAGCTGTACGAGCTAACCGTTTAGCTATGCTAACTCAGCTACGTAACTTGTTCTTACATATTGCAGATATCTCTTTACTGCAATAATGGCGAATTAACCCCATAAAAACGCACCTTAGGGTGCGTTTTTATGGTAACCATACTATTAAAATAATCATTAATCAGTATTGTTATTGGTTATTTTAAAAACAAAAAAGGAGCTAATTAGCTCCTTTTTATTAGTTTGATAACCTGATTAAACGTCTAAGTTAGCAACGTTCAATGCGTTCGCTTCAATAAAGTCACGACGAGGTTCAACTTGGTCACCCATCAAACAAGTAAATAATTGATCAGCACCAATTGCATCATCAATGGTAACTTGTAGCATGCGACGCGATTCTGGATCCATGGTCGTTTCCCAAAGCTGCTCTGGGTTCATCTCACCAAGACCTTTATAACGTTGGATATACAAACCACGCTTTGATTCAGTCATTAACCAATCAAGAGCTTCAACAAAGGTAGTGATCGATTTAACACGCTCACCACGCTTAACATAACCACCCTCTTCGATTAAACCATCTAATGCTTCCGCTAAGCTAGCAATACGCTCGTAGTCATGAGAACCGAAGAAGTCTGCACCAAATAAATGGTTATGATCAATACCATGCTTACGCATTGTAATCATAGGTAGGTAAACTTGACGTTCAGGGTCAAAATTGGCTACAGCACTATAAAGTACACCACCATTTTCCTGCGCGACTAAGTCAGCCACTAACATTTCACTCCATGCTTGAACAGCCGCTTCATCTTTTAACATTTCAGCAGTCATACGTGGCTGATAAATCATTTGATTTGAAAGCACTTCAGGATACTTTTGCCATAAACGCTCAATACCCGCTTCAACTTCACGGTACTGATATACTAAACGCTCAAGCGCTGCTCCTGACATCGCAGGTGCATCTTGTGATGAATAAACACTACCACCATCTAACGCTAAAGTAGTTAGATATTCAGTTAATGCTTTCTCGTCCTTAATATACTGCTCTTGTTTACCCTTCTTCACTTTGTATAAAGGAGGCTGTGCAATATAGATATAACCACGCTCAATTAGCTCTGGCATTTGACGGAAGAAGAAGGTCAACAGTAGCGTACGAATGTGCGAACCGTCGACGTCAGCATCGGTCATGATGATGATGTTATGGTAACGAGTCTTTTCTGGATCGTACTCATCACGGCCAATACCACAACCAAGAGCAGTAATTAACGTTGCTACTTCTTGCGAAGATAACATCTTGTCAAAACGTGCTTTTTCTACGTTTAAGATCTTACCTTTTAACGGTAAAATAGCTTGGTTTTTACGGTTACGACCTTGTTTAGCACTACCACCCGCAGAGTCACCCTCCACGATGTAAATTTCAGAAAGACCAGGGTCTTTTTCTTGGCAGTCAGCAAGCTTACCAGGTAAGCCACCTAAATCTAACGCGCCTTTACGACGAGTCATTTCTCGTGCTTTACGAGCCGCTTCACGTGCGCGAGCAGCATCAATGATCTTACCCACAATCAGTTTAGCGTCAGCAGGATTTTCAAGTAAGAAATCATTTAACTGCTCACCCATAGTCTGCTCAACGGCAGTCTTCACTTCACTTGAAACGAACTTATCTTTCGTTTGCGAGCTGAACTTAGGATCAGGTACTTTCACGGAAATAACCGCAGTTAAACCTTCACGAGCATCGTCACCTGTTGCGCTGGTTTTACCTTTCTTATTGAAGCCTTCACGCTCCATATAGTTATTAAGGTTACGTGTTAATGCACTACGGAAACCCGCTAAGTGAGTACCACCATCGCGTTGTGGAATGTTGTTAGTGAAGCAATAGATATTCTCTTGGAAACCATCATTCCACTGCATAGCCACTTCGACAGTGATACCATCTTCACGTTCTTGAGTGAAGTGGAACACATCTTTGTTTACTGTGGTCTTATTGCGGTTTAGATAGTCAACGAAAGCACTAATACCACCTTCGTATTGAAAGAACTCATCTTTACCATCACGCTCATCAACAAGTCGAATTCCAACACCTGAGTTAAGGAACGACAGTTCACGTACACGTTTTGCTAAAATTTCAAAGTGGAACAGCACATCAGAAAAGGTTTCTTTACTTGGCCAGAAACGGATTTCAGTACCTGTATGTGTTGAGTCACCAATCTCTTTAATTGGCTCAACAGGTTCACCCATTTGATAAAATTGCTCATACAACTTACCATTACGACGAATAGTAAGTTGTAGTTTTTCAGATAATGCGTTAACTACTGAGACACCAACACCGTGTAAACCGCCTGACACTTTATAAGAGTTGTCATCAAACTTACCACCGGCATGCAGTACCGTCATAATAACCTGCGCAGCTGAAACCCCTTCTTCAGGGTGAATGGCTACAGGAATACCACGACCATCATCTTTTACAGATACTGAGCCATCATGGTGAATAGTAATCACGATATCATTACAGTGACCGGCTAACGCTTCATCGATAGAGTTATCGACTACTTCGAATACCATATGGTGTAAACCCGTACCGTCGTCGGTGTCACCAATGTACATCCCAGGTCTTTTACGTACTGCATCAAGGCCTTTTAATACCTTAATGCTCGAAGAATCGTAACTATTCTCTGACATATTATTCTCTCGTCGGTTATTCAATTGCCGTTACTTGCCCATGCTCAACACAAAACATTTGAGATGGAGGCGAAGTTAACGAATCGACTATCGCTGAAGGTTCGATTGCGGTGACAAAAACTTGTGCGCCGGTTTCGGTTAACTGCTTCAACAATAGCTGCCTATGCTGTGCATCCAACTCGGATGGCAAATCATCCACTAAATAAATACTGTCTTTATTCAGTTGTTGTTTGAGCAACTTTCCCTGTGCAATACGCAGTGCACAGACTAATAATTTTAACTGCCCCCGAGATAGAGCATCCTGTACAGGTAGATTCGCTACCCTTAGTCTTAGGTCTGCTTTATGAGGTCCGCTCACTGTAAATCCAGTGGCAATATCTCGGGAATATTGCGCTTCAAGTAGCTGCGCAAAATCAGTTTTGTTGTCCCAACCACGGCTAAAGGAAACCTTAACATCAAGACGTGGTAAAAACTCTTCGATTATACCCTTAAGTAGCGCATTTAACGAGTCCACATATCGCTTTCTAATATCAGTGACAATTTCACTGTAACGGGCTAATTCCTTATCCCAATATTGAATTTGCGAATAACTCACACCATTCTTAAGTAACTGATTTCTTTGTTTTAAAATGCGCTTAACATTCATCCAAGCGCTATAAAACTGCTGTTCACTATGAAATGCGCCCCAATCGATAAATTGACGCCTTGCTTTAGGGCCTTCAAATAATAATGAAAAGCTTTCAGGGGTAATCACTTGGATAGGTAAATTTTCAGCCAAAATCGATAATCGTTTAACTTTCTCACCGTCAATACGGACTTCAGTATCACCATTTTTAAAGCGTCGAAAGCCGATTTTATTCACTTGGCAGTCAGCCGCTAGTTGGGCAAATAAAGTTAATTTATCACTTTGATTATTGATCACTCGAGAAGATAAGTGACTACGGAAAGAACGGCCCATACCTAAAAAATAGATAGCTTCTAAAACACTGGTTTTACCGCTACCATTTTGGCCGTAAATAAGATTCAGCCCAGTTCCGAGTTGGAGTTGGGCTGATTGGATATTACGAAATTGTTCAATATAAAGCCGACTTAAGCTCATAAAATCATCAATTTATGAAACTCGATCATCATTATAAACGCATCGGCATAACCACATACATTGAATCTTGTTCAAGGTGGTTTTCAATCAATGCACTAGAGTTACCATCGATTAAGGTAATACGTACATCATCACTACGAAGGTTATTCAATACGTCGAGTAGGTAGCTAACGTTAAAACCAATTTCCAGTGATTGAGATTCATATTCAACATCAATAATCTCTTCAGCTTCTTCCTGTTCAGGGTTATTTGCAGTAATTTTTAATAAATTCTGCTCAAGCTGAATACGCACACCACGGAACTTCTCATTTGATAAAATAGAAGCACGAGTTAATGCTTGTTTGAAGTGATTACGGCTAGCTACAACAACCTTATCACCGCCCTTTGGTAAAACACGGCGATAATCAGGAAAGCGACCATCAACTAATTTACTGGTAAATACCGCATGTGCAGTCGTAGCACGAATCGCATTATCACCAATAGCAATGGTAATATCTTGATCTTCACTATCCAGTAAGCGGGCTAATTCCATCACCCCTTTACGTGGCACGATCACTTGCTTCTCAGGTAATTGCGCTTCGATTTGGCGATGACTTAAAGCTAAACGGTGACCATCAGTTGCAATAGTACGTAATACATTACCTTCGGTTTCAACTAACAAGCCATTGAGATAATAACGTACGTCTTGGTTAGCCATTGAGAACTGTGTTGAATCAATCAATGACTTAAGCGTACCTTGCTTTAAGGTAAATTCGATATCCGCTTCAAATGCTTCAACATTTGGATATTCTTCTGCAGGTAAAGTCGCCAGCGTAAAACGGCTACGACCACAGCGTAATAACCATTTATTATCTTGCTGTTCAATCTGCAATTCGGTTTGATCTGGAAATGATTTAACAATATCGAGCAGTTTTTTTGCAGGTACGGTAGTACGACCTGGATTAACTTCACCAGAAATATCAGCTTGGCCGACTAACTCAACCTCTAAATCTGTACCCGTCATTTTCAGTGATGTTTCACTGACTTCAACTAGTAGATTAGCTAAGATTGGTAAATTATGTCGACGTTCAACCGCACCACATACAAGCTGCAACGGTTTTAATAGGGCATCCCTATCAATCGAAAATTTCATTTTAAGTTATTCCCCGCCTAAGAAGATAAAGTTCTTATTAAATTAGCATAATCTTCTTTAATATCATGACTCTCTTCGCGTAACTGCGCAATCTTTCGACATGCATGTAATACTGTCGTATGGTCTCGACCACCAAAAGCATCACCAATTTCAGGTAAACTTTGGTTAGTCAGCTCTTTCGACAATGCCATCGCCACTTGTCGTGGACGAGCAACACTACGAGAGCGACGTTTAGACAACATATCTGCCATCTTAATTTTATAATACTCAGCAACTGTTTTCTGAATATTATCAATAGTAACAAGCTTTTCTTGTAAAGCGAGTAAATCACGCAATGCTTCGCGTACAAAATCAATCGTAATCGGTCTGCCAGTAAAATTAGCATTGGCAATAACACGATTTAATGCACCTTCAAGTTCACGCACATTCGAACGCAAACGCTTAGCAATAAAGAAAGCCACTTCGTCTGCTAAATTAATACCGCTCTCTTGAGCTTTACGCATTAAGATCGCCACACGGGTTTCTAATTCAGGTGGCTCAATCGCAACCGTAAGCCCCCACCCGAAACGTGACTTTAATCGATCTTCAACACCGTCGATCTCTTTTGGATAACGGTCTGAAGTTAAAATGATCTGATGATTACCTTCTAATAATGCATTAAAGGTATGAAAAAACTCTTCTTGCGAACGATCTTTATTGGCAAAAAACTGAATGTCATCAATAAAGAGTGCATCAACACTACGGTAATAACGTTTAAATTCTTCAATTGCGTTATTTTGTAAGGCCTTAACCATGTCCTGCACAAAACGTTCAGAATGCATATACACCACTTTAGCATTAGGATTATTTTTAATAATGCCATTACCTACCGCATGTAATAAGTGGGTTTTACCTAAACCAGTACCACCATATAAGAATAATGGGTTGTATGCGCCACCTGGATTTTCAGCAACCTGCAATGCAGCCGCCTTACCTAATTGGTTTGATTTACCTTCAACGAAGTTTTCAAACTGATAAGTCGGATTAATATTACTGCGGTGGTTAGTATCAATAACCGGCTCATTTTCCACATTAAAACGTGGTGCATTAACGCGCGCAGCTGGCGATGGCGCCACGGTTGCACGCATAGTAGGTACCGGTTGTGGTTTAGGTGCAGATGGACGACTACCAATATCAAAACGTAGCTTAGGTGCATTACTGCCCATCTGTTCAATAAAGAATTGATTGATAATATTTAGATATTTATCACGAACCCAATCCAATACAAAACGGTTAGGTGCATAAAGGATCAGTGTATCCCCATCCATTTCAGCTTGTAACGGTCTAATCCACATACTGAACTGTTGAGCCGAGAGCTCATCTTGTAGTCGCCCGATACATTGTTGCCAAAGTGAAACCGCCACTGACTAATCCTCAAGAAATATCTATAGAAAAGAGGACTATTCTACTTCGAGATGCTAATGATCGCTATCCTTAAAATAAAATTATCCCCAGCGAGATCGTAATTAAATCGGTTGACAGATCTTAAATGATCAAGATCGATCCTTTTATTTTAAGTTACATGCAAATCCAGCTTTATTAAGGGATCGGCTTTGATCTATAATGGCGAGGTTTCGATCTTGCCAATAAAGATTAGATCCACTAGATGTAGTGTTCATTCACAGAGTTATCCACATCTTCTGGTAAAAATATGGCAATTCAAAATCACATTTGTAGGTATTAATTGTGTTATCTATCAGTTTACTTGTTGACTGTAAGCGCCATAGTGATTACAATTCGGCCTCTTTTTTGCCCTTACCACAATTTTTGCGGTAAGCAATTTTAACTAACGAATACGGATTGCCATAATGAGTAAACGTACTTTTCAACCTAGCAACCTGAAGCGCAAGCGTTCTCACGGCTTCCGCGCACGTATGGCTACAGTTAACGGCCGCAAGGTACTGGCTCGCCGCCGTGCCAAGGGTCGTGCTCGCCTTTCTGCTTAAGCTTAAGTAGAACATTCAGGTGACTATAAGTTACACCTTTACGCGGGAGTTGCGATTGCTAACTCCCGCGCAATTTAAATCTGTTTTTACCAATCCAATCAAAGCATCCTCTGCTGAAATAACCTTGCTCGCTATTCCTAATGAAGAAAACCATCCTCGTATAGGTTTAACCGTAGCTAAACGTTTTGTTAAACGGGCCAATCAACGCAATCGCATTAAGCGTGTTATCAGAGATAATTTTCGTTTGCACCAACATGATCTTCCACCTGTGGATATTGTCGTATTGGTACGTAACGGTGTGTTGGAAATGGAAAATGAACAACTTCATAAACTAATAGAAAAGCTATGGCGCAAACTCAGTCGCCGCTACAATGGCTAATAACCACGTTAATTCGTGGTTATCAACTTTTCATCAGTCCCTTATTGGGGCCGAGATGTCGTTTTACTCCCAGTTGCTCCAATTATGCTATTGTAGCGATTCGAACCCACGGATCGGTAAAAGGGAGTTGGCTTGCACTGAAACGCATATTAAAATGTCACCCTTTACATCCGGGCGGTAATGATCCCGTCCCCCCTAAAAATGAATAGGTGTAATAAATAGGCTATGGATTCTCAACGCAATATATTGCTAATCGGACTGTTGTTTGTCAGCTTTTTGCTATGGCAACAGTGGCAAACGGACAAAGCTCCGCAACCCGTCGCAACTCAGACTTCAGTGTCTTCTTCTACTGTTGCTCATGATCACAATGCCGATGTTCCTGATGCTGATACTGATGCTCATGTACCGGCAGAGTCGAACATGGCATCAAAAAATCTTATTACAGTAAAGACAGACCAACTAGAAATTCATATTAATCCAGTTGGTGGTGACATTGTTTATGCTGCATTACTTGCGCATAAACTCGAATTGAATAAAAACGATCCTTTTGTATTATTAGAAAATACTAAAGGTTATACCTACATCGCTCAAAGTGGTCTAATTGGTCGTAATGGTATCGACAGTAGTGCTAATGGTCGTGCAGTATTTACTGCAGCTAAAACTAACTATGATTTAGCTAAAGGTAGCGATACCTTAGAAGTACCATTAACTTTCACCGCTAAAGATGGCGTAACTTACACCAAAATTTATACTTTCCACCGCGGTAAGTTTGATATCGGTGTTGATTACCATATCAACAACACCTCAGCTGCACCACTACAAGTGCAGATGTATGGTCAAATCAAGCAAACTATCAAGCCTAGCGAAAGTCACATGATGATGCCGACTTATCGCGGCGCTGCATTCTCAACTCAAGATGTACGTTATGAAAAGTACAAGTTTGATGAGATGAAAGAACATAACCTAGATAAAAAGACCGAAGGTGGTTGGGCTGCAATGCTACAACACTACTTCGTATCAGCCTGGGTACCACCTGCAGATCAACAAAATACTATCTTCTCTAGTGTTTCAACTGGTGACTTAGCAAATATTGGCTTTAAGGGCACAGTGCAAGATATTGCACCGGGTGCAACTGCAAATATTAAAGCGCAATTCTATGTTGGCCCTAAAGATCAAGCAGCTCTTTCTGCAATTTCACCGACACTAAACCTAGTAGTTGATTATGGTTTCTTATGGTGGCTAGCAATCCCAATTTACAAACTATTGATGTTCTTCCACTCAATCGTTGGTAACTGGGGTGTGGCAATTATCCTGATTACACTTACCGTTCGTGGTCTGTTGTACCCGCTAACTAAAGCGCAGTACACTTCTATGGCGAAGATGCGTAATCTACAGCCTAAATTAGCCGAATTGAAAGAACGTTATGGCGATGACCGACAGAAAATGGGTCAAGCTATGATGGAACTGTACAAGAAAGAAAAAGTTAACCCTATGGGTGGCTGTTTACCAATCTTGTTACAGATGCCAATTTTCATCGCGCTATACTGGGTATTATTGGAAAGTGTGGAATTACGCCATGCACCGTTCATCCTCTGGATCCACGACTTATCAGTTCAAGATCCGTACTACATCTTGCCTATCCTAATGGGTATATCGATGTTTGTTATGCAGAAGATGCAGCCAATGGCACCAACTATGGATCCTATGCAAGCTAAGATGATGCAGTGGATGCCAGTAGTATTTACCGTATTCTTCTTATGGTTCCCTGCCGGTCTAGTACTATACTGGTTAGTAGGTAACTTAGTCGCGATTACTCAGCAGAAGATTATTTATGCTGGTTTAGCGAAAAAAGGCTTAAAATAAGTCATTAAGATATTAAAAAAAGGCGGCTTAATAGCCGCCTTTTTTATCATACAAATTCTATACAAATGCAGGAAAACACAGTGACAACAGATACTATTGTGGCACAGGCAACTGCACCAGCCGTGGTGGCGTTGGTATTATTCGTGTTTCAGGCAACAAGGCTACAGACGTTGCTATGGCAGTGTTAGGTCATTTGCCAAAAGTTCGCTATGCCGATTATTGCGATTTTAAAGCCGATAACGGTAATGTTATCGATCAAGGTATTGCCCTATTCTTTAAAGGCCCGCATTCATTTACGGGTGAAGATGTACTTGAACTACAAGGACACGGCGGCCAAATCGTACTCGACATGTTAATTAAGCGTGTATTGGAAGTGGGTGATGTTCGTATAGCTCGTCCAGGTGAGTTCAGCGAACAAGCATTTATGAACGATAAGCTTGATTTAACTCAAGCAGAGGCGATTGCAGACTTAATTGATGCTACCAGTGAGCAAGCAGCTAAAAGCGCCTTACAATCGCTACAAGGTGAATTTTCAAATGAAGTTCACCAGTTAGTTGAACAGGTCACGAACTTACGCTTATACGTTGAAGCCGCGATTGATTTTCCAGATGAAGAAGTCGACTTTTTATCTGATGGCAAAATTGCCAATGCCCTTAATAACATCATCACGAAACTTGATACCGTCCAGCAAAGTGCTAAACAGGGTTCAATTATCCGTGAAGGCATGAAAGTGGTGATTGCAGGTCGCCCTAATGCCGGTAAATCAAGCCTATTAAACGCATTAGCGGGTAAAGAGTCTGCAATTGTAACTGAAATAGCAGGTACCACCCGTGACGTATTACGTGAACATATCCACCTTGATGGAATGCCGCTGCATATTATTGATACTGCAGGTTTACGTGATACTACAGACACAGTAGAACAAATAGGTATTGAGCGTGCTTGGGCCGAAATTAATAATGCTGACCGGGTATTATTTATGGTCGATGGCACAACGACTGATGCCGTTGATCCAAAAGATATCTGGCCAGACTTTATTGAACGCCTACCAAGTAATATGGGGGTTACCGTTATCCGCAATAAAGCAGATTTAACGGGTGAAGTATTAGCAACCACAGAAGAATCTGGTTATAGCGTATACCGTATTTCAGCAAAAACAGGCTTAGGTGTTGAAGCGCTTAAACAACATCTGAAATCACTTATGGGTTATCAAAGTAACCTTGAAGGTGGCTTTATTGCTCGCCGTCGTCACCTAGAAGCTTTAGCTATTGCCGCTGAACACTTACAGTTAGGTAAAGAACAGCTTGAAGTGTTCTATGCAGGTGAATTATTAGCTGAAGAGTTACGTATGACTCAGCAAGCTCTGTCAGAAATTACCGGTAAATTTACCTCAGATGATCTATTAGGTAAGATTTTCAGTTCATTCTGTATCGGTAAGTAAATTTGCAGTACTAAATTACTTATTTATAAATAGCCAAACAAAATGTTTGGCTATTTTTTTACCTAAAACGTGTCGTTCCTCTCAAAAAACAATATTCGCGTCTTTGATTTACATCAATATTTTAGTTATCACTTTATCAGAAAAGCATTTATCACTAAAATCTGATGTTAATAAAGTAATATACCAGTCGATTATTACCTTACCGTAAAAGTAATTTGCGATTACGCCAGATTATCATTGGCTGAGAAATAAATATAATACTCTCCATCCGATACCCTTCATACTTTTTACTTAAATAAGTAAAGAGCAAAGGAGTTATCCCCAAATTTTATTTTGCAACACATGCCGACCATTAATCGGCATTATTTAGGAACGTATATGTCTCGAGTAGTTATTGTTGGTGGTGGCGCTGCAGGTTTAGAACTTGCGAGCATGTTAGGTAAATCAGCAGGTAAAAAACATGAAATAGTGTTAGTTGAACCAGAAACTCACCATTATTGGAAACCACGTTTTCATGAGATAGCAGCAGGTACTTTTGATAGCGATCTTGATACTGTTTGTTATTTTAGTCACGGTGCCAAGCACGGCTATATGCATTACCAAGCATGGATGCAAGATATCGATCGTGATCATAAGCAACTGGTGGTACGTAAACCTAATGGCGAAACAGATCAACTAGCTTATGATTACCTAGTGATTGCCATTGGTGCTATCAGTAATGATTTTGCGACCCTAGGTGCTAAAGAGCATTGCTTATTCTTAGATACACCAGAGCAAGCTCGTCATAGCTGGCAATTAATTAGCACGCTATTACGTTCAGGCGGTCATCGCAGTGTCAATATTGTTGGTGCGGGTGCAACAGGCGTAGAGTTAGCAGCAGAATTAGCAAAGGTAAGCGAGCAATTAAGCTCAAATCCACATGCTGCAAAATTACAGATTAATCTTATTGAAGCTGCTGATCGTATTTTACCTAATAGTCCGGTAAAAATGTCGACCCAAGCATTAAGTAAATTAGAAAATCATGGCATCAAAGTGATGCTGAATACTCGTATTGCCGCGGTTGAAAATGATGGTATGACAACCAGTGATGGTTTACATATTAATGCAGATATTCAATTTTGGGCTGCAGGTATTAAAGCACCTGATTGGTTAAAGAACATTGGTGGTTTAGCGACTAACCGTCTTAACCAACTTGAAGTTGAACAAACATTAGTAACAACCACTGATGATAGTATTTTTGCGTTAGGCGATTGCGCAGCAATTCCACAAGCAAACGGTACAATGGTTCCACCTAAGGCACAGGCAGCTAACCGTGCAGCCGTTCATTTAGCTAAAAGCCTTACAGGTAAGCTAAATGGTCAAGATTTAACCCCGTTTGTTTATAAAGACGGTGGTATGGTTGTCGCGATTGGTCATAACTTTGCAATTAGTACTATGATGAACGATAGACTTATACTTCAAGGTAGCTTAGTTCGTCGTCTGTACGATACAATTTTCAGATTGCATCAAAAAACAGTCAGTGGCTTATTAACAATGTCCCGTTTAATAATCATTAAGCGTTTAAAGTGTATTTTTAAGCCAAGCACTAATTAATATTAGTATCATACCAATGCAATAAAGCTTGGTATTCCCCACTCGCCGCCATTTTGTTGTGTTAATGGCGGCATTTAGGAATCTTGTATGCTTAAAAAGCTCACTCATACACTGCCCGGTCAATTGGTGCTTGCTGCATTACTGGCTGTTCTTCTTAGTTATTTACTCCCCCAATCTTGGCTTGGCCTGATAGCGTATTACTGACATTTACAGATATAGGTAAAATTATTTATATCGGCTTGCTAAAAATGTTAGTTGGCTTAGTCGTGCTATTTTCACTTCTGCAAGGCATTACCCACATAGGCTCTGTCGTACAGTTAAAAGCACTCGGTGGTAAAACTATTGCGATCTATATGCTGACATCAACGTTAGCAATTTGTTTAGGTTTAGGGGCTGCGTTAATGATGCCAACTTGGCCACCATTAACCTCATTACCAGACAGTAGTCATCTCACTTTAATCTCACAAGATAGTGCGTCAGGTGGAGCAATCAGTACTAAATTACTTGATATGGCATTAGCAAATCCGTTTCATGCCCTTGCCAATGGTAATTTATTAGCGATTGTTGTATTTGCACTACTACTGGGGATCAGTTTATTACTGACATTACCAAAACAACACGCTGTATTTCAGGTCATTGATGGTATTAACCAAGGCTTAACTAAACTTGTTTCAGGCATCGTAAAGTTTGCACCTGTTGCAGTGTTTAGTATCATTTTCCAATATTCAACACAGGGGAATGGCGCATTATTTGGTGAACTCGCTCAGTTTGCCTTATTAGTCTTTGTGCTTACCGCCATTCATGGTGGTATTACTTTACCTTTATTAGCCAAAATTTTTACTGGTCGTAAAATATTGCCGATGATGAAAGCCATTTCAGCCCCAATGGCAATGGCATTTACCACATCATCTAGTTCTGCAACTTTGCCATTATCTTTGCAAGTGGCTCAAGAAGATTTAGGCGTATCTCAAACCACCAGTAGTATGGTGTTACCACTCGGTTCAATTATGAATATGGATGGTACTGCACTGTTTGAAGGGGTTGCGGCAATCTTTCTCGCCCAACTTTATGGTATTGATTTAGGCACCAGTGCTTAGTGATCATTTTCTTAATGGCAATGGTGTCATCAGTAGGTGCTCCTGGCATGCCATCTGGCTCAATGTCGGGTATGCAACTGGTGATGTTAGCGGTTGGCATTCCATTAGAAGCTATCGCAATCTTACTGATTATTGAAAGACCACTTGATACTTTTAGAACGGCAGTTAACGTTGAAGGCGACTTAATTGCTAGCGTAATTGTAGATAAATGGCAGCAAAAAGCTTAATAAAGCAGTTATTATTACAAAAGCCGCAATAATTGCGGCTTTTTTGCTATCTATAACCACGTTTAGCCATATTTACTTTTAGGTAATTTCTCAGCCAACATATCCACTAATAAACGCACTTTCGGCGACAAATGGCGATTATGTGGGTATAGCGCCCAAATCCCTTCTTTAGGTTCTTGGTATTGCTGCAGTAATACCTGTAACTCACCACTCTCAATTGCTTCATCAACGTAATAACCTGGTAATTGAATTAGTCCAATTCCACGTTTAGCTGCATCAAGTAACGTATGACCACTACTGCATACCAATGAACCACTGACACGAACACTTCGAGATTTACCATTTTCAGTAAAATACCAATGGTTATAATTACCCACTAAGCAATTATGCTGAGTTAATTCAGATAAGGTATAGGGTGAACCATATTTAGCAATATAACTTGGCGCTGCACAGACAAACTGCATCCGACTGGTGAGTCGCTTTGCCATCATACTTGAGTTAGTTAAACGGCCAAGACGAATCGCTAAGTCATAACCACCGTCAACTAAGTCCAATGGTTGATTGGTCAATTCAGAGATAATTTCAACTTCAGGGTATTGCTGCATATAATCAACCACAATAGGCATAATATACTGCTCACCATAAGTCACTGGCGCCGTCAGTTTAATAATCCCTTGCGGTTTATCTTTTAAACTTGAAATAGCCGTTCAGCTTCTTCTAAACCATCTAACACTTGGCGACAATGTCGATAATAAATTGCGCCCTCTTCTGTTAGCGATACTTTACGGGTTGTTCGATAAAAAAGTTTAGTATTTAAACGATTTTCCAAACCACTGACTTGGCGACTTACCTGCGCGGTAGATATCCCCAAACGTTTACCCGCTGAGGTAAAACTCTCGGTTTCAGCCACTGCCACAAACTCAATGACTCCTTCCCACTGCATCATTATTACACCTTGGTAAAAGTTATTTGCATACTAAGGTAATTATCATTTATCTAGAAATAAATACAATACTAATCATCGAATGACCGCATGGTTAATCAAAAAATTTTTTTACGCTATATTTAGCTAGTACCCAAAAAATAGTTTTTATAGAAATAGGAACATCAAATGACAGATAAATTTATCAAATCAAAAGCAGCGATTGCTTGGGGTCCAGGTCAACCACTATCAGTAGAAGAAGTTGACGTTATGCTACCTCGTGCGGGCGAAGTATTAGTTCGTATCGTTGCTACAGGCGTATGCCACACTGACGCATTCACAA
>NZ_BALM01000032.1 GCF_000614975.1 Shewanella marina JCM 15074
GCCTTATCGAAAGATAAGGGCTTTTTTGTATATAAAATTTGCAGGCAGAAAGGGTTATTCAGTTGGTTACTTTTCATTAGAGATGCCGACTTGTCACGCCGGGGGCGGGTTCGGCTTATTCAAGATCATGTCCTGCGCCAATTACATCGAAGCCTCATCAGCAATGACGAGGCTTTTTTGTATGTGTGAAATATAAAGCGCGGTAGTTCAGTTGGTTATTTTTCATTATAGATGCCAGCCTGTCATTGCTGGGGGCAGTTTCGGCTTATTAGAGATCATGTCCGCTGCGCCAATTACATTGAAGCCTTGTCAGCACTGAGAGGCTTTTATGTATACGTATATTTCGTGGTGACCCTTTATTAACGTTGAAAGACTACATATATCAGAGTGATTAACTTACAGTAGATAATTAATGATTAGACTACAGTTTAGCCTCAAGGTTAAATATAGTGGGTCTTAATATGTCAGGAAAGGGTAACTTTTGCGCTGTTGGGAGTTTTGAACCATCTTATAGAACAAAACTAGCAATTAAAGAGATGAATCATGTGGTGGATATGTCTGGATATTTAGCTACGCTTATCTCAATGGTGCCCATATTCCAAGTATTTGCTGGCCACTCGACTTATGCGAGTGCAGACTTTTTAAACAAGGGATATCAAGTATCATCTCAAGATTGGAACTTGTTTTCGGATGCTTTAAAAAGTATTGGATTGGTCAAACGAGAAAAGCTAGCTCAGATTGCGAACCTTGCTGAAACGTATACAACGGGCGAAGAGTCGAAGTTTTGGAGATGTGTTTATAATGCGTTATAAATTATTAAAGGCGAATATATTAATGATAGCGGCTTGTTATTCAAGTTTTTCGCTTTCAAGTCCCTATCCTTATGATGATGAATCTTTGCTGCAAGCCGTTAAATCAGCCTACTCTAAATATGAAACTAAAACTGGTTTTTGCCGAGAGATGAGAAAACGGGATGTTTCTGAAGTTAATAGCAAGTGGCTAGCAGAACAACCTATAAAAATACAAAAACTCGCATTAGTGATTGTGGGACGTATTGTATTTGACCGTTGTGTTACCCCTGAGAAGCAAAACTATTTACTTGTTGTTATGGATTATACATCTCAAACTGGGGATATGACGTATATGAATGAAAGCCTGACATTAAATAAGTCATTTTATTTCCCCCAAACAACAGATGATCTAAAAAATATCCCTGAACATGAAATTAAAGTGCTTACCGAATTACCTGAGTTGTATTACCCATTTGATCACTTTCAAGTGGTCGATATTGTTACGAAGGATCCTTCCGTTAAATAAATTCAATTCCCCTGATATGTATAGACTTCCCATCAACTTGAACGACTTTATCTCAGAGGCACATATCATCATGGTTAAGTTAACTGGTATGCAGGACGATAAGGCCATTAACTAGCTTAACCATCGGAGCAGATTAAGCTGGCTAGGTAGGTGAGTTATGTACGGCGCCGCATGCAGGATGGGCTAGCTGATTATATGTGATTACCACTCAATGTTTATTTTTGTGCCTACTTTAACTCGCTCCATGAACTCATCCATTTCTGAATTTGTTAAAGCTATACACCCATCTGTCCAGTTAAAATTCTGCATTATTGGTCCCAACCATCCTAACCAATTTCTTTGACCGTGAATCATTATGAAACCTCCCGGCGATACACCTTTTTTCCTTGCATTTTCTTTATCTATCTCGTTAGGGTAATTTACATGTATAGACCTGTAGAATGATGAATCCTCTTTTTTATAATCTAACGTGTATGTACCCTCAGGTGTTTTTTCATCACCTTCTTGTTGTTTATGACCTTTTGGATTAGCACCAAATACAACATGATACTCTTTTACGATTTTATCACCGTCGTACAAATACATTTTATTTTTAGATTTGTCGACTTTAACTAAATCGACTTCAGCATGAGAAAAGCTGCTAAACAAGATAATAAATAGTGCTATATATTTCATGGTTTCCTTTTGCATGTAATATTTATTGTGCGCATTTACCTCATTAGAGCTGTAAACGCGCATAGTTAACTGATTGGATTAGATAGAACCTATCAGCTTTATTTCTAATTTTCCAACTGGGAAATGGTGCATGTAGTCGGGGCACAGATTAAGTGGCAAGGCCAATAACCAGCTTAACCATACAATCAAATTAGGCTGACTAGGTGTAATCCTAAAGATGGCAGGCGATGATGAGCTGCATGCAGAGTGATGCGGGGATGGGGCTAGAAGCCTCTGGCTAGCAGATTAAGCATTAATTCTGCGTCCATTTTTTAATTCCACTTCATCTGGAGCCTCAAATCTTGGTTCCATAAAGTTAAACATCATGTCAGTCACTTCAAAAGCGTAGACTGCTGGATCTTTTTCTTTATTTCGTTTCTCTACACGCTGTTTACGAGTAACGGTAGGAGCGTCCAAATAATGAATTTCTGCTTCTAGACCAAGTTTTCGAGCTCGATTAGCGAAAATATCCCTTTGCTCTTTAGTCGTGAAACCAAGATCCAATATCACGTTTCCATTAATAGCCAAAATTTGATCACTAACTTGCCAAATTTGTTCTGAGCACCTATTAACTCTTTCCATCATCCACTCGAAATCTAGGGTGGTCATGTCTTTTGAAAATAGTGTTTGCATCCATGGGTCAATAGAAAATTTTATTGCATCTATTTCTTTAGCTAGTGATATCGAATAAGTAGTTTTACCAACGCCTGTAGGGCCACAAATCAAAATTAATCTTGCCATATAATTCTCAACCTCTAAATAAAACATAGCAGTGCAGTAGCGTGAACTGGCTTTATAACAACTTAGCAACAACGGGGTGAGGTGGCAAGGCCAATAACCAGTTAAACCATGGATTCAGATTACGATGATATAAAAAGAAAAGGCACAGATTATTCTTTCGAGGAAATAAATAGAATACATGTCAATGAGAATAATTACATTGAAGCCTTGTCAGCAATGATGGTTTTAGTTTCTAAAGTATATAAAACTCAAGAGTTATTAAATTAGTTACAGATTACTGAATACCAGGTTCATCAATCAAAGCTATGTATGTAAATGAGTCATAAATATAGTTCTGTATATTTACGACTATTAATTATCAATCAATAAATTAAATATTTGTATTTTAAATATAAGTATAATTTGTTTATTTAATGTAATGATCAAGTTGTGATAGGTTTCATAGAATGGTTAATTAACGATAGTAATCATTATTAAACATGACATATTAAATTTAGGAATTTAATTAATAAGGAATTTATATGTCTGATTATGAACATACAAGTGTGCCTGAAAATGAACGAAGAAGTTTATGGTCAGTCACATCTGTTTGGGTTGGCTATGTTTTTCTATTAGCCAGTATGATTGCTGGTGCAGGGTTAGCGGCAAAAATGCCCTTGTCGACGGTGATATTAGTCACGCTTGTTGCGAATACTTTTCTTGCTATTTTAGCTTCAATTATGTCGATGATTTCTTATAAAACGGGTTATACCTTCGCTTTATTAAGCCGTTTTAGTTTTGGTTTATATGGATCGAAAATTCCGAGTATTTTATATGCATTAATTCAAATGGGGTGGTATACCATTCAAAGTGCTTTATATGGTCATTTAATCGCGGTAGCTTTTGATTTAGACCCCATGGGCGAAGGCATTGCGATGTTTAGTTCTGCAATTATTATGGGCATTTTCGGCATCGTAGGAATCAAAGCGTTAGAAATATTAAGTTTTGTTTCTATTCCTGCAATGGTATTTATCTGTATTGGAACGGTAATGAGATCTGCCGACGATGCTGGTGGTTGGAGTGTATTATTTAATATGGTACCTGAATCATCGATCGGTTTTTTCCCCGCCGTTTCTATTGTCATTGGCACTTGGGTTTTTGGCGCTGCTACCACGGTATCTGACTTTAATCGTTATGCCAGTTCTCGTGGTGACGCGATTAAAGGCTCTATTCTCGGCTTACTTGTGGTTAATACATTTGTGGTTTTGTGTGGTGCGGTTGTAGGTACTGCTGCAGGCGATCCAGATATGGTTAATGTGCTGATGGGAATGGGATTAATTGTACCTGCATTTGTGCTATTAACGACCAATTTATGGACGACCAATGGTGCTAATATTTATTCAGTTGGATTGACATTATCAAATGTATTTAACTCTGTAAGTAGAAAAAAGATAATGATTGTTATTGTAGCGATTACCGCATTCTTTACTTTATTTAAACCTTATGAGTTAGGCGCTATTTTTGGCATATTAATTACGGCTGGGATTATTGTACCGCCATTAGCAGGCATAATTATTAGCGATTACTATATTATTCATCATGGTAACTACCCAGATATTAATAAGTATCAATTTAAAAATATAAATTATAACGCGATTATCTCTTGGGTTTGTGCGTCTGTGACTGTCTATGTTATCGATTGGGGAATACAAGCACTTAATGCGCTGGTGGTTTCATTTTTGGTGTATACCTTCTTAATGAAAATTTCTCGATATCAAGTTATTACTACGGTTGAGGAACATGTATGAGTACGGTGAATTATAAGTATCTTGCAAATACGGGCATGGTATTCATGGCTGTCGGATCGCTAATGGCATGTTTGGCACAACAACCTATTAGTCTTATTGGTGATGGTATATTGATTATTGGTTTGATTATCTCAACGTGGGGATTTTCTGGCTGGCGGCCGTAAATAAGTATCACAACAACTCAGTGATTGATATCAAACATAAAGCCCTACTGACGCCAGCAGGGCTTTAACTCTTTAAGATGGTTCTATAATTGCCAGTTTAAACCAACAAATACTTGACGACCCACTTGTGGCATAAAGTCACTTTGGTAATAAAGCTCATCAAATAAATTGGTTGCACGGACGTATAGCTCTAGGTTCTCGTGCCAAACTTGTTGGTTAAGGCTAAAGTCTACAAGCGAATAATTGTTCATTTTGACGCCTTTGCCATTCACTTGATCGATCACGCGTTCAGCATTTAAACGTGTGGTTAAACCAAATGAAAAATCGTAACTGGCTTGTAAGCGTAACTTATGCGCAGGACGATATTGTAAGCGCTTATCTGTTAGGCGGTCTTCGGTATCAACATAACTATAATTGAAGATAAGGTTTAAATTATCAAAGTAATTATTTTGTAGTTGAAGATCTACCCCCATAAAGCGGTAATCACCAATGTTCTGCTCTTGGCCATTATCATCTTTGGCAATGTAATCATCAGCATCAGTGACATAACCACTGATGTCTAATTGAGTTGCCAATGGTAGGTCTTGGTTTAATCCCAACTCGAATTGATGCGCAACTTCAGCTTTTAATTGTAAGTTACCTGCGTTCGCTGCATATAAATCACTGATTGATGGGTAGCGAACTTTTTGAGCAATGCCGGTATGAATACGGCTACCTTCAGCGAGTTGATAGAAAGCAGTCGCTTGTCCTGAAAAGTCTGTTTCGCTATTTTGGCTACGGTCAAAATTATGCACAGCAACACCTAGGCTGTAACCATAAATACCATCAGCTTGATATTGATACTCTGCTGCACCGGTGTACACCATAATGCTTTCATCAATATCACCCGAACCACCTTGCCGCCGCCAGAACCTGTACCACCACCTGAACCTTTAATTGAACGCATCTTTTGGGTATGAGAGAACCAATCTTGTTGTTCAATAATCACAGAGGTCGTTAAAATGGCGCCATAATCAAATTCACTAATAAACTGTAGGTTGGTGCCGGTCACTTTAGAGGTGCTTTCTACAATACTATTCAAGTTATTCATCTTGTGATTATAGAAGTTTTCTGTCATATCCGTTTGATTGTAATAGACAAAACCACGTAGTGCATATTGTTCGTTTAGCTCGTGAGCTGCACCGAATTGGATACTCTGTTCGTTATAATCTTCAACGCGAGAAGGGGCTTTTTTACGATCAACGGTTGGTGACTTGCCCCAATGCCCATCACGTTGGCTATAGTTAGCCATTAATTTTGTTGAGTCATTAACAAAATAACTGCCTTGAGCATAATAGTTTGTTAATTCTCTATCTGAATTGAAGCGTACATCGCCAATTTGATTGCGGGTATCTTCAAAGTCTGCAGGCATAGGTGTGCCATCAGTTTTTTGATGAGTCACACTCATTATACCTTGCCAATTATCGCCAGAACCTGCTGCGCTAATATCTGCATTTAATGTGCTATTGGGTGCTGATTCAATTTTACCTGACAGTAATGAGGCTGCATCACCTTGTTTAGTAATGATATTAATCACACCAGCACTACCACCAGGCCCATATAATACTGAGCTTGGGCCAACAGAAACTTCTACTTGAGCAATTTGATTTGTAGGAATAACACTTGGGTCAAACTGACCATCTTCAGTGCTGCTTGCAGGTACACCGTTAATGAGGAAGGTAATATGACGAGTTTTTAAGCCTCGAATATCGACTCTAGGTGTTGAATCTGCGCCAACTCGAACATAAACACCCGGTACATTTTCAATGACTTGATCAAAGGTTTGCGCACCAGATGCTGCAATTTCTTCTGCATCAATGACCCACTTAGTGGTCGACATATCGTTAACTTGAGGATGATCGCCTTTGACCACAATAACCTCAGCAATATTGAACAATTTATCTCGTTCAATTTCGTTTGCGGACACGGAAGTCACAAGTCCCATTGCAAGCGTTAAACTACTTAATGCAAATATTTTGCGCTGTATATTCATTAGCGTTCACTCAATTAGGTTGTTGTTTTTTATATGATATTTTGTGGCGATTATTAACATCATCCTAATTTTGGTCAAGCTGATGTTATGAATATGGGATCTAAGTGGCCTATTGTGGTGTTAGGTTGCGTTATGTCACGGTAAATTGGTGTGTATGGGGTGTTATAGGTGATCTGCTGGCATTTATTTTAATTAAGTGGTTGCTTAATGAGCTTGTATTAATAAGGGAGTGTCGAGCTTGTGTTGTTTTTATGAGTCAAAAAGTCACATCATTTGATGGGGTGTAACATTGTGTCTACCTATAGTAGTAAAACAACAGATAATAATTTAAAAATTTGATGTTTCTCTGTTTCTTCATTTAATTCGCTTGTGATGTGGGGCAGAGATAAACAAAATGCCGATTAATTCGTTTTAATCCATCATTCTCATGTCGGTGTTACTCACTTCTTTTCTATGCTTATTGAATTACATAATGTTGACATTGGTTACGATGATAATTATTTACTTCGTAACGTTAATTTACAAATAGAGACTGGGCATTGCCATTGTATTTCGGGAGCTACTGGCTGTGGTAAATCGAGTTTATTACAGTTACTTGCTGGCACATTCGAACATAGTTACCAAGGTCAAGTTAAGGTTAAACCCAATTGTATCGTGGGCCTTGTTTGCCAAGATCCTAATGTCCAAATTATCAGACAAACCATTGGCGCAGAAGTCGCATTTGCCTTAGAAAACCTTGCCGTTCCATTAGTCGAAATGCAGCAACAAGTACGTCATTCTTTGCAGCTGGTGGGATTAGATTTAGCGCTCAACACCCCAATTAGCCATTTATCATTAGGACAAAAATATCGATTGATGATTGCAGCTCAATTGGTGTGTCATCCCAGTGTATTATTACTTGATGAACCTTGGGCACAATTGGATGACCAAGGTGTGACTGAATTACTCGGGTTACTTTCGGGTTTACTGCAACGCAATATTGCTGTTGTTATTGTTGAACATAATTATCAAGCATTCTCATCTCTTATAACCCATGCGTGGCATATTGATCAGGCTCAATTGTTTTGTGGCGATTACCTCGTCAAGCAAAGCAAAGGTGTGGCTCGACAACGACCTTGCTATCAAGATAGCGCTGCCATTTATATAGAAACGGCAGCATTTGAGCTTGGATTTGAATCAAGCATATTATTTGCTTGTCAGCAGCCTTTAACATTACAAGCAGGTCAAGTTATTGCCGTTGTTGGGAGTAATGGCTGCGGTAAAACCAGTTTACTCAAGTTATTAGCAGGATTTGATCCTCAAGTAAAAAAGTTATCGGTACAAGTATTACAAAAACTGCCAGAGCTGGGCGTGTATGGCGCCAATCTAGGTTTTTTAACGCAACGCCCGAGCCGACAATTGTTTGAAACCACAGTGTTAAAAGAACTGCAATTTAGTTTAAGTCGATTCGATTTACCTTTGAGCTATGCAAGTAATATTTTGATAGAGCTTGATTTAGTCGCATTAAGTGAACTTTCACCTCATAAATTATCTTACGGACAACAACATCTTATTGCGTTGGCATGTTTGGCTTGTATTAACCCCAAAGTGCTTTTACTTGATGATCCCTTTGCTGGATTAGATGATTATTATTCAAATAAAGTCATTAAATTAATCGAACGGCTGGTGCAACAAGGGTGTGGGGTTATTTTCAGTAGTCATAGAGATGATGATATGAATTTGGCTGATACGGTTTGGCGAATAGAACAAGGGTTGTTAACGGTTGAATCGCAATCTTTTACATCTGCAAATGATTGGGATCATGGTTATGATGACATTGCATAAAAAATTAAAACATCACTATAAAAATCTTCTTATTGCTTTGGCATTAGTGTTCGTGACCGTGCTTTCTGGCTTGGCTTTTATGGCCGCAGATGATTCATTGATGTGTTTAGCGATTATTAATTTGTTGTTGATCGTTCATGGCATATTGAATCAGGGTTCTATTTCAGGGCTATTAAAATTCTTTAGTGTGCAATTAGTACTCACATTAGTACTTTATTGGTTAATCCATGGCGAAGCTAAACTACTCGATGGTGCCTTGGTGGTATTTAGAATTATGCTGGCGGTTATCCCCGGCTGGTGGCTAACTCTAGTATGCGAGCCGCAACGCATTGGTGAGGTACTCGCTTGGATAATGCCCCATAAATGGGCCTTTGTAGTCAGTGCCTCAATCAGTTTATTACCGTTTATGGGGCGTGAAGTCAAAGAAATCTATCAAATACAAATTATGCGCGGTGCGCGTATTACGCCGAAACACTTACGCAATCCTAAAAATTGGTCAGAATTAATTTATTGCGTGTTATTACCGACCTTAATTCAGCTGCTAAAACTTTCACAGCAAATGGCAACTTCAGCAACCAACCGACATTTCTCTCAACGAACAAAGCCTGTTTACTGGCGAAACCCTTAGGTTTTAATAATGAAAATATTTGAAAGCTTTAATCTTAAAGATGCCTTGTTTATAGGTTTTTGTGCCACTTTACTGGTTGTGATTAAGGGCTCATTACGTTTAAAACTGGGGATTTCTGGCCACTCCATGTTTTTAATGACCTTCTTTTATATTATTTGTTTTGGTGTCGTCGGTCGTGTTGGGGCGATTACCGCTTGCGGCATGATTGCGGGTGTAATGGCAATGATCTTAGGTATTGGTAAAGGTGGCCCGTTGATATTACTAAAATTCCTTATGCCAGCGGTTGCGATGGATATTGGCGTACTTCTTTTTGCGGCATTGACACCACTACACTGGCGTTTTGTCGCTATTGCACTTTGCGGGTGTATCGCGTGGGCTGTTAAAGGTTTGATTGGTGATCTATTGCTAGGCATGAGCTTAGAGGTGGGGTTAACTAAATTTTTAATGAGTTTACTGACAGGTGGCATATTTACGGTGATGGGGGCATGGCTTGTTGTGCCCGTTATTCATCGCTTAAAAGCCCATGACCTGATCTCTGTAAAAATTAAATAATAACAAGTATATCAAAGAGGCTATATGACACAGTGGTTAATATGTATTGATGATACGGATGACATTGGTACTAAGGGGACTGGTGAGATCGCGCAAGAAATCGGACAGCTTTTGATGGATTATTGTCAGCAACATGGCATTGTTTCAAGTGTGTCTGCCGTTACTCGTCATCAGCTTTTTGTGCATCCTGACATTCCTTATACTTCACACAATAGTGCAATGTGTTTTGAGCTGGTGGCTGATATTGAGCAAGCAATTATTTATGAGTTGGCTGTAGCGCATCTTATTACTGAGTCAGCAGCTAAGGCTGATCCTGGTATTGCGATTTTAAACTTATCGACTCCATTTGATCAGCAAGCATTAATCGACTTTGGGTTGAGCGCAAAACAACAAGTGAAAACCAAGCAACAAGCCTATGAGTTAGCTCAATCTCAACAGCTAAGCTTGACCGAGCATGGTGGTACTGGGCAAGGTGTGATTGGTGCGATTGCTGGGATAGGTTTGCGTTTGTTCGGCAACGATGGTCGTGTTAAAGGCCAGGTTCACTTTGCTGGATTAGATAAAAAATCAGATAAACAATTAACCGTCGCCGATATTATTGCTAAATCTATGGTTGATAAAGTGATGGATTTGGAAGGAGCAATATTAACTGATGATCAGGTAATTGATTTAAGCGGCAAGGTTAAAGCTGTTTATCATCAGCATCAATATACCTTGTTAGTTTATCGTGATGAGCAAAAAACTTGGTGCAATGCATTAAAGCAACATCTAAAACAGTATTAGTAGAGAGTAATGTTATGACTTGGTTTACCTTAATTGACGACAAAAAATTATTTAATTTTGGTATAGATGATTATCCCCAAGCGCGTGATGCTGCACAATCTTGCCTATATTTCATTGAAGATGATGAAGATGAGCAAATTGATAATGTAGTACGCTCTTGTTATAACTGCGCTTATCGCCGTTGGCTCATCAATAGCTTTGAATGTAAGCATCAAGCTTAATCTTATCTTGCCAAAAAGCCGATATTTATCATAAATATCGGCTTTTTTGTTTTATAAATAGCCAATTTAAGGCTTTTAGTTAATATCTTACGAGTCACTGTGTTTTTATACAGTGCTATGTGTTTTGCCCATAAATAAGTATAAATCGATTGATTTTAAAACAGTTTGCCGTAGGTTTAGGGAGATTGATTCATCTCTTTGTTGCTGAAAAGGGAGATGAATGACGGTTTACCACAAAATCAATACTAAAAACTCATTCGTATAATAAGGATAAGCGATATGGCAATGTTAATCGCAGGCATACTACTCTGGTCTTTGGTACATTTTATTCCTTCTGTGACACCTCATCTGAAGACTCGTTGGCTCGATTTATGTGGTAGTAAAGGTTATTGGGCAACATTTTCTATCATCGTACTATTATCACTCGTGATGATTGTGTTTGGTTGGCGCCATACCATGCCCAGCAGCGTTTATATGCCTCTCCCTGCATTAAAACATTTAGCCATGCTCCTAATGGTCATTGCCATTATGTTATTTGGCGCGGCTAAACATCAGACTCGCATTAAGCGTTTTGTAAGGCATCCACAATTAGCGAGTGTAGTTGTGTGGGGAATTGCCCATTTAATGCTGAACGGCGATATTCGGTCAGTGATTCTATTTAGCAGTATGACGATTTGGGCATTGCTTGAAATCTATTTTATAAACCGTCGCGAGGGGGAATGGATTAAACCGCAAGCACCATCTTGGTTGCAAGAACTAAAAGGATTAGCCATTAGTGCCGTTATCTTGATTGTGGTGGTGTTATTACATACCTACATTGCTGGTGTTGCCATTCATTAGATAACTAACTTAAGTGAATCATTTAGGTAAATCATGTCGACGAATATTAAACAGATTGATTTTAATTCTGATGAAGCATTTGAAATTGATATTATTGATCTCGCTGAATTACAGCAACGGACGGCGGGTTTATCGCATGATCCCACTCAGCCGCATCGGGTCAGCTTTAATTTATTAATTTATATTGAGCAGGGACAAGGTCATCACTTTATTGATTTTGAATATTATCCATTTAACGCGGGTAGTTTTATCTTTGTTCATAAAGATCAAGTGCATGCTTTTGACTTTAAACAAACAATAACGGGTAAAGCTATTTTGTTTACGGCCGCTTTTATTGATGCCATTCAAGCCAATATCAATCTAACGGGCTTTTTATATGACTACTTAACCCAGCGATATCAACCTGTAGTGATCCCTAATGCCATGTTGTTATCATCAACAACTCAATTACTGACAGAGATGCTTGTTGAATCCGTAAGAGAAGACAGGTCCAGCGTGGTATTGATGTTATTGTTTTCATCGCTCTATTTGATGCTTGAGCGGGAACGGCCACAACAAGTCTCGGCGCTAACGGCGACACAGTCGACTATATTAACTCGATTCATCATGCTGCTCACTGAAAATCCCAAATCGATAACTGATGCCACAGATTATGCTTTGCAACTACATACAACCTATAAAACGCTAAATCAAATCTGTAAACGTGCATCATCGATGACGGCAAAACAATTTATTGATGCTTATAGAATGGTTGAGATTAAACGCTCGCTTATTCTTGAAAGCAAACAGGTTCAGCAGGTTGCCTATGATTTTGGTTTTGATGATACCAGTAATTTTGTTAAGTATTTTAAGACTCAGGCACAAATGACACCGTTACAATTTATAAAAAAGAATAGAGGTTAGATATTTACCATTTTTAGGGCGGAAATGACCTATAAGCAAAGCCAAGTTACAGTTAACTTGTTATAACAATCCCTATTAAGGTTATAACAATGATGAAAATATCCTCACTCCGTTTTTCTGTGCTAGCTAGCCTAATACTTTCAAGCAGTGTTGTTTCTACGGCCACCTTGGCAAATGATGCTGTTCAACCTGTCTCTAATCAAGCGAAAGCGATAGCATTACTCAATAGTATTGAAACTGGCGATCAAACTGCAGTTGCCTATGTGAACCCTACTCAATATACACAACATAATTTAGCCGTTGCAGATGGTTTAGCTGGTTTTGGTGAGGTTTTACAAGCTCTCCCTAAAGGCAGCGCTAAAGTTGATGTAAAACGCAGCTTTACTGACGGTGATTATGTCGTAACTCATACTGCTTATAACTTTTTTGGCCCTAAGGTTGGCTTTGATCTATTTCGTTTTGAAAATGGCTTAATAGTCGAGCATTGGGATAATTTAACCGTAACGGCGAGTACTCCTAATCCAAGCGGGCATACTCAGTTAGATGGGGTGACCCAAATAACGGATCTTGACCAGACAAAGGCGAATAAACAGCTTGTTAAAGATTTTGTCGTAACGATATTAGTCAATGGTCAAATGGATAAGATAGGGCAATTTATTGATGCTGATAATTATATTCAACATAACCCTAATATTGCCGATGGCCTAGCTGGTCTAAGTGAGGCTTTTGCTGCCATGGCTAAGCAAGGGATTAAAATGGTCTATGATAAAAATCATAAGATAGTTGGGCAGGGTAATTTCGTACTCAGTATTAGCGAGGGGTCATTAGCGGGTCAACCTACTTCATTTTATGACTTATTCAGAGTGGCTGACGGTAAAATTGTTGAACATTGGGACACCATTGAGACGATTCCAGCAAAATCAGAGTGGAAAAACCAAAATGGTAAGTTCGGTGGTTTATAACTTATCGACATAGCAGCTAATGGCCATTCACTGGACCGTAAATGAGATCATGCTCGTTTACGGTCTTTTTATTTAGAATTCGCCACCATTATCAATAGTTCTAAGCTCATCAGACACTTATTTAAGTGTATATTGCTTGATGATTGGTATACTAACGATTATTGGTTTAAGCGCTTGACCTCGAGCTTACTCCATACTTTATTATTTTAAGACTGGGTATTGTTGTCTTTATTTGTTTAATAGAAGGAAAACCATAGATGGGCGCTAAACTTGAGTTACGTATCCCGCCACCAATCGTGACGTTATTGGTCATGCTGCTGATGTATCTTATTTCACGCTATACGATGCGTTACTATTTACCCTATGGTTTAGATATTATTTTAGCGATTATTATTGCTGGTGGCGCGATTGCATTAGCAATGAATGCGGTTATTGCGTTTAAGAAAGAACAAACGACGGTTAATCCTCTGCAACCAGAATCTACCAGTACCTTAGTGACTCGTGGTATTTTCCGTTATAGCCGCAATCCAATGTATCTATCATTAGCATTTTTATTGATTGCTTGGATGTTATGGCTTTCAGCTCCTTTAAGCATTGTGGGGGTGGTTATCTTCGTTTGTTATATGACGCAGTTTCAAATTAAGCCGGAAGAACGAGCGCTGTTTGAACTTTTTGGCCAGCAGTTTAGTGATTATTGTCAGCATACACGCCGTTGGATTTAAACTTGTAGCTTCTTAGTGTCCAATTGCTGCGATTAAACCAAGTTGTAAAGACTTGGTTTTTTTATGTCTATTTAAAAAAATTCATAGCGACTAACCCCTAAATTTAGGGTGATATTTTGTAATCATGTTTATTTTCTACTTATCTCAATCAAATATTTTCACTTCAATATATAGCATCTTGTTATTTGATAGTCATAAGCCGTCTTTGTCGTATGTTAACTCTGCTCGATAATAGTCGTAATGCGATTGAGAGTGAGGGTATTATGCGAAAAGTGATGATTATGCTGCTGGTGGTATTCATGATAGTGGTTTCAATGCTACTGACTGGGCTATGGCGTGCCTCACTTGAACTTGGATTGTTTATCCTGTTATTGGCTCTCTTCTGGCGTTTGGATGCTCAGGCGAATACACAGACGAGTAATCAACAGGGGAGTAAACAAAAAAAAGCACCAACTAACGTCAGTGCTAAGCAAAATCAAACCGATTGGCTTTAATGGAGAATATAGAATAACGATGCTGTCGCGATAAATACCCAAAGTATAATGGCAAGTATCATAGGTTTAGGGCCGGTTGCTTCATTTTGGCAATGGTAATGCCGCCGCCAATAAAGAATAAGCAAAGTACTAAGGTGCGTTTCGCAAATTCAAATATACCATGATAGATAGGCTCACCTTGTGGTACAAAATGTGCAAATACAATGGCTAAACAATAGAACACAATAAAAAATGGGATTGTTATTTTCTTCTTATTGCCGCCAAAGGCAATCGCACTGATTAATGCAACCGGTACAATCCATAAGGCTCTAGCGAGTTTGATTGTGGTTGCGGTAACTAAGGCCTCGCTACCATATGCCGAAGATGCGCCTACCACTGAAGAGGTATCATGAATGGCTATTGCGCACCATACACCAAAGTCATGCTGGCTCATGTTGAGTAAGTGACCTAAGGTTGGGAATAAAAATAACGCAATTGAGTTTAAAACAAAGATACTTGCAAGTGCGATAGCGATTTGATCGTTCTTGGCATTGATTGCTGGGGCGACTGCTGCAATGGCACTGCCACCACAAATGGATGTACCCGCTGAGATAAGATGACCAGTCTTAGTATCAAGCTTTAATGCTCTGGTGATGATATAGCCTAAGATGAGAGTACTAAAGATAGAACCGACAATTAATGGTAAGCCCTGTTTGGTGGCATTGATTGCCACGTCTAAATGAATACCAAATCCTAATCCTATAATTGAATAGGCTAAGAGTTTTTTAGTGATGTCGCCCAAATTAATTTGACTCGGGATTAACCCTAAGTTGGCTAAAATAAAGCTAGAATTAGGGCGATAGGCGAAGATATGTAGGGCGTTAAACAAAGTAAACCAAGGCCGATAAAGATAGCCATCTTGGCCGAATTTGAAATGTTGAGGTTCATAAGCGATACGAATAGACAAATAGACGAAAATTATAGGCGGCTTAGGCACTAAAAACATCTTAAAATTGACATTTTTACCCGAGTTATCAAGATTATTTCATTTAAATCTGCCTTTGTTAGACAGCTTATCTTTAATCTTGATGTATATTTTTTATTAGCAATAAGTGTTGTGCTTGTAATGATCTTCGATAAATTTCATTTTTTCGGCGTTAAAATACAATTTTGGGATCCGTTACTGTCATTTTTTAGGTAGAATACGCCGCAAATTAAAGGAGAGTTTTTATGCCTGTATATGTTGTGGGTCACAAGATCCCAGATTCTGATTCTATCTGCGGTGCTATTGCCGTTGCTCATTTAAAAAACCAAATTGGTGAAGCTGCTGTTGCAACTCGCTTAGGTGATATTTCTCCAGAAACGGCTTTCATTTTAGAGCGTTTTGGCGTTGAAGCACCAGAACTGAAGCTTAGCTATGCTGGTGAAGAAGTTTATATTGTTGATCACTCTGAATTAACTCAAGCTCCAGATGATATTGAACAAGCAACGATTGTTGGTATTGTTGATCATCACAAGCTAGGTGACTTAACAACGGCTACGCCATTAGAAGCGTGGATCCGTCCAGTAGGTTGTTCAAATACTATCATTAAGATGATGTATGATTTCTACAATGTAGAAATTCCACCTGCAATTGCTGGCATCATGCTATGTGCGATTTTAAGTGATACGGTTATTTTCAAATCACCAACTTGCACCACTGCAGATCGTCGTTGTGTTGAAGCACTGGCTAAGATCGCTAATGTTGATGATGTTAAAGCACTTGGCATGGAAATGTTCCATGTTAAATCTGCGGTAGCGAATACTTCAGCACGTGAACTTGTTATGCGTGACTTTAAAGATTTCAACATGTCAGGTAACAAGATTGGCGTAGGTCAGCTTGAAGTTGTTGATATTGCTGTATTCGATCAAATTAAAGCAGATTTAGAAGCAGATCTTGCTGCGCTAAAGACTGAAGGCGATCGTCATACTGTTATGCTATTACTGACTGATATCATGCAAGAAGCGTCAGAGTTGCTTGTACTATCTGATGACGATGAGCTGGTGGAACGTGCATTTGGTGTTACACCTACTGAAGGTCGTGCATGGTTAGATGGCGTATTAAGCCGTAAGAAACAAATTATTCCTCATTTAGAAAAAGCATTGTCTTAATCTATAGAGTTAATAAAAACGCCACTTAATGTGGCGTTTTTTATGTCGATGAATAAGTTTAATGGTCTAAATAGAGATAATTTTGCCAACTTTTCATTCGAATAAGCACTTTTCTCATAATAGAGACATGAGTAAATTTATCGGAATATACCGCGACTTCAACGGCCGTTCCCAATGGCAAGTGGTACTCTGTTAAATCATCCGTTATTTTGAGTGTCACAAATACCCGTCCGCTTGTACGTAATGCATCTGTGCCTAACAATGATCCCCTTGCTTGAAATTGGCTTTCTGCTATTGCAGGCAATACATCTATCACTTCACCTTTAAAGACTTTGCCGGGTAGAGCACGAAATAAAAATTCAGCTTCATAGCCTGTTTGCAAACGTTGTAATGAGTTTTGCCTAAATGCGGCGGTATAAATTGTTTGTTCTGTGTGTATAAAGGTCATTACGGGGGCTAATGGTAGTGGTACAGCCATAACACCAGGACGTAAGGCTACCTGAGTTGCTAAGCCATCGGTCGGAGCGCGTACTACGGTTTGTGCTAAGTCGAATTCTGCTTTACGTAATTCAGCTAATAATCTTGCCACACTTGTGTTTTCTCCACCTATTTGTGAATTTAATGACAATTCTGCTTGTTTTACATTGGCTTTAGCTGAATCAAGCGCGGCTTGTGCGGCTTTGAATGTTTGGCGGCGAGTATCTAATTGTTGCTCTGAGAATGCGCCTTTTTCAAATCCACGACTATAACGTGTAAATTCGCGCTGTGCTTTATCTCGTTCTGCAATCGCTTTAATTTCTGCGGCATTGGCGGCTTGTAGTTTTGATTCAAGTCCTAATGCGTCTTGATCGGCCGCCTTAATTTGTGCTTCTAATTTTGAGATTTCCGCTTCATAAGGAATGGGATCAATCCGAAACAGAATATCTCCTTTACTTAGCGGTGTATTAGCTTCAACAGGCACTTCAATCACTTTGCCACGTACCCCAGAGACGATAGGCGTAGAAGCGAATGTTTGATTACCTATTTGAGTGAATGGATGATTGTAGTTCATTAATAAAATGAGGGTGCCAATCAATATCACGCCACCAAGCACTGCGGTGGGTACTGTCCATTTGTTTAATGGAATTTTAAATATTTTGAAGATAGCGATACAGAGTGCGGTGTATGTCAGAATCAGTAATAAATCCATTATTTTTGCTCCTTTTCATGCACGGTCGCCGATGCGGCATTTGCTGGTTCTGCTTGTGCTTTTAATTGAGCAATTTCTTGTTCTAATCGAGAGACTTGATCGATGAGTGTATCAACCCGATGATGGATATCATGTTGCTCTTCTTCAAGCTTTTGGAATCCCCAGCCGCGCTCCTTACGCCACAAGGTGCTCCATATCCACAGAAACGGCCAAATAGCATGTAGTGTAAATAAGCTGACCCAGCCAGCATAGTGAATGGCATCTTGATGAGGGTGTTCGCGTTCTTTTGCTATTTCATACGGAATATCATGGATAACGATAATGCCGTAGAAGATAACTAGCGCAACAAAGATTAATAGAACTAATGCAAAGTAATCTAAAAACATAACAACGTCCTTGTGATAAGTTTCTCAAGGTTAAGGTTACGGTGCTTTGTTTATAAAGTATAGAGATTAAATGATGAATTAAATTAAATGCTTATATGGAGAATCTTGCTTCCTCAAGCAGTTAGCTATAGTGCAGATTAATCAGGTGAGTTTTATGTGCCATTACATCAACAAATACTGTATATATATACAGCTGGTGGATCGTATAAGTCATTTTAGTACCGTTAGGCAGGGCGGATTGGTGAATATATTCCAGTAACCATATGATAAATATAGATTATATTTTTCTCTTAAAATTTAATTACAGCGTAAATATAATGCACTATAATACTGTATAAATAAACAGTATCTATATATTATGAAAGTTATTCCAATTTCTGCCAGTGCAGGTATTTGTGGCTTTGAATCACCGGCGGCTGATTATATTGAGTTGCCATTGAGCTTAGATCAACTCTTGATTGAGCATCCGTGTGCGACATTTATTGGCCGTGCGGCAGGTGATTCAATGCAAGGGGTGGGGATCTTTGATGGTGATATCTTGATTATTGATCGCCATTTACAGGCCAAACATCTTGATATTATTGTCGCTAATTTTAATGGCGAGTTCGTATGTAAAATCCTAGATTTAGAACAACGTCAGTTATGTTCAGCCAACGAACAATATCAAGCTGTGGATATTCACCAGTATGATGATTTCTGTATTGAAGGCGTAGTCAGCCGTTCAATACGTTGCCATCGTCCCAGTTATTTACTACATACAGTCTAAATTATGTTCGCTTTAGTAGATGCAAACTCATTTTATTGTAGTGCCGAACAAGTGTATCGACCGCAGTGGCGTAAAAAGCCTGTTATCGTTTTAAGTAATAACGATGGCTGTATTGTGTCGGCCAACCGATTGGCAATTCAAGCCGGTATTAAAAAGTTTGTGCCTTATTTTCAAATGAAAGAGCTGTGCCGTCAAAAGGGTGTGATTGTCTGTTCTTCAAATTATGAGCTGTACGCAGATTTATCGGCCAAAATGATGCAACTTATTGGTCAGTTTGCGAGTCAGCAAAGAGTATATTCAATTGACGAAAGCTTTTTACATTTTGCAGATGGGGATAGCCGGTTAAGCCTCAGCCATATTCAGCAACGGATGTTATTACTGCGCCGAACGATTTGGAAAGAGTTACGCTTGCCAGTGAGTGTCGGCGTTGCAAATACGCTAACATTGGCAAAAGCGGCTAACCATATAGCGAAACAAAGCATAGATTATCAAGGTGTCTGCTGCTTAGGCCTTGATAATGATCCCATCACATTATTAAGCCACATGGATGTCGGCAGTGTATGGGGAATTGGCCGTAAAACGGCGGCTAAATTAAAACAGATAAAAATATTTACTGCCTTGCAACTTGCACAATTCCCCCCTAAAGAAGCACGTAAACGTTTCAGCATTGATGTTGAGCGAACCATAAGGGAATTAAATGGAGAACGATGCATCGAGTGGCAACAAGTGCGGGCGCCTAAACAACAAATATGTTCTAGCCGTAGTATGGGCGAACGAATTACTGACTTTCATTCGTTACAACAAGCATTATGTAAACATGCCGGCATTGCGGCGGCAAAAGCGCGGGCAGATGGCTTAAATTGTGCAGTAGTAATGGCTTTTGCCAGTAACTCGCCACATGATATTAGACCGCAGCGTTATCGTATGCAGCATCAGTTTGTGGTGCCAACCAATGATACAGCCATTATTACCAAAGCCGTTTATGATGGTTGTAAGCAATTATATAAACCAGGTGTAGGTTATTACAAACTAGGGATCGGATTATTGGGTTTAGAGCCAGTGTTACATCAACAGTTTGATCTGTTTGCGAAAGACAAAAGTAACTCTAAATTAATGGGAGCTTATGATGCCATTAACCATAAGTATGGTACTGATACGGTATTTATGGCTGCGCAAGGGATTAACCCAAAGTGGGGCATGCGTCGTGACTTTTTAACGCCTAAGTACACCACCAAATGGCAAGATATACCTAAAATACGCTGTTAAAAAAAGGGCGCTTAATTGAGCGCCCTTATCATAATTATTGGGTTAAGCCATGGCTGTTTCAGCGTGTTGAGGATCTTTTTTGCCTTTAATCAAACCACGTAAAGTAGGTAAAATTAATGCCAAGATAATACCAACAGCAATTGATGCAATGCCTAATTCGCTAAAGATAGATGAATACCCTGCATTGGTTGTCATCGCTGCACCATCTTGTGGCATCAGTTCAGAGAAATAAGCTGCAATAATAGAAGCAACACCCGTTACCATCATCCAGCTACCCATCATTAGACCTTGATAATGGCGAGGTGCAAGTTTACCAACCATTGCATAACCGATTGGTGAGATAAGCAGCTCGCCAATGCTTTGCAATACGTAGCTACCAATTATCCAATTGATATTAACCATACCGTTAGCGCCGCTGAAGTGAATACCAGCAGGCAGTAATAGGAAACCAAGACCGATAAAGATAAGCGATACAGTAAACTGTAGTGGAATATCAATGTTAAAGCCTTTATTACGTAGACGAGTGAATAAGTGGCTCATTAATGGACCGCCAAATACAATCACTATGGTATTAATGTTTTGGATCCACTGTGGTGCGATATCAAAACTGCCCACATGTAAATTGACGTTACGGTCAATAAATAGCTGTAATCCCATTGGGGCAAGTGAATAAAGTGACCAAAATACCAATGAACCCACAGATAAAATAAGGTACGCCTTCATTTTACGCTGTTCGTTTTTATGTTTGTGGATCCAAGTAAATACGATAAGTAATAACACCACAGCTGCAGCAATCGCTAGCATGATTTGGCTAGCAAGACTGGTCAATGTGAGTAAGAACTTAATGAGTGGGACTAACGCGATAATGATCGCGAAACCTAAAGCAAGGCGAGTAATATATTGTGAACGAGTCGCTTTAAGTAAAGGAGTCGTTAGGTCCTTTAAATAACGCCAGTTAATTAAAATTGCAATAATCGCAATTAAATTACCAAGTGACGCATATAGAAATAATTGGTGGTAGTTACCGGTAGTTTGAAAGTAACCTGCGACAGTGAAACCGATAAAGAAACCTAAATTCATACCAGAGTAATTCCAGATGAACGCCGATTCACGTTTAGGATCATCAGGTGAGAATCGTTGGGTAAGCATCATATTAATGCAAGTCACATTCAGGCCGCTACCGGTTAAGAACATGGCTAAGCCCCAATACAGACCAGTTGTTGCATAGGTCGCAATAGCATAACAGCCGAAGATCTGTAAAATCATACCCACTAGGAATAAAGCACGGTTACTTAATAACCTGCCACCTAAAACACCGCCAAAAAGATGTAAACCATAGTTAAATGCACCAAATACGCCCATTATCGCTGTTGCTTGAGCATCGGTAAAACCCAATGCTTTAGTTGCATACAAAACTAACGTCGAATAAAGAACTGCAAAACCTAATGTCGAGAATGTTTGAATTATTGTGAGCGCCAATGTGCCTTTAGCAACATGGCTTGGTGGTGCAATAGTAGTGGATTCAACAGCGTTCAATGTGGGATTACCTAAATTAAAATGATAAATGACTTCCAAATGCTGATTGCTGAACTGTAACAGCATGTAACAGATGCATGAATTTGCATTTTGCATAGAAAGCGAAAACAAAATACTGCGCTAGATCACATTTTTTTGCTCTTGTTTAGTAAATTTTGTTGCAGCATATGCTTATTTAGGTCTTGAATGGGGTGGTATGTAGCTGGTTGGGGTGTAATTGATTTATTAAGTGATAAATAAAATAAATTACGTCTGAATATATCTAAATTGCATTCGCAACTACGCCTATATATGAATGAAATAGGATTAACGATGCAAACGACAGGTGTCACCAAGTAAATAGTTAAATTGAACAAATCTTTTTATATAAGCGACTAAGCTTATGCGTTATCAGGTATCAGTTGAAATATAAGATTTTTTTGTTAAATGTAATTGAATGTAAACTCCATGAGGTATAGATGTAAAGTGACCCTATGCTTACTATATGACGGCTTTACATTCAAATTAGATGTAGGATAATGGCCGATTAAATTTTTAGGTAGCATTCTTATGGTAATGGTGTTAGGAACAGGGCTCATATGATTCAAGCTATGGTTAGTAAAATGCAACACCATAAAATGTGGACTGCGGTAATTGCATTACTTATCAGTGTTATTATTTCGATTGTATGGGCATTTCTGTCATTAGAATTACAAATTGCATTTAATAATAGTAAAGCTGTAAATGAGTTAAACAGTAAACTTAATGAAATAAAAACCAAAACTATTTCAATATCAAGAATGAGTGATGATTCTGTCTATATCGAGGATGCATTTACTCAGTTTGTGTTAGCCTCAAGAACCATTCAAGAAATTGCATATATTTCAAATAAACAATATATCTATACAGACAGAAGTCAAAAAATCAATATTCCAATTAAAGAGAATTTAAAGCAATATTTAGAGCAATATCCCAATGGTTTTTTAATTCGCACCAACACTAGTCTTAACGATGTCGTCACCATCTCTTATGTCTTTCCTGCTGGAAATGGTTTTTTTCAATTATTTTTGAATAAAAATTACCTATCACAATGGCTTGGTACCTATATTGTAATGGGTTCATTGAAGAGTGAGTTACTTAACCAAGCAGAGGTGAGGCTCATCAGTACTAAGAGTGAACAGCTTATTCATGAAGAGAGAGAATATTCACCCGATGGTATATTTTCGATTCAAAGCGGATACGATTGGGCTATCTATTTTAATTTTGTTATTTATCGATTCTCGATTGTTGTTGTGTTAATGCTATTTGTGGCATCAGTTTTCTCATTTGCTTATATGTTAGCGTATAAATATCACTTGTCCTTTGAAAGTGATGTGCTTAGAGGATTGAAAAATAACGAAATTATCCCATATTATCAAGCGATTGTGTCTAACAAAACTAAACAACGCGTTGGCGCAGAGTTACTGTGTCGGTGGTATTACCGCCGCCAAAAAATAATGGACCCAAGTACATTCATCAATAAATTAGAAAATAATGGTCAAATTAAAGAGGTCACATTACATCTGTTAAGACAGTTAGCCAAAGATAAACCCCATTTAGCGGACGGTAATGACAGTTTTTATGTCTCAGTTAATGTCACTATTGATATGCTAACCGATGAAGCATACTTAGATGAAATTAAGACCCTTATCAGCTCAAACAAAAGCTTGCAGACAGGATTAGTATTCGAACTGACAGAGCGACAAGCTGTATCAGATAAGATCAATCAAATTGTTAAATCAATGGCAAGTTTGAGAAAATATGGTATTCGCTGGGCACTAGATGATTTTGGAACGGGTTACGCGGGACTTTCAACGTTGAAAACCCTGAACTTCGATATCATAAAAATAGACAAGACATTTGTAGAGTCGTCAGTAACCGATTCAGTGACTCATTCAATACTATTCAAAATGGTTGAATTAGCACATGATTTGCAATGCACCATGGTAGCCGAAGGGGTAGAGAACGAAATTCAAGCCAAAAAAGTGACCGATTTAGGGGTTGAATATACCCAAGGTTATCTTTACGCCAAACCTGTTGCTAAAGATCAGTTTTGCCGTTTGTATGACAAATAACAGCATCAGTAATTGTTACATTACAATGTAATGTATAAACCTATTGCGCTAAGCCAGCCTTTATATCGCATATACCAAGCAGTTTCAGGTCATTTGGGTGTCGGTATAAAATGATTAGCGCATTTTACAGTATGATAATAATATCGGTTTGTTGAATCTGCAGGATATTTAAATACAGAATGTAAATGTCAAACGCTAAATTAGTTATTATATTTTAAACACTTTATAATAAATTATATTTAGCACATCATAAATTAGATAAGCGTTAGTAATAAACATAACTTCAATTTATGTATTGATCAAATTAAGCATGATATACTCATAAAATATATAAATGTTAAGTTTGAATGTAATATAACAATATATTAACTTTTATTTGTTTTGATAATTGATTAATTAAAAGTCTAATGAGTTACATTCAATTTATCGACAACTACTTAATATAAACCGCAACCGATAAGCATTTTCATCATCTAAATGCCAAACTTAACGCATTGTAGGCATGGCTTATCATAGGGTTTATAACAATAGAGGCTTTTAATGGTAAATATCATTATAGATGGTAAGTCGTTTTTGGTTGATCCTTGTCAAACACTCCTTAGCGCCGCGGCAACATGTGGTATCGAAATCCCTTCATTATGTAGCATTGATAGCTTTTATAATGGTTGTGGATTATGCCAAGTTGAGATCGCAGGCAAGGGCATTGTTAAAGCTTGTAAAACTTATCCGACAGAAGGCATGGCAGTCGTCACCATTTCGAACCGTTTAACCAGTATTAGAAAGCACCAGCTAGAAATGTTGTTGTCTCAATCGAGCATTAATTGTAGTGTGCCACCATGCCAAGCCGCTTGTCCTGCTAATGTCGATATTCAATCCTACCTCTATTTTATCGCCAACAATGAATTGACCAAGGCGATAGAAGTGATCAAAAAGACATTACCAATGCCACTTTCAATTGGTCGTGTTTGTCCCGCATTTTGTGAAGCTAAATGTCAACGCAAGTTAGTTGATGAACCATTGGCTATTCGACACCTAAAGCGATACGCCGCCGATTTAGATCTAAAAGCGTTAAATCATTACACGCCAACTAAAAAAACAAGCAAAGGCAAAAGCATTGCCATTGTGGGCGCTGGCCCTGGCGGTTTAAGCTGCGGCTATTATCTTTCAAATGAAGGTTATGACGTCACAGTATTTGAAGCAATGCCAAAAGCCGGTGGTTGGTTACGATATGGCATTCCAGAATACCGTTTGCCTAAAGATGTTCTCGATCAAGAAATTGAGATCATGTGCCGTAACGGAATGCAAATTAATACCAATCAAACCCTAGGTCGAGACTTCACCTTAACCGCACTAAGCGAGCAATATGACTCAGTCTGCCTTGCTATTGGCGCATCACAAGCCAGCGAAATGGAATATTTAGGCAGTGATTTAGCCGGCTGTTATCTTGGCGTTGATTATTTGAAAGATCAGGCAATGGACAACCAGTATGCGATTGGCAAAAAAGTCGCAGTAATTGGTGGCGGCAATACCGCTATCGATTGCGCCCGCAGCGCACTGCGAAGTGGTGCAGATACCAGCTTAATCTATCGTCGTACCCGAGATGAAATGCCAGCCGAAACCTACGAAATTGAAGAAGCAGAAAAAGAGGGCGTTAAGTTCTATTTTCTGACTAATCCAGTAGAAAACATCGCCGATGCGCAAGGTCGAGTTTGCCAAGTTAAACTCGAAAAAATGGCATTAGGTGCGCCCGATGCATCAGCCGTTGCGCGCCAAAGGCGACTGGCGAATATATTATTGAAGCATTCGATACCGTGATTGCGGCAGTATCACAAAAAACCGATACCCGTTTTTTAGAAAACGAAGATATTGAGCTTTCATTCAGCCGCTGGAATACCATCAATGTCGATGATGCGACCATGCATTCGGGTGTGCATAACATTTTTGCTATTGGCGATTTCCGCCGCGGCCCTGCAACTGCGATTGAAGCTATTGCCGATGGCCGTGTTGCCGCACAAGCTATCGATACCTATTTTGGTGGTGATATGGAAAAAATCTATACTCAATCATTCCGTTCGCGCAATGTTGAACGTGGCCACCTGATCCGTGCGCAGCATGCAGATAAATTGCGCTCTACAATTTACTCATTAATGCCAACCAGTAAGCCAGAGCAAGTTGAGCAATATTTAAATCAAGCACTGGGTAAAATCTTTCGCGCTAAAATGCCAGAGTTGAGTATTGCAGCTCGAGACTTAAACTTTAATGAAGTCGAAACCGGGCTGAGTCAGCAAGCCGCAATCGATGAAGCGAAGCGTTGTCTCAGCTGTGGCTGTGATGAGGGCAATGATTGTAAGCTGCGTCATTATGCCACCGACTATCATGTTGATCGCAATATGATACGAACCAATAAGACGCCAGAGCCAGCTTAGATAAAAGGGCTGAGTCTTAATTTAAAGACAACTGCACGAGAACATAAGGCCTATCACATGATAGGTCTTTTTTTTACGGTGGTTATAGTGGTGCATTAGATCTAGGTCTAGATTTAGACAGAATAGAGGTAAGGGGGCTTGTACCAATCTTTGCCTAACCCAGCGGCCGAGTACAGGCATTAAATCAAGAGCTGATAAAACCACAGTCGTAAATGCGCTCTTAGTGCGTTGCGGCCGCATGAATCGCGCTAATGACCGCAAATACATGGCGCAAGAGCTTGATATTTATGTGAGTCAGATAAGCAAGTTTAAGTCATTGGATTATGTTGAAAAAGATACAATTTCTCAATCTATCAAATTCGGTCGAATATAGCTTTTATACTTCATATAAAGAAAGTATATTTATTGCTTCTGAACAATACTTAGAGTAAGTAGTGCCTGAACGATAATTAATTGGGCCACTAAAATAGTAATGTATACTATCATTATATTCTTTGTAATTTTCATTATCTACTGAAAGCGTAAATGATTGTACTGGTGTTAATGATGAAAGATTTAGCCAGTAGCAAATGTATCTACATAATCTTTCATCGTTTAATTTCTCATAATATTCATCATATTTATTTTCATCATTAGTGTAGCTTATATCCATAGTTACACCTAGAATTTTAGAAATAGCATTAATATCTATATCATTCATTGATATTTTTTTTGCTTCTGAGTGATATAGTGAAAATATTATAATCCCCAACATTGAAAGAATATTTCTTCCTCGTGTATATTCATTAGTACTTATAAAGTTATTAGGGTTTAATAATATATATATTCCTAATGATCTAACTATTTTCTCAATATCTCTTAATGATAAGTTATTTACGGTTATTATTTGCCTTAGCATTTTAATTATTTCATTATCTCTTAGAGCAATACATTCTGAGAACTCATTTTTGTATATTAAACTCCTATAGTATTCTAGAGATGCATTAATTTTACTTCTATTCGATGTGTTAATTGTTTTAGGCAATGAAATTGAATACTTTATGAATTTATCTAAATATCTTTGAGTTCCTATAGGGTTTCCATAGAATTTAGCTATTGAATGTTTAAGTTGTTCTGTATTAGTAATGAATACAAACTTTACACCTTTAACATCAAACGTATGCTTAATAACTTCAAGCATATTTATAGCAAAGTCAGGCCTACATCGATCTAACTCATCAATAAATAAAATTAATGGTTTTTCTTCTCCAATTCTTTCAAGTGCTGTTTGTAAACCTTTAAGACTTTTTTCAGCTTCAATATGGTCATTTAGAAGGCTTTCCACTGATGAGTCAATTATTTTATCAGTTACTTTTGATATATCTTTATCAAAATCATTAGCTACATCCATATAATCTTGTCTGAGGATATGAGCTACAGCTGCTTTACCTAATGTTTTAATTCCAAAGCGTGCGGCTGGAATAGCTTTACGTATAAAACTATCTTTTTCATCGTTTGGTATAAGATTTATAACTTCTGCTAGTATGGTAAGTAATGGCTCATTAGTATGATCAGCTTTAAAAGCATCTATGTAAATCACACCGTACCGATCATTGTTTCTAATTAACTTTATTAGCTTATGACAGAATTCTGTTTTGCCAGTTCCCCAATCTCCATCAATTATCATTGGAGAAATATCTATATTAGATTCTAATATGAAGCATATTTTTTGGCCAAGTGGCGCTCTGTTAAACTCATCTCTATATGAAAACTCTAAATCTTTAGTCATATCCTTAAATACTTCCGATTATTTTTATTTATCATAAAGATGAATAATTACCTATGCTTTTAAATATTTATTTGACATTGTTCACGTTATTGTAAATGTTTGTTTTTTTATTCTTATTTTTTGAAGTAACTTATCAATTTTTAACAATAATAATCAAATGAATAATGATTTTTTAATGTCTGTTAGATCATGTCTATACGAAAGAGTTTCTAGTCCATTATTTGGAACTTTTGTTATGTCGTGGTGCTTTTTTAACCATAAGCTTATTTTGCTTGTATTATCCTCAGAAAAATATAGTGATAAGATAAAAATAATGAACTCTGAATTGTACCCATCGGAGTCAATATATTGTTTATTTTTATTTGTATTGCCCTTTATGGCTGCATGTGTTTTTATTTACTTGTATCCTATCGCAGCTAACTTTGCCTATGCTTATTCTGAGAAAAAGAACGCTGAATTAAGAAATATCAAATTAAAATATGATGATACCGTTCCTTTAAGTCTTGAAGCATCAATCAAATTAAAGAGGTTATGCTTTGACAATGAGGCAATGTTACAAGAAAAAATTGATGATTTAAATAATAAGCTTGAACAAACTAAAATAGCAGTTAATGAAAAAGCTAATGAAGTCAATAAACTTGAGGTTTTTGTTGTTGAGTTAGAAAATAAGATACTTAGTCTTAATGATAGAAATGAACAAAATATAAAATCATTGAAGTTGAAGAATGAAGGTTTACATCAAGAGTTAGATATAATTAAATCTGAACGAGATGATATGAAAATAAGCTATGATAGATTGAGAGATATTGTAGATAATAGATTTTCTCAAGTGAAAATTAAAAATAATCCTGATGAAGTTTATACAAATAACGAAAAAGTTATTTTGAATAATGTAGTAAATCTAGATAGTTTAACTGATGATGATATATTTAAATTGATAGGGGCGAAAAATAAAACGCAAATCATTAAAGGAAAAAAAATAATAGAGGATTTATTAGAAAAAAAATTAATTAGTAGGAATTTTGACGGCAGTGGTTACTATTATGTAGCTACACCGAAAGGTGAAAGTGCCTATTTAGAACTAAATGATAGTATAAATTAAAATTAAAGTACCCGTTAACGGGTACGCTTTTTTTTAGCGCTAAATCCCCGTATATCTATAGCCCACTTTTTATAACGGAGTAGAGCAGGTCACGCTGTGAGGCGTTATCGTTTAACTACATTGAGAGGTGTTAACTGTCCAAGGGGAAAATCATGCTTAAAAATATTGGATTATTGTGGTAATAGCTGCACTTACAACTTAAATTGATTAAGAGTCGCATCTAACCATGTTTGTGAAGTTAGCCGTTATATCGGTTAATAAGGGTGGGGAACATGGCACGTTCATTTGTAAAACTTCCATTATGTTCTGATGTCTGCACAGATCATGAGGGGAGATAATATGTATTATTTCATTGCAAATAATAGGGCATCAATCAGGTTCTAATGACCAACATATGCCATCTTAGACGAATAGCCAAAACGAATAGGGGATTGATAGCATTATTCAAACGACAGTAGTTAAAAGAAACAGGTTATAGCTCAGGGTTGTAGGGGATCACAGTTTTATTGAAATGGATATTTGAGTGAGTGGTAGATAAATTCTGCATAAACAGAATAACCAAATCAATAGGGCATTGATGTCAGTCATTATCTAAGTCTGTAATAATCAGTATCAGCATAACTTAAACACAGGGGTTAACGTTAGGCCATGATAATTTACAGTTAGACATAATGACCGTTAGTGAATTAAGTAATTGATATTAACTAACTACTGCTTTTTAAAGGGCATTAATATAATTCACTAAATTAAGCTTACAAATAAATGTCCATGCTAAAAATAGCAATAAATCATCAGCTTAAGCATACAATAAAACTTACATATCAAATGCCGATAACGTCAATTATCGGCATTTGCTCAAAGCAGGTGTATTATCCATCTCTAAATACCAATCAGTACAGATTATTGATGTGAAAAATTTAATCTAACAATCAGTCATATCAAATATGCTGATGTTCGCAAAGTCATCCAAGCAAAGTTAATAACAATTCATATCACCGTAACGCCATTTCAATAGCTATATTAGCGTTATCAGTTTGAATTCATGGCAAATCATGCATATTTTTGCTGTAATTATCTAAATCATTGCTAGTAAAAACCACTAAATTAACGCGATAAGATGCAGTTCAGTTCAGTATCTTGTGATTGAGTTCGCATTGAATAATCACTGTGGTTATCACTATGGTGCTAATTAAAAGTCATCAATCTCAGTGAGAACCTAAATCTGTACAACGTGATGATTTCGAGCATGGGCATTTACGGCATTAAATTTCTAACTTATTGCTTTTTAATATAAAATAGTCATTTTGAAATCCGCTTCAGATTAAAATCTGCAGTAGATAGGCCCATGAATAATCTCAGATTTCAATCTCGTGCGCCAAACTCAGGCACTTATAAATGTCTCTATATCTCTATAATAGTGGCTTTGGGCTTTGATGTTTAAGCCGGTTTGAACTGCGAGTATTCAGAATATCTCTAGTCATTAGTAAACCATAAGCTCCAAATCAAAACATTCGTTAGATTGGCACTTGGTCATTGTGAACATCGCTATAGCCAAAGTTTAATGGATTCAAGTTCCAATGAGCTTTCATCACAATTCAATCTGCTGCGAGTTAACGAGAAAAGTCAGCAATAATGGAGCAACAGATCCATTTAAACCAAATCAGAAATATCATAAGTACAACTAGCGCCAATTGCATACAAAACAATAGAGATTCACACGCTAACTATTAAGATAATTCCTTGATAATGAAGCTGACCAACTCAGTAATCATTGGCATTGATGACATCAGCATTCAATCAACTGACAGAAATCACTACTGCTATACACAATATATAAAGATGCGCACAATGTATAAATTGTACATTATGTAGCTTAAAAATATTTCTTAAATATCAATCGTTTACCTGAAATTTTAAATCGAACAAAATTCATAACTACATGATTAATAAGGTTATTCTAGTAACTGTGGATCGCAAGTATGTAATATATCGAGAATGTTCTGTAATTTATCCCGCGCAACTAGGTCTGTTTCCCTCCAAATTGCTGAATGTAAATACAAAACTCCAAAATGAATATCTAATACTTCGGCAAAAACCTTTAAAACCTCAGTGCTAGGAAAAGAACGATTACAACGCCAATGTGATACCCCAGTCTGTGAAAATCCAAATTGTTTCATCACTTTGTAATCAGTATCTATGCTGTATGCGGCTTTCACGAGGTCAAGTAAATCAGAGGGTTGCATTTTTTACCTAAATTTTCGAGTTGTGAATAAAACATAGCTTCGCCTGTAATCCGTTTCAAGTACAGCCCAAGCTCTATTGTAATTTAGTTTTCCTAAATGTAGTTTCTTAATCGTCCTTGTGAGGGGGCAACAAATTATGCGCAAATATTTGTTGCTCCCACATTCACAGGACATGGAATAAAACATAAGGACTGCGAAAAATGAGCAATATATCAATACCTAACACAACTATTGAATTACCTTACTATTGGCAAAATGCCGATGTAATTGCTAAACCTCATTGCCCTAAATTACAAGAAAGAGGCAAAAATCTATTTAAACCACTACGCCAAAAGCACCAATTACGCAGTAAAATAACAGCAGATATTAGCGAACAAATCAACCTTATGATTGACGGTATTACCAGCAATAATGCCCGTATGAATCACGAGTTTTCAAAGCAACAAATTCAATTCTATTTAGACCTATCAAAACAACATGCCGAGCGCGGTGATATTAAAACCAGTCAGGCAATGTTTTCGGCCATGAGCTTATATCTTAAAGCGGCTGCAATCTGCGCTGATTACCTAGACAAACACTAATTTAATTAGGTGATCACATGAATATCAATCAAGTTGATACGGTTGGTTGTGAGCAAAGCACAGCCCACAATGCTGTAATTGCAGCATATAACGTGATTAATGGGCGAGTTAACAGCACTAAATACCGTAAAGCCAATCATAAAATATTTGCTGATGCGGTAGCTTGGCTACCTGAACATTTAAAACGTCATATTGCCAATGAGTTTTGTCGCCGTGTATTAGTCTCTAAAAGCGATATGCCATTAGTTCACGCAAGACGTTATCTAAAGCAGCAAACCGAGCAGTTAGCGCGGATTTGGCAAAAGTACCCGTTTAAACAGTTACCAGATAGCCTAAGCGTAATCCGTTACCGTAAATCTAAATCATTGATAGAGGCCGCAAATAAAGCGGCCAATGATGCCTTATTACAAGTTCAACAAAGTGATGATCTGTTTAGCGCCTATACCGCTGCCGAGTGGGTGTGTAAAACATGGATGATTAAAGCCCCATATCAAAACGAAGTTAAAAAACAGCAATTACAACATGCCGCCGAATGGGCGATTTTACGCATGATTTGTCCTGAATGGTGGTTACGCAAATTATCAGGCTTGCGTGATATGTGTGTTGAGCATATGGCAATATCTGCTGGGCTTGTAGGTAAACACTCGCCCTATGTAAGTCAAAACAGTCATAACGAATGGCTAACACAGCAAAAGAGCGCCTATGAGTGGTTAGAAAGCACTTATATTGAATCAGACAATGGTGATGTTTTACCGTTGATAGAGGCGGCAATGGCTGGCACTGCAAATCCTAATAACAAGTTTGTTGAACTCGTTGTTAGGGCTAGAGGCTTGCAGGAATTAGCAGAAGATAACGGCCAAGTTGGGCTGTTTATTACCATGACCGCCCCAAGTAAATTTCACGGTAACTCAGCCAAATGGCAAGAGAATAATCCAAAGCAAGCACAAGCATATTTAGTTAAGCAGTGGTCAAAAATACGAGCCAAGTTCAAGCGTGATGATATTGAAGTAACAGGCGTTCGAGTCGTTGAACCACACAAAGACGGTACGCCGCATTGGCACATGGTGTTATTTGCTTTTCCTCAGCAAGTGGGCGCAGTAAAAACAATCTTAACTAAATACGCTTTTGAAGTAGACGGCACAGAAAACGGCGCTAAAAAATACCGCTTAGATGTTAAGCCGCTAGACCCGCAAAAAGGTAGTGCCGTTGGTTATATCATCAAATACATCTCAAAAAATATTAACGGCCAATTCATCAAAGATGGTGGCGATTATGAAGCGGAAACCGATGCAGAAACAGGCGCAAAAATGGCTGCATCATGGGCTTCACGCTGGAAGTTAAGACAATTTCAATTCTTTGGTTGTTCATCAGTCACGCTATGGCGTGAAGTGCGCCGAGTAAAGGGCGCAATTGATCATGATGCAATTGCTCAAGCCCGTGAAGCGGCTGATCGTTCTTGCTGGGCAGATTTTGAAAAAACACTCAGGGTTAACCCGTTAAATTTAAGCTATGACGAAACCGAATGCGGTAATCAATACGGTGAAACCGTTCGCCGTGTTGCAGGCATTCAGGCGAATGAACATATCGCATTGACCCGTGAGCAGGCTTGGACAATTAAAAGCATGGATAAAGAGCAGGCAGAAACTTACAAGCAAGTCAGCAAACAGCGTGCTTTGTTTAAAAAACTTAATGCCGAGTTACCCGCAGAACAGCACAAAGCTCTACCAGATTGGAGCTTTTTAAAAAGCAGCGATAGCGGCGCTACTTGGACTTGTGGGAATAACTGTACTCAGGCAGTTAAACAACAACTGCGACAAATAGGAATTACCACAAACGAGGCGATTAGCCTCATTCTTTCAGGCTCAGTAGTATCGGACGGTGACGGTACTTACTGGCAAATTAAAGACGGGCAGTTAATGCAAGTCAAATATCAATAAGGAAGCTCAATAAATGGAATTAACCCAAATCAAACAACAATATCAATCATTGTCTCAATTGGTTGAAGTCATTGAAAAACGCCCGTTGTTTACTTGTGCCAATGAAGCAAAGCAAGCATTAACCCAGTCACACCAGTTAACGGGCTTACTCATTAAACAGTTAGAACAACTAAACCAAAATATTGCATCACTAAAGCAGGGAGGCTAAACGGTGGCAAGAAATCCAAAGAATCCAGATATTGGCGAAATTGTATGCCCGTTCACCAACGAAGTGGCACCAGTGCGCCGCGACCGTAACGGCAAATTATATTATTCGGGTAGTGCGGGCATGATTAAACCTAACAATCCAATGGGGCAAGAATGGATGCTTAATAATGCCAACATTTGGCCGCATGGACGTAAACCCGCTAATGATGACAATGTACCCGTTACAGATGAAAACACATCACCAGCAGCAAAACAGCCCGCAAAATTGGTCAATGTACCCGTTAACGGGAACAGTAGCCAAAAACCGCCACAATCAGCAGAATCTAAGCCTGATTTGTTTAAATGGTTAGTAGGATAATTTATGCCAGTAAATATTAGTCGAGCAGCAGCCGCACTTGGGCGGCTAGGAGGCAAAGCCACAGCAAAAAAGCGTAAAGCCAAAGCTAAACGCGCTAAAAACTTAAAACGTAAAGGCCGCCAAGCAACACAAAAAAGCCTGTTTTAACCGTTAACGAATAACACGCCGTGAGGCGTTAGGACTCATAATGTCAGATAGTATTGATCAACTCGCAGATTTACCCGTTGATGATTTAACGGGTACAGAGCAAAGTCATTTTGATGAATTTGCCCAAATTGAACAACAAGCCAATGAACTCGAACCTAGCCAAATTCCAAATTTAGCCGAAAACACACCAGCCGAGCCAACCGTAAGCGGGGCAGAATTAATTGCCCCTGTTATTGGTTTGGCTTGCAGTGTGCTAGCTCCCAATTGGCAGATTAAGCCAGAAGAACAACAAGCATTAGCGGAGAGTTACGGCGCAATTGCCGATAAGTATTTCCCTAATGGTGTTAGCGCCTTTGGTGTTGAATTAAATGCGTTATTGATTACAGCCGCCATTTTAACGCCGCGTTTAGGCCAACCACGCCATGAACCTAAAGAGCAAGACAACCAAGAGGATGAAAGCCATGCCGAAACCTCGAATTGATACCAGCCGTAAAGCTGATTTAAGGCTCGTTTGTGGCGGTACTGGGTCAGGTAAATCAAGTTATGTGAAAGCTGAAATTAAACGGCTTAAACCTAAACGCTTGTTAATTTGGGATCCTGTTGATGAATACGGTGAACTTGCCAATATTCGTATTACCAGCAAACGTGAGTTAGCCGATTTATTGAAACGTTACCCACATGGCGGGCTAAAAGTGCGCTTTGTGGCTGATGATAAACAATCATTTGAATTTTGGGCGGCTTGCGCCTTTGCTTGGTGTAATGCTTGTTTAGTGGCCGAAGAATTAGCCGATGTCACCACCGCAGGCAAAGCGCCGCCGCATTGGGGACAAGTAATCCGTAGAGGGCGGGCAAGGGGGCTTGCGCCCATCTTTGCCTTAACCCAGCGCCCAAGTGAATCAGATAAAACCACAGTCGGAAATGCTACCTTAGTGCGTTGTGGCCGCATGAATCGCGCCAATGATCGTAAATATATGGCTCAAGAGCTTGATATTGATGTGATAGAAGTAAATAAACTAAAACCTTTAATGTTTATTATGAAAAACGCATATACTAATGTAATTCAGAGAGGAACAATGGAAATATAGTGATAAACCTCACTATATTGTGAATAAAAAATATATATAGGCACTTGTGTAATATATGATTAGTTTTGTGTTTGTAATGTAATGCTTTTTGTAAATTAATTTTATTATATCTCTAATGGCAAGCACAAAACATATCCAACATACTTAAATTAGGCAGCTATTTTGGATTGGTTTTTTATTTCTAAGAGTGTTATTTAAAATGAAACAGTTTTTTATTGATTTTTTCAAAGGTCAACAGGAGAAGTTTAAAACTCCATTTTTTAGTTCTTTATTAATAGCTATCGTTATTTGTTATTGCGATGTGATTTATTATATTCTTTTTGAAGATGAGAAAGCGTCATTAAAAATAATAAGTGCAAAGGCAATGGTTGATGATAAAAATATATATTTCCCATTCTTCCTATCTGCTGTCTTTTTAATTATTCCAATTTTTGTTAACTATTTATACCAAATACTATTAGATAAATTTATTTATAAATGCAAAGAGAATAAGGCTAATTTGGAGTTGAATATAAGTGATGCTCAATATAAATTAAAGTTGAATAATGCTAAAGAAAAATATGCAGATGAAAAAGTAAAAATTGAACATGCAGAAAAGATTGAATCTATAAAACTATCGTTAAAGACTAAAGGAATAAGAATAAATGAGTTAGAGTCCAACGTGGTGGATAGGGAGTTGATTATTAGTCAAAAAGATGAGCTTATTACGGCAATTACATCAACTCTAGATAACGCAAAAAAACAGCTTGAACATACTGAAGTCCAACTTGATGAAACTCAAAAGAAACTTATTGAAATAAGAAAAAAACTTGATTTATCTATAATTGAAGGGAAAAGATTTTCTGATATGAATGCTACTCTAAGGAGAAAAATATTGAACTTTCAGATAGAATAGCTGCTTTTGAAAGAGTAAATTTGGGATTTAATGACTATCGTAAAGATAGTGCTTCTAAATTTAGATTGTTAAGTGATGAAGAAAAAGAATCGTATGGTAGCACTGAAGATATATTAAGTTATATTAATGAAATTGATGCTGAAGGTAAATCAGTCAATATAAAAGATGGTAATAAAAGAAAAGTACAATGTAAATGAAAATGGCAAGAGAATAATTAAAAGACACTGGGGTGAAGGTGAGTTAATAACTTCAGGTAAAGATAATGAATTAAATGCTGATATTGATGATAACGAATGTATATATTTAAGTAAGGATGGGCGTTACATAATTAGTGATAAAAAAAATGATGGTAGTTTGCATGCTGCAACTGGAGATAATTATAAAAAAAGCCTTGTTGCTGATTTAAGGAAAAGTAGCAAAATACCTGTAAAGAATGATAATGAGTAACATATTAAATTTTTATATACATTGCTTATGTTATATTTCACTCAAAACAATTAAAGCTTAAATACTTTAACTATAAGCGTACCCGTTAACGGGTACGCTTTTTTTTCGCGATAAATCCCCGTATATCTATACCCCTTAGACACAGGTCACGCCGCGAGGCGCTACCGTTTAACTACGCCGAGAGGCGTTAACTGTCCCAAGGGGAAAACCATGCTTAAAAAATATCTACCTATTGTGGCAATCGCCGCACTTACCGTATACGCATCAAACCGTGTTTCAGCCGTTCGCCGTTTAATCGGTTAATAAGGAGCTAGTAACATGGCACGTTCATTTGTAAAACTTCCATCATTTTCTAATGTCAGTAAGGGCAATACAGCTACGCTTGAATTGCCGTTAGGCCGTACCTACGACAAGATTTATGTTAATTACACAGGCGTTACTTTAGCCCAGCTTAAAAACATTCGTATTGAAGTTAACGGCAAAGCAATTCTTGAATTTAAAGATGGTCAGGCATTAGCGAATTACAACAAGCGTTATGGTCGTAACACTGCGGCAAATGTGCTTGATTTCCACTTTAAGCGTGATGAATTGGTAACATTAGCTGAAAAGCGTATGTTCGGTTTGGGTACTGCATCGGTGCAGGGGCATCCAACCATTGCCAATGTAACATTACGTGTTGAAATTGATGCGGCGGCAACTTCACCAAAGTTAGAAGCTCATGCAATCCAATCAAACCCGTCACCAATCGGCTATATCACTAAGGTTAAAAACTTCCCTGTAGCGTTGAACGCTGGCGTAACAGAAATTGATAAATTGCCACGCCCAGCAAGTGCGCGTATTGCTGCTATTCATGTGATCACTGACGCAACCGTTGAAAAGCTTGAAGTTGAAATTGATTCAATCAAAGTTTTTGATATGCCAAAAACCCTTGCTGAAAAAATCCAAGTTGATCACGACCGCGCCCCACAAAGCGGCCAAGTGTCTGCCGATTTCATTTTAGAAGGTGATTTAAAGCAGGCTATTCCGCTGCAAGGCTTACAAGATTTCCGTTTACGTGTTGAAACCGCAAGCAATACACCAGCCGCAACAGCCGCGACTGTTGTTGTTGAATATTTTGATGGTCTAGCGGGCATTTAATAGGGGGCTTGCATGATTGCAGCAGCAAATATGGGCGGCATTCCTGCGCCCGCAATTAACAATAGCGCCATGAGTGGCGGCTTTTGGGAAAACATGAATGATGGGCTTTCGAGCGCACTTGATGTTTATCTCAAGTATGAGCAAGTCCAAGCGGTTAAAGATTCCAGCGCGGTAGGGCAAAAGGAATTAACGACTACGGTTGAAACGCCAAACCCTAACACAGACCAAACCTATGTTAGCCCGTCACAAAAGCTTAAAGAGCAAATGGCCGAGGGCTTACAAATTGGCACTGGCACGATGTTAGTCGGCGGCGTTGCCTTGACGGCTTTGTTCTTTTTCATGTTGCGTAAATAGGGGGCGCTATGGTCAATAAGCAATTTTTAACCTCAATTGCCGCCGCCGTTATTGCGGGCTTAATTGTTAAACGCATTACAGCTAATAAGGGGTAACGCTATGACAATGCCAAACATGAGCAATTCAAGTGCGGCCAGTAGTGGTACTGGCGACCAGTCACTAGACGCAGCTTTTCAAGGTGGCTCGGTTAACTTCGGCGCAGGCAGCACAGCGAATGGGATTAGTCCCGTTATGCTGCTAGGAGCTGGCACGCTTTTACTGGCAGGCTTATGGCTGTTCAGCAAGCGCAAATAGCTTGGCAAAAATTAGCGCCCGCCTTGGGGGCAGACTTGCGCATTATTCAAAGTGAAGTCGCGCAAGGTGTGGCGCAACTCTTTGTATGGGGCGGTGAGTATTACACCGTATTACGTGCAGAAGATACCGAGCTAGTGATAGTTGCAGGCGCAGGCAAAAACGCTGCGCAATATACCGCTGAAATCCATCTACTTGCCAAGCGGCAAGGATTTAAAACCGTTCGCTTACATACTAAAAAGCCAGATGCAATGCTGCGCTTAGGGGCGAAAAAGCTCGGTTATCAAGCACAAGAAACAATTTTAAGGGCGGTTTTATAATGGGTTCAAAATCACGATCCAATTCCAGCCAAACCACAAACAACACAAGTACGACATTTGGTATTCAGGGACCAAATAACGGCGCTATCATCAATGGCAATGGTAACACTGTGATTGATGGGGGCGCATTTGACCTAGTAGGCAAGGTTGCAGGAATTTTGCCTGATGTGTTCAAAGACAGCATTTATGCCGTTAATCAGCTCAGTGATAACGGCGCAAGGCAAACCGAATCAGTGATGCGCTCTGCGGTTGATTTGTTTGGTGATACCAATCAAACCTCTGTTGATTTGGCACAATTAAACGCTGATACCATGACCGAAACAGGCGAGATACTTAGCCGAGGCTTACAAGATAGTTATAGCTTTGGTGAATCAGCTTTAAATGCTGTGACTCAGCAAACTGATAATGTATTGAATGCCAACTCACAAGTGACAATTGAGGCCATGAATAACAACACCGACCTAGCCGCATTAGTGACTGATGCGCTAGCCGATGCCAATGATAATTACGCCTCACTTTCTAGCCAAGCCATGACCACTAACAGCGATTTAGCGTTAGGGCTTTCTAATACTGCGATTGATGCCGTTGCCGAAGCGCGCCGAGATAGTACGGGCGAGTTACAGCGCGGCTTTGAATCGTTTATGGGATTTGCTGAGCAATATAGCCGTAGTGATAGTGTTGAAATGGCAAAGGCCAACAATAAAACCATGATCATGAGTTTAACTGCGGCGGCGGTTATCTCTGGTTTAGCGATTTATGCGAGGCGCAAATAATGATTATTAAACAAACCATTGTTAACGGTCTTTGTGTCATTAATAAAACGGGCGCATATTTCGGGTTAGTCAGTGCCTCTGGCATTGTTCGGGTCAAGCTGTTGAAAGCTGGCTCAGTGGTGCTTGAATCGGATATGTGGGTAGGTATGTTGTTACCTAGCGCCATTTTATTTGATGAAATCCAGTTGATGGGGCAAGACTCCGCAATTGAAGTGTGGGCAGGCGATATTGCCATGTCACAAAGCGCGGTAATGACACGCGGCGCGGCGGCACTTAGGACTAATATTATTCCCGTTCATGGTAAAAACTTGCTGACGGGGTTTGATGTTACCCGCCAATCGGTACGTATTCGCCCTAATGCCGATATTATTGTCGGTGGTGCGGGGATGGGTAAACAAGGTTGGAATGCACCCGCAAACCAAGTGACGGAATTACCTGTGGCGGGTTTGCTCTATGGCTATTTTGCTAAGCCATATATTGATTTAGCCAATACCAGTACAGGCGCATACGATGCGCAATATTGGAAAACAATGGAGCCTGCGGGCGGTGGCGTCGGTGGAATGCCAATGTCTATTGATACCCAGCCACACCAAGATATAAAAGCGGGTCAGGGTGGTTCACACTATGATGCTGTTTATGAATCACCAGACAAAACCGTTCGCTTAGTCAGTGGTTTTGATGGCACATTTATTTTAAATAACTCGGCTCAATGGGTATTGCATAACGATGTTATCCACGATTTTGATTGCATGGATAACGCATTTTTGCAGGCGGCCAACGGCGATTTATATCTAATCTACCGCATAGATAATGATTTACATCTTTATCAAAGTGCAGACTTCGGCCAAACATTCACTAAGTTAATGACCATTGCGCCGCCATTATTCGCGCCTTTGGATAATTATCGGGTTGCACCAACACAAATCGTCAATAACTTAATTACGTTCGGTTTTAATCAATACGCCGTTGTAATTGATGTTACCCAGTTAACCCATGAAAACATTGCATACAGCAGCCAACAGCAAGCGATTCGTTATCTCGCATTAACGGCTAATCGTCATTTGCGCATAGTGCCTGTTGGCAATGATTATCACCTGCAATTAAGCGTTGATGCGGGGCAAAATTGGCAAAGCCAACATGATAATGCTTTTGAATATACCGATTTTGGCGGCATAACGGCAGATAACACAGGTAAGCATGTGATGTTTACCACGGCGATTGATGAATACATGTGTTTATCCGATAACAGCGGCGATAGCTTTATTAATTCAGGGCTGACGATTGCAGGCACGAATACTTGTTACTTTGCTGCGGGCATTTATCTAGTCACTCGTCACCGTGATTTGTTTGCCATGTACATTGAAGATTCGGGCGTTGTCGAAACGCTGTTATTGCAAAATTTGCGTGATATTCGGGCGTGGAATCCCTTATTTATCAGCAGCAATGGCAAGGTGCGCTCTGTGGGTGTTGATTTAGATGCTGATGCGGGCGGGAGTCTTGCGCTGAATATCCCATTAGCGGGTAATTTGAATCCTGCCATTGTTGAGGTAATGGAGTTATTGGGCTAATGCGCAGTTATGGTCCAGTTGTAGCGCTGGCTATGTTGGGCTTGATTTGGCTTAGGCATCAATCAAGCCCACAGACTCAATTAACACCAGGGCAAAAACCAGATACCGGCACTGATGATTTTAATGAAGCGCTGGACAATTGGTCGCCTAACATAAACAGCAATAACGGAGTGAATAACATGCCGCGAGGTATCCGCAATAATAACCCGTTAAACATCGAAACTGGCGACAATTGGCAAGGGTTAATTGGCTCTGATGGGCGTTTTGCTCAGTTTGAAACGCCATTTTATGGCATTCGAGCAGCAGGCCGAACCCTTAGAACCTATCGTATTAAGTATGGTTTAACCAATATCGCGCAAATCATCAATAGATGGGCTCCGCCACATGAAAACCCAACTGATAAGTATATTGATTTTGTGGCTACTCAAGCGGGCATTAGTGCCAATCAATCATTATCAATGGCCGATTACCCGCGAGTGGTGGCCGCAATGATCCACTTTGAAAATGGAATAAATCCCTATGAGCAAAACATTATCAATTCCGCCGTTGCCGCAGGGCTGGCATAACTTAGCCTTAATAGCGGGGGTAACGTATGTCATTTATCAGCTTTCAAAAGGATTTAACCGACTTGATAACGCCGCTGATATTGCGACTAAGCCAATAGGGCAAGCGTGGTCAGATATTAGTGCATGGGCTGGCGGTTATCGGGCTGTTGAACATACGCCATTAATCATTCGTGATTTTTATTTAGATAGCCACTATCAAATCACAGATGAAGCGTGGAGGGTGCTTGTTAATGTCGAAAGTTATCGGCCATTAATGACAGAATTATTCAATGGTAGGGTGCTTAAATCACAATATCGGCATTTGATAAATAAACAAATAACTGAATTATAAGGAGTATGTAGTGTTAAGGTTTTTCAAGGAAAGATTGTCTGAATGGTCAACATGGCGGGGCATTGCCTTAATCGCTGCCGCTGTAACGGGGATTCATCCTGACGCAGCAAATGCGGTTGTCACGTTAGGGGATGCAGTTGTTAGCGGCCAAAATATTGGGGTTGCCGCCGTAGGAGTGGTTGGTGCTTGGGAGGCATTTCGCCAAGAACGCCAGCAAGATCATAGCAAGGTTTGGAGGGCGCACTAATGGAAGCAAAATCTGTTGAGCTTGCCAAAGCTTCGGGCTTTGGTAGCTTAGGCGTGATAGCGATTACATTGTTATGGAATATCCAAGCAACAATGACCGAGCAAAAAGAAGATCTTAGCCGTTTAATTCACAGTATTGATAAACGAGTTGCGGTGCTTGAATTTCAGCGTCAAAAATAACGAATATAGCAAATGCCGATAACGTCAATTATCGGCATTTGATTATAAAGGGGGTCTTATTCCATTAAGTGGTATGACAATCAATCATTGCTTAATAGAATGTTTAACCATTTAATTAGTAAATCACTTATTCGGCTGTAACTTACCGTTATTTAACTGATTTATTAGGGCTGTTGTTGGTTAATTGATGGTTGTTATCTGGTGCTGTTTCATATTGGCTTTGACGGCTAACTGATTTACTAAAGCCTGTGCTATGTGCCAGTATGGGCGAGTCTTTCAGCTTTGTGATTGTAGAGCTGATCATATCCAGTTCTTCACGGATTGCTTGCAGTTCATCATTATCACGTAGCTTGCCCAAACGTTGCCTTAATTGCTTATTTTCTTGTTCAGCTAATTGGTGAAATTGCCTTATTTGAAAAACGCTTAAAACTTCGTGCGCTTCAAGCTGGAGATTATCGTAAGGCGTATGCAATTTATTATCGCTGCCAAAATAAAAACCTCGCCACGTTTTATTCTTAGGAATTGCGCGCCGCGCTAAGTCACAATGTTTGTTGACCCATTGAGGACAGCCATAACGCCACCAGTTATAAATGGTGCGTGTTGTAACGTCAAAATACTGAGCAGCTTTATCACGATCAAGTTTGCCGCAAAGTTCGGGATGTGGGAAATTAGACAAAAAAAAGAATCTTGTATCTGTGGTCATTTCTTTAAAATCCATTTTGTTGTTAGAACGATTTTTCATAAAACGCCACCTTAGATATAACTAGTAGTTATCAGTAACGACTTTATTAGTCATTGCTAAAACTGCTAGTTTTCGGTGCTTCATATGATAGCAAACACCAAGTTAATGAAAACCCACCTTTACCAAAATGGAAATACTTTCCT
>NZ_BALM01000031.1 GCF_000614975.1 Shewanella marina JCM 15074
AGGCTGTTGCGTTTATCAAACGCAGTTTGATGCAGCAGGTGAACGCGGAGAGCTTGCCTCGAAGCTGGCCATTGCCATACCCGAGGGCATGAAAGCGCCCTTTTTATTCTCACTTTTAAAAAGTGAGAATAATGAAGTAGAGAAGCTGTAATCTGCACCATTAATTATCATGATATAGACTTAGAATTATGTTATTTACCACATTTATAGATGTGGTAAATATTTATCATTTTTATCTGACTTAAATAAAAATAAATATCTTTTTGAAATATAAGTGTTTTTATGTTTTTATAAATTAGCCCTATCTCTTTATATTTTTAGTATAATAAGCATCCAAATTTGTAGGGTTATTTATGAAGTGTCGTTTAGGCTGTGGTGCTTGCTGTATTGCGCCGTCAATTAGTTCCGCTATTCCTGGTATGCCTAATGGTAAACCTGCGGGGATGCGTTGCATTAATTTATCTGATGATAATTTGTGTTTGATATTTGGTGCAGCTGATCGACCTGATGTTTGCAGTGATTTTGATGCGACAATTGATGTTTGTGGTAAAACTAATCAACAAGCTTTGATATTGATAACTGAGCTAGAACAGTTAACTAATTAGGTGATGAAATGCAATTAACCCAATACACAGATTTTAGTCTAAGAACTTTGGTTTATTTGGCTATCCAACCTGAACGTGAGACGCTTTGTCGAATAGCTGAAATTACCGAGGTTTTTGGTCTTTCTTCAAACCATGTTTCTAAATTTATTCATCATTTAGGTAAGCTTGGTTATCTGCAGACTGTGCGTGGTAAGAATGGTGGATTTAAATTAGCCGTAAAACCAGTAGATATTAATATTGGTAAAGTGGTTAGGCAGTTAGAAAATACATTGCAACCGATTGATTGTGGTCTTGGACCTTGTGTTTTTTTACCTGCATGTAAACTAAAAGGTGCTTTAGGCGAGGCCGTTAATGCTTATTTAGCAGTATTAGATAAGTATTCATTGGATGATATAATTACTAATAAATCTGACTTACGGGCCTGTATCGCAACTATTCCTACTGTGGTGGAATTACTTTAGTTATTACTTTTCAACCATATAATGGCCGAGTTAACTAAATAATCATCTTCAATATTAGCGCTAGTTTCTGTGGAAATTAGCGTTTCTGTCTCTAGGTCTACTTGACCTATATTCACTTTGATATCTGGCTCTATGCCTATTTTATGGATATTACTCCCACTGGGCGTATTGTATTTGGCAATAGTCAGCTTAATTGCGTTGCCATCAATAAGGGTGGGGATAAGACTTTGCACTGTGCCTTTTCCAAAGCTTTTTTGTCCAAGAAGTTTGGCTCTATTGTTTTCTTGCAGTGCTGCGGCTAGTACTTCAGCCGCGGATGCTGAACCTTGATTGATTAATACGATCATTGGCGTATTAGCATAAAGTGTGTCTTTTGATGCAAAATACTCTGAGTTGGCGTCATATATTCTGCCTTCGGTTGAGACTATTCGACCATTATCGAGGAACAGATCCGCAATACTAATGGCTTGATCAAGTAGTCCGCCTGGATTATTACGTAGATCTAAAATAATGCCTTTAATTGGTTGCTGTTGCCATAATTTCAGTTGAGCCGATATTTCATCATGCGAACTCTCTTGAAAGCTTGTTAGCTTTAAATAGGCGATATCATCAATCAGTTGTGCTTTCATTGAATCAACAATGATCTTTGCTGGCGTGAGTGCTAGGTTAACGGGCTCGATTTGTCCTTTTCTATCTAGCGTTAAATTAATTGTTTGTTTGGTTTGACCGTGAAGTCTAATAAGGGCTAGCACTTCAGTGAGATTATCTGCTGTAATCTCTGCATCATTGAGTTTGATGATGTGATCACCAGATTTAATATTCGCTGCTGCTGCTGGTGAGTTTGGATATGGTGCGACGACAGTAATTAACCCATCATTGGTATCGATCTCTAAGCCAAAACCAAAGTATTCTCCTTTGTTGCTTTGTTGCAGATCGAGTAATTGGTCGGGGGCTAAAAAGGTTGAGTAGGGATCTAATTCGGTGAAGATCCCTTTGATAGCGGCTTGAATCAGTTGTTGTTCGCTAACTTGGTCAACATAATAAGTTTCAATGGTCTCTAAAATATCAAGCAGGAGTGGGTAGCTGTATTCGGCTTCGGTTGTACGGGTATTTTCTTGGCTTGCTAATGTGATAGACAAACCAAGGGTAATACCCACAAAAATACAACTTAGGTAACCTACATACTGCCTCATACTCACTCCTGTACATGATGAGGGCTAGGGATTATCGGCAATATTTTGCTGGATTAATTGCCTGTCCCTTGTGCCTTACCTCAAAGTATAGACCAGCTTGGCTTTGACCACCTGAGCGACCAACTAGTGCGATTGCTTGACCTTTACTTACTGTGTCTCCGGCTGATTTTAACAATGCTTGAGCATGTCCATATAAGCTCATATAGCCTTTACCGTGATCTATAACTATTACCATACCAAAGCCTCTAAGCCAATCAGCATAAATGACTTTTCCGCCTGCAATAGCTCGAATATTATTGCCTTCTGGCGCTGAAATTACGACGCCTTTCCATGTTACGACGCCTGAACGTTGACTACCAAACTTATGGGTAATGTGGCCTTTAGTTGGCCAGTTTAATCGTCCTCTATCACGAGCAAGTCCATCCATTGCAGGTGAATGTTTCATTGCTTTTAAAGCAGCATCAATAACGTGTTTTAGTGATGCTTCTTCTATCTGCAGTTGTTCTAGCTGAGCACCCTTGCTGGTTAGTGTTCGTTGCAGTTCTTGTAATGTTTGTTGGCGTTGTTGTTGTTCAGCAGTGAGCTGTTCAGCTTGCTCTTGCTGATCTAGCATTAACTTATTCAGTTTATCTTTTTGGGCAATTTGTTGCTGCTCAACACTGTCTAATTCAGTTTGGGTTTGCTTTAAATTATCAATCGCATCAATTCGCGCTTTATTTAAGTATTGGTAATAAGCTAAGAGTCGCTCAATCGTTGCTGGGTTTTGTTGATTGAGGATCATCTTTGTGTAGTCATGATTACCGGTTAAATAGGCACTCGCAAGCTGTTTAGATAGTGTTTCTTGTTGAGCCTGTTTTTGTTGTTCAAGCTGACCTTGTTGTTGCTCTAACTCACTAATTTTCTTATCGGCTTGAGCCAGTTCTATTTTAGTTTTATTTACTTTTTTGGCGACACTTGCAACTGCTTTTTCATCACGTCTTAATAACGATTGCAGTTTTTCTCGTTGTTTACTGGTTTGGCGTAAATCAAGTTGTTGGGCTGAGATTTGGTGCTGAATTGTTTTTAATTCAGACTGACGACGTTGTAAATCATTAGCATGCGCTGCTGATGAAAGGATAAGAAAGCCAGCAATAATGCTGGCTTTTAGTAAAAAGTGCGAGCTCACGTAAAATATTACTCTTTTAAGTCTATTAAAGGGCGACCTGTCATTTCTGCAGGAATTGTCTCACCCATCAAGCTTAACATGGTTGGAGCTAAATCACTTAAACGACCGTTAGCTTTAATTTCAGCATTGCGGCCCACATAGATTAAAGGCACTAATTCACAAGTATGTGCGGTATGCGCTTGGCCAGTAGTTTCATCAATCATTTGCTCAGCATTACCATGATCTGCGGTAATTAAACATTCGCCGCCCACTGATTTTAGTGCTGAAACGACACGTCCAATACAATGATCGACTGCTTCACATGCTTGAACTGCTGCGTCAAAGTCTCCTGTATGACCAACCATGTCACCGTTTGGATAATTACAGATGATGACATCATATTGAGTAGATTCAATTGCTTCAACTAGTTTATCTGTTAGTTCAGTTGAACTCATTTCGGGCTGTAGATCATAAGTGGCGACTTTAGGAGAGTTAATTAAAATGCGATCTTCGCCATCGAATACTTGCTCTTTACCGCCGTTAAAGAAGAAAGTCACGTGAGCATACTTTTCTGTTTCTGAAATGCGTAGCTGCGTTTTACCACGTTGCTGAAGCACTTCGCCTAAGGTATTTACTAACTCGTGTGACGGATAGGCAATAGGCGCAGGAATATTGGCTGCATATTCAGTCAACATGACAAATTCATTATTTTTAATGACCTTACGAGCAAAACCATCAAATTCAGGCTCAACAAAGCAACGGGTGATTTGGCGAGCACGGTCAGCTCTAAAGTTCATAAAAATTAATGCATCACTGTCATTAAGCTGGGCTGTACTACCATCGGCTAGATAGATGCTTGAGGCTTTGACAAACTCATCATTTTCATTACGGTCATATGCAGCCGCTAATGCTTCTACTGCATTAGTATATTGGTATTGTGAAATCCCCTGACTGATTAAATCGTATGCCTGTTCAACACGATCCCAGCGATTATCACGGTCCATGGCATAGTATCGACCAATGATTGAAACCGTTTGACCTACTTTAAGCTCATTAAATAGTGCATCAAAATGTGCAAGGCTGGCTTTAGCACTTCTTGGTGGGGTATCACGACCATCAAGGAATGCATGTAAATAAATTTTGCTCACTCCTTTTTTAGCCGCTAAACGGCACATCGCTTCAATATGTGCTTCATGACTATGTACGCCACCAGGAGAAAGTAGGCCCATCACATGTACTGCGCCATCATGGTTGAGCGCATGTTCAATAGCATCATTGAGTGCAGGATTATGATCAAATTCGCCATCTTCAATGGCTTTACCAATACGGGTTAATTCTTGATAAACAATGCGACCTGAACCGATATTGATGTGACCGACTTCGGAGTTGCCCATTTGGCCATCAGGTAAACCTACGTCTAAACCCGAGCCAGAAATAAGAGTATGAGGGTATTGTTGGTTGAGTTGATCTAATACTGGGGTATTTGCATGGAAAATCGCGTTCTTGGTTGTGCCTTCGCGGTGACCCCAACCATCGAGAATTAGCAGTGCTAACGGACGTTTACCTGTCTTCATGGTGGTACCTTTATAGAATTGAATGAATACTAAAAAAGAAATTGGTTAAATATTACTACGTATTCAATGCTGATAAAAAGATCTATAGACGATTATCATTATCGATTAACCATATTTAACGATTTTGATGGTTTGATTGAGTACAAGCCGTAATAGACATTAATTGAGCAGCTTTAAATCGATTCAAGCTGATGTTTGCTGTTTTAGGTTTGATTTGCACGAAATTTCTTAATATTTGCAGGTGAATATACTGAGTCTGTTGCTGCAATTCGCAATCGCAATGGGTATACTCAGCTTCCTATTTTTAGTTCGCCACATTGAGCAGGCAGTTAATTATGCAAGAGTATATTGAGTTTTTTAAAGCCAACCCTATGTTAAGCCTGGCCTGGGTTGGTCTATTTGTTGCTGTAGTTGTTACTATGGTTAAATCTGGATTATCAAAGGTAAATAACGTTGATAATCAACAAGCAACACTACTAATGAATAAGCAAGACGCAAAAGTGATTGATGTGCGTTCAACTGAAGAATTCCGTAAAGGTCATATTGTTAATGCTGTAAGTGTTCCATTAGCAGATATTAAAAATAACCAAATCCCAAGCCTTGAAAAGTTCAAAACTAGCCCCATTATTACTGTATGTAATACTGGAATGACATCTACGCAAGCAGCTCAGCTGTTAAGTAAGTTAGGTTATGAGCAAGTAAGTAATCTAAAAGGTGGTATGGGTGAATGGCAAGCTGCCAATATGCCAGTAGTTAAGGGTAAAAAATAATAGAATTAGGGCTGTATCTTGTTTTTTTACAGGATTTTTGGGTACAGTATTACTCAAGCAATTGCGTTCTGACTGATTTAGCATTAACGCAAATGAGTCGAAACAAGATACACCTAAAGATATAAATTTAACGTTGAAACCACATAGGATAGGTAGGAAATTATGGCTGAAGTAGCAAATAACGAACAACAACAAGCCCCACAATTCAATATTCAACGCATCTTTACTAAAGATGTTTCATTTGAAACGCCTAACAGTCCTGCTGTTTTTCAAAAAGAATGGAATCCTGAAGTTAAATTAGATTTAGATACTCGCTCTAACAAACTTGCTGATGATGTTTTCGAAGTTGTGTTATCACTAACCGTTACCGCAACTAACGGTGAAGAAACTGCATTCCTATGTGAAGTACAACAAGCGGGTATTTTCGCAATTTCTGGTTTAACTGAGCCACAACTAGCGCATTCTTTAGGTGCTTATTGCCCTAACATCCTTTTCCCATATGCGCGTGAAACTGTTGGTAGCTTAGTATCTCGTGGTACTTTCCCACAGTTAAACCTTGCTCCAGTTAACTTTGATGCGTTATTTGCACAATACGTGCAACAGCGTGCTGAAGCTGCACCAGCAACAGAAGAAGCTGACGCTTAATAATGAATAATTCTGCCGAAATAACGGTATTAGGAGCAGGGTCTTATGGCACTGCTCTTGCTATCTCACTTGCTAGCAATGGTCATAAAACCCTGATTTGGGGACATGAACCTGAGCATATGGCTAATCTTGAGCGTGATCGTAGCAACGAAGATTTCTTACCGGGAATTAGTTTTCCTGATGAGTTGATTGTTGAAGCTGATTTAGCGAAAGCATTGAGCGCGAGTCGCAATGTGTTAGTCGTGGTGCCAAGTCATGTGTTTGGATTGGTGTTAGCACAAGCTAAACCGCTATTACGAGCTGATGCTCGTATTGTATGGGCAACCAAAGGGCTTGAGCCTGAAACGGGTCGCCTATTACAAGATGTGGCACGCGAAATACTGGGCGATCAATATCCATTAGCGGTATTGTCTGGCCCGACTTTCGCCAAAGAGCTTGCCGCTGGTTTACCTACTGCCATTTCGGTAGCAGGTACTGATCATGAGTTTACTCAAGACCTAGTTGAGTTATTGCATAGCCCTAAACGTTTACGTGTTTATGCTAATGATGACTTTATTGGTCTGCAGTTAGGTGGCGCAGTTAAGAATGTTATCGCTATTGGTGCGGGTATGTCAGACGGTATTGGCTTTGGTGCTAATGCTCGTACGGCATTAATTACTCGTGGCTTAGTTGAATTATCTCGCTTGGGCGAAGCCCTTGGCGCGCATGGTTCAACATTTATGGGGATGGCAGGCTTAGGTGACTTAGTGCTGACCTGTACCGATAACCAATCGCGCAATCGCCGTTTTGGTCTCGCATTAGGTCAAGGTCTTGATGTTGATACTGCGCAAGAGCAAATTGGTCAAGTTGTTGAAGGTTATCGCAATACCAAAGAAGTTTACACATTAGCTAAACGTCTTGGTGTCGAAATGCCGATTACTGAACAAATTTACCAAGTGCTATACCAAGGTAAATCACCGCAAGATGCGGCGGTTGAACTTCTCGGCAGAGAAAAGAAATCAGAGACGCCAAGCGTATAAAACTTGGGCGTGTCATTGAAAAAGGATGCTAAAATAGCATCCTTTTTTGTATTTATAAATACTACTATTTGTTTGGAGTAAGTTGTGCAACATAAAGATGTCATTATTATTGGCGCTGGAGCTGCAGGTTTAATGTGTGCGTTAACTGCGGGTTATCGTGGCGAGATGTGTTGCTGCTTGATAATGCTAAACAGATGGGTCGTAAAATTCTGATCAGTGGTGGTGGTCGTTGTAACTTTACCAATCAGAATATTGAAACAAATGCTTTCTTATGCGGTAATCGTCATTTTTGTAAGTCTGCATTAGCACGTTTTAGCCAGTGGGATTTTATTGCCATGGTTGAGCGTCATGGTATTGAATATCATGAAAAAACATTAGGTCAGTTGTTCTGTAATGAGTCGGCTAAAGAGATTGTCGATATGCTAAAAACAGAATGCGAATGGGCTGGGGTCAATATCCAACTGCGAACTGAAATTGTGTCGATTACGGCTAATGACGCAGGTTACCTATTACAGACATCGGCTGGCGATTATCAATGCCAATCATTGGTCATCGCAACTGGCGGTTTATCTATGCCAAAGCTGGGAGCCACACCATTTGGTTATAAAGTTGCTGAGCAGTTTGGCTTAGCGGTTAAACCAACAAGTGCAGCATTAGTACCATTTACATTACATCAAGCAGATAAAGATAAGTTTGAGCAATTAGCGGGTATTGCTTTACCCGTTATTGCTACTGCTGAGAGCGGTCAAAGTTTTAAAGAGGCTATGTTATTTACTCACCGTGGTTTAAGTGGCCCAGCTGTGTTGCAGATCTCTTCATACTGGCGTGCAGGGCAAAAGGTGAGCTTTAACTTACTGCCAGAAACAGATTTTATTGCTTGGTTAACGGCGACAACCGCTGAATCACCAAAGCTTTCTTTTAAAAATGCATTAAGCCGAATTTTGCCAAAACGATTAGTGGAAGTATTGATTGAGCATGGCGAATTACCTGAAAAGAATTTGAATCAACTTGGTAAAGGTGAAATCAGCCAAATTGAGCAATATCTCACTTATTGGCAAATTGCACCTAACGGTACTGAAGGCTATCGAACTGCAGAAGTGACCTTAGGCGGGGTTGATACCGACGAGCTATCTTCTAAAACCATGGAAGCTAAAAAACAGCCGGGCTTATACTTTGTGGGTGAAGTGATGGATGTTTCTGGTTGGCTTGGCGGTTATAACTTCCAATGGGCATGGTCGAGTGGCTATGCTGCCGGTGAAGTGGCTTAATCCATAAAAATATTATTATGTGAGTAAAGCTAGTGCGTGCACTGGCTTTATTTTTATCAATTTAGGTCATTATTGATGGGTTATTTATCTGCCATTACGCTGTTGTGGGCATTCTCATTTAGTTTGATTGGGGTTTACCTTGCTGGTCAAGTGGATGCTTGGTTTTCAGTATTAACCCGAGTAGTTCTGGCGGCATTGGTGTTTTTGCCGTTTATGCGTCTAAAGCATATTCATCTAAAACTTGCGCTTAAATTAATGCTGGTGGGAGCATTTCAATTAGGCTTAATGTACTGCTTCTATTACCAATCATTTTTATATTTGAGTGTGCCAGAAGTCTTATTATTTACTATCTTCACGCCCATTTATGTGACCCTCATTTATGATGGTCTGCATCGTCAGTTTTCACCTTGGTATCTACTCACTGCGGCTATTGCTGTGCTTGGCGCGGCTGTGATTAAGTTCGCTGAAATTAACCCGAATTTTATTATTGGTTTTGTCATAGTACAGGGGGCTAACCTCTGTTTTGCGATTGGCCAAGTGGGTTACAAACGCATCATGGAACAAGAGCAACAAGATCTGCCACAACACACTGTTTTTGGCTGGTTTTACCTCGGTGCTATTGCTGTGGCATTACCTATGTTCCTATTGTTTGGCGATACCTCAAAATTACCGACAACGTCTTTACAGTGGGGCATCTTATTTTACCTTGGCGTTGTGGCTTCAGGTGTGGGTTATTTTATTTGGAATAAAGGTGCCACATTAGTTAATGCTGGCGCATTAGCGATTATGAATAATGCCTTGGTGCCAGCAGGCCTAATCGTCAATATTGTGATTTGGAATCGAGATGTTGATTATCCACGCTTAATCTTAGGCGGACTAATTATCATATTGGCATTATGGCTCAATCAAACTTGGGTTAAGCGCAAAGTTGAGGCGCAGCGTGTAAATTGATTGGTTGTTTAATATTAATTGTTAGCTAGCTCACATTTTTTTATGAACGAACACATTCAAACTGTATAAGCTCGTTTACACTTGTATCAATCGTGATGCAAGTGTAGGTGAAGTTAGGTGTATAGCGAACAATTGATGATGTTGCTGGCGGTTTTTGAACGGGCAGCATTAATGCTGATGACCTTGTTTTTACTGACGCGAACGCCACTGTTTCAGCATATCGTTAAAAAATCTCGGCGGCGGCCACAAGAGACCGCCATGATCTCGGTGTTATTTATTCTTTTTGCGGTGTTTAGTACTTACACCGGCATTAAAGTTGATGGTTCGCTCGTTAACGTGCGGATTATCGCGATTTTATCGGGCGGGATTATATTTGGCCTTGGGTGGGGATCTGCGGGGATTATCTCAGGTTTACATCGTTATTTAATCGATATGGATGGCCCCACCTCGTTAGCTTGTTTGATTACCAGTACTAGCGCGGGTTTACTTGCTACTCTTATTCATTATCGCTGCCGCAAACAAGACTATGTTCGGTTTGGTATTCTTGCGGGCATGTTTTGCGAAATGCTGACCATGTTATTGATCGTATTGCTATCGGAAAACAAACCGCAAGCTTATGAAATTGTGGCTGATATTAGTTTTCCTATGGTGCTTGGGACACTCAGTATTGGTTTAATCATCAAGTTAGTGCAAGACTTGGATGATGAGAAAGAAACCATTGCCGCGCGCCAAGCTAAATTGGCGTTAGATATCGCCAACAAAACCCTGCCTTATTTCAGACAAAGTAATCGCGAGTCTCTCACTAAAGTGTGCAGTATCATTCGGCAAGATACTGACGCTGATGCCGTTTCTATTACCGATACTAAAGCCGTTTTAGCCTATGTTGGTGTGGGACAAGAAAACTATCTTGATTCATCGCATAAAATCAGCGCCATGACCCAGCAAGCGGTATCGACTGGCGAGCAGATCATCAGTAATAACCTTAACGTTCATCAATTTCATTCTTTGTTGATTATTCCATTGCGGGAGAATGGTGAGGTCAGTGGCACGTTAAAGATCTTCTATTGTCAGCCGCATCGTATTCGCGCCTCATTACGAGAGATGGCAATTGGTTTATCGCAATTGATTTCGACTCAGTTAGAAGTTTCAAGAGTTGAACAATTACGGGCAATGGCAAGTAAAGCAGAATTTTCAGCACTACAAAGCAAAATTAACCCTCACTTTTTGTTTAATGCCCTTAATGCCATCTCAACCTTAGTACGGATAAAACCGGATCAAGCGCGGCAACTGATTGCTAATTTGGCAGACTTTCTTCGTTATAACCTTGAGCGTGATGAAGAGCTTATCGATATCCAAGAGGAGTTACAGCAAGTTCGAGATTATGTTGCGATTGAACAAGCTCGTTTTGGGGTCAAGTTAAGTGTGGATTTTGATGTTGATGATGTTCACGTCAATATTCCCGGTTTATTGATTCAGCCTTTAGTTGAAAATGCGATCATTCACGGTATTCAACGGTCTCCTGGGGCGGGTAAAGTGACCATTGCCGTCAAGCGTGAAGTTGACCGTGTACGGATTACCATTACCGATACGGGGCGGGGATTAGTGAACAAGTGATACAGCAGTTACATCAAGGCAAGATGGGCAACAACCATATAGGGTTAATGAACGTGCAGCAAAGACTGACCATGCTCTACGGTGAGGGATTGCATATTACACGTTTAGAGAAAGGCACTGAAATGATGTTCTATGTCAGTTAATGGGGATAACCATGAGTTTAAAAGCACTAATTGTTGAAGATGAATATCTGGCGCGTGAAGAGTTAAGTTATCTGATTGCGACCCATAGTGATATTGAAGTCGTTGCAGCCTTTGAGGATGGTTTAGAGGCATTTAAATACTTGCAAACCCATAAGGTCGATATTGTTTTTTTAGATATCCAAATTCCATCAATTGATGGCATGTTATTGGCTCGCAATATTCATCAGTTTGCGGATAAACCGCATATTGTGTTTACCACTGCATATAAAGAGTTTGCGGTTGATGCATTTGAGCTTGAAGCATTTGATTATCTATTAAAGCCTATTAGCGAACCGCGAATGCAAGGACTGCTACATAAGTTAGCGTCGACATTAGCGCCTGTGCAAGTTGCTGAGCCGACAGTCTGTTTACCTAAAACCATTAATTTAAGCAAAGATGGCCGTATCCGAATTACTGCTATTAATGATATTTATTATGCTGTTGCGCGTGAAAAAAGCACCGATGTGTATTTGCGCGATGGTGTTTATAGTGTGCCATTTACAATTAGCGAGTTAATGACCCGCTTACCTGCTGCACAGTTTTATCGTTGTCATCGTTCTTACTGCGTCAACTTAACCAAAATTCAGGAAATCACTCCTTGGATTAATAGCACTTATCAATTAACGCTGGTGGATGTAGGCGGTGAAATCCCAGTGAGCCGCAGTAATTTAAAAGAGTTTCGTGAGTTGATGCAGTTGTAATTCATGCCGTTATATTGCAGTTCATGCTGCCAAAATGCATCTCATTTTTTAATGTTTAACAGCTATTGCTTATACTGTAAAAGGTCGTATTTTGATGGATATTAAAGAAATAACAGGCGTTATTTCGTCATATCATATCCGTTGGAGAGACAGGTTATGGCCAAGCAAATATCTAACCGAGCCCGTGCGTTTACCTTAATTGGTACCATCATTACCCAATTCGCTTTAGGCTCTGTGTATACATGGAGCTTATTCAATGCCAAGCTGGCAGATAAGTTATCAGAGCCTGTGAGTCAGGTGGCTTTTGCTTTCGGTATTATGAGTTTAGCTTTGGCTGTTGCCTCTTCTTTATCTGGCAAGATGCAAGAGCGATTCGGCGTTCGTAAAGTGACTATTGGTGCAGGTATTTTGTTAGGTGTGAGCTTACTGCTAACCGCCAATGCGTCTAACCTGATTATGCTTTATGTGTTTGGCGGCTTTTTAATTGGTTTTGCCGACGGTACCGGTTATCTATTAACACTGTCTAACTGCGTTAAATTCTTCCCTAATCATAAAGGTTTGGCCTCTGCTTGTGCGATTGGTGCATACGGTTTAGGTAGCTTAGGGTTTAAGTTTATTAATATGTACTTATTAACTCATGTGAGCTTGGCTTATACCTTTGAAATCTGGGGCGCAATTGCGATGACTATGGTGATTATCGGTGGCTTAATGATGACCGATGCACCTAACCAACAGGTTTCTGCAACTAGTACAGCAACAGTGCGTGATTTCAGCTTAGCTGAAGCGGTGCGTTGTCCTCAATATTGGATGTTAGCGTTAGTCTTCTTAACTGTATGTATGAGTGGCTTATATGTTATTGGTGTGGCTAAAGATATCGGTCAAGAGCTGGTACATTTAAGTCTTGCTGATGCGGCATCTGCGGTTGCGATTATTGCGGTGGCTAACCTAGGTGGACGTTTAGTTCTTGGTATCTTATCTGACAAAATGGCGCGTGCTAAAGTTGTCGCAATTGCCTTAGCTATCTGTCTTGCTGGTGTATGTGCCTTGTTGTTTGCTCACCTTAATATCAATATGTTCTACTTCGCTATCGCCTGTATCGCTTTCTGTTTCGGTGGCACCATTACCGTATTCCCATCATTGATTAGCGATTTCTTTGGCTTAAACAACTTAGCTAAAAACTACGGTTTAATTTACTTAGGTTTCGGTATTGGTAGCTTTATTGGTAGCGTCGTGGCTTCAATGTTTGGCGGTTTCTTTGCTACCTTCTACTTAATGTTTGGTTTACTGATTGTCTCTCTAGTGATTGCGCTAACCATTAAGATGCCTCAGGTGCAGGCACCACAGGTTGATTTAAATATGGCACATGCTGCTTAATTAATAGCATTAACAAAAACGCCCCGTCATTGCGTAATGACGGGGCGTTTTTGTTTGCAAGTTAGCCAGAGAGTCGTTAATTTATGGGGCATTATTATCGGCTTGGTTACCAATATGAGTCACCGCTTTAAAACGATTATTATCAGTGGCTTAATCTTTGTGATATCAGGTTGTGCCAGTCAATTATCAGAACAACAATATCATACTGAAGCACAGCTAATCGAGCAGCAGTTACAGCCTAAATTACAAGGTTTTTATCAGCAATGGCACGGCGTACCATATCGCTTTGGTGGGCAGTCAAAAGCGGGCATTGATTGCTCTGGTTTAACTCAATTGATTTATCAGCAAGTATTGCAGCAATCTTTACCTCGAACCACAGCACAGCAGCAAGATGTGGGTGATGAAGTTGATATTGATGAGCTGTTCGTGGGGGATTTAATTTTCTTTAAAACGGGCTGGGGCAAGCGTCATGTGGGCGTGTATATGGGGGATGGCCGCTTTTTACATGCTTCAACTAGCAAAGGGGTGATTATCTCGCAGTTTAATCAAGGTTATTGGCGTGATCATTTTTGGCAGGCCAGAAGAGTGGTTAATGGTGAGTAATAACCATTGGTTCACCGTGTGTTACGTTTTATAATCAAATCAGAATGAAGAGCCATGCTTTTTGGCGTGAATCGAATAATAGGATAAACAATGACTAAAGCTAAAATCGGTATTGTTACAGTAAGTGATCGTGCAAGTGCTGGGATCTATGAAGATATTTCAGGTAAGGCGATTATTGAAGTATTAAATGAATACCTGACTTCTGAGTGGGAGCCTGTTTATGTGGTGATCCCTGATGAACAAGATGTAATTGCTGCAACATTGATTGACCTTGCCGATAAGCAAAACTGTTGTTTAATCGTGACTACAGGTGGTACTGGTCCAGCTAAGCGTGATGTGACCCCTGAAGCAACTGAAGCTGTTTGTGATCGCATGATGCCAGGCTTTGGTGAGCTAATGCGCGCTGAGTCATTAAAGTTTGTCCCTACAGCCATTTTATCGCGTCAAACTGCAGGCCTACGTGGTGATTCACTTATCGTCAATTTGCCGGGTAAACCAAAGTCTATCCGTGAGTGTTTAGATGCGGTATTCCCTGCCATTCCATATTGTATCGATTTGATGGAAGGTCCATTTTTAGAATGTGATGAAGCGGTGATGAAGCCGTTCAGACCGAAAGCGAAATAATTTCTATCAAGAGTCTATAAAAACACGCGTAATGCGTGTTTTTTTATGTCTAAATTTTGATAACAATTTTTATGTACAGATATGTCAGACGTGTTTTGAGTCGGTTGAAGTCGTATTAATTGTGATGTAGCGTAAATAGGGTTGTTACAGTAGGTATAAAGATCATGAATTATTACTAAAAATGAAGAGGTGCCGGCTTATGGGGATTCAACAAGTCGATCAACAAAGTTCACCCGATAAAATTCGCATGTTTATGAAGTTGCTGCTAAAAGACGTACATGCACTTGAAAAAATGCTTGAACAGGAGATGTTTGAAAAAGATATCAGTCGCATAGGCGCTGAACAGGAGTTTTTTTTAGTGGATGAACATATGGATCCTGCTCCATTAGGCATGAAGTTGCTTGAGAGTATGAATAATCCATGTTTTACCAATGAACTTGCCTTATTTAACCTTGAAGCCAATCTCGACCCGCATGAGTTTACCCAAGATGCTATTTCCAAAACAGAGTCACAACTGCAAGATCTTTATCATCAGTTAGTTGAGCATGCTGCTGCTGAAAAGGGCGAGGTGATTACTACCGGTATTTTACCGACGATCCGTTATCGTGACTTAACCCTTGATAATTTAACCCCACAACCGCGTTATTTTGCGTTAAATGACACCTTAGGCCAGCAACGAGGCGAAGATTATAAACTTTATATTCGTGGTCAAGATGAGTTGTCATTTAGTCACGACAATGTATTGATCGAAGCCTGTAATACCAGTTTTCAAGTGCACTTTCAGGTGTCTCAACAAAATTTTGCCCATTACTATAATATTTCCCAAGCGATAACTGCACCATTATTGGCTATTGCCGCCAACAGCCCTATTTTACTGGGTAAGCGCTTATGGCATGAAACTCGAATTGCCCTGTTTCAACAAGCAATTGATACCCGTCAGTCGAACTTAAATCTAAGAGAATCAGAGCCTAGAGTCTGGTTTGGCAGCAAATGGGTGAAATCATCAGTTTTAGAACTATTTCAAGAAGATATTTCTAAGTTTAAGGTGCTGATGGCCAATGATCTAGAAGTCGACTCGATGGCACAATTGGAGCAGGGGATTACCCCTAAGTTAGAAGCTTTGTGTATGCATAATGGCACGGTTTATCGTTGGAATCGTCCTTGTTATGGGGTGCACAATAATATTCCACACCTGCGGATTGAGAACCGTGTATTGCCTGCGGGGCCAACTATTGTTGATGCGATTGCCAACATGGCTTTCTATCTAGGCTTAATGAATGGTTACGGTGATAAGTTAGAGGATGTTACTAAGCTAATGGAGTTTAGCTCTGCTAAAAAGAATTTTGACCATGTCTCAATGCGTTCATTAAATACCGATATTGAATGGTTTAATGGCGAAGTGATCCCATGTGCAGAGTTAATCGAGCGTGAGTTAATCCCTGTGGCACGCGAAGGCTTAGCATTAGCCAATATTGATCAAGCAGATATTGATAAATATATGGGGATTATTGAGCAGCGCGTAGCGAAACGGACTAACGGTAGTATCTGGATGATCCGTAATTTCGATAAGATCCATCAGCAAGGCTATAATCATAAAATCAGTAGTAAATTACTGGTGCAAGTGATGCACGCACGCCAAGCGACCGAGCAACCACTGCATTTATGGGAAGACGTTACGGCAGCAGAAATGGCTACCCTGAAAGAGACCTATAAGTCAGTTGAACAGGTGATGTCGACCAATATTTTTTCAGTGCGCGGTGACGACTTAATCGATCTCGCTGCTAAGATAATGCATTGGAATAATGTAAGACACTTGCCCGTTGAGTCAGATTCTGGTGAACTAATAGGCGTGTTATCTTATCGGCAGATATTAGATATCTATGGTCGTTACGCTAGCTCAGGAGATGTACATTTAGTTCCAGTTAAAGAAGTCATGAATGCTAAGCCGATTACGATTGCGCCTTATGATTCTTTAGGCGTCGCCATTAAGTTGATGCGTGACAATAAAGTAGGTGCATTACCCGTAGTTGATAATGGTAATTTAATGGGAATGATGACAGAAGCTGAGCTGTTTAAAGAATACAGTACTTTATTGGATAGCCTACATTAAGTTTTGAATAAATTACCCTACATATACCAAGATATAACCTCCGCCAATGCCGGCCCACTGTTAATCATTACCGCTGCTGTACACGGTAATGAGCTGGTGGGCCTTAAAGCCATTGACCATTTTAACCTGATAGCAGATCAACTTCCTTTTAAAGGTCGAGTGGTTACCATTCATGGTAATCCGTTAGCGACATCATTAGGTGAACGCTTTATTGATCAAGATTTTAATCGTGCCTTTACCGCAGAAAACTTACAGCGGGATGCGATTAACCATGAACTGATTGCCGCACAACAGTTACAGCAATTAGTGCTCAACTTGTTAGATGAACAGGCCGATGGCAGTGCCAAGCACCTATTAGACATTCATTCTATGTCTGCTGACGGTACGCCATTTATGTCGTTTGTTGCTGATAAACCACCACAACAGATTATTGCGCAAACACCAATCCCAGTGATTGAAGGCATTATTGATAGTTTACAAGGATGCTTAGCTAAGTGGTTTGCACCTATGTTAACCAGTAGTCATATTGTCGAATGTGGTCAGCATCAAGCAGAGTCAACCTTTGATTTTGGTTTTCACACCTTGATTTATCACATGTATTTACTTGATATGCTTGATGATTGTGAACAAGTTCAGCAAGCGTTTAGTTATTTATCTGCGCATACCCAGCCTTACTCTTACTTAAAAACACATATCTGTTATCGACAAGCTGTGACAACTGAGCAGATATTTGAGATGGAACCGGGCTTTGTTAATTTCCAGCAAGTTAATGCAGGACAATTATTGGCAAGGTTATCTGGGCAAGCATTAGTTGCACCATTTGATGGACGGGTAATTTTGCCTTGTTATCAAAGGCAGTGTGAAGAGGGCTATTTTATTAGCCAAGACCGATAAGCGCAGCAGCGATTTATCTAACAGAAAGCCCCTATTGGTCATCATAGGGGCTTTTTATATGACATTATTAACGCTTTTTAGGCTGACAAATCGGGCAAAAAACCGTGGCACGTTGGCCTAGTTTTATTTCGGTGAGTAGATGACCACATTGCGTACAAGGCAAGCCACCACGGCCATAGACATGTAGCTTTTGCGCAAAGTAGCCCGGTTTTCCTTCGGCGTTGGTGAAATCCTTTAAGGTGGTGCCACCTTGCTCAATTGCACCCGCTAAGATCCGTTTTATCTCTGTGACTAATTGCGAGATCTGTTTCTTGGTGACTTTTCCTGCCGCCGTCTGCGGGTTAATGCCGGTAGCAAATAGTGCCTCATTGGCATAAATATTACCTACGCCGACCACAATAGCATTATCCATTAGCGCCAGTTTTATCGCCTTGGTTTTGCCTTTTAGTGCGTTAGCCAAATAGGTTGGCGTGAAGTCATCAAGCAATGGCTCAGGCCCTAACTTACTCAGTAAAGGATGAACGGTTTCTGGTAATTCACACCATAACCATGCCCCAAATCGACGAGGATCATTAAGGCGCAATGCACGGCCATTATCTAATACCAAGTCAATATGATCATGTTTAGTGGGTGGCGTATCAGCACTTAAAATACGCAAGCTGCCAGACATACCTAAATGCACTATTGTGGTACCAGCATCGGTATCAATTAATAGGTATTTTGCGCGTCTACGGACGGCTTTAATGGTTTGGCCGACAATATTTTGGGCAATATCTGGTACAGGCCAGCGTAATGAGCCATTGCGGACAATCAGTTGTTTAACGGTTTGTCCCTCTAAATAGGGGGCTACACCTTGGCGAGTAACTTCTACTTCGGGTAATTCAGGCATACGGTGTTATTTATCCTTGAACGTTTGCTGCCGTTTCAGGGATAAGCCCTGCGCGCAAACTTGGGGGGACTAAATACCAAGCACCATTAGCCGATTGCAGTAGTCCAGCGTCTGGGTAATATTGCCAGTGCTGACTATGGGGAATATCTTTAATGGTAATAGTGAGGTGCTGTGGTGGTTCAGTAGGTAAGGTTGGATGTTCTACTATTGATACATGCACATTGCGCCATGCTTCGACCCAGATTGGACAGTTTTTGATATCGCTGCTGCATAGCCAATTATTATCACGGTGTGCCATCCACCAATCATTTTGCTCCAGTTGAGCAAGTGGCGCTTGAGCATCAAATAATACTTGGCTGTTATCCGGTAAATGATCCGTTTTTTCATATAAAAAACTGAGTGTGGCGACCATTGCCACGCTACAGAAAATAATAATGTTATTCCAATTTCGACGAGATAATGCCATGTTTATTCTAGGATAGTTGATTATTATCTCGTCAGTGTAACGCTAATAAATTGGAATTGCTATTAGCCACCTGTCGCATTCATAAAGCGTAAGATTTGCACATCACCATCGGTACTAAAATGGTGCTCTTTAGGTTTGAGCTCCATTGCGTCAATAATGGTTTGCTTTAAACGCGCTAAGTCATTTGGATACTCGCGTAATACGGCTTTAAGGTCAACCGAGTGTTCATTACCAAGACAAAGTAATAAACGCCCTTCAACGGTGACTCTGACGCGATTACACTCATGACAGAAGTTATGACTGTGCGGCGAAATAAAGCCAATATGAATGGCACTATCAGCCATAGTGAAATACTTAGATGGACCACCAGTACGCTTGTCTGACACAGTTAATGGATAAACATCATTAATGATTTGTTTTACTTCATCACTGCTGCAATGACGCTGACGTTTACGCTCGTCAATAACGCCTAATGGCATCTCTTCAATAAATGAAATATCCAGTTCACGATCACGGCAGAAGTTAACCAGATCGATAATTTCATCATCATTTTTGCCTTTGAGGATCACCGCATTAATCTTTATGCGATTAAACCCTGCTGCTTTAGCGGCATCAATACCTGCTATCACGCGTTCTAAATTACCATTACGGGTTAAGGCACTAAAACGCTCGTGATTGAGCGTATCTAAACTGATGTTTAAACGGCTTAATCCAGATTGATACATGCTATCAGCCAGTTTAGTTAGACGAGAACCATTGGTGGTCATCGATAACTCTTTTAAACCGGGCAGTTGTCCTAATTGGTTAACGAGGAAATCAATATTCGGTCTGATGAGCGGCTCACCACCTGTTAAGCGGATCTTACTTACGCCGAGCTCAGTGAATGCTTGGCCGATAAGCGCCAATTCTTCTAATGATAGAACTTGTTCGTGGGTTAAAAAGCATGGGTTTTCACTCATGCAATACACACAACGGAAATCACAGCGGTCAGTGACCGAGAGTCGCAAATATTCGACTTTACGGCCAAATTTATCAACCAATACACTCATTTTGATATCTCTACCGTTAAACTAAATCGGCAAAAGGTTGAATGTAGGCAATCTCACCTGCATTAATATTGGCATTGTCATCGGCAATCACGATTAAGCAATTTGCTTGCACCATTGATGACAACATACCAGAACCTTGAGCGCCAGTGCTGCGTACGTGCACGCGGCCATCTTGACCAAGATGGTAAATACCGCGAATAAACTCAGTGCGGCCACTACGGCTACGCAATGGCTGATCGGCTATTGCAGCAATAAGTTGTGGTTGCCACGCTTGCTCGCCAGCCAATTTTCTAAGTGCTGGTTGAACAAACTGCAATAATGAGACCATGACGGCAACGGGATTACCTGGTAGTCCAAAGAATAGACAATCATTAATTTTACCAAATGCAAGTGGACGTCCCGGACGCATATTAATACGCCAGAAATTAATCTCACCGACTTTGGCTAATGCGGTTTTAATATAATCAGCATCACCCACTGATACGCCGCCAGAGCTGATCACCATATCGGCTTGGCTAGCACCCGTTAATAGCGCTTGCGCAAGAGCTGCTTCTGAATCTTCAATAATGCCTAAATCAATCACTTCAGCGCCTAAGCGGCGTAGCATGGCTTTAATGCTATAGCGGTTAGCATCAAATATGCAGCTTGATTTCAGTGCTTCACCCGGCTGGCAAACTTCGTCGCCACTAGAGAATACCGCCACTTTAGGACGACGATAAACATCAAACTGCGCCATGCCTAATGAGGCTAATAAGCCTTGGGCGGCTACACCAATACGTTGGCCTTGATTGATTGCGGCTGCGCCTTTAGCGATATCTTCACCTGCTTGGCGGACGTTTTGACCTTGTTTAATTTTGCCTTCTAAGCTCACTTTGCCAGCTTGTTCATGGGCAAGTTCACGAGGTTGAACGGTATCAACTCCTGCAGGAACCGGGGCTCCAGTCATAATCCGTACCGCTTCACCTGCAAGCACTTGTTTATCGTAGCTATGCCCAGCAAGTACTTCACCAACAAGGGTAAATTCAGTCGGTAATGGATCACTAAAAGCAAAACCATAGCCATCCATTGCTGAGTTATTTTGTTGCGGCACATTGATAGGTGAGATGGCATCTGCTGCCAACACGCGATTATCAAGTTGATCTAAACTCACGGCATCGGTTGCTGTAATTGGCTGCACTTGATTTAAGATATGATCAATACCTTGGCGTACGGTCAAACTGCTACTGCTATCAAGCTCACATGCTGGTACTTCAGCTAATGGAATATGGGTGATCTGTGGACGCCATTGACTAATATATTGCTGTACATAATCAGCAATTTGCTCAACATTATTGATGTCTAAGCGAGTGAGTTCAGCGGGAAGAACGGTATCGTCACAGCAAGCAATAGCTTGAATATTATCGTCTTGTTGGTAAATAAAGGGTTTGCCGTGAGCTGCGCGGTGTAATTCAATTTTAGGTAGGGTTAACTTCTTAAAGCCTTCAACTAAAACGATATCAATATTGTCAGTGTCGAGTTGTTTCAATAGATGTGGTAATTCTGGGTCGCCTTCGCGTGCATCTTCAGTCATTAATGCCCAACGCACATGGGAGGCGACTAACATCTGTTTGGCACCGGCCTTACGCATTTCGTAACTGTCTTTGCCCGGAATATCGACATCAAAGTTATGATGCGCATGTTTAACCACTGCCATGCGTACACCGCGGCGGTTGAGTTCTGGGATCAGCTTTTTAAGTAAGGTTGTTTTGCCCGTACCGCTGTAAGCACAAAATCCCAAAACAGGTAAAGATAAGGGATTAGTAAACGAAATGCTCATTGAAACCTCACAAACAATTTTACGAATTAATTAATTGAATTAGTTGTTGTTTTTGCTCTGGTGTGTTGACGTTTGTAAAGGCGTTATCGACATCAGAAAAGTCACAGACCGCATAGTTATGTTTGATATACCAAAAATCAATTTTACGCTCACCACCATCCAAAAAGGCTTGCATTGAACTGACCAAATCTGGTTTAAGTAGCATGATTACAGGTTGCTCGCGCTTGCCATCACTGGCCACCACAATCTCACACCCTTGCTGCTGCATGACTGAGTGCATACGTGCTGCTAAGTCGAGTGGTAATTGCGGACAGTCACAAGGTACTGTTAATAATAATTGGGCTTGGGTGTGGTGCATGGCAGTAATCATGCCTGCAAGTGGTCCCAAGTAACCAGTCTCTATATCTGATAATACGGGATAACCAAACTGCTGATATTGCGCTTGGTTACGATTAGCATTAATTAAAATACTATTTACCTGAGGTCGAATACGATCAAGCGTACATTGGATCATAGGTTGACCATCAAAGTCGACTAATCCTTTGTCGTGGCCGCCCATACGACGGGCCATGCCGCCAGCTAAAATGACGGCTTCAATTTGCAAGCTCATATTGTGTATCCTCGGTGGTAACGGATGTAGCGACAATAGCAGATGCTTGAATTAGTTGCTGCTGAATTATCCATTGATTGTGACATAAGTCAGTTAGCTCACAAGTTTGATGACTACTGATTAATAACCCTGTCCCTAACTCACGTAGCTGGTGGATCATTTGCATAATTAAGCTTTGCGAATATTTATCCATATTCGATGTTGGTTCATCAAGCATTAGCAGTTTAGGTTGTAATACCAAGCGCGTGCAATGGCAAGTCTTTGTCTTTCACCGCCAGACAGATGACTGGCAGTACGATTGATTAAGTGTTGTAGATGTGCCATCTCTAAGGCTTGTTCTACGCGTAAATCAATGGTTTTTTTATCGTCATCAATAAATTTTAAGCCATGGGTGAGATTGCGCTTAACATTGCCATCAAAAAGATAAGGATATTGATGTAAATAGATGGCGCGGCCTAAAACAGAGCGCTGATTGCGCCACCATGGCCGAGCAGGGAATCCCGTCGCGGTGATTGAGCCAGAACTTGGTGCGACAAGGCCTGCTAACAGTTTCATTAGTGTGGTTTTACCCGCACCATTCTCACCTTGTAAGTAGATCACATCACCTTGCGCAAACTCTAATTGAGGTGCTGCGAACAGTAATCGGTCACCAAAATTCATACGCATATTGTTAATGAGTAGCTTGGCTGTCATTAGTGACTCCGAGGATCGGCGCGGCCGCGAAGCGTGCCTAACATAAAGTTAAGAATAAGCGATAAAATCAGTAATACGAGACCTAAAGCAATCGCTTGGGCGAAGTCTCCTTTACTGGTTTCTAACGCAATTGCCGTCGGAATATTACGGGTAACATTCATAATGTTACCACCGACCATCATTGAACAACCCACCTCGGTTACAATGCGACTAAAGGCTGCAACAATCGCAAGCAGTAATGGCATTTTGAGCTCACGGCAAAGCGTCCATACCGCGCTAAACCATGGTGCACCAAGGGTACGAGAGGTTTCCCATGCACGACGGTCGACACTGGTAAATGCGGCTTGGCTCATACAGATAATTACCGGAGCACAAACCATCATTTGGCCTAAAATCATCCTTTTTGGTAAATAGCCATTTGAGATCGCCAAATGCACCATTACGTGTCAGTAGCAGATAAACCAGTAAGCCGATAACAACAGTGGGAATAGATTGCAGAGTTTGTACTAAGTTAGTGACAACCCAGCGACCCGGAAATTTGACGAAGGCTAGAATAAAGCCCAGCACCATCGATGGAATTAGGGTGATTGCAAGTGCTGCAAATGAGACGCTAAACGAGACGCCAATGATTGACCATACATGGGGATCAAGTGAAAAAAGCAGGCCAAAGGCCTGCTTTATCAATGTTAACCAGCTATCACTCATTTGTGATAAGTAGCCTTAAATAGCTGCTCACCGTTAACTTTGTAGCTATTGATTAAGCTTTGAGTTTTAGCAGAAATCATCCAGTCACTAAGTGCTAAAGCACCTTTGTGGTTTAGGTCTGGGTATTTCTTAGGGTTGATTAGAATGATTTGGTATGGGTTAGCAAGTTGCTTACCACCATCAAAATCAACTGCTAGGTCTAGCTTAGACTTATAAGCAACGTAAGTACCACGGTCAGATAGGGTATAAGCTTGTAATTCGTTAGCCATTTGCAGAGTTTTACCCATGCCTTGACCTACTGAAGTGTAGCCTTTGAAGTCTGGCTTAACACCAGCTTTTTCCCAGATGATCATCTCTTTCATGTTAGTGCCAGAGTTGTCACCACGAGAGATAAAGCCTGAACCTGATTTAGCAATTTTGTCGAAAGCTTGTGCTACGTTTTTGCTGTCACGGATTTTAGCAGGGTCATTTTTAGGACCTAGCACTACGAAATCGTTTTCCATGATGCCGCGTGGGTCAATACCATAACCTTCAGCAACAAATTTAGCTTCAGCAGCTGGAGCGTGAGTCATTACAACGTCAACGTCGCCTTGGCGAGCTAACTTAAGTGCTTTACCAGTACCAGTTGCGATAACTTGTACTTGGTAACCTGTTTCTTTTTCAAATTTTGGTAATAAGTAGCCAAGTAGACCTGAGTTTTCAGTACTGGTGGTGGTTGCTAATTTGATGATGTCATTGCTGGCATGTGCTGGTGCACTAGCAACTAATACAGCGGCAAATACTAGACCGATGATCTGTTTTAACTTTAACATTCTGGCTCCTAAGAAGATGAATGCAGTAATGGGATAATAATAAAGGATATATTATCGGTTGTTTGAGTAGAATTATCTACTAAGAATCGCACTTAAGCATATTCCGTGCCAACAAAAAATACAGGCATAAATGTGATCTGGCTAGAGCTTGTGAGCAAGTATAGCCAAAATTTGTCAGACAATTTGTCCAATGTCTCGCTTTATGTGGTTCATGATGACCTATTTTGGTTTCAACAATGATAGAATCTGCTCCATATGAGTCAATATGTCTTGAAGAAGCCCCAATGAGTCAATTCGAAAATGTATTAAAGCCACTTCCATCAGCAGTGTCATTATTGATTGTTGATGATGAACCCGGCATGCGCAGTTTTTTGAAAAAAGCCCTATCAAAGAAATTTGCCTTAGTGGAAACGGCCGCCAGTGTAGAAGAAGCTGAGCAGTTAAGAAGCCGTTGTCATTTTGACTTATTGATTGTGGATATCAGATTACCTGGTCGTTCAGGCATCGAGTGGCATGAAGCGTTAGAAGATCATGAACGCCGCTCAGACATTATTTTTATGACCGGTTATGCGGATATGGATGTCGCCATTCAAGCACTACGTGCTGGTGCATCAGATTTTATCATGAAGCCGTTTCATCTTGAACAGATGATGAAAGCGGTTGATCGCTGTATTGAACGCCGTTTATTAAAACGCGAAAATTTAATGCTGCGTCGTGAAGTCTCAATCGGTCATTCATCAACCATTATTGGCAACAGTGAAGCCATGATGGAAGTGAAGCGCATTATTGAACGTGTAGCGCCGACTAATTCAGTGGTATTGATTGAAGGCGAGTCGGGCACGGGTAAAGAGTTAGTTGCTCGTCAATTGCATCAATTAAGTGGTCGCCAAGGGCCTTTTGTGCCCGTTAACTGTGGTGCGATTGCGCCAGAGCTACTAGAAAGTGAATTGTTTGGTCACACATCGGGTGCATTTACTGGGGCAAAAGGTAACCGTGAAGGACTATTTAGTTTTGCTTCTGGTGGCACTATTTTCTTAGATGAAATTGGTGAGATGCCACTAAAGATGCAAACGGCTTTATTACGCGTATTAGAGCAGCGTGCAATTCGTCCTGTGGGTAGCGAAAAAGAAGTTAATATTGATGTCCGGGTGGTTGCGGCAACCAACCGTAAATTGGCTGAAGAAGTTGAAGCCGGTAATTTCCGCCGTGATCTTTATTATCGTTTAAACGTACTGGATATTGTGATCCCACCATTGCGTGAGCGTCCTCAAGATGTGGTTGAACTGACCCATCACTTTACCTTGCAGTTAGCGGCGGAATTAGGTGTACGTGAAGTTGTATGGAGCCATGAAGATCTGGTTAAACTGCAACAACATGATTGGCCAGGTAACATTCGTGAACTGCGTAATATGATTGAGCGTTGTATTTTGTTAGGTAAGCCACCTGCTGAATATTGGAAAGCGCAACCAAAAGTGGAAAGTCAGTCAGAGTTCGGTTATCCATTAGATTGGCCACTGAAAGATGTGGAAAAGAGTCATTTAACCCGCGTTGTCGATGCTCATGGTGGTAATAAATCAGCAGCAGCACGCGACTTAGGTGTTTCTAGAAAAACCCTCGATCGTAAATATAAAGAGTGGTTTGATATCGATAGCGATAAGGAAGACTAATCGTGTCGTTCTTTACCCAACTATTTGGGGTGAGTTGGCGTCATCTGCAGGCAAAAGTGCGTTATCGCATTCTGATCCTGACTTTGGTGCCAATTCTACTAACACTGGTAAGTTTGGTATTTATTACCATTTATTGGAACATCAGCTACACAGGTAAACAGCTATTTATGAAAGTAAAAGCTGATTTAACTGTCGCTAAAAACACCCTTGAAGAGTCGCAAGTTCATCAAGCGCAGCAGCTTGAATACATCATGAACTCGTGGACATTCCAAAATAAATTCCAACATCTGCGTCGTGATCATGATCCGGTGCAGCAGCAAATACAAACCTATCTTAATAACCAAAAATCGCAATTAAATTTAGACTTTGTGCGTCTAATTAGCGTCTCTGATGCCGCTGCGGATCCGGAATTAAGATTAATGCTACCCCATACTCAGCATGGCAAAGCATTTTCAGGGTTAATGGTGTTAGATCAACAGCAGTTAGCGCGAATAAATCCAGCATTGGCGAGTAAAGCGCTAATTCCACTGATTGCCACCCAACGAGCCTTACCGCTAGATAAAACGGTTGAAAAGAAAGGGCTTGTGAGTCGTAGTTTGATGCCGATCATGAGTAAAACAGGTCATCCAATTTGGTATTTGGATGGCGGCGTTTTATTAAATCATGACACGCGGATTGTCGATCATATTCGCGATCTGGTGTACGACAAAGGTACCTTACCTGACCGCTCTATTGGCGCGGTAACTATCTTTTTGGATAACGTACGTATTGCCACTAACGTACCATTGCATTTCTTCCCTCGTTCGCCTGAACAACAAGGTCGAGCGTTGGGCAGTCTAGTGTCTGAAGATGTGCAAAGGCAAGTATTGCAGCAAGGTAAGCTGTGGGTTGATCGTGCCTTTGTTTATGATGACTGGTTTATCTCTGCATACGCGCCACTGCAAGATATTCGCGGTAAACGTATTGGTATGATCTACGCAGGTTTTTCAGAGTCACCCTTTATTCATAATTACCTGCTGAATATTATCGAGCTAGGCACTATTTTAATGTTGGTGCTATTGGTCTCAGGCTTATTGGTATATCGCGGGGCTTACAGTTTATTACTGCCTATTGAGCGTATTCATCAGGTGGTGAAAGGCGTACAAGCTGGGCGTAATTTACGGATTGGCTCACTTGGGCTTGATCGTGATAATGAGTTATCTAATTTGGCGGAGCAATTTGACCGTATGTTAGATCTATTACAACGTCGTAATAGCCAAATTCAAGCCGCCGCTGAGCAGCTCGAAATGAAAGTGGAAGAGCGTACTCGTAGCCTGAAAGAAAAAACGGAAGAGTTGCAACGTAATATGGCGTTGTTGAATGCGACTCGACAGCAAATGGTGACCAATGAAAAATTAACTGCATTAGGTGAACTTACTGCGGGTATCGCGCATGAGATCAATAATCCGACAGCGGTGATTCTCGGTAATATGGAGCTGCTTCGTTATGAGTTAGGTGACGATGCCAAAGTCGTTGAAGAAGAGATTGAGCTGGTGATCCAACAAGTGGGTCGGATCAGTACGATTATCCGCAGTTTATTGCAATACAGTCGCCCTGGTGAATTTAATGCACCACTAGAGATGCACCAAATAACCCCAATTATTGAAGAGATGATGGTGCTGGTACGTCACTCGATTCAAAAGCAGGAAGTGCATTTAATCCAAGAATTGAGTGCAACCCAGTTAGTACAGGTAAATAGACCTCAATTATTACAGGTATTGATTAACCTTGTGGTCAACGCCGCTCATGCGATGAATGGTAAAGGGCGAATTTGGATCCGCACGTATGACTGGCTTGAGCAAGGAGAGGCAGTTGGCGCTAAGATCGAAATTGAAGATGAAGGGATGGGCATTCCTGCCGAGCAACTGAATCGAATTTTTGACCCATTTTTTACCACACGTAAAGATGGTACTGGTTTAGGGTTATCGTTGAGCTACGGCATTATTAAGCGCTTTGGTGGCACCATTGAAGTAAGCTCTGTGGTCGGCAAAGGCACCATTTTTACCATTGGTTTATATCATCTTGCCAAAGAAGATAACCAAGATCATGGTTTGTTCATTAATGGTTGTGACTCATAAAAAAATGCCGAATATAAAATATTCGGCAGAAGAGTGTGTGAGCAAATGTAGTGCTAGTACTGAGCGGAGTGTGAGTGACTCAGTACTTAAAAACTCAAAAACAACATAAGTTAACCCTTGGTAAACCTAATAGAGAGTATTGGAACGTCAGATAACGATAACCATTCTCATTATCGTTTGCAACCTAAATTGTGTAAAAAATAGAAAAAACTTGTATCTTTTTTCTCCTCAGACAAGATCGGTTAATTAACTATCTAATTTTTAAGTACTTAATTTACAGGCTTATGATGAAATAAAATTTAAGATGGCAAAAAACAGATAAAAAAATGCCGAATATAAAGATATTCGGCAGAAAGAGTGTGTGAGCAATGTCGTGCTTTGAAACTCAAAAACAGCGTAACGTAAGCAAATCACTTAACGTTAAATAGAGAGTTTTGGAACGCAACTTAATAATAATCATTCTCATTATCGTTTGCAAGCTAATATTGCATAGTTTTCTAACTATATGATGTTCAAGCTGCGCGCAAAATCTGTTTTGTTAACGTAAGCTCATGTTTACTAAGATCTTCAGCTTGATTTAATGCTGCAATTTGATATTCGTTTTTAATCAATAAATTGAGCATACCGCGGAAATGGTTGAAGGTTTTGACCTGCATATGACGATAGCCTTGATTAATAGCCCATTGCTCTTGTGCTGATAAAAGCTGTTGAGCTAAACCTAACTGACGAAACTCTGGGTGGATAGCACCTAAATAGCTGTAAAACACTTCATTGTTAAGTTGATAACCCAATTTAAAGCCCGCTAATTCGCCTTCAACATAAGCTAATAATAATAGATGTGGTTGATTACCAAGTTTATCCATCAAAGTTTGATGGCTGAGGTCACGATCAAATTCAGGGATCTGTTGGTATAACTCGAGTAATAACTGCGAATGTTGTTGCTCTAAAAGATCAAACTGTTTTATTTCAATAGTGTACATAGCAAACCTGATAATAGAATAAATATGGCCAATAAAAATTGGCCATATTTTACGCTAAAATCATGTGGTCTGACCAGTACAATTATATGATTGATAGCTGTTTTTCAGATTTAAGAATTTTATTCTGCAGGAATTTAAGTAACAAACCGTAAGCAGGTAAAAATAAACAAAGGCTAATCAATAGCTTAAATCCATAATCAACAGTTGCAATTTCAGGCCAATGGGTTGCCATAAAGCTATCACTTGAGGCATAGAAAGCGATGCTAAAGAACACGACGGTATCCACTAAATTACCGATAATCGTCGAGGCAGTGGGTGCTAGCCACCAAACATTGTTTTGACGGATCTTAGCAAACACAGTGATATCCATTAATTGTCCCACTAAATACGCAGCAAAGCTTGCAAGGGCAATACGGAACATCATTTCGTTGAATTGAGTTAGAGATTCAAATCCTTGGAAACTGGCTTGATGGAATATCACACCCACAATGTAAGAAATTATGAGTGCTGGGATCATGGCACTGAAAATAATGCGTCGAGCAGATTGTTTACCAAAAATACGAACAGTGAGATCTGTTGCTAAATAAACAAATGGAAAACTAAATGCGCCCCAAGTGGTATGGAAGCCAAATAATTGGAATGGGATTTGAACTAAGTAGTTACTGGCCGTAATAATAAAAATATGAAAACTGACCAATAGAACAAGCGCACGTTGATACTGTGCGTGAGTTAAAGCAAGCATGATGTAGCCTTTTTAGTTAGTTGGGCGGGGTTAGGGAACCCGCGTGATAATACCTAGAGGTATGCCCCTACATTTTATAGGGGCGGGTATTATAAAGTAGCTTGGATGAAGTGCAAGTGATGTGTGATACCAATTTGATTAAAGTTGGTCGCTACATTTCAACCAAAATAGATAAGATGGTGGCGAGTTTATTGTCGAGCTCTTGCCATTCAGACTTAGGATCTGAGCCTGACACAATACCAGCACCAGCAAATAGGTTGATTTTGCCTGGTTCAAATAAAGCACTGCGGATCGCCACTGAAAATTCACTTTCAAATTTATTAAAGTAGCCACAGGCTCCTGCATACCAACCACGCATATAACCTTCGTTAATGCGGATATAGCTCATGGCGCTTTCTCGAGGTAAGCCACCTACAGCGGGTGTTGGGTGCAAGGCTTGCAAGAGTTGAAAGTCATTAATCCCCGCTTTTAGCTCAGCTCTTATAGAACGGTGTAAATGCTGAATATGGCTGAGTTTAAAGACAGTTGGCATCTCTTCTGCGCCAACATAGTTGCTCAATGGATTGAGCACATCAACAATATGTTCGCGTACTAATTGGTTTTCATGACTATTTTTGGTGTCATCTAGTAGTTGGTTGGCTAAGGCGATATCTTCCTCTTCACTCAGACCTCGCACGGTCGTGCCCGCTAAAGCCTCTGTAAATAGTTCTTGTTGGCGGCGGCGATATAAACGCTCTGGCGAACAAGAGATAAAGCAACGTTCAGGACTAAATTGAAATCCAAATTGAAAGCTAGTTGGATTACGGCCCTGCCAACAAGCTAATACCATCCAAGGGTCAACGTCATTATTCACTTCAAGCTGACTGATACGTGACAATACGACTTTGGGAGTATGTTTATTGAATTCAGGAGATGTGACTTGTTCTACTAGCTCTTGCCAGCGAACGAAATTGGGTTTATCTGCGCGACCAAGTAATTTGAGTTTATGCGGTGGCATCAGTGGCTTGGCGGGTAAAATTGCGCTGATTGCTGCAATAGCAGCATCACATTCCTGCTGCGCATCGTTATTGTCTGCAAAATTAAGATTGACGAGAATTTTATAGCTTTCACCACTACGGCGTAGTTCGATACGCGGTAGTACAAAGTGAGCGCGGCCAAACTCAGGCCAGCTTTCAATACTGCGATCAAATGCGACGCCGCCATAGTAACGGACATCAATATTATTTGAGAGACTACGTTGTTGTTGGTAATAGTTGGCAAGCTCAGTGTCATCAAGAGACTCTTCAAAGAAAAAGCTTTTACAGCTACCAATTGCAGCAACTTCTTCTATTTTGTCGCGCCCTTGCCAATAAATTCGAGGGTAACTTTGTTGCGCTGCTAGCCAAGAGATTAGCGGAATGGCAGGTATCGTAATCGACAACTGCATAATCGGTTCTCTAACTGGACTTTGCTTTAACTGATTAATTTTTTCAGATAAAGACTCCAGCATCTGTAACAGCATACTTGCAGACAAATGGTACTCCCAACTATTTAAAGACTATAAAAAGTAATTATATCAGAAATGCAGCCAACAAATTAATCATAGCTTTTCGATATGAATCACGGTGTTGAAAGATAAGACTGACAATCACCAGTGTCAAGGATAGGCTATTGGCATGCTATGTATTCGCTTAAATCTTGTGTGATCTATCTCACGTTAGCCTGTAATTCAAACATTGGTCACAGCGATTTCAATAAGTTAATAAAATATGTAGGAAAGAATACATACGAATGACAGACTTTACGGGTATTGCTTGCTATTTTTTTATTAGATATGAGTTCTCTAAGGATGGAAGGGCTGTTAATCATGATGGAGTCAGAAACCGTTGCACAAGTTGAAAAAGTGGCAACTAAAAAATTAATGTTGGGGATGTACATTGTTGCATTTTCAAAAGCGTTACCTGAACCGCAGCCATTAGGATTACTTAATTCTGTTAGTGTATTAATCAAGATAAAAAATAGTCGGGTTAAATATGCATTAATTGATTGGCATCGCTCATCCTACCAACGTCCACATCGGGCGTTAACCGTCGCAACCAGTAAATCAGTGAGTTATGGTATACGTCAACAGGCCATTGCCTGTGCTTCAAGTAAGCAAGTCTTAATTGCAGCTAAATTACTGATGCAACAATTGCTAATTGATAAACCACAACCAATTAGTCTTGCTCCTATCACAATACTTGCCCAACAAATTGTGTCGCAAGTTAATCATCAAAATGACAGTTATCGTTGTCTCGATGTCTTGCGTAAGAATCGTAGTGATCTATTAGAACATTCAATTAATGTCAGTTTTTTATTGGCCAAGTTTGGTCAATATTTAGAGATGGATAGCGATGTGTTATTGCAGTTATCAATTGGTGGATTACTGCATGATATTGGTAAATTAAAGGTTGATAACAGCATTTTAAATAAACAAACAAAATTATCAAAAATTGAATTTGAGCTGATTAAATTACATCAACAATATGTACAGCACTTTTTGCCTTCAGAAGGCGCTATTAGTGCCATTTGTCATGACATCTGTTTGCAACATCATGAGAAGCTTGATGGTAGCGGCTATCCTAAACGGTTGCTGGCCAAGCAAATTTCTATTTATGGGCGTATGGCTGCGATTGTTGATATTTATGATGCGTTAACGGGGAACCGTTGTTATCGACGAGCATTAAGCCCGTTAGAGGCCTTTAAGGTGTTGAAAAGTATGACGCCCAATAAGCTTGATTATTATTTAGTGGAGCAGTTTATTGAGTGTATTGGCTTCTATCCGGTAGGATCGTTAGTGCAGTTATCTGATAACCGTGTCGGCGTCGTTTGGTATCGAGCGAGAGAAAGTCAAACCAGTACGATTATAAAATGTTTCTTTGATATGGCGAGTCAGCAACTGACGCCGATTAATTACGTTGATTTAATACAGCAACCCAGCCTTACCATTACCGCAGATGTAGCGCCCCATAAAGTCATCCATCCATCAGAGTCATTATTTACTAGTTAAGCCAGAGATAACGAAATGCGCTTATTAATTGATGTCATTATTTACTGATATATCAGTAAATAGCGACCACCATATTGAACAAATAAGTGCCTTAACTTGTTTTTATTCGGTCATCAAAATTATTTAGTTTGGGTAAAATTTTGACTAAATTAAATAGCGAAAAAAGCTATTTAATTTAAGTAATATTCTCGTCTCAGATACGGAAAATATAATGAGATTAATCACTGGCTAAACTTGATGATAATCGGCTTTTTTGGCTTTATGCATCTACTTAAAGTACAGCACTTGATTGTTATGTTCTTTCTGTGAATCAATAATATATCACTAATATGTTACATGAATTTAGTTGTTAATCAGTTGCTTACTATTTAATTGCGAATTAATGTTGTTTTATTGACGATAAACATAATGAGTTGAGTTAGCCATCTTTAGTGCTGATTAATCACGCAAGTTTTAGTTGGATTGTCGCTCTAAAATAGATACCTGAAAATGACAAAATTCGACAAAAATGAGCTTAAAAAATGCAGTGAAGTTACTGCTCATTTTTTGCTTTTGTGAGCCGCAATAATGATGGCCAGTTAATCATTTTATTGGTGATGGTTTTATGACGCAGCAGGATGAGTGGTTGTGATGATTTTTTATTGAGCAAAAATGAATATAACCCGCCTTTGTAACTGATATATCAGTTACAAAGGCGAATTTGCAATTAAACACGATTATTTTGACGCTTTATTTATGCACTAGCTGCTGCTTGTAAACGGGGTAATGGTTTGTCATTTATTGGTAAGTGCAGCAAGGCTGCAATCAGCGCCATGGCAACGGTAGTCCACCAAATTGGGGTATAGCTGCCAGATATATCATAAATTTTACCGCCAACCCATGCGCCCAAAAAGCTGCCGATTTGATGACAGAAGAAAACTAAACCGTATAAGGTTGATAGATATTTTGCCCCAAATATTTGACGTACTAAACCAGACGTTAACGGGACCGTACCGAGCCAACAAAAGCCAATAGCACCACCAAAAATAGCCGCACTATGTTCGGTAATTGGTAGCGACACAAATAGTGCAATAATCACAGTACGCATTAGGTAGAGCGAACTCATGACATAACGTTTGTCAAAACGATCACCCATTACACCCCAAAAATATGAGCCAAAAATATTAAAGATACCCACATAAGCAAGCGCCATTGCTGCTGTTTGTGCTGATAGATGTTGGTCTGCAAGATAGCTGGGTAGATGAGTCGCAATAAACATCACTTGAAAACCACACACAAAAAATCCTGCATTAATTAACCAATAATTGCGGTTATTCAAAGCTTCCGTTAATGCTTGTTTTAATGTTTGTTCATCAGTGCTTGGGTTATTGCTGTTAGTGTCTGTTTTATTGATCTTAATAAAGGCTGAGCAGGCCACCATAATACTACATAGCACTGCAAATACTTGTAGTGCGGTTTGCCAGTCATAGTTGGCTAATAATGATTGCGCGCCTGGGATGACCGCAAACATACCAAATGAACCTGCTGCTGTGGTTAAACCAAAAGCTTTGGCGGTATGTTCTGCTGGTACGACTTTGGCAACCGCGCCAAGAATAATCACATAGCTAGTGGCACTTAACCCTAAGCCAATCAGTACACCGACAGAAAGATATAGCATCTCTGCATGGCTGGTGATTGAGGTCAAAAATAACCCCAGACCATAAGCAATTGCACCCAGAATAATAATGCGTTTAGCACCAAAACGATCGGATGCCATGCCAATAAAGGGTTGGAATAAACCAAACAATAAGTTTTGTAAGGCAATGGCAAAGCTAAAGAACTCTCGACCCGTACCAAAACTGGTTGAAATAGGCATCATAAAAATGCCAAAGGATTGTCTTATACCTAGGCTGATAATTAAGATTGCAATACCGGCCCACACAAGTAGCGGCAGACGAAAAATACTCATTTAGATGTCTCATTGGTTAAGTGATGCTGATCCATTTCGCTGTCACCAGACATTTGATGACAACCTGCATGGGTCGCATTTTGGCTAAAGGCTTGTTGCAGTGGCTGACAATGATGTAAGCCCCATAAACTAAGCAGCAGCAACGCTAACCAACGTAATAGTTGTGCAGGTAAAGACTGAGAAAACATAAATCACTTAGATGATAAAAAAGCCGCGCATACTACCTAAGTTATTTAGATGTTGCTAATGAATAAAAGGGAATAACACTATGCATGACATGCATATAAAAAAATCCCAGCAGAGCTGGGATAAGGTTGGGAGGACATACAAATTTATTTAATGCTGTTTATTGGGTGCTAATGACATTACCAAAAGGCTGTAGTTGTGGAATTTGTTGTTGAACTTGCTGACCCATTTTTTCTAACTGTTTTAACTGTTGGCACATCTGCTCAGCCTGTTGTTCAAATTGCTGTGAATGCTGCTCCATTTTTGCCGATAATTGTTCGCCATAGTTATCCATCATATTGCTAAAGTCATCCATGGATTGTTCAAGGCTTTGGTTTTCGTTATTGAACATCTGTTGACCTAAATTCATTAAAATGGTGCCAACTGAACTCTCTATTATTGATTGTAGTTGCTGTTCAAATTCTGGTCCGAAAACTTGTTCTATTTGCTCACTTTTGGCACTTAAGTAGTACTCATTATTTTGTTGATTAGCGAGCTTTTTTATTTTGCTATTAACTTGTTCAACTAGCTTATCAAGCTGCCTGTTAGCATTGTCGCTCAGTAACGGTTGTAATGACTCCGTGACCGCAGTACTGGCAAATTGGCTGACATCACCAATAAAGGTCACCACTTTAGGTACCTGCGCAGTAATGGCATCTTGATATTGTTCAAGGGTATGACGTTGTTCATCGGTTAATGCTATTGATTCGCCATTGATTCGCAGTGTATCAGCACTAATTTGATATAGGGTTTTGCCTTCGTCGCTAAAGGTCACTTGCTGGGGGTTAACGGCCACATCGTAATTCATATCAACTGCGCAGTGGTCTGTTGAAAACTCATATTGGCAGCGGTTACTGTTGGTACTGCAATGAGGGTAAATACTGCAACAATACAGATGGCTTGCATGCGTTTAATACGGCTTGAATTAGTCATTATTTTATCCTTGCACAATAGCGTGATTATTCAGTGTTAACTTGAATAGAGCAGATCTCATGCCAATTTTGTAATGTGCTGATATTTAAAATAAAACGGGATTCAGGCTAAATATTATTACGCTACTTGTAATACGGTTCACTAATTAACAGTGATTTTTACTAAAAAGTTAGGTAATTGGCTAAATAAACTAAAATCGCAGCAGGATTTGGCATTTATGCTAAGAATAGTGAGGTTTGCAAAATTATGCACTTATGTCGCAGTTAACGAGAGTTCAATCATAAAAGATAAATAACAATGATTAGATGTAAAAGCTTGAACTTGCTAGCAAAAAAATGGATGCGATATGCGTAATGAGCCGAGTCGGCGTAAAATCTCCTCTTTATAAAAATGCAATATAGAGTTCTGTTCGCGGAGATGAGATGACGGCGCTAAGAGTAGTTAAAGCAGCATGGTTTGCCATGTTGATGTTATTGGTAAGTACAGCGCAAGCTGCAACCTTCGATTCACAACATTTATGGTCAACAGATAATCAAGCTGCACCTCAAGTGAAGTTATATTTCTTCTGGTCAGAAACTTGTCCCCATTGTGCCAAAGCCCACCCTTTTATTGATGACTTAGCGGTTAAATATCCGTGGGTCAGTTTGTATTCTGAAAAAGTGACTGAAGATGGCGCATTTGACCGTCTACAAGTTTTAGCCAATGCCACTAATCAAGCGGTAACCTCGGTGCCATTTGTGGCGGTATGTGGTCAAGCTATTATTGGTTATAGCAGCGCTGAAGTGACGGGTAAATATATTGAAGATAGTCTATTACAGTGTTACCAGCAGCTAGGTGGCAAGTTAGATAGTCATCAGCAACAGCGTGCTGATAGCAGCAGTAATCTTGATAAACCACTGGCCCTATTTTCAACTTGTAGTGGTGAAGATGGCGATGCACCTTGTGGTAGCTCTGAGCCAGCCAATATTACCCCAGTAAAAACAGTACAACCAATAGAAGTACCGTTAATTGGCGCAGTCGCACCAGAAAAAATGTCTCTGCCATTATTAACTGTAGTGTTAGCCGGCGTTGATGCGTTTAATCCATGTGCTTTCTTTGTATTGTTGTTCCTATTGTCAATTATGGTCAACGCTAAAAGCCGTGGTCGTATGCTGCTGGTTGGCGGTATTTTCGTGTTCTTCTCTGGCTTTATTTACTTCATCTTTATGTCTGCATGGCTCAATATTTTCCAATTATTGGGGGCGGGCAGCAGTGGTGGCACCATTATTTTAGTGGCGGGTCTATTGGCGTTAGTGGCAGGTACGCTCAATTTAAAAGATTTCTTCTTCTCCAAGGGCAAAGTGACCTTGTCGATGTCGACCGAAAATCGCACCAGCTTGATTAAACGTATGGGTAAACTCTCCAGCGCCAGTAATTTACCGACCATGATTGTGGGCACCACTATCTTGGCCATTTTAGCTAATACTTATGAGTTGTTATGTACTGCGGGCTTCCCGATGATTTACACCAGTGTATTGTCGATGCATGAACTGCCAGTATTTGAACGCTATATGTATTTGGTGATGTACAACATCGTGTATGTGATCCCATTAGCGACCATTGTGATTATTTTCAGTATGACGCTTGGTAAACGTAAGTTATCTGAAAAAGAGGGTGAGAGCTTAAAGCTAATGTCAGGTTTAATGATGTTTGGTTTAGGTGGCATGTTAGTGTGGGATCCGACCTCAATGCAAAACCCAGTATTGGCGATTGGTCTGATCTTAATGTCGATTATTATCACTATTATTACAGTGCAAATCCGCAAGCGTCTTTCTAAGAAAAAATAATCAATTATGGACACGGCTAATCAATTAAGCCGTGTCCATTTCAACAATAGATTCCTTGTTTTACTTACATGGTTTGATCATCGCTAATGCTAGACTGATTGCATTTAAGTTTAGGGAAAGCTTATGCAACAAGAGTTATCGGTTGAATTACTGGTATGGATATTATTAGGGATATCAGTATTAACTGCTTTTTTAAGACCCTATTTATGGTTAATACCATTAAGTCTGAGTTTAATTGGTGCGCTCTATTTAGGCATTGTTGATTACATCAGTGTTGGGATTATTGTTGCGGGTTTATTACTTGCTTATGCGACTTATCGTTGCTCAATCGTCTGGCTAAAATTACTCGGTCATATATTAACGTTAGGCTGGATAGCCGCACTCGCTCTACACCAGTTACCTGATGTAAATAACTGGCTTATGCTGGATCATGTTGTAACTGGCTCCTCAAGCATCCCCTTTAGTATGTATCTTAATTTTGATAAACCATTGGTGTTCTTTGGTTTACTGTTATTGTTCCCACAGTTACTTGATCAGCGGGAGTTTTATTGGTCTAAGGCAATATTAACGAGTAGCCAAGTGTTAACCTTGATTACCGGCTTGCTCACGATTGTCGCTCTTGCTTGGTTATTGCAGCTTGTACATCTAGAGTGGAGTGTACCAAGTTGGTTATGGTTATTTGTTTTAAATAATTTACTGTTCACCTGTGTTGTTGAAGAAGCATTATTTAGAGGTTATATACAAAGGCAATTACTCAATTACATCTCTCCTGTATATGCGATTGCTATTACTAGCATATTGTTTGGTGCAGCCCATTATGCGGGTGGAATTAGGTTTATTGTTGTGGCCACATTAGCGGGTGCGGTTTATGGCATCGCCTATTATTGGACTCGTAAATTATCCATTGCTGTATTGGTACACTTCATTTTCAATATGATCCATCTAATATTTTTTACTTATCCAATGGCGCAACCTTGAGCTTGATACATTTTGTCACTAGACCTAAATTCGGTTGTTTGTTCTAATAGCCGGTCTATCACTCTATTTCTATTGGAAAATTAGTTGTTTCACACCAAAGTAGCGATGCAAACACTGCAATCAAAGCTGACACTAGTATTATTACTGGTGGTATTGGTGTCGCAATTATTTCCAACCTGTGTGGCAGCGGATATTCATTTCAGTGAACAATCTAAGTCGATGCAATTAATTGCAACTGACGTTGAGGCTGAGTGTTGTCACCAGCAGCAACATAGTTGTGAACATAGTGCAGAATTTGATAATGATTTTCATACCTCTTGCCATCCACCGGTAGAACATAGTTTCGCCGCTGAATTCAATCGAATTAACGGCATTAGTCATTATGATACTCGCTACAAAAATCGTAGTGATGCGCCACCTATTCCTCCTCCATACGCTTAATCTCCTGTAACTAATCAAAATTTTATACATTAGTTAAGTCTAATTTAATTAGTCATATCCTTTGCTTGGCATATGTTTGCTATGTGCAAAAGCGATGTGCAAGTTAAAGGTTGGCTTAGTCGTTGTCGCAATAGTTTACGTTGCGATGAGATTATTGGAGTTGTTCTCGTGAAGAGAGAGTTAACCATGAGGTTGGCGACATACAAGCGTTGTGTTGCTGCCGTATATTTATGCTTATTAAGTCTGACGGTTACGCCAGCAATAGCACAATCAACACCGACGATAAAACGTATCGATTTAGCTTGGGTATTAGAGCAAACTTTGCTCAACAATAGCCAACTTCAAAGCTATCCCTATGAGCTGAGAGCCAGTGAAGCACTCACCTTACAAGCAGGCATTCGCCCAAACCCTAAATTGTCGCTATCTATTGAAAATATCTTAGGCAGTGGTGATAGAAAAGGGCTTGATAATGCCGAAGTGACCTTGGCGCTAAGTCAGCTGATTGAACTGGGTGACAAACGTCAGCGACGCATTGATCTGGCTCAGGCTGAGCAGCAGCAACAGCTAACTCAATATGAAATATTACGGTTAGACGTGTTGGCATTAGCGACTGAGCGATATTACCAATTGCTACGGTTGCAGGCACAACTCAGTTGGAATCAGCAACGCCTTAATATCGAACAACAAGCATTACAAACCATCACGACCCGCGCCAATGCAGGAGCCGTCACTCAAGCTGATGTCGCTAAAATGGCGCTCGGTTTTGCGGCATCTCAAGCAAGACAGCAGCAATTACTGGGAGAAGTGCAATTAGCTAAATATCAGTTAGCTGCCATGTGGAATAGTGAGCCTCAGTTTGAGCAGATCAGCGGTGATTTACCTGCAATGACGCAAGTTCCTACCGCTGCCAGTGTATTAAATGCGATGGAAACCGCACCACAATATTTACACCTACTCAGCAGGGAGCGAGTGCTGCAAGCCAAATGGCGATTTGAACAATCAAAAGCGGTCACCGATGTGAATGTTGGCATTGGCGTACGCGGCTATGATGGTTTTGATAGCGGTGCGTTAATGTTTAATGTATCCATGCCAATCGCATTAGAAAATCCCAATCAAGGTAATATTTTAGCCGCTAAAATAGACCAAAATAATGTGTTAGAACAACAGCGTATAGCGCGGAGTCAATTGCGACTTACCCTGTTAGAAATTCATCAAACGATGGTGAATAACGCCTCCCAAGTACAGCGTTTGCAAACCCATTTATTACCGTTAGCGCAGCAGTTATTAAGTGATACACAGCGAGCCTATCAAACAGGCCAAGCCAATGTTTTGCAATTAATTGATGCTCAATCTGAGCTATTTAAATTACAGCTAGCGGTGATCGACTTTAGCGCAATGGCTTATCAACAACTTCTCGAATTAGAACGAATTACTGGACAATCCATGGTAGTGGCAACTCCTCATCAGCAAGCGTCACTGGAGACAAAATAATGCAAAAGATATTAGCTCAATTAGTTGCAGTATGGGCAATGGTAGGTTTGCTATTAGTGCCAACTCATCAAGTTTTTGCTGGTGGTGATCATGGCCATGGTCACGGGCATGAAGAGGAACAAGAACACGCGCCAGAGGGCCCACATGGCGGCCGCTTGTTAGAAAGTGGCGACTACAGCGTCGAAATTACCATGGCAGAAGCAGGCATTCCGCCTGAAATGCGAGTTTATGCCTATAAACAGGGTGAGTTATTGCCGCCTAATGAGGTCAAGTTAGAGGTGTTACTCACCCGTTTAGGAGGGGTCACTGAGACAGTTCAGTTTAATGCCGAGCAAGATTATTTAGTCAGCCAACAAAGTGTCGCTGAGCCGCATTCATTTGCGGTAGAAGTGCATGCCAGCATTGCTGAGCAAGACTTTGATTGGCATTACGATAACTTTAATGGCCGTACCGAAATTAATGATCGTTTATTAGCATTAGCAGGAATCGAAACACAACTAGCTGCTACTCAACAACTGCATTTTGTTGATCGCCTATTTGGCGTAGTCGCGCCCATTACTGACAAGCAGTTTAACCTGCATGCACCTTATGATGGCGTGATCAAACAGTTGCATGTCAGTGTGGGCGATAAGGTTAAACAAGATCAGCTTATTGCCACCATTACGAATGCTAAAACGCTGCAAACCTATCAATTGTTTAGTCCAGCCAATGGTCAAATTACGCAGCAATATTTAACCGTGGGTAATCACACCGTTAATGGTGCATTGGTGCAAATTAGTGACCTTTCTCAAGTCTGGCTTGAGTTATCAGCCTTTCCTAACAATATCGCCAAATTAACGCTAGGGCAGAAAGTGACACTGGCTGATGACGATCACCATTCTCATGCGGGTCAAACTGAGGTGAGTTACATCGCGCCGATGATGACCGGCGGACATATTGCCAGAGTCCGTGCAGTACTGGATAACCCACAAGGTCAGTGGCGTCCGGGGATGCACATACAAGCAGATATTGAAACTGCAACCAAACAAGCCGCAGTGGCAGTAAAGGTGGATGCGATACAAACCTTTATGGATAAGCCGCTGTGTTTGTGAAGCATGGCAATATCTTTGAAGCTCGCCCAGTAATCTTGGGCGAGTCAGACGGCAAATATGTAGAAGTGATTAATGGCTTAGCCAGTGGCACTGAATACGTCATCAAAAATAGCTATCTGCTGAAAGCCGATATTATGAAAAATGCCGCTAAGCATGTGCACTAGGAGTCAGTAAGCATGGATACGATTATTTCCTTTGCACTAAAACGGCGCTTATTAATACTGGCACTGACCTTATTAATGGCATTACTGGGGATTTATAACACCTTTAAATTGCCGATTGATGCGGTGCCAGATATCACCAATGTGCAAGTACAAATTAATACTGCAGTAGCAGGTTATTCACCACTAGAGTCAGAGCAACGGCTCACCTATGTAATTGAAAATGCCATGGCGGGGATCGCGAAGCTTGATCATACCCGTTCAATTTCGCGTTATGGTTTGTCGCAAGTGACGGTGATTTTTGACGAAGGCACTGATATCTATTGGGCACGTCAGCAAATTAGTGAACGTTTGCAAGCGATTCAAACCGAATTACCCGCACAAGCCAAGCCGACTTTAGGCCCAGTTAGTAGTGGCTTAGGTGAGATCTTTACCTATGCTATTCGCGCTGAAGAAGGTGCCACCAAAGAAGACGGCAGTGCATATAGCGCCGAAGATTTACGCACCATTCAAGATTGGATTATTCGACCACAGTTAGTCAAAGTCGCTGGCGTGACTGAAATTAACAGCTTAGGCGGATATGAGCGCGAATATCAGGTTGCGCCCGATCCTAAAAAGCTACTTGCCTTTAATATCAGTGTTGCTGATGTGATAACTGCATTGGATTTAAATAATCGCAATGTCGGCGCGGGTTATATTGAACGTAACGGTGAGCAGTGGTTGGTTCGCTCGCCTGGGCAGCTAAAAAATCTTGATGAAATCAGACAAGTGGTGGTGGCAAAGCGTGATGATGCGCCAGTACGTGTTGGTGATGTGGCCGATGTTTATTATGGCAAGCAATTACGTACAGGTGCAGCTAGCCAAAACGGTCAAGAAACCGTATTAGGCACAGCGTTTATGTTACTCGGTGAAAACAGCCGAGTGGTCGCTAAACAAGTAGCTGAACGCCTGCAGTTGGTTAATGCCAGTTTGCCAGACGGGGTAGTCGCTGAGGCGGTATATGATCGTACCGGATTGGTTGATAAAGCCATTGCCACTGTGCAAAAGAACCTATTTGAAGGTGCGGTACTGGTAATTGTGGTGCTGTTTGCTTTATTGGGTAACTTCCGCGCAGCATTAATTGCCGCATTGGTGATCCCGTTGAGTATGTTGTTCGCCATTACGGGCATGACCACCAACCGAGTGTCGGGTAACTTGATGAGTTTGGGCGCAATTGATTTCGGCATTATTGTTGATGGTGCGGTGATTATTGTTGAAAACTCATTGCGCCGCCTTGGTATGGCGCAGCAACAACATGGCCGTCTATTAACCCTAAATGAACGCTTAGAAACCGTGTTTGCCGCCACCAAAGAAGTGTTCCGCCCTGCGGTATTTGGGGTGTTGATCATCATGTTGGTGTATTTGCCTATTTTCGCGTTAAGCGGAGTTGAGGGCAAAATGTTTGAGCCAATGGCATTTACTGTGATTGCAGCATTGGTGGGCGCGCTGATTTTATCGGTGACCTTTGTACCCGCGGCAATCGCCTTGTTTGTTAAAGGCAAAATTAACGAGCAAGAAAATAAGTTAATGCGCAGTGCGCGTAAAGTGTACCAACCGATACTGTTTTTCTCATTAAAGCGGCCTGCACTGATTGTTGGCTTAGCCTTGGGCTTAATGGCATTAACCAGTTACCAACTGACTCGCTTAGGTTCAGAGTTCTTACCAAGGTTAGATGAGGGTGATATTGCATTACATGCCATGCGTATTACGGGCACTGGGTTAGAGCAATCAATCGAGATGCAGAAAAAACTGGAAACAGTGATAAATGAACTCGATGAAGTGGAGCGGGTGTTTTCTAAAGTCGGCACACCAGAAATTGCCACCGATCCTATGCCGCCTAGTGTGGCCGATACCATAGTGATCATTAAGCCGCAATCACAGTGGTTAGATCCCAATAAAACCAAAGACGAGTTTGTTGATGAGCTACGTCAGCATATCGCACAAGTGCCGGGTAATAATTATGAATTTACCCAGCCAATTGAGATGCGTTTTAATGAGTTAATCGCAGGTGTGCGTGCCGATGTGGCGCTACGTATTTATGGTGATGACTTAGATGTGCTGAAAGAGGCGGGTGATCGCGCAGTAGGGCTGTTCCATCAAATTGAAGGTGCAGTCGATGTGCGAGTCGAGCAAATGTCAGGTTTACCCACCTTATCGGTTGAGCCAAATCGTGATCATTTAGCGCTGTTAGGGTTAACCATTGTCGATGTACAGCAAGCTTTGCAAGTTGCCGTTGCTGGTGTTGATGTTGGTATCATGTATGAAGCGATCGCCGTTTTAAATTAGTGGTGCGACTCGATGATGATATTCGTCAAGATATCCAGCGTCTGCAAAATTTACCGATTGCATTACCTGTAGGCGCTAATCCTGAATTGAGCTATGTGCCATTAGGGGAAGTGGCGGAGATCCAATTTAAAATTGGCCCAAATCAGATCAATCGTCAAAGTGGTAAGCGCCATGTGGTGGTGACCGCCAATGTTGAAGGTCGCGATTTAGGTTCATTTATTAGCGATACCCAGCAATTGATGACACAAAAACTCGATTTACCAAGCGGTTATTGGAGTGAGTATGGTGGCACTTTCGAGCAGTTAGAGTCAGCATCAAATCGATTGATGATTGTAGTGCCATTAACGCTATTGCTGATTTTCGGTTTGTTATACAGCGCCTTTGGCTCAGTGCGTGACTCACTGATTATTTTCAGTGGTGTGCCATTAGCCTTAACGGGCGGGGTATTGGCATTAGTATTACGCGATATGCCATTATCGATTTCAGCAGCAGTTGGTTTTATTGCGCTATCGGGCATTGCGGTACTCAATGGTGTGGTGATGCTGAGCTTTATCAAACAATTAACTCAGCAAGGGTTGGTCTTGATTGAAGCAATTAAACAAGGGGCTAGTCAGCGGTTAAGACCCGTATTAATGACCGCTTTAGTGGCCAGTTTAGGCTTTGTGCCAATGGCATTTAATCTCGGTACGGGGGCAGAAGTGCAGCGACCATTAGCGACCGTGGTGATTGGCGGTATTATCTCATCCACGCTATTAACCTTGGTTATTTTGCCAGTGTTATACCTGCTGGTTTATCGTTTTAAGCGGGGTAAATAATACTAACGACGGGGAGCAGTGCTCCCCGTTTTATTATTCAAATAAAAATAACCAAGCATAACCTGTAATAAAGGCGGGAACGGCGGTGTAAATTGACGCCACCATTGCCGCTTTAGGCGCTAAGGCAATGGCAGGAAACAAGGCATCGCCATCATTTGCAATGGCATTAGAGATTTGTGCCGATAACGGCACCGCGCCAGTGAGGTATAAACTGGTGATTAAAATCTGTGGGCCGCAGCCCGGTAACATGCCGACAGCTAAGCCAATTAATGGCATCCAAATACCCATCTGGCTGAACATGCTATCAAACTGCAAGTTGGCAAAATGGCTGGTTAATTCAAATGCGAGAAATGCCACAATCACCCAAGCACTAATGAAGTGGGTATCCTGCGCTGCTTTTTGAATGGGATGAGAGGCGCGGCTTTTATCATCTTCAGCCACTGCCGATTGATAATCATAAATATCACTGGTCAGTGCCCATAAAAACATGCTGATAATCAGTAAGCCTACGCCTATATATTCAATGCTCATCTCTGGCAGCCCCAACAGCTGATTACTATCGACTTGAAATGACCCCAACAGTGCAATAACTGCAGTAGGGATCAGTAATAACTGCCAAAATTGGCCTTGCAAGTTAATCGCTTTTAACGACTGCGGCGGTGTGTTACTGGCTTGGCATGAGCACGAGTTGAATGAGTCTGTTTGCTGCGGGCTGGTGGGTCTTAAATAGTCAGCGGGGTGGATCTTGTTGACCACTAAGCCCGTGATAATACCGACCACAATACCAAGCAATACTACGCCTAAACCTGTTGCTGGCTGGCTTGCTAATAACAAAAAGGCGGCATCGCCCATGGTCGCTGTCAGCACCGCAACTAATGAACCAAAACCAACGCGGCCACTAATAAATTGACTGGTGACCACAATCGCGCCGCCACACCCAGGTAATGCACCTAATAAAGAGGCAATAACGACCTGATTGGTCGCAGACTGGTGGTATAACTGGCTTAGTTTATTGTTTTGGCTAAATAATTTTGCGCAATAATGATAAATCGATAAAGTCAGTGCTACATAGCAAGAGACAGCCCAAAAGGCATCTGACAAACTGCCAATTGCAATGTCATGAGTGCTTGGTGTAGCAATCAGTACTAGCATTAATATCGGTAGGATAAGACGTTTATGTGATAAGCGGAATTGCTGTAAATAGCTGCTTGTTTTAATGGTTAGTGTATTCATCAGCACCTCCGATAATTGATATGTTTATAGGCATATAGATTGCCACAATTATATGTAAATGATAATCATTATCAAGTATGAAATGCAAGATATGGCCGATGACCTTAATCGTTTTTGATGACCGATGAGTAACGCAAAGGCCGCAGTGATATTTAGCTTGAAATGTGTTGACGAAAAATAGAGATAAAAAAAGGGTAAAGACTCCGTCTTTACCCTTTTTGCTGTTGTGTTGTAACGTTTGTCGAAGGTTTTAGGTTATTGAATAACTCGGTCATGTCGTTGAGTTTGAGTTATTCAATCTTGTTGCTATTCGCAGGTAGTGATTACATGCGAGCTTTAAAGATCTCAACAATCTCTTCAAGACTTGCTTGACGTGGGTTAGTCAGTGAACAAGCATCGTTTAGGGCGTTTTGTGCCATAAATGCTAACTTGTCTTCTTTCACGCCAAGGTCAGCTAAACGCTGATTTGTACCCACTTGAGCAGATAGCGCTTCAATCGCCGCAATACCCGCTTCAATAGCTTGTGTTTGGGTCATACCAGTAACGTCAACGCCCATTGCTTTAGTAATATCAACGAAACGCTCAGGTGTGACTTTGGCGTTAAAGCGAGATACTTCAGGTAATAAGATAGCGTTACATAGACCGTGTACTAGGTCATAAACACCACCTAATTGGTGCGCCATAGAGTGAACATAACCAAGAGATGCGTTAGAGAACGCCATACCTGCTAGGTATTCACCATATTGCATTGCATCACGTGCTTCGCGGTCTTCACCATTTTCAACGGCAGTTGCTAGGTTTTGAGAAATTAACTCAATCGCCTTAATAGCAGATGCATCAGTAATTGGTGTAGCAGCAGTAGAGACATAAGCTTCAACTGCGTGAGTTAATGCGTCCATACCAGTCGCAGCAGTTAAGAATTTAGGCATTGCGACCATTAATTCAGAATCGTTAACTGCAATGATAGGAGTAAAGTGCTTATCAACCACAGGGTATTTAGTTTCATCGG
>NZ_BALM01000030.1 GCF_000614975.1 Shewanella marina JCM 15074
TTTCTCTGAGTACACTGTACTACCAGAAATTTCTTTAGCTAAAGTTAGCAAAGAAGCACCTTTAGAAGAAGTTTGTCTATTAGGTTGTGGTGTTACCACAGGTATGGGCGCAGTACTTAACACAGCTAAAGTTAAAAAAGGCGACACAGTTGCTGTCTTTGGTCTAGGTGGTATTGGTCTATCAGCGATTATTGGTGCACAAATGGCTGGTGCAAGCCGCATTATCGGTATCGATATCAATGAAAGCAAATACGAACTAGCAACTAAATTAGGTGCAACAGATTGCATCAACCCAACTAAGTTCGACAAGCCAATTCAAGAAGTGATTGTTGAAATGACTGACGGCGGTGTTGACTTCTCATTCGAGTGTATCGGTAACGTTAACGTAATGCGTAGCGCACTTGAGTGCTGCCATAAAGGTTGGGGCGAATCAGTCATTATTGGTGTAGCTGGTGCAGGACAAGAAATTTCAACTCGTCCATTCCAATTAGTAACTGGTCGTGTATGGCGTGGTAGCGCATTCGGTGGCGTTCGTGGTCGCAGTGAATTACCAGGTATCGTTGATCGTTATATGGCTGGTGAGTTTAAGTTAGATGACTTTATTACTCATACAATGAGCCTAGAAAACATTAACGAAGCATTTGATTTAATGCACGAAGGTAAGAGTATCCGTACCGTAATTCATTACGATATGAAGTAATAATTACTTTCAACGCGAATAAAAGGCCCATTTATTGGGCCTTTTATTTAAATGAATATATTTAGGAAACCAAAATGGACTTAAATAATATTAGTGCGAATAAAGTATTCGGTGGTTGGCACAAGCAATATACCCATCGTTCTAGTAGCTTAAATTGCGATATGCGTTTTGCTATTTTTCTACCACCACAAGCAGCTAATGAGCCAGTACCCGTTCTTTACTGGTTATCAGGACTCACTTGTACTGATGAAAACTTTATGCAAAAAGCAGGTGCTATGCGCCTTGCAGCCGAATTAGGCATGGCTATTGTCGCGCCAGATACCAGCCCTCGTGGTGAAGATGTACCTGATGATGCTGAAGGCGCTTATGACTTTGGTTTAGGTGCAGGATTCTATGTTAATGCCACTCAAGCACCATGGAATCGCCATTACCATATGTATGATTATGTGGTTAATGAGCTGCCAGCATTGATTGAAGCAAACTTCCCTGTAACGGATGTTCGCAGTATCAGCGGTCACTCTATGGGTGGGCACGGTGCATTTGTAGTCGCACTTAATAACCCACAACGTTACCGCAGTATTTCAGCTTTCAGCCCAATAGCTAATCCTATCGATTGCCCTTGGGGACAAAAAGCACTATCGAACTATCTTGGTAAAGATGTTAATCACTGGAAACAGTATGATGCTAGTGAATTAATGCGAAATACTAAAGCTAAAATTCCAGCATTAGTTGACCAAGGTACCAATGATAATTTCTTAGTTGAACAACTAAAGCCTGAAGCATTAGTAAAAGCCGCTGAAGCAAGTAATTATCCTTTAGAGTTAAGAATGCAAGATGGCTATGATCATAGTTATTTCTATATTTCTAGCTTTATTGAAGATCACTTAAACTTCCATGCTAAACACATGAAGTAATCATTAGATAAACTAAAAGCCTGATATATTAACTTATATATCAGGCTTTTTTGTTTATAAAACAATAAGATTACTTAATATCTATAACTCTACTGGCTTTTTGATACTGAATCCGCCATCCTTGCCAGCTTGGTAATTCCCAACGCTTAGGATCATTTTTTCGAGCACCTGAATGATAACTTAACATCACTTTTTTATTGCTCAATTGATAACCAACCTGTAAATGTAAATCAGGTAAAATTAATTGATTAGGGTAAAGTTCCATAAAAGGCAGCCATAACCAATCCGCTAATGGTTGAAACAATAAATCTTGTTCATCAATCAATTCAAGATCTTGATAATTCTCAATACCTAATTGCTCAAGCTTAGTAACCAAATAATCTTGGGTATTAACAGGACAAGCAACCCGTTCAATATCATGTAAAAAAAGAGGATCGATCCCCTTAGCATTATTAGGCAATGCCAACCATAATTGGTAGCTTTTAATGGTGTCAGTTATTTTATTTGCACAACCTTTAAATAACTGATTTTGAATAATACTGGTTGCAATCGCGATAATAGTATCAGCACCTTGAGCTGCAGTAATTTCACAAGCGATCACTCGCCCAGCATAATGACGCTCGATCATCATTTGTGGCAAACCATTATCATCCATCACTAATTGTGGCGGTTGTAACTCCCCAATATGACAATCAATTAATAGAGATAACGGAATATCAGCCATACAAGTAGCAAGTGTTATTGCTTGTTTAGTCCCTTTAGCAGCAAGTGCAAAGGTATCGAATACTACGGCAGCTTGTGCATTGGCCAATAAATAACTTTGACGTCCTTGCTGCACCTCAATCATGCCATTAGTAAAAGTTTGAGTACGCTTTAAACGCCTTATAAAAACCAACTCAGGTAAAGTGGCTATGACTTGTTGCAACCAATCTAATCGATATTGTTTAATAAATTCAGCATCAATGAACTCACTCTCAGCTAATACAGGTAACGCCAGAGCTTGTCTAATTTGCTCAGATATTTGCCTTATTTCATCCAATAAAATGGTATCACATACTATTAAATCAGACATTTGAGCACGAACTAACTTAATCATCGTTAGTGCATCACAACGAATAGGTAACCATTGTGATAATTCAGCCAATTGTTCTGGCTCATGCGGTACAGTAAACCAATGCGTGCCAATGGTTAATGCCGCAGCTAAATCAACCATTAATTGTTGTTGCAGAGGTGTTTTCATTGCACTGATTAAATGAGCAAATTGACTATCTATCGGTAATGGGAATAACTGCTTACCATGAGCGGTTATTCGATGATTTTCATCAATAGCAGCCATTTTAATTAATTGATTTTTAGCAATAGTTAATGATTTTTCAGGTAAAGGCTCCATAAAATCTAATCGCGTTAAATCATAACCAGCACTTGCTGCAGCAAGCATCGCTTCAGTTAATTCTTCTCGTTGCATTTCTGGTGGAGTACAAGTTTCCATTACCGCATATTCACCCCATAAGCGAATACAGATCCCTGTTTGCGTGCGTCCTGCACGCCCTAGGCGCTGCGCAGCACTCGCGCGTGATATTCGGCTTAAAGACAGTGCTGTACGGCCATTTCGCTGCGCAGTTCGTCTTTCTAATCCACTATCAATGACAGCAATAACATCAGCAATCGTCACCGAAGTTTCGGCAACATTGGTCGCTAAAATAATACGTATATAGTCAACTGGAGTTAATACCGCTTGCTGCACATCAACACTCGAGCCACCATGTAACTGTAACAGTTCGATCCCTAGAGCAGATAATATTGCTTGGCAGCTATTAAGTTCTGATTTACCCGCTAAAAAAACTAATATTGCGCCCTGATGTATCTGTTGTAATTTTATATATTCAATCACTTGCAGTACGGCCAGTTTTACTTTTTGATCGACTTTAAAATTGTCTGCAAGTTGATGATTACTGTTTGCTAGATAATGTACAGCTACTGAGAATTGTTTACCGATCGCTTTTAATCTACGACTATTAAGACCTAAATAAGTCTGAATAAGATCACTATTAATCGTCGCAGAAGTCACGATCAAACGATGTTGATTATGTTGTTTTAAAATGCCCAATAATAGATCGGTATCCCAGCGGCGCTCATGGAATTCATCAATCATAATCACATCGAAATCTATTAATTGATTTTCAGTAAACCAGCGCAATGCAACACCTGGAGTCACAAATGCAATTTGTGTTTGTGGCTCAATATCGGAATAAAAACGGATAGCATGGCCTATTTTAATCTCTTGATGCTGCTCCTTTAAATACTGAGCTAACGCAATACAAGCCAATCGTCTTGGTTCAATCACTAAAATTCGTTTACCTAATTGCGCCGCCCATATAGGTAAATGAGTCGACTTACCTGAGCCTGTGTCAGATTCAATGATTAGATGATGATCTTCTAAAGACTGCTCAAATTGTGACTGGATTTGAAAAATAGCAAAATGAGGATCGGCCATAAATATAAAGTAGCAGCAATAAGTGAGTAGAACATACTATTTTAAATATCAGATAAACTCATTAATATTAATAATAAATATCTCAGCATGGATGCATAAAGATGAATAAAATCAAAAAAGAAAAAGGTTTCACCCTCATTGAATTAGTCGTGGTAATCATTATTTTAGGCGTACTAGCCATCACCGCGGCCAGTAAATTAATCGATGTAGAACAAGATGCTAAATTGGCTGTAATCAAACAAATTGAAGCCGATCTTCACAGCACGATTGAACAATTACATATGCTGGCTGAAATCCAGAATAAGCTAACTGGGAATGCTGTTGTTCAAACCGATTATGGACCCCATCAATTTTGGAACGGTTATCCCGAAAACTACAGTGAAGCCACCCCACAAATGGGATTTTTAACTCGATTTTATGATTTTGGCCCATTACAAAAACAAGAAGAACGTTATAAGTACTACGCAAATGATATTGTAACTTATGAGAGTAATAATTTATCCGCTATTGGTATCAGTCAAACAGCGTTATTCGAAGACAAATGTTATGTTGAATATCGTCATACCGGCACAGGTCAAAGCATAAAAAGCATTACAGAAGGCTGTTAATTCATATCAATAAACCTCAATATAGTGGCAATTAACGCGAATAAAGTTAGCGTATTTACTCTTATATAAAGGTACAAAAATGGCAAAAATAGACATCATTGTTGGCACCACATTAGGTGGAACCGAATATGTAGCAGATGAATTAGCCGCAAAAATGACCGAATTAGGTCACCAAAATCATATCCATTTAGCCCCGCAATTAGCAGATTTAGATCCTAAATCTATCTGGTTAGTGGTGTCATCTACCATGGCGCAGGCGATCTTCCTGATAATTTACAGCCTCTTTTAACCGAAATTAACCAACAAAAACCCGATCTACAGGATCTAAAGTACATTTTATGTGCGGTTGGTGATTCAAGTTACGATACTTTTTGCCAAGGCCCTGAACACTTGATCCAAGCTTTTGCACAATGTGGAGCTACCCCGCTTGTGAATAAGATCCAAATTGATATTCAATATCAGCATGTGCCTGAAGATGCTGCTGTTCAATGGTTTACAACTTGGCAGGATCAACTTTAATTCGCTTTTATCTTTAATAAAATCCGATTTACTCACATCTAAGATCTATCTTATCCACACTTTAGTACCAAAAGGTATAAATATGTGGATAAGATATTATTTAGATCTGATCAACTACTGTATTATTAACAGACCTCATAGCTCAAATATCACCCTTGTGGATAACTAGCCGATCTACCCACAGCTTTAATGGAGTTTGATCAGCATTAGATCACAGTTTAGATCTGATGTAACTACATATAAACAAACAGTTTTTAGCGTTATCCACCGAAAAACACGATCCTAATAATAAACATAATAAAAGATCTATTTAAAAGATCTTAAGATCTATTAAGCAGATCCCTTTCTGATCTTAAGCTAAAATTGATCATTCACCTTCTGCTTATCAAGTGCTAAAATGATCGGCTCTAATCTAATCCCTTTTTACCAACCAAGGTTAACTCATGCTTTTTCATGAACGGTTTGATGTAATTGTTGTCGGTGGTGGTCATGCCGGAACTGAAGCCGCATTGGCAGCTGCCAGAATGGGTTCTAAAACCCTACTGTTAACTCATAATATTGATACTTTAGGACAGATGTCTTGTAACCCGGCTATTGGTGGCATTGGTAAAGGGCATTTAGTTAAAGAGATCGATGCTCTGGGTGGCGCAATGGCAACAGCCACAGATTTTGCCGGTATTCAATTCCGTACCCTAAATTCAAGTAAAGGCCCAGCTGTACGTGCAACACGCGCTCAAGCAGACCGCGCTTTATATCGTCAAACGATTCAAAATATTTTACAAAACCAACCAAACTTACGTTTATTCCAACAAGCTGTTGAAGACTTAGTTGTTGAAAATAATAAAGTTATTGGTGTTGTTACACAGATGGGTTTAGCTTTTGAAGCACCTGCTGTCGTATTGACTGCTGGCACTTTCTTAGCCGGTAAAATCCATATCGGTCTAGAGAACTACAGTGGTGGACGTGCTGGTGATCCCCCTGCAATCGCATTAGCACAACGTTTACGTGAACTACCAATTCGAGTGGGTCGTTTAAAGACGGGTACACCACCTCGTATCGATGCAAACACGATTGATTTCAACCAAATGACAGAACAAAAAGGCGATACGCCATTACCTGTAATGTCATTCATTGGTGATGTAAGTCAGCATCCTGAGCAGGTTTCTTGTTATATCACTCATACCAACGAGCAAACACATGAAATTATTCGTGGTGGTTTAGATCGTAGTCCAATGTATTCAGGTGTTATTGAAGGAATTGGTCCACGTTATTGCCCGTCAATCGAAGATAAGATCCATCGCTTTGCAGATAAATCATCACATCAGATCTTTATTGAGCCAGAAGGTTTAAATACTCGTGAAATTTATCCAAATGGTATTTCTACAAGTTTGCCATTTGATGTTCAGTTAAACTTAGTTCGCTCGATTAAAGGCATGGAAAATGCTGAAATCATGCGCCCAGGTTATGCGATCGAATATGATTATTTTGATCCAAGAGATCTTAAAAACTCATTAGAAACTAAAAATATTCAAGGCTTATTCTTCGCTGGTCAAATCAACGGTACTACGGGTTACGAAGAAGCTGGTGCACAAGGATTATTAGCGGGTTTAAATGCTTCGCTATTAGTTCAAGGAAAAGAATCTTGGTGCCCTCGTCGTGATCAAGCTTACCTAGGTGTTCTGGTTGACGATCTTTCAACATTAGGTACTAAAGAACCGTACCGTATGTTTACTAGCCGTGCTGAATACCGCTTATTGTTACGTGAAGATAATGCCGATCTTCGTTTAACTGAAAAAGGCCGCGAACTAGGCTTAATTGATGATAACCGTTGGGCTAAATTTAGCCAAAAAATGGAATCAATTGAGCTAGAATTACAGCGTTTACGTAGTCAATGGATCCATCCAAAGTCACCTTTGGTTGAAGTATTAAATCCGCATTTAAATACGCCTATTTCACGTGAAGCATCATTTGAAGATTTACTACGTCGTCCTGAGCTTGATTATGATAAGTTGATGAATATTGAAGGATTTGGTCCTGCAATTGAAGATCCTCGTGCTGCAGAACAAGTTCAAATTCAAGTAAAATATTCAGGTTATATTGAACGTCAACAAGGTGAGATTGATAAAGCAATTCGCCATGAAAGCACGTTATTACCACTAACATTGGATTACCAAGAAGTACCTGGTTTATCTAATGAGGTGATTGCTAAGCTGAATACACATAAACCTGAAACTGTAGGTCAAGCATCGCGTATCTCTGGTGTAACACCCGCTGCAATTTCAATTTTATTAGTACATTTAAAGCGTCGCGGTTTATTAAAGAAAAGCGCATAACTTTAAATTAATCTAGTAAAATCAACATTAAAAAGGAGGCTTTAGAGCTTCCTTTTGTTTATTTAATTAACTTATTTTAGCGATCTCATCACACTCGCATCTTAGATTGACTTGAGTATAATGATCATCGTTGAATTTTATTAAGAGTACTGCTTGTGTTGTTAGCTCAACTAGAAACTTATTTAGCTGAAATTGGTTTATCCGCTACTGATTTGCAAAAGCAACAATTGGTGGATTTTGTTCATTTGCTTAATAAATGGAATAAAGCTTATAACCTAACGTCTGTTCGTGATCCTGAGCAGATGCTGATCCGTCATGTGCTAGATAGTTTAGTGGTAAGCCAATATCTACAAGGTGAGACATTCATTGATGTTGGTACGGGCCCTGGTTTGCCTGGTATTCCATTAGCCATTATGAATCCTGATAAGCAGTTTGTATTACTTGATAGTCTCGGCAAACGTATTCGCTTCCAAAAACAAGTTCAATTTGAACTAGGTATTAAAAATTACACATCTGTTGAAAGCCGTGTTGAAGCATATCAACCTGAACAAGGTTTTGATGGCGTATTAAGCCGTGCATTCGCATCAATTAGTGATATGCTCAATTGGTGTCATCACTTACCAGCTGAAGATGGCCAATTTTATGCACTAAAAGGCCAATTGGCAGATGATGAGATGGCACTAATTCCTGCAGGCTTTACTGTTGATGAAGTTATTGAGTTAACAGTGCCACGTTTAGATGAACAGCGTCATTTATTAAAAATTACTAAGCAAAAATAACGATTTAAATTATTTTAAATTGCAATAGTAGCGTCTATAACGCAATTTAATGCACAATATTGTGGGCTAATTTTACAAAAAAGGTGAATTTTGTGGCTAGAGTTATTGCCGTAGCGAACCAAAAAGGTGGCGTAGGGAAAACAACCACTTGTGTGAATTTGGCCGCGTCTTTGGCGGCAACAAAACGCCGAGTATTAGTGATCGATCTTGATCCTCAAGGCAATGCGACAATGGGAAGTGGCGTTGATAAGTACGAGGTCGAAAATACTGCTTATGAATTATTGGTTGAAGAGAAACCTTTTAATGAAGTGGTCGTGCGTAATACTTCCGGCAAATATGATTTAATTGCTGCCAATGGAGATGTCACCGCTGCTGAAGTTAAACTGATCCAATTTTTTGCTCGTGAAATTCGTCTACGTAATGCATTAGCTCCTATCAAAGATGATTACGATTTTATCTTTATTGATTGTCCACCATCGCTGAATATGTTGACTGTTAATGCGATGTCTGCCGCAGATTCTGTATTGGTACCTATGCAGTGCGAATATTATGCGTTAGAAGGGTTAACTGCATTAATGGATACCATTAGCAAACTAGGTGCGATGGTTAATCCTAATTTAGTGATCGAAGGGATCTTGCGGACAATGTACGATCCGCGTAATCGTTTATCGAATGATGTATCAGATCAGTTAAAACAACATTTTGGTGAAAAAGTTTATCGAACCGTTATTCCTCGTAACGTTCGTTTAGCTGAAGCGCCAAGCTTTGGCGCACCGGCGATGTATTACGATAAATCGAGTGCTGGGGCTAAAGCTTACCTTGCATTAGCCGGTGAAATTATTCGCCGCGCAGAACAACACCTAGCAGTAGAGGCATAAGGAAGTACCATGAATTTAAAAAAACGCGGATTGGGCAAGGGATTAGATGCGCTATTAAGTACCAGTCAAGCCGCTAATAATAAAATTGAACAGCCACAAAATGTTCAACCATCTGCTGTTAATGGTGAGATGTTAACTCACTTAGAGATTGATTTACTGCAGTCTGGTAAATACCAGCCGCGTAAAGATATGTCGAGTGAAGCACTTGAAGAGCTATCTGCTTCAATAAAATCACAAGGGATTATTCAACCTATTGTGGTGCGTAGCATTGCTGAAAATCAATATGAAATTATTGCTGGTGAACGTCGTTGGCGTGCTGCCATCTTAGCTGGCTTAGATAAGGTTCCTTGTATTATCAAGCAAGTGGCTGATGAAGCTGCAGTGGCTATTGCACTGATTGAAAATATTCAGCGTGAAGATCTTAATGCGATGGAAGAAGCTATCGCGCTGCAACGTTTGATAGAAGAATTTAGTCTAACTCATCAACAAGTTGCTACTGCGGTGGGTAAATCTCGTGCAACTGTCTCGAATTTATTACGTTTAAATAGCTTAAATGAACCGGTAAAGCGCCTATTAGAGCATGGTGACATTGATATGGGGCATGCTCGTGCATTATTAGCGGTTACTGGTGATGAACAAACTAATATCGCTCGAATCGTTGCGGCAAAAGAATTAACAGTTCGCGAAACTGAACGTTTAGTGCAAAAATCGCAAAATCCTTCTCAAACCCCCGAAATCCCCGCCAAAGATAATGATATCGCGCGGTTAGAGTCTCAACTAATTGAAAGACTTGGTGCTAAAGTTTCGATAAATCATAGTATAAAAGGTAAAGGAAAGATTATTATTAATTACCAAAATATTACTGAATTAGATGGAATTCTTAGTAAAATTAACTAATTTTAACTTTTTAAATTAGTGTTAATTAAATTAGTTTGTGATGTTAATGGCATTTTTTAGATTATTTCACTGATAAATGCGAGCAAACATCCATTTTTCTTTAACTCAAAGTTGCATTGAATGCTTGAAACGGTATACTTTCGCTAGTTTTTTTACTGTTCAGTTGGATTGGTTTTTTTTAAGCCCGTTCATTGAAATGAAAAAACATTAATGCGGAGAAGAAAAATTGAGTAAGAATTTAGCGCGTCGTGGCCGGTTGGCAGCCTATAAATTAGTGTTACTACAGGCGGCGGTCGCTGGGGGTGCTTCAATTATCTTTTTCGCCGTGTGGGGAGCGCAGTATGCCATTTCAGCTCTAGCCGGAATGACAATCGCTGTACTCCCTAATTTTGTGTTCGCAACCCTCGCTTTCTCTCATTCGGGAGCAAGTTCAGCTGGAAAGGTGTTAACATCTTTTTACTGGGGGGAAGCGGTAAAGATGCTATTAACCATTGTTTTATTTTCGCTGGTGTTTATTTATTTAAAGGTGGTATTTATGCCGCTTTTCGTAACCTACACATTGGCTTTAATAGCGCATTGGACTGCACCTTTATACTTCAAGCAAAGTTAAGTGGGATGAATCATGGCTGCAACTGGTGAAGCGTTAACACCGCAGGGCTATATCCAGCACCACCTTACCAACCTTACGGCTGGTGAAGGTTTCTGGACATGGCACATTGATTCGTTGCTCTTTTCGGTTGGCCTTGGCGTTTTGTTCCTGTGGATTTTCCGCAGCGTTGCTAAAAAAGCGACTACCGGTGTTCCTGGCAAACTTCAGTGTTTTGTCGAGATGATCGTAGAATTCGTTGATAACAGCGTGAAAGAAACCTTCCATGGTAAAAACCCGGTTATTGCGCCGTTGGCATTAACTATTTTCGTATGGATATTCATGATGAACTTCATGGATATGGTTCCAGTTGACTGGATCCCATATACAGCTCAATTAGCTGGCGTGCCTTACTTAAAAGTGGTTCCAACAACAGACTTAAACATCACTCTAAGCTTAGCTTTAGGTGTGTTCATACTGATTATTTATTACAGTATTAAAGTCAAAGGCGTAAGTGGTTTTGTTAAAGAACTCACGTTACAGCCGTTTAACCATTGGGCAATGATACCCGTCAACTTACTATTAGAGTCGGTTACTTTAATTGCAAAACCAATTTCATTGGCATTGCGACTATTTGGTAACTTATACGCAGGTGAGTTGATCTTCATCCTTATTGCGCTTATGTATGGTGCCAATTGGGCAATTGCTGGTCTAGGTGTAACATTACACGTAGGTTGGTTAATTTTCCATATTTTGGTTATCACGCTACAAGCATTTATCTTCATGATGTTGACCATTGTTTATTTAAGCATGGCGCATGAAGATCATTAAGGATTGCTGAAGAAATTTTTTAAACTAAATCATCAACAAACATAAAGATTTAGATACTGGAGATACAGATGGAAACAATTCTGGGCTTTACTGCAATCGCCGTTGCTCTACTGATCGGTCTAGGTGCACTAGGTACTGCTATCGGTTTCGGCCTTTTAGGTGGCAAGTTCCTGGAAGGCGCTGCGCGTCAACCAGAAATGGCACCTATGCTACAAGTTAAAATGTTCATCGTAGCGGGTCTTCTTGACGCCGTAACAATGATCGGTGTTGGTATTGCGCTTTACATGCTATTCACTAACCCATTGGGTGCAATGCTGTAAAAAACGCTTCTGTCTTAACTCTAAATAGGAGGCTGTTGTGAATATCAACGCTACCCTAATCGGTCAGACGGTCGCCTTTATTCTCTTCGTGTGGTTCTGCATGAAGTATGTTTGGCCACCTTTGATGAATGCCATCGAAGAACGCCAAAAAAGGATTGCTGACGGGATTGCTGATGCAGACCGTGCGGCTAAAGACCTAGAGTTGGCACAAGCGAAAGCGACTGACCAACTAAAAGACGCCAAAGCAACGGCTAACGAAATTATTGAGCAAGCTAACAAGCGCAAAGCTCAAATTGTTGACGAAGCTAAAGCTGAAGCAGACGCTGAGCGTGCAAAAATTATCGCTCAGGGTAAAGCAGAAATAGAAGCAGAACGTAATCGCGTGAAAGAAGAACTGCGTAAGCAGCTTGCTACTCTTGCCATCACTGGTGCAGAGAAGATCCTTGAGCGTTCGATTGATGAATCAGCCCATAGTGACATTGTTAATAAACTTGTCGCTGAAATTTAATAAGGGAGTAGAGTTATGGCTGAGTTAACCACCATCGCTCGCCCTTACGCTAAAGCAGCTTTTGATTTTGCTGTCGAACATGAAGCCGTGGAAAAGTGGGCAGAAATGCTACATTTTACTGCACTGGTGACTGAAAATGAAACCATGCAACCACTGTTAACTGGCTCTTTAGCCAGTAGCAAACTCGCCGCACTGTTTATCAGTGTATGCGGGGAGCAACTCGACGAGCACGGTCAAAATTTTGTGAAAGTAATGGCTGAAAACGGTCGCTTAGAGGTACTACCTGCTGTATATCAGCTTTATGCTGAGTATAAACATGAGTGGGCAAAAGAAGTTGAAGCAAGTGTTGTTTCAGCTATTGAGCTTACTGATGAACAAAAACAGCAAATTAGTGTTTCTTTAGAGAAACGTCTCGCACGCAAAGTTAAACTGACTTGCAGCATTGATGCCGCGCTAATCGCCGGTGTAATCATCAAAGCAGGAGATCTAGTCATTGATGGCTCGATCCGCGGTAAATTATCGCGCCTGTCTGATAAGCTGCTGTCATAATTGGGAGTTTGAGCATGCAACTGAATTCCACTGAAATCAGCGATCTGATTAAACAGCGGATCGAGCAGTTCGAAGTCGTTAGCGAATCACGTAACGAAGGTACTATCGTTGCGGTAAGTGACGGCATCATCCGCATTCATGCTTAGCCGATGTAATGCAAGGTGAGATGATTGAACTGCCTGGTAACCGTTATGCAATCGCGTTGAACTTAGAACGTGATTCTGTAGGTGCCGTAGTAATGGGTCCTTATGCTAATTTAGCAGAAGGCGATAAAGTAAAGACAACTGGTCGTATTCTGGAAGTTCCAGTTGGCCGTGGTCTGTTAGGTCGTGTAGTTAACACTCTAGGTGAGCCTATTGATGGTAAAGGACCTGTCGAACATGACGGTTTCTCTCCTGTTGAAGTTATTGCTCCTGGTGTTATCGAACGTAAATCAGTTTCTCAACCAGTTCAAACTGGTTATAAAGCGGTTGACTCTATGATCCTGTGGGACGTGGTCAACGTGAACTGATTATTGGTGACCGTCAGACTGGTAAGTCGGCGATGGCTATTGATGCCATCATCAACCAGAGAGATTCTGGTATTAAGTGTGTATACGTAGCTATTGGTCAGAAAGCTTCTACCATCGCTAACGTTGTTCGTAAGCTAGAAGAGCACGGCGCATTGGCTAATACCATTGTTGTTGTTGCGACTGCTTCTGAAGCTGCTGCACTTCAATACTTAGCACCATATTCTGGTTGTTCAATGGGTGAATACTTCCGCGACCGCGGTGAAGATGCACTAATCGTATATGATGATCTATCTAAGCAAGCAGTTGCTTACCGTCAGATCTCATTGCTATTGAAGCGTCCACCAGGACGTGAAGCATACCCAGGTGACGTATTCTATCTACACTCTCGTTTGCTAGAACGTGCTTCTCGCGTTAACGAAGAGTATGTAGAGCGTTTCACTAATGGTGAAGTGAAGGGAAAGACGGGTTCTTTAACTGCACTACCAATTATTGAAACTCAAGCAGGTGACGTATCTGCATTCGTACCAACTAACGTAATTTCTATTACCGATGGTCAGATCTTCCTTGAGACAGATCTATTTAACTCAGGCTTACGTCCTGCTGTTAACCCAGGTATTTCGGTTTCTCGTGTTGGTGGTGCGGCTCAGACTAAGATCATCAAGAAACTGTCAGGTGGTATTCGTACTGCACTTGCACAGTATCGAGAGCTTGCTGCGTTCTCACAGTTTGCATCTGACTTAGACGATGCAACTCGTGCTCAGCTTGAGCATGGTGAGCGTGTTACCGAACTTATGAAGCAAAAGCAATATGCTCCTATGAGTGTTGCTGCTCAAGCTGTGTCTATTTTCTCTGCAGAAAAAGGCTACTTGAAAAGCGTTGAGCTAAATAAGGTTGGTGATTTCGAAGCTGCTCTGCTCTCTTTCATGAACAATGAACATGCTGATTTAATGAAGCTTATTAATGAGACCGGTGATTACAACGGTGATATTGAAGCTGAATTAACTGCAGGTCTTGAAAAGTTCATGGCAACCCAAACCTGGTAATGACGAATGAGGTGTCTTAAGACACCTCTGGTCCAGATTGGAGAGTAGAGATGGCCGGCGCTAAAGAGATTAAAACCAAGATCGCGAGTGTACAAAACACTCAAAAGATCACATCTGCGATGGAAATGGTTGCAGCCAGCAAAATGCGCAGAGCGCAAGAGCGCATGGCTGCAAGCCGTCCATATGCAGAAAATATGCGTAAGGTGATCGGTCACGTAGCGCAAGGTTCTCTCGAATATAAACACCCCTATTTAGAGGTGAGAGAAGCCAAGCGAGTTGGTTACATTGTGGTGTCAACCGACCGTGGTCTTTGTGGTGGTCTGAACGTTAACTTATTTAAAAAAGTTATCGCAGACGTGAAAAACTGGCGTGAACAAGGTGCAGAAGTTCAATTCTGTCCAATTGGTGCACGCAGCGTACAGTTTTTCAAAAGCTTTGGTGGTGACGTAGCTGCTTCTGCTTCAGGTTTAGGTGATGCTCCTGCATTAACTGATCTGATCGGAACTGTACGTGTCATGTTAGAAGCTTACAACGAAGGCAAGCTAGATCGTCTGTATGTGGTATTCAATAAATTTGTGAATACTATGGCGCAGACTCCTGTGATCGAGCAGCTACTACCTTTACCTAAGTCTGATGATGATGAGATTTCTCATCATTGGGATTATATCTACGAGCCAGATCCAAAAGAACTTTTGGATACGTTATTGGTTCGTTATGTAGAATCTCAAGTGTATCAAGGTGTTGTTGAAAATATCGCTTCAGAACAAGCTGCCCGAATGGTAGCGATGAAAGCGGCAACAGACAATGCTGGTGACCTTATCAGTGATCTGCAATTAGTCTATAACAAGGCTCGTCAGGCTGCTATTACGCAGGAACTGTCGGAAATTGTTTCAGGCGCCGCAGCGGTTTAGGTTAGGTAACGAATACAAGTTTTAGAGGATTAATCATGAGCACAGGTACTGTTGTCCAAGTGATTGGCGCGGTTGTGGACGTTGAGTTTCCACAAAATACCGTACCTCAGATATATGACGCTCTAGAGATTATCGGTGAAGGTCCATGTAAAGGCTTGGTGCTGGAAGTTCAGCAACAGCTAGGTGGTGGCGTTGTTCGCGCTATTGCTATGGGTACTTCTGATGGTCTACGTCGTGGTCTTGAGGTTGCAAACTCTGGTTCACCGATTTCTGTTCCGGTAGGGGCTGCGACCCTTGGCCGTATCATGAACGTATTAGGTGAGCCAATCGATGAAGCGGGTCCAATCGGTGAAGAAGAGCGTTATATTATTCACCGTGCAGCTCCTTCATATGAAGAACAGTCAAGCGCAACAGAGCTTTTAGAGACTGGTATCAAGGTTATTGACCTTGTTTGTCCATTCGCTAAGGGTGGTAAAGTTGGTCTGTTTGGTGGTGCTGGTGTTGGTAAGACAGTTAACATGATGGAACTGATTAACAACATCGCTAAAGCCCACTCAGGTCTATCTGTATTCGCTGGTGTAGGTGAGCGTACCCGTGAAGGTAACGACTTCTACTACGAAATGCAGGATTCTGGTGTTCTAGATAAAGTGGCCATGGTATATGGTCAGATGAACGAGCCTCCAGGAAACCGTCTACGCGTAGCGTTGACTGGTCTGACTATGGCTGAACGTTTCCGTGACGAAGGTAAAGACGTACTATTGTTCGTTGATAATATCTATCGTTACACCCTAGCTGGTACAGAAGTATCTGCACTACTAGGTCGTATGCCATCTGCGGTAGGTTATCAGCCAACATTGGCTGAAGAGATGGGTGTACTGCAAGAGCGTATTACTTCAACTAAGACAGGCTCTATTACGTCTGTTCAAGCTGTATACGTACCTGCGGATGACTTAACTGACCCATCGCCAGCAACTACCTTCGCTCACTTAGATGCGACTGTAGTACTTTCACGTCAAATTGCTTCTTTGGGTATTTACCCTGCGGTTGACCCATTGGATTCTACCTCTCGTCAGTTAGATCCTTTGGTTGTTGGTCAAGAGCACTATGACGTTGCTAACGGTGTACAAACTGTATTGCAACGCTACAAAGAGCTGAAAGACATCATCGCGATCCTAGGTATGGACGAATTATCTGATGAAGATAAGACAACTGTATCTCGTGCTCGTAAGATTGAGCGTTTCTTATCTCAGCCTTTCTTCGTAGCAGAAGTCTTTACTGGTTCTCCAGGTAAGTACGTTTCTCTAAAAGACACTATTCGTGGCTTTAAGGGCTTATTGGAAGGTGAGTTTGACCACATTCCTGAGCAAGCGTTCTACATGGTTGGCTCGATCGAAGAAGCTGTCGAGAAAGCTAACAAGAAATAACTGGGAATTTCCTAGTTTATTAAGGAGAACGGTATGGCAGCCATGACAGTACATCTTGATATCGTCAGTGCAGAAAGCAGCATTCATTCTGGCCTTGTAGCACATCTACAAGTGACAGGTGCTGAAGGTGAATTAGGTATTATGCCTGGTCACGCACCGCTACTGACTAATATCAAACCTGGCATGGCGCGCATCGTCAAGCAAGACGGACAAGAAGAAGTGTTTTATCTTTCAGGTGGTATCTTGGAAGTACAACCAAACTCTGTGTCTGTGTTGGCTGATGTAGTATTGCGTGCCGATGATATTGATGAAGCTGCAGCGCTTGAAGCCAAGCGTCGTGCTGAAGCTGAAATGGCTCACGCCAGTGCAGATTTCAATTATGCTGCTGCTGCAGTTGAGTTAGCGCAAGCTATCGCTCAGCTACGCGTAGTTGAAACCATCAAGAAAAATATTGCCAGATAAGGTGATAGTGTTAAAAAAAGCGTCCAATAGGGCGCTTTTTTATTGTCTAAATTTTACGATGCGCTCGATTTTTATTGGAAGGATCCGTTAAGATCAGTGCAATATTTTAAAAAGGAAATTGTCATGTCTCTTAATGTTGTGATCCTTGCCGCGGGCAAAGGCACGCGTATGCGCTCAGATCTACCAAAAGTGTTGCACCCTATTGCACACAAAAGCATGGTTCAGCATGTGATTGATACTGCGCGTTCACTAGGTAGCGAAGCGATTCAGTTAGTTTATGGTTACGGTGCTGACAAGCTACAAGCGAGTTTAGGTGAGCAAACATTAAATTGGGTATTACAAGCTGAGCAGTTGGGTACAGGCCATGCGGTGGCTCAAGCGAATAGTCATATTAGTGATGATGACACGGTTTTAATTTTATATGGTGATGTGCCATTAATTCAGCAACAAACATTACAAGCATTATTAGATGCGCGCCCACAAGATGGTTTAGCTATTTTAACGGTTAATTTAGTTAATCCTACAGGTTATGGCCGTATTATTCGTCAACATGGTCAAGTGGTGGGTATTGTTGAGCAAAAAGATGCTGATGATGAGCAATTGCTGATTAATGAAGTGAATACCGGCATTATGGCGGTACCGGGTAAGCAACTAAAAGCATGGTTAGCTCGACTTTCAAATAATAATGCTCAAGGCGAATACTATTTAACGGATATTATTGCCATGGCACATGCGGATGGCGTAGCAATTAGCACTGCACAGCCACAATCAGCTATTGAAGTTGAAGGGGCCAATAACCGTGTTCAATTAGCGCAATTAGAGCGTGCATACCAAGCACGTGAAGCTGAAAAGTTAATGCTTAATGGCGCTAACTTACGTGATCCTAGCCGTATTGATATCCGCGGTGAAGTTAGCGTAGGCATGGATGTGATGATCGATGTTAACGTGATTTTTGAAGGTCAAGTTAGCATTGGTAATAACGTTAAAATCGGTGCTGGTGCCATTTTAAAGAATTGTCAGATTGCTGATAACGCTGAAATTAAACCATATACCATTGTTGAAGATGCCATTGTTGGTATCGATGCGAGTGCGGGGCCATTTGCCCGTTTACGCCCAGGTGCAGAATTAAAACAAGATGCCCATGTGGGTAACTTTGTTGAGATGAAAAAAGCGGTATTAGGTGTGGGTTCTAAAGCGGGTCATTTAACTTATCTTGGCGACGCGCAGATTGGCGCTGGGGTGAATATTGGTGCCGGTACCATTACCTGTAACTATGATGGCGCTAATAAGCATCTTACCGTGATTGAAGATGATGTGTTTGTTGGTAGTGATAGTCAGCTAGTAGCACCTGTTGTTATTGGCAAGGGCGCAACGGTAGGGGCTGGTGCGACTGTGACTCGTAATGTGGGTGAGCATGAGCTAGTGATTACTCGCGTTAAGCAAAAGCACATTGCAAACTGGGCTCGACCAGTAAAAATCAAAAAATAACAATTATTGAACTGTTATTCATTAACGCTCCGTTATCGGGGCGTTTTTTTTGCTTTATTTTTGAGCTAGTTGTAACTAAGTGTAACGAAAAAGTGACATTGATCACCAAATTGGAATGTAAAGGTAAAAACGAGTTTGAATGAGAGGGATTCTCATTTATATTTGCGTCAATTCAGATTTAATATCTCTTGGGGTTGGCAATGTCTTTCAAATTATCATGTGTTGGTTTCGCAGTTTGTTCTGCATTAGCATCTGTTCCTGCTGTCGCAGTGGCAGAAGATGCAGGAGTTGAAACTGCAAATATTGAACGTATCAGTGTGATGGGTAGTCGTTTTAACGATTATAAAGTCGGCTCTGCTGCGGGCGCGATGCGTGGTGATATTGATTTAATGGACACGCCACAGTCGGTAACCGTTATTCCTGATTTTGTGACCGATGAGCAGCTAGCACGTAACCTTGCTGAAGTACTAAGCAATGACTCTTCTGTTACCGCAGGTAGCGAGAAGTGGAATAGACAACAATTCTCTATTCGTGGTTTTGCACTGGACTCAGGTAATGGTTTCCTTGTGAATGGTCACCAGCACTGGTCACACTATGTGCAACCAGTTGAAACGCTACAGCAAGTTGAAGTATTGAAAGGTCCATCTTCAATGCTATACGGTCAATCAGGCCCTGGTGGTTTGGTTAACATGGTGACTAAAAAGCCAACTTATGATCGTATCTTTGATTTAGGTTTTGATACTGACGAATACGGTTCAACCCGTTTCCAAATGGATGCTGCGGGTTCTGCAAACGAAGAAGGTAGCGTGCGTTACCGTACCATGCTTGTGAAGCAAGATACGACTTATTGGACTGAGTACCAAAATGGTGAGAACAAAGAACGTGATCGTTTACTGACTTTCTTAACTCTAGATTTTGATTTGACTGATGATGTGACTTTATCTGTTAAGTACGATAACACTTCTGATAAAGCTGGTTTAGATTCTGGTGCTTGGTTGTATAGCTCTGGCGATAAGATCGGTCAAGTGATTGGTGAAGAAGGTAAGATTTGGGAATTACCTTGGGCATTTATTGATATCAATGTGGTTAATATGGGCGCTGATTTACAGTGGCATATTAATGATGATTGGCAGATGAAGTTAGGTTATAACCATCAGCAATATGAGCGCCAGCGTTTTGGTTCATCACCAACTTACACTGAAACACCTGAGAACGGTTATAAAGTGAAGCCATTTGATCGTCATGATGACTGGCAGTATAAGACTGCTTACGTTGATTTCATTGGTAATTTCACGACTGGTAGTTTTGAGCATCAGTTCTTAATTGGTGCCAATATGTTGGATTATTACTACCAGCAGCAAGCGCAATATACCAAAGATGCGGTCGTTGTTATGCCTGGTCAATCAATTAATCCTAATGTGAACTATCAGAATGCGACACCAAAGAATCCATCTGAGTACCATCATTATGGTTTCTATATCCAAGATTTAATCACCTTGACTGATAGTTGGAAAGCATTAGCAGGTGTGCGTTATGACGAGCAAAAGAAAGATGGTGCTGGTAATAATGCTTATGCGGTTTCACCTAAGTTTGGTTTAATTTATGAGCCAACAGATTTTGGTAGTATTTACGTTAACTACTCTAAGAGTTTTACGCCAAAGAGTTCAGTTGTTGAGTCAAAAGATAAGCCTGATGTAAATGATGGCTTAAACTTAAAACCTGAATACGGTACTCAATACGAAATTGGTACTAAGTGGGAACTGTTTGATGGTGGTTTATTAATGACCGCCGCAGCGTTTGATATTAACGTTGAAAACCGTGTTATTACTCGTGAATTTGATCAGCCTGATGAAAATGGCCATGTTCAAATTACTAGCCAAGAAGGTGAGCAAAACCATAAAGGTTTCGAGATGGGCGCCCAAGGTCAGTTAGGCGATTCATGGTTTGTAACTAGCTCAATGATGTATTTAAATGCTAAATACAAGAACGATCCTACGTTAGATGGTAAGACGCCAATTGATGCGCCTAAGTGGTCAGCTAACGTTTGGACTCGTTATGAGATGACTGAAGAGTTAGCATTAAACTTTGGTGCGGTATATGTCGGTGAGCGTTTTGCTGATACTGGTAACACAATCGTAAAAGACGCGTTTGTTCGTTTCGATTTAGGTGCAACCTATAATTGGACATACAGTGATACCGAAATGAGTGTGCGTATGAATGTGAAGAACCTATTCGATACTGATTACTTAGATGGCGGTAGCTATAAAGAAGTGACTATCGGTGAAGGCCGTAACATTGGTCTAGCATTTGAAGCTAAGTTCTAAACAGTCGAGTCAATAAAAGAATCATCCCCCAAAGAGCAGCCCCATAAAGGCTGCTCTTTTTTATTGTCTGTATTTTTAAATGACTCATTTTGTGAGCATCGATCTTGGTAAATAAGTTTCGTTTGGTTATAATATTCTTTCGAAACGAAACTTAGCTAAGATTAATGACTAAAAGAAATACTCAACAACGTCGACATACTATTCTTAACCTTTTGAATGAAAAGGGAGAAGTTAGTGTTGATGAACTTGCCATACAACTTGAAACTTCAGAAGTTACGATTCGTAAGGATCTAACTGCATTAGAAAAGAATGGCTTATTGTTCCGTCGTTATGGTGGCGCTATTCCAGTACCGCAAGATATTAGCCAAGCTCCGTATCAAACTATTTCAGCCAATAAACAGGCTATTGCCAAAGCGGCTGCACAGCTTATTGCTGATCATAATCGAGTGATTATCGATAGTGGCAGTACTACTTCAGGCATTATTCAATATTTAAATGATAAACGTGGTTTATTAGTGATGACTAATTCACTACAGCTCGCTAATGCCATTAATGAATTGGAAAATGAACCGACATTATTGATGACCGGTGGAACTTGGGATCCTCATTCTGAGTCATTTCAGGGCCGCGTGGCAGAGCAAGTACTGCGTTCATATAATTTTGACCAGCTGTTTATTGGTGCCGATGGCTTAGATTTAGCACGCGGCACAACAACTTTTAATGAATTAACAGGCTTAAGCCAGGTGATGGCTGAAGTATCGCGTCAGGTGATTGTGATGCTAGAAGCTGACAAATTAGGACGCCGTATCCCCAACCTCGAGTTGCCATGGAGTACGGTTAATATTTTAGTGACGGATGATCGTTTATCGGCAACGGCTGCAAATGAAATTCGTCAACATGGTGTCGAGGTGATCCTTGCACCTTATACCCAAACAGCCTGATGTTGTTTGGCTATACATAAAATTTTTAAATTAGACAGGTATTGTTATGTGCGGAATTGTTGGTGCAGTAGCGCAACGTGATGTTGCAGAAATTTTAGTGGAAGGATTACGTCGTCTTGAATATCGTGGTTATGATTCAGCTGGCGTTGCTGTTATTAATCAGGGTGAATTAAGCCGTACTCGCCGAGTGGGTAAAGTGCAAGAGTTAGCTCAAGCATTAGCAGAGATGCCACTTGCTGGCGGAACGGGTATTGCACATACCCGTTGGGCTACGCATGGTGAGCCAAGTGAGCGTAATGCTCATCCTCATGTATCACATGAAGATATTGCAGTCGTGCATAACGGTATTATTGAAAACCACGTTAAGCTACGCAATATGTTGCAGCAACAAGGTTATGTTTTTAGCTCTGATACAGATACTGAAGTTATTTGTCATCTTGTTCATTTAGAGTTAACTCGTCATGATTCATTACTTGCTGCAGTACAAGCAACAGTTAAGCAACTTGAAGGCGCTTACGGTACGGTTGTGATCGATCGTCGTGATAGCGAACGTATGATTGTTGCTCGTAGCGGCAGCCCATTAGTTATTGGTTATGGTCTTGGTGAAAACTTTGTTGCATCTGACCAATTAGCATTATTACCTGTAACCCGTTCATTTTCATTTTTAGAAGAAGGTGATGTGGCTGAGATTACTCGCCGCAGCGTCACTATTTATGATGTTAATGGTGCGCAAGTTGAGCGTGAAATTAAAGAGTCTGAAGTGACTCACGATGCGGGCGATAAAGGCGAATATCGTCACTATATGCTGAAAGAGATCTATGAGCAGCCATTAGCATTAAGCCGTACTTTAGCTGACCGTACTGCCAATATGCAGGTATTAGATAGTGCCTTTGGTGATAATGCTAGCGAGTTTTTAAAAGACATTAAACATGTACAAATTATTGCTTGTGGTACCAGTTATCATGCCGGTATGGCGGCACGTTATTGGTTAGAGCAGTGGGCTGGCGTATCTTGTAATGTTGAGATTGCTTCAGAGTTTCGCTATCGCAAATCTTACATGTACCCAAATAGCCTATTAGTCACTATTTCTCAGTCTGGTGAAACAGCTGATACTTTGGCAGCACTACGTCTTGCTAAAGAGATGGGTTACAAGGCAACCATGACCATTTGTAATGCGCCTGGTTCTTCATTAGTACGTGAGTCAGATATGGCTTATATGATGAAAGCCGGTGCAGAGATTGGTGTGGCTTCAACTAAAGCTTTCACAGTGCAGCTTGCAGGCTTAATGATGCTAACAGCAGTATTAGGTCGTTATAACGGTATGTCTGATGAGATGCAAACCGCGATGACGCAAAGCTTGTTATCTTTGCCGGCTAAAGTTGAGCAAGCACTAAGTCTAGATGATGCTATTGCTGAACTTGCGGAAGACTTTGCTGATAAGAGTAATGCACTATTCCTTGGTCGTGGTGATCAATATCCGATTGCGATGGAAGGGGCATTAAAGCTAAAAGAGATCTCTTATATTCATGCTGAAGCTTATGCTTCTGGTGAGTTAAAACATGGCCCATTAGCATTAATTGATGCTGATATGCCTGTGATTGTGGTTGCACCTAATAACGAGTTACTAGAGAAGCTTAAGTCTAACGTAGAAGAAGTACGTGCTCGTGGTGGCTTAATGTATGTGTTTGCTGATATCGATGCTGAATTTGAATCAGACGACACCATGAAAGTGATCCCTGTGCCACATTGTGATGAGTTTATGGCGCCATTGATTTACACCATCCCATTACAATTATTGTCATATCATGTGGCATTAATTAAAGGTACCGATGTGGATCAACCGCGTAACTTAGCAAAATCTGTGACTGTTGAATAACGATTAAAGTAAACGATTAAAGCCTGAGTAATTTACTCGGGCTTTTTTGTATCTGCAATATTTTAAAATTAGTACTTTAGTTGTAATAATTCAACATTGAAAGTAAGTGTTACTTAAATTGTTTAATAGCTTGTTCGTTATTTAGAACGATTTTTTATAATATTTAGTGTTGCTTTTAAATATAGAGCGTTGGTTTTTAGTTATTAAGTTTTATTTTTATCATCACTTTTTTTAATAGAGTAATACTGTCACTAAGTATGATTGGTATTAGTCTTTTAATGAATTTTATTGGTTCCCAATATTAGTAGCATGGTAGTTAATTTATAAATGATCATTGTGTTATTACGAATTAAATAGGCCGATGTTTATTCTATTTATAACCGTAGCTTGTCAATAGATCTATTAACAATACGTGTTAAATTGGAGAAGCATGATGAAAAGTCTATATGTTAAAGCGAGTACCATTTCATTGGCAGTTTCGGCCTTATTTTGTAGTAATGCCATGGCTGCAGTGACTTTGTATGAAGATGATACTAAATCAGTATCATCAGATCTGTTAGTTAATGTTTTTTATGTCAATTCTTCAATTGATACCCCTGCTGGAAATCGCGATCAATCACGCGTTAAAGTAGGTTTTTTGCCAAATTATGTTGGTTTTAATTATAAACAAGAGATTGCAGGGTTAAAGCTTGGTGGGCGAGCATCTTTTTGGGTGACATTAAATGATACCGATGTTAATCGTGGTGCTGAAGGCTTAGGTACTCGTTCAGGGATTGATGTTCGACAATTTTATGCCACCGTAGATGGCAATTGGGGGCAATTACTATTAGGTAAAGATTTTGGTTTATTTGGCCGCAGCAATATATTGAATGACGAGTTACTACTGGGTTACGGTAACTCAAGTGACTCTTTTGGTTTAGTCGATGGTGGTAATGTTTCATTCGGCAATATTGGTAGTGGTTATACCTATCCATTTCCAAAGGCACAGATAACTTACCGCTCGCCAGAAGCCTCTGGTTTTCAAGCGGCTATTGGTATTATGGATCCTAATAAAGCAGATGTAACTAGCTCTGAAGAACGTCCAAGACTTGAAGCTGAATTCACTTATAAAATGAAGTTTAGTGGCGAAAAAGGTAATTTTAATGCTTTTATTAGCGGTGTAACGCAAGAGTCTGAAGTGGGGACTACCACTATTGATTCAACTGGGGTATCAGGTGGGATAAGAGTTGGATTTGCTGGTTTATCGATTAATGCATCTGCGTATAAAACTGAAGGATTAGGCACTGTTGCAGGTTTAGATACGATAGTGGTGACTGAAGATAATGAATCTAAGGGCTATCTTTTACAAGGTGCTTATAAATTCTCTGATGAACGTCTGGTTGTCTCTTATGGTCACACCAAAAATGATGGCGCAGTTAATTTAGGCAAAGAATATGATAATCTCGGTTTTGCTTGGTTTCATAGTTTTAATGCTAATTTCACATCGGTGCTCGAATATAATAAAACTGAAGTAAATAATGGTGATCTTGAAGAAAATAATACAATCTCATTAGGTGCTGTTATTACTTTTTAAAAATATATTGATAAAAGAGTGGTTATAGATGCCATTCTTTTATCAATAATCATTAAAATACCAGCGTTGACATTTATTGTGACTCTGTTAATACTGATGTTGTAAGTATTATGAAAATATTCAAATTATAAAGTCGCGAGGCAATTATGGTTAATATTCTTGTTGCGGATGATCATCCGCTATTCAGAGAAGCTGTTTCTGAAGTATTAGTCAAAAGTTTGCAAGGATGCCATATATTTGAGACAGAAAATGTAGATAGCACTTTACTGTTTGCAAAAGAGAATGATGAAATTGATTTGGTTTTATTAGATTTAAATATGCCTGGTAGTGGTGGTTTAAATACTTTACTTGAACTTAGAAATATTATTCCCACTATTCCTATTGTTATTATATCGGCTGAAAATAATCGTCAAATTATTTTACAAACAATTACTTACGGTGCAGTTGGTTTTATTTCTAAATCGTCCTCGCGTCATGAAATAGGTGAAGCATTACTGCAAGTGCTTGATGGAAACGTTTATTTACCCGCAGATATTATTCGGACAACGCAAAACGCAACTGTGCCAGCAAGACGCAGTAAAGAGGCGCAGATCTCTGCTGAGATGTTGTATACCTTAACTAGAAGGCAATTATTGGTATTAAAAGCGATGGCTCAAGGTGCGTCAAATAAGCAAATTGCCTATGATTTAAATATCTCTGAAACCACAGTGAAGTCGCATGTGTCTGCTATTTTGAAAAAACTCGGCGTGCATAATCGTACCCAAGCGGTTGTTGGCCTGACTAATATCGATTTTGATGTTTACCTAAAACGTTAATCTGTTAACTATTTTTGTTCGTTTTCAAGTAATTGAATCATCGCCATTTTTAATCGAATGGGGATGACTGGTTTATGTAATATTGCGTAATCTAATGCTCTTGCTTCGCGTTTTAGTTTATCGCTTCTGTTAGCCGTTAATAGCAAAGTTGGAATATTACGCACTCGGGTTTGATTAATTTTTTGAGCTAAATCAGTGCCTGTTTGGTCATCGTCTAAATGGTAATCCATAATGAGCATTTCTACTTTAGCTTGACTGATATCCCGTTGCATCTGTAAACCTTGTAGATTGGTTGCCGATACCACTTCACAGCCCCATTTCTCTAATAAAATAGTCATGGCATTACAAATATTGAGATCGTTATCAACCACCCAAACTCTTGCGCCATTGAGTTGCTCGCTTTGAATTGGATTAAATTCAGTCGTTTGATTGACTATTCGCAAGTCTCCTTTTGGCACTCTAACGGAAAATTTTGAACCTTTATTGAGCGTTGATTTTACATTGACTTGATGACCCAATACGGTACTTATTTTATCGACAATGGCTAAGCCAAGCCCGAGTCCGGTTCTATGACTTGTTTTTGATTCTATACGTTTAAACTCTTGGAAAATCTCTTGTTGTTTTTCTTCCGCAATGCCAATTCCTGTATCAAGTACTTCAATTAAAATAGCATGTTCAGATTGTCGGCAACCCAATAACACCTTACCTTGGTTGGTATAGCGCAGTGCATTAGACATCAAATTTCTAATAATGCGTGCCAGTAACTGTGAGTCTGAATAGATAATGCTTGAGCAAGGAACATACCTAATTTCAATATTTTTATCATCAGCTGCTAATTGGAACTCTTTGGCAATATTATCCAGTAACTCACTGACTCTAAATGATTGTTTATCGGCTTTAACTATGCCCGCATCTAATTTTGATATATCCACCAGCATCCCAATTAATGACTCTACATCGGCCAATGAATTTGCGACTGAGTGAACTAATTGCCTCGTTGCGGGGGGCATACGTTGCTCTTGTAGTGAGCCAGTATATAGCTGTGCTGCATTAAGTGGTTGCAGTAAATCATGACTAATTGCGGCTAAGAATTTGGTTTTAGAAAGGTTAGCTTGTTCAGCTTCCTCTTTCGCTTCTAATAGCCGAGATTCTATTTGGCGTCGCTCGTTAATCTCTTCACGTAATTGATTATTCACTTGTTGTAATTGTGAAGTTCGTTCTGTCACGCGTTGCTCAAGGGTTTGATAGGCCTGTTCTAATTTGGCTTTGCTCAGTTTAGATTCAGTAATATCCCAATTAAGTACGAATAACCCCTCTACATGATTGTCACTATTAATATTAGGCACGTAGCTTTTCATCATATGGCAAGCTTGCTGAGCTGCATTGGTTTCTGCAAATTCAAACGTAATTGCTTGGCCATTTAAAGCTTGTTGTAAATAGGGCATTAACCCTTGTAACTCTTGCTCTGGCCGCGAATCAATAATGGATGTATTAAGCAGCTGGCCTCGTTGCCAACCATACCATTGGTCATAAGCCTTATTGGTGAATTGATATTTAAGATCGGCACCAACATAAGCAATGAGTGCCGGCACATTATCAGTAATTAAGCGTAGCCATTGCTCATTTTCAGTGACGGTTTTGGCATATAAATAACTTTCAGTGATATCGGTATAGGTATTTACAAAACCGCCGTCAGCTAAACGGTGGCTGCGTATTTCAATGACTTTATTATCTCTTAGTGTTTGTTCTCTAATGGTGGTTGTCATACTTATTTCAGGTGGATGACAACGGAGATCTAAGGCTAATAATGGGTCGAGTTGAGTAATATTCTTACCGATGATCTCAATCGACGATTGGCACTGGTTGAGTTCGATAAAACGATTATTTGCTATCTGAATTTTACCAGTGCAATCCACCATGATGATCCCTTGTGACAGGTTATCAACCATGGTTTGTAATAATTGAGATTTTTCCGCCATTGCGGCTTCAAATTTGGCTTGTTCTGCTCGTTTTACTAGGGTGATATCTTTATAAAGTACCACTAAGCCACCATCGGCTGTTTCCTTTTCAAGTACTTGTAACCAACGTTTATTGGCATCTTGAAATACCCAACTGTTGGCATTGATATCGAGCTGGTTTTCATTAATTATTACGCCATGCTCGGCTGCCATCTGTTTAATATCATATAGCGTATGATTGGCTGAAATCGTTAGATTATATTGCTGCCAATAATTATCAAAATGTTGATTAGCATAGATAAGCTTATGATTGTGATCGAATAATGCAAAGCCATCTGAAATGGATTCAATGGCATCAATAAAACGTTGATGGGCATATTTGGCGTTATTAGTTGCTTCTAGTAACTGCTGGTTTTTTTGTTCTAATGTATTGAGTGCGGTATTGAGTTCATCGGTTTTATCGCGGACTTGGTCAGCTAAAATAACTGAGTGTTGAAAGGAATGGTAAGGATCATGGTTAAATGACCCTTTAAGTTCGATACGGCTGATCAGTGAATCAATAATCTTTTTCTGTTTTTGATTTTCGAGCTTTAGATTATTTAGTTCGCATTGTAATTGCTCTAATTTAGCCAAAAAACACCCCTTATTTAGGTTTGCCTATCATTACCCCTGTCAGCGTTTGGTTCATATGAACCCCATTTAACTGTTCACCATAAGTATTAAACCCGAGTAAACGATACTTTGAAAATAGTTGGTTTATCTTATTTTCTTGCGCAAGTTGCGATATCTCTAAGTGTCTTAAAAAACAATCACAACCAATCACGACTTCAATTTCGCCAATATTGCGTTGGCGAACTTCAAGTTCACGCTCAATGCTGGCAAAGATGTCACCAGGTTTCATTGCTGTGAGCACGATACCTGTGTCGACGGCGCAATAAAAATCGATACTGTAGTCATCATTTACTTTTTGAATTGAGCGTATATAGAACTCTTTACCTATTTGTACCGCGAGAGGGTTAAGTGCATATATTTCTGGACGTAAGTCCTGTAAATCAATGCCAACCTCTCTGGCATAAACTAATGCTGCAGGTTCAGCATTAAGTTCATAAACGCGTCGTTTTTCGCTATCGGCATGGGTGACCACCAGCTTACGATTTAAGCTTTCAATGTGATGACTGGTAAAAACATCAAATGGACAAGTGGTATTAAAGAGGACGATAACTGCGGCTTCACTATGAAATACGCCATCACTATAAACATGAGTGAAGGCCAAGTTAGTATCATCACCAGCACTGCCTCCAAAATGTGGAATACGACCTAAAGCAATATTCAAGGTTGCAAGAAATGATTCTTCTTGTGGCGATAGACCGTCAATTAAGGTGAGCGCAAAGCTGTTTTGAGTAATTGATGCTTTAGGGTGCTTATTACATTGCTTGATGAGCTCGGCAACGCACAGCTGCGCTTCACTAAAACTAAAGTTATTAAGCGAGGTAATACTGGTAGCAATGGAGAAAACCTGATTATTAAAGCCCAAGGCGCTAATACTGTTGCTGGAATAACCTCGGTCAGTTATCTCCCCTGAAGTAGTGCAGCCCACTACTTTGCGATTGGGAAAAGCCTGTTGGATAGCAGGTCCCAAGGTGGCTAAATCGTAAGACGCGGAACAGAAGAAGATAATCACATCAAGTTCAGGCGCTTTAAGCTGCGCGGCTAACTCTTGTGCGGCGCAATAAGCATTAAGTTGATAGGTTGCCGCAGACGCAACATAAGGCGTTGAGGTTTGCAGGGGAGCGATTATTGTTGAATCAAGTTCACTGGCTTTATTCATATATTGTTCCTGCAAATAAATATCATTATAGGACTTATCTATTTTTAGGCTATTCCGACTTAAGTAGGAATAACCCCACCTTTTGGATTAGGTTTAAGTTGTGATTCTTGATACTCAAGCCAATCGTTAAATTCATCGATAGAGATTGATGGCATAATTAATTGCAGTTGTGAGTGGTGTTTTTGTTTATCGCTAAATAGCTTAATTAAACATTGTTTTAAAGCCTCTAAAGTCAACTTAGGGGCTTGGTCTATCATGCTGTACCATGCGAGCTGTTGCTGTAATGGATCATATTGGTAATCCAGTGCATAAACTTGTCCGGTTAAACGTAGTTGTTGTATCGGTGTTTGTAGCATTAATAATTTAGCTAATACTGTCGCAAATATGGTTTGTTGATTGAAGTTATCGGTATCAACGAGTTGCATGCCTAAACAGCTACTATTTGGCTGTTGATTACTCAATATTCGAGAGTGAGGTTGAGCGATAGACGAAATGTTATCAGCAATTAATTTTTGATTTAGCTCGATTTTAATAGACTCTTGTTGCTGTATTAATGCCATTAAATTGATGCTGTGTGTAAATGAATATTGGCAATGTTTATGAGTGAAGGTTTGTTGGATTAATTGCTGTATGGGATGACAAGATGGCATGACGTCTGATGTTAGAGGGAGTGTTTGTGAGAGTTGTTGCAGCCAATAACCATTGAGCGCCTTACTATGCTGATGATGACAGATAAGTATTAAGCTGGTACTGCCACCTTGTTGGGTTAGATGACTACTGCAGGCCAGTTGCTGTTGCTGACAATATAATTGAGTTAGTTGTTGTAGCTGGACGAGGTATAGCCTCATAGCTTGAATCAATTGCGGTTTATTTGAGGTTATAGTTAATTGGATTTGCTGAGGCTCAATCTGCAACCACTGCCATTTTTTCCCAGATACCAATTGCGTCACGGCTGTTTTGGGGCGCAGTTGCGACAAACCATTAGCCGTTAATTGTTGTATCAGTGCTGCTATTGGTTGTTTTTCATTTATCTTAATATCAGGAGACTGAACTAATTGCCACTGGTTGAGTGATTGCTCAAATTGCTGATAAAGATGGGCGAGATCCTTGCCGGATTTTTGATATTGTTGGCGCCAATATTCAGTGCCTAATAACGCTAAATAATAATGATATTGTGCTGTTGATTGCGTAGCTAATGAGTTGACTAGTAGTTTTAGTAACTTTTGTTTTAGTAACTCTGGTTGCCGTAAGCTCGAATCAATAGTTTGCTTTTGATGTGAGTGAATTCGAATAGGAGTAATCCAAGCTAGATCTAATGGTTGATTCACCAGTGTTAGTTGGTGCTGCGCTAACCAGTCTTGTGCATCCTTGTCATGTTGTAAGAAGCTGTATAAAAACCATTTCATTTGCTGTGATAGGGTGTCACCTAACTCAATGGTAGTTTGCGATGATGGCTTTGTTGCTTGGTACAATAATTTGGGATCTGTGTTTGGTTGCAATGGTTTTAAATGAGTCAGGCTTTGTGCAACTATTTGCCATAGTGATGACAGTGACCATGCACCACTGCTAATTAATGTCATATATTGCGGCCGATAGCAGCGGTTATGATAATGGCGTAGTTGATTGATATTGAGCTGGCTAATGGTACTGGGTAAACCGCCATAAAATGGATATCGCTGGCTAAATTGTTCGTCTAACTCAATCTGTTGCGCAAACTCTTTATTCGCCATATGGCTTGCATTTCGTTGTATAACACTCCGCGCCATTGATTACTGGGATGATAAATCTCATGATTAAAATCTTTCAGTTTTAAATTGGGGTTACAGATACTGTGACTGATAAAATCGAGCAGCTTTAATGCGGTTGGCGCTTGTGTGGTGGCAAAGTGAAAACGCGTATCGGTTAATTGGGTACTGGCATTAAAGTGTTGATAGTCGGCTATTGCACGATGCTGTAAAAAACTATTCGGCTGCGGGTATTTTATATTGCCGCGCAAAATCATATGTTCGAGCGCATGACTCATACCGCTATCATCATTAACTGGGGTATTGATGATAAAACTAGCGCAAAAAGGCTGTTTATTGCTGGTGGTCTTATGCCAATGGCGCAAGCCACTTTGATGACGAAAACACTGCCACAGTGCACCATCAGCATCAGTTTGTTGAGTTAATAAGATAAAGCCATGGGGCATTAATACCTCTTATATTTGTTTGCTCGACATAATTATTAAACTGTTTTTTAAGGTTCGGCTCATTATTTCAGAGTGATGCATTAATGAAGCATGTTCAACCGCTTTAGTGATTTGATGATGTTGTGGCGATTTACTGCAAACCGGATCGGTATTATCGGCATTACCCGTTAACAATAATGCCTGACAGCGGCAACCACCAAAGTCTTGCTCCTTTTCATCACAACTCTTACAAGGTTCGACCATCCAATCAAAACCGCGATAATGGTTAAAGCTATCTGACTCATACCAAATATGTTCGAGACTATGTTGCTTAACATTCAAAAATGGCAAGTCGAGCAGTGCCGCACTATGGCAAGGTAATGCCATACCATTAGGGGCAATGTTGATAAAAATACTGCCCCAGCCACTCATGCAGGCTTTGGGTCTGGTTTCATAATAATCTGGGGTAACAAAGATAAACTTAGGTGCGGTATTGGATTGCTGCAGCCTAAATTGATTCACTTGCTGCTCAGCTAGGCGAACCTGTTGCAGCGTTGGTAGTAAATGATCTCTATTTTGTAATGCCCAACCATAATATTGGGCAGTGGCGAGTTCGACAAAGTCAGCTTCTAATTGGCAGCTTAATGCCATTATTTGCGGTATTTGCTCAATATTCTGTTTGCTAATCACAAAGTTAAGCACCATAGGGAAACCATATTGTTTAACTAATTTGGCCATCTTTTGTTTTTGTTCAAAGGCCGCTTTTTTACCAGCAATAGCATCGTTGCTGGTTTGATCGGCTGATTGAAAACTAATTTGAATATGATCTAAGCCTGCTTGTTTGAGTGACTTTATTCGTTTTTCGGTTAAGCCGATACCAGATGTGATGAGGTTGATATAAAAACCAAGTTCTCTGGCTTTTTTGATAATGATCTCTAAGTCTTTACGCAGTAATGGTTCGCCGCCAGATAACCCTAATTGCACAGCCCCAAGCGCCCTTGCTTCGATTAGTACCTTTAACCAAGTTTCAGTATCTAATTCTTCTTGTTTATTACCTAAATCAATAGGATTGGCGCAATAACTACAATGCAATGGACAGCTATAGGTCAATTCTAATAATAACCACAGTGGAGGATTAACAGATCCAGCGTTTGTCATAGGCGACCTTTATAAATTGATAGACATCTTCATTGAGACTAGGAGCATCAGGGTAACGTTGGCTAAGCTGATTAATGACCTGTTGAACAGAAGCTTTACCATCTAAAAGTTCGAGGATCTCCGCTGCCGTAGGGCTGAGTTTGACCATGCCTTCTGGAAACAACAATACATGTGATTTTTGTGCAGGCTCATATTGCATACGGTAACTTGGGTTGAGTGTCAGGACTGAGTCTGGATCGGTCATAACTGTAATCCTTTATGATATTCCAAATGTTTAGATACGGTATGAAATGGCGGCCGCTCTAGTTCATAAGCCATAGTCATGGCATCTAGCATGCTCCAAAGAATATCGAGCTTAAATTGTAAAATCTCTAATGCTTGTTGTTGTTTTTCTGCCGTATCGAAATAATCTAAGGTGATCTGTAAGCCATGATTAACATCACGCCGAGCTTGGCTTAATCGTTGTTGAAAGTAGGTCAGTCCATCTTTGGCTATCCACGGGTAATGTTGTGGCCAAGTATCTAATCTTGATTGATGAATTTCAGGCGCAAAGAGTTCCGTTAATGAAGAGCATGCAGCTTGTTGCCAATTGGCACGTCGCGCAAAGTTAACATAAGCATCGACGGCAAAGCGGACTCCAGGGAGGACATATTTTTGATCCAATACTTCTTGTCTGTCTAAGCCTACTGCTTCTGCTAATTTGAGCCATGCTTCAATGCCACCGTAATCCTCTTGCAGGCTAGCGTGGCCATCATGATCGAGAATACGTTGTACCCACTCTCGACGTACATTTATATCCTGACAGTTAGCTAAAATCGCGGCATCTTTTAAGGGAATATTGATTTGATAATAAAAGCGATTAGCCACCCAACCTCGGATCTGTTCTGGGCTGCATTGCCCTTGATACATAGCTTGATGGTAGGGTGATGAATATGATAAAGTCGACCTTTGTTTTTTAAGGCTAATTCAAATTGTTCTCGGCTCATGATAGCTTGCATTGCATACTCCTATAGCTGAATTAACATGCCATCAAATGACACCTCGACTCCTGCTGCTAATGTTTGCGCATACTCGACTGAATCCTCATCTAAAATAGGATTGGTGTTATTGATATGAATAAGGATTTTTCTTAAGTGGGGAAATTGCGATAACAGTGCAATCATACCTTTATCGCCAGCAACAGACATATGACCCATTTGTGAGCCTAATTGGCTACCGAGGCCTCGTGTAATCATTTCATCATCTTGCCACAGCGTACCATCCACCATGGCGCAATCTGCTTGATCTAATGCCTGTAATACTTCGTCATTGGTAATCCCTAAACCGGGCGCATAAAACAGGCTTTTACCATGACGTTTATCGGTAATGCGTAGGCCTATACTGTCACCAATATGGTAATTATTGCGGTGTGGTGAATAAGGCGGAGCATTTGATTGTAAAGGTACAGGGGTAAATTCAAGTTGAGGGCAGCAATCAATCATAAATGGGTCACAAGGGCTGACATTAATGGCATGCCTTTGATAGCCACCATGCCAATGCTGCATCATAGTCAGAATAGGGTAATGCTGACATAAATCATCATTTACCATATCGGTACAATATAAATTGAGTGGTAAGCCTTCACGTAAAATAATTAAGCCGGTGGTATGGTCTATTTGGCTATCGGTGACAATCACTGCGCCAATACCTGAACCTCTAACACCATCAGCTTGTGCCAGTGGTTTATTGTCATTTATCTGCTGACGAATATCTGGTGAAGCGTTGATTAAGATCCAGTTTTTACCATCATCACTGACGGCTATTGAGGATTGGCTTCTAGGTTTAGTATTAATGGTGCCATTTCGTGCCCCCTTACACATCTCGCAATGACAGTTCCATTGGGGAAAACCTCCTCCCGCAGCTGAACCTAATACCAATATCTGCATATAAGCCTACCTGTTTGTTGTGTCATAAGGGGATTGCCTCCAATACGGCTAGAGGCATAGATAACTAACGATTACTGATATAAAGCGTAACTTCAAAACCAAGTCGAAGTTCTTGATAGCTAGGTTTTACCCACATAATGGCCTCCTAGAAGTGCGGTAGTGAAGAGGTAACTCATCCTCATGTTTAAGAATATGGATCTGCTGTAATAATTAATATGCTACTTTGGGATGAAAAAACTAATGCCTATGATGAGATATAGTTTCTTTTTAAAACAAATGGTTAACTAGCTTGAGTCGCTATTCGGTTTGATTTTCGGCGGGCGTATTTGTCAACCACACAGATATTTTTGTCTTCAATAATGGTTAAGCAGTCAAAACATTGAATACATTCATCATAATCAATTTTACCGCTTGGTTTGATAGCATTAATCTGACATTTCTTGTGGCATAACTGGCATGGATTACCACACTCTTGACGCCGTTTAAGCCAACTAAATAATCTAAATTTACCTAATATTGCCAGTCCGGCTCCTAAGGGACAGAGATAACGGCAATAGAACTTATGGATAAAAAGGCTTAATCCTAATATTAAAATGGCATACAGGGTAAAAGGCCAATAGCGGTTAAAATTCATGGTAATAGCGGTTTTAAAGGGCTCTATTTCGGCTAAGGTTTCTGCCCATGTGAGCGAGTAGAATGAGGTTGCAACCAAGCCCATTAGCAGCGGATATTTTAACCATTGCAGTTGCTGGTGGCGTTGATTGGAAATACGCCATTGTTTGATGTTAACTTGCCGTGCGAACTTACCAATGAGTTCTTGTATCGCCCCAAATGGGCAAAGCCAACCACAAAATAATCCTCGTCCCCATAGAAATAGGCTAACAAACACAAAGCTCCATAGGATAAATATAACGGGGTCGAGTAAAAAGACATTGATATCGAATCCCTGCCACAGCGATAGCAGTAAGGTGTAGATATTCACTACAGATAACTGCCCTTGGGCATAGTAGCCAATAAAACCTATGCTAAAGAGCAAACTTGCCCATCTTATCGGCACTAAAAATTGGCCATAATGTTGCGCTAGTTTATGTTGAAAAATAAACAATAAACTTAATAAAACTAAGTAGGTAGAGATAACAATGATGGTTATTTTTCTCTCTAACCAGAGTCGTTGCCAAAGCGGTAATGGTGCGGCAGCGGGTTTGATGGTTTGGTACAAACTTGCGGGTAATTGATAGTTAGTATTGAGAGGCTGATGCTTAACCTGCATAAAACTGGTTTGAATTGGAATATTAAGCTGCATTTGCAATGGCTGTGCAGGATTAAAACCACTGCTGGATTTAAGTCTAAAGACTCGTATTTCATTAAATTTAGGCGTATCACTGCTTAACTGGGGATCAAAAAACTATAAAAATCGATATCCCTAATATCGACGGCGAATCCTGATTGGGACAGGTTAAATCGAGTCGGTGATGTGCCTGTAATAAAGTCATCTGCAATAAAATGGTATTGCCCAGCAGAGAACAACATTAATGCTATTTCGCCCTCTGCCAGCGTGTCGAGCAAACGTTGATATTCTGCTTGGCCTAATAGATTTTGACCGACCATGGCTGGATTCAGTACCGCTGCATAGATATCAATAAAATCAGCCGAGGGAGCTATTTGAGTTTGTGTTGCCAACAAATTTGTTGGGATATCTAATAATAGAGCCGCTTGTTGGCTTGATAATTGCCAACGATAGATAAGTTGTTGCTGGAGTAATTGTGTAAACGTTAAAGGGGTGAAGTTATTCAGGATTAATTGGCTGTTTGCTTGATCTTGAAAGCCACTGAGTTTAGCGCGAGCTACTTGAGTTGCAGCATTAATGATGGTGTCATTAATGATCATTACTGATACGGTTGCCTTACTTATACCGTCTAAGTAAACCGTGGTGCCATCATTTATTTTAGTTTGAGTCGAGCCCACTAAAAAACGCTGTTTAATCTGCTGATTAAAGTATTGCGCAATAAACTCCAACATCACCTTTTCGCCTAACCCATGTAGAAAAATAGGTTCGTTATGGCTGATGATTTCAATCCCTTTAATCACACCTATGGTATTTAGCCCAACCCGTAAATTGATAGGTTGACCTGAGAACCCTGGGAAGTTAACTAAATCATTTGTTTCAAATAGATAACCGATCAACTGATTGAGTTGATAAACCTCTGTGACAGGTAAAGTGGTTGGTGCGAGCATCCGTGTTGCATTAGGGAAAATACGTTCAACTTCAGGACTGATATCTTGCCATTGTTGCGCCAACAGGATGGGGCAATAACTGAGATAAAACGTTAACAAAAATCTGAAACAGATTTTGTTAACGTAAGTGAGGTCATCTGCTTAAGTGTCATTGTTAGATAAATTAAGCCAACTCAACAGCTGCTGAATTGGCTCTATTGTGGTTTAGAAGAAACCTAAAGGAGACGCACTATAACTGACCAATAAATTTTTCGTTTGTTGATAATGATTAAGCATCATATGGTGGTTTTCACGACCAATACCTGATTTTTTGTAACCGCCAAAGGCTGCGTGAGCAGGGTATAGGTGATAACAGTTAGTCCATACGCGTCCAGCTTGGATGCCACGTCCCATGCGGTAAGCTTTATTCATATCACGGGTCCATAAACCTGCGCCTAACCCATAAATACTGTCATTAGCGATAGCCAGTGCTTCTTCTTCTGTTTTAAAGGTAGTGATACCGACAACAGGACCAAAAATCTCCTCTTGGAACACGCGCATATGATTGGCGCCTTTGAGCAATGTCGGTTGGATATAGAAACCATCATTTAAGCCATCGCCCGCATTGGCTTTGTTACCACCAATGAGGACTTCTGCACCTTCATCACGACCAATATCAATATATGACAGGATTTTTTCATATTGCACTAGGCTTACTTGTGCACCTACTTGGCTATTGGTATCAAGTGGATTGCCTTGTTTAATGGTTTCGATACGGGCAATAAGTTTTTCAACAAAGGCATCGTAAATTGATTCTTGTACCAAAATACGTGATGGACAGGTACATACTTCGCCTTGGTTTAAGAATGCCAGTGCAGCACCCTCTAAACATTTATCAAAGTATTCATCTTCATAGTTGAGCACATCTTCAAAGAAGATATTAGGCGACTTACCACCTAACTCCACCGTGGCTGGGATCATATTGTCTGATGCAAGATTAAGCACATGGCCACCGACTAAACTTGAACCGGTAAAGGCGAGTTTGGCAATACGCGTAGAGCTTGCTAGGGCTTCACCAGCCTCTTTACCATAACCGTGTACCACATTGAGTACTCCAGGTGGCAGTAAGTCTGCAACTAACTCGAGGAATAAGCAGATTGAAAGCGGCGTTTGTTCAGCAGGTTTAAGTACAATACAGTTACCGGCAGCAAGTGCTGGTGGAATTTTCCAAGCTGACATCAGTAGTGGGAAGTTCCATGGAATAATCTGACCAACAACACCAAGAGGCTCATGAAAATGATATGCCACAGTGGTGCTATCAATTTCGCTATGGCCACCTTCTTGAGCGCGAATACAACCTGCAAAGTAACGGTAATGATCAACTGCCAGAGGTAAATCAGCAGCCAAAGTTTCACGAATACATTTACCGTTATCCCATGTTTCAGCTAACGCCATTTTTTCTAGATTTGCTTCCAGCACGTCGGCAATTTTCAATAGAATATTTGAGCGTTCGGTAACTGATGTTGCGCCCCAACTGGCTTTCGCCGCATGAGCCGCATCAAGTGCTTTTTCAATATCTGCTGCAGTTGAACGTGGCACTTCACAGATTTTATCGCCATTAACAGGTGAATGATTATCAAAGTATTGCCCTTCAACTGGCGCAGTCCATTGACCATTAATATAGTTTTCATAGCGGGGTTTGATATCAATAATTGATTCAGGTGTGCCTGGTTGTGCGTAAATCATATGTTCACCTCGTCAGTGTCTCGTATTGTTCACCTTAATTTGTGGCACTGTTGTTATATAAATATGTGCCATATCATTTCATTTTAGAGAGGGGGTATGGGGTTAACTATCGCCACATGGTTGGCAAAATTTCATACTTTGGGAGGGGATTAGGTAAATAAGGTTTATTAAAATAAAAAGCCTACATTTTGTAGGCTTTATTCGATGTTAATTATGATTTCGGTAGTTTAAAGGTCCACACCATGCCACCTTGGTTAAAGTGTTTGACTCGTTTAGCGACATCGCCGCCCCATAACGGTACTGCGCCACCCCAGCCAGATAACACGCTAACATATTGCTCGCCATCCATAGTCCATGTGACAGGGCTGCCAACAATGCCTGAGCCGGTATTGAATTTATAAAGCACTTCACCTGTCTTATCATCAAAGGCCATTAGATAACCCTCGGGGTTTCCGGCAAACACTAGCCCACCCGCGGTTGTCAGTACACCGCCCCACAGTGGTGCGTAGTTTTTATAATCCCATACGACTTTACCAGTCTTGGGATCAATGGCTCTTAATACCCCAATATAATCTTCATTAATGGCTTTAATGGTAAATCCTGCACCTAAGTAAGCCGCGCCTTTTTTATAAGCAGTTGGCTCGTTCCAAATATCCATTTGCCACTCATTTGATGGCACATAAAATAGACCTGTTTTTTGACTATAAGCCATTGGCATCCAGTTTTTGCCGCCTAAAAATGAAGGTGCTGCTACAACGGTTTTCCCCTGCTTGGCATTACTTGGGTCGCCGGGGCGGTTACTAGGATCAAATTGTGGTCGACCTTGTTTATCTAAGCCCTTGGCCCAACTGATCTTATCTACAAAAGGAAAGCCGCGAATAAACTCGCCATTAGTACGGTTTAATACATAGAAAAAGCCGTTACGATCTGCGGTTGCAGCTGCTTTAACGGTTTTGCCATTTTCTTGGTAGTTAAATGAAATTAATTCATTTACACCATCATAATCCCAACCATCATGTGGTGTTGTTTGAAAGTGCCAAACAATTTTGCCATCGTCAGGATCAATCCCCAGTCGTGATGATGAAAACAGGTTATCACCCGGGCGCATGTAGGAATTCCAAGGCGCAGGGTTACCCGTACCGAAGTAAAGCAGATCGGTATCAGGATCATAGGTGCCCCCTAACCAAGGTGCTGCGCCGCCATGTTTCCATAACTCCGCAGGCCAAGTGCGTCCCGGTGCGCCACCTGATATCCCCGTTTCAACTTTTTTGCCATCTTGCCATGCATAGCCCATATGGCCTTCAACGGTGGGGCGTTCCCATGCCTTTGCTCCTGTTTTGGCGTCATAAGCTATAACACGACCGACAATACCAAACTCACCACCTGATAAACCGGTAATGACTTTGCCTTTAACTACAATGGGCGCGGCTGTGATGGAGTAACCGGCTTTGTAATCAGCGACTTTTTTCTTCCAACGTACCTTACCTGTTTTAGCATCCAGTGCCACCAGCTTGGCATCTAAAGTGCCGAAGATGACGAGATCGCCATAAAGGGCGACACCACGGTTAACGACATCACAACAAGGCATAATGCCATCGGGTAAACGAGCGTCATATTGCCAAATTTCATCACCGGTTTTGGCATCGATAGCAAATACTCTCGAATATGAGCCTGTCACATACATGACACCATCATTGATCATGGGTTGGGACTCTTGGCCTCGTTGTTTTTCTCCTCCGAGAGAAAAGGCCCATACAGGTCTTAACTGTTTGACATTTTTGGCGGTCAGTTTATCAATATTACTGTAGCGTTGAGCTTCAAGCCCTAAGCCGTTAGTGAGCACGTTTTCTGGGGTTTTTTGATCATTAAGTAGATCTTTATCTGTCACATCTGCAGCGATTGTCATACTTGAATACAATGCTGTTATTGCCAGAGTGAGACAGCTAATCTTCTTGATTGACTCCATAATTTAACCTCTAGTTTTAGTTAATCTTAGAATCACAGATGTCTATTCCTACTCAGCTACAGACATGGTGGTGGTTGATACTGTTATAAATTCTATGCCAATGGCTATTTTGATAAATGAGTCAGTGGTTAGTTTTTCGCCCTCCATTAGCAGGAGTTCAGGCTTACTACTTAAGTAGTGATTTATTGGTATAACTCAGGCTGCTGATAACTGACACCAAATTGCGTTGCCCATTGGTGTAGATGTTGCTGTTTAAGTTGATTGAGCAATATGTCTTCGATGGCGTAGCGAGTTGTCGATAATCATTACCGACAGCCATGCCAATATCCCATTTATAAGTATCAAACAGCGGATAGGTTTGTTGTGAGATATGAGTTTGCTGTGGGTGTTGCTGATGTAACCATTCAATTTGTGATTTTATGCCCATGACGGCATCAACCGCATTGGTTTGGGTCATTGCCGCAAAGGCATCTCTAATATCGAGATAGGTTTTAGTATTATTACGTAAGCGACCATTGAAGGCGGTGGTGAGATAGAACTGTGGCGCTGAATCAATCTCTACGCCGATTTTATGGTATTGAAATACTGCCATGGTGGCGATTTGCTCAAGCTTATTGGGGTTATAAGCTATTTGCCAACGTTCTTGTTGATAGGGGGCAAACATATGTACTTGCTCATGGACTAGCAAGCCTTGGTCATCTCGCATTTGCGCATAGTTTTTATCGTAGGGGATACGCAACATTAAGTCTGCTTTGACACGCGTACCATCATTGGTATGCAAGTTATTACCTTTCCATAGGTACATACGCAGATCATCTGCGGTTGTTTCCCCTGGCGTCGCCCATAGCAGTGTCAATTTGACCCCCAAACCATGAGCAATAGCATTGGCTAAGTGAATATCAATTCCTTTTGCTTGGCCATTTTGCTCAAATGAATAGGGCGGAAAATCACGATAGACGGCGATGGTAATTTCATTCGCTGCAATGATGTCATCATAAGATCTCGCCTGTGCGAATTGACTCAAACTGACGAGAATCATAATGATGATGAGACAGGTTTTATTGCTCATTTTGTGGGGCCACAGATTCTAACCAGCTACGAATTGCCCATAGTGCTTCTTGATTCAGATGTTCAGTCATTTTAGGCATATATACGGCACCATTACGTACAGCCCCATTCTGAACGCGATAGACATACCATTCATCACCATCATAATCCGTCGGTAGAATACGTAAATCAGGTGCTATGCCACCTGAAATACCTTCTAAACCATGGCAACGTGCACAGTTTTGATTATATGCAGATGCCCCAATTCGTAAGATCTCCGCTTTAGCTTCGCCTGTTTGGTCGCGATAAGGATTGGTTTCTTGCCACTCATCGCCTAAGGCTGGAATGGTGCTCGTGTCAATTGATTGTGGCGTGACATCACCGTGTGCCAGCGCGAGGTTACTGGTTAATACAAGTAATAACCCCAGAAATGGCAGAGGCAATTTTTTGAGTAAATGAGTGAGTTGTTGCAGTGAGTATGCATGATTCATTGCTGCCACCTTTTTATATGTGATTAGCTTTATGCTTAGCTTCATACTAGAAAAAATGTAGCGAATACAGAATCGTACCAAAGCTTGTTAGCGTCTCATCCTTTAGGAGGAAAGCGGCGATATTTCATGTTTAAAAATTGTATTAGAGTGAACACTTATCATACAGTGAGTCGTACAGTTTTTTAATTGTCCTCAAGCTGGAGATGTTTCTTTTATGAATCGTATCCAAATGATATTAAATATTTTTTTATTATTTTGGTGGGTGTTATTACCACAGTTAGTGATGGCTAAACCGCTCACACTCAAACTTGCTATTTTAGTGGAAACGCCCACTTTTGCCTCTGCTGTCCCCGATTATTTAAGACCAGCTGCGGATCAGGGGATTGCAGGGGCAAAGCAAGCGATTGCTGACAGTAACCGTACCGGTAAATTCTTAAAACATCATTATCAATTGCAATCATTTAGCGCTGAATCAACAACGGAGCTAGTTGCTCAAGCTTTGTTATGGCAACAACAAGCCATCGATATCATGTTGGTTGATGTGAGTAGTGATTCTTTAGTGCAATTGCGACAGCAGTTAGCTGCGGATGTGTTGTTAGTCAATATTGGTAATCGTGACAATCAATTTAGGACTAAAAACTGTTTACCGAATACTTTACATATTAGTGCCAGTTATTCGATGCAGACTGATGCTTTAGCACAATGGCTCAAACAGCGCCGCTTTAATAAAGTATTGCTTATAAGCGGCAATACGATTGAGGACAAGCTTTATACGGCAGCAGTAAAACAGAGTTTGACTAAGTTTGCATTGCAATTGGTGGCACAAAAAAAATGGAGTTTTAACACCGATTTACGCCGGGTTGCAGGTAAGGAGTTACAGGCTTTTACTCAGGTTGATGATTACGACGTGGTGTGGGTGGCAGATAAAGCCCAATTATTTGGTCAAAACCTAGCTTATAACACATGGTTATCTCGTTTAGTGGTTGGCACTAACGGCTTACGTGCCAATGAGTGGAGTTATGTCATTGAGGCGTGGGGCGCAGCGCAATTACAAAATCGTTTCTATCAACAGTTTGAGCGTCATATGAGTGCCAAGGATTATAACGCTTGGTTAGCTGTGCGAGCATTAACAGAAGCGATGACTCAAGTTCAAACCAATCAAACACAATTACTGAGCCAATATATGTTAAGTGACCAATTTTCATTGGCGGCATATAAAGGCCGTAAGTTGAGTTTTCGTGCTTGGAATGGGCAATTGCGACAACCTATGCCGTTAACTCAAGCGCAGGCTTTGGTAACGACAGCACCGATAGCAGGTTTTTATCATCCTCGTAGTGAACTGGATACGCTTGGTATTGATAAGCCATTGAGCCGCTGTAATTTAATGCAGACGTTCCAATAAATAAGGAGTGCTAATCATGATTAATAAAGGCTGTTGGCTTGGATTTATCAGCTTGTTTCCCCCCTATTTGTTGGCTGCTGATATGGCGTATGTTTCCAATGAAAAAGATGATTCATTATCTGTGATTGATATGAACACTATGGCTGTGGTTAATACAATAGAAGTGGGCGAACGACCTCGAGGTATTTTACTTAGCAAAGATAAGCAGCAGCTTTATATTTGTGCCAGTGAGTCTGACACTATTCAAATATTTGATTTAAAAACTCATCAGGTCATCGGTGAATTGCCATCGGGTGAAGATCCAGAGCAATTTAGTCTACATCCTAATGGTAAGTGGCTGTATGCCGCGAATGAAGATGATGCCTTGTTAACCGTGATTGATGTGCCTAATCGTAGTGTGATTAGCCAAATTGATGTGGGCATTGAACCTGAAGGCGTCGCGGTGAGCCCAGATGGAAAGACGGTGATTGTGACCTCTGAAACCTCGAATATGGTGCATTGGATTGATAGCAAAACTAATAAGGTTGTACACAATACTGTGATTGATGCACGGCCTAGATATGCTCAATTTAATCGTAGCGGTGAGTTGTTATGGGTGAGTTCAGAAATTGGTGGCACAGTGTCAATTTTAGATACAAACACTCGTGAGATTATTCATAAGATTAGCTTTGCACCGCAAGGTATCCATCAAGATAAAGTACAACCCGTTGGCGTTAAGTTAACAGATGATGGTCGTTATGCTTTTGTCGCCCTTGGTCCTGCTAATCATATTGCTGTGGTCGATCAACAAACTTATCAAGTCATAAACTACTTACTTGTAGGGCGCCGTGTATGGCAACTTGCGCTTAATCCACAGCAAAATAAGCTACTAACGACCAATGGTGTCAGTGGTGATGTTTCTATCATTGATATCGATGCCATGAAGGTGATTAAGTCGATACGAGTCGGGCGTTATCCATGGGGGGCTGTAATTACTGATGAACAATAATCAGCTATTAGCAGTTCAACAACTGAGTTTTAATTATGGTCATAAACCAGCACTCATTGATGTGAGTTTTGAGTTGCCGCAGGGAATGACGATTTTGCTTGGTCCCAATGGTGCGGGTAAATCCACGCTATTTTCATTGCTCACTCAAATTTATGGCATTCAGCAAGGTGATATCTATTTTAATCAAATCAGTGTGACGAAGCTGGGTTACCAAGCGATGCAATGGTTAGGTGTTGTGTTTCAACAAAGTACATTAGATTTGGATTTAACCATTGCTCAGAATTTATATTATTTTGGTCATTTGCATGGTTATAGTCGGCAGCAAAGTTTAACCAAAGCACAGCCGTTATTAATGCAGTTTGAACTGCAACATCGTTTGCATGAAAAAGTAAGACGACTTAATTCTGGTCACCGTCGCCGATTAGAAATTGTGAGAGCTCTAATGCATCAACCTAAGGTGTTATTGCTCGATGAGCCTAGTGTTGGACTTGATCCCGCAAGTAGGCAAGCATTGGCTGATGTCGTTAGAGATTTGTGTCGAGAGCAAAAAATCAGTGTACTTTGGGCAACTCATCTTATTGAAGAGGCGAGCGATGCAGACCATGTTTTGATCCTCAATCAGGGACAATTATTAGCGACGGGCCGCTCTCATGAATTACAAAACCGTTATCAGCAAGCGTCATTAGCTGAAGTGTTTATGGTACTAACATCGGAGGTTTAATGCGGTATTGGTATGGTTTTTATGGAATATGTCAGCGGGAGTTATTGCGTTTTTTAACGCAAAAAGCACGGTTTGCGAGTGCCTTAGTACGACCACTGTTATGGTTAATCGTATTTGCGGCTGGATTTCGGGCTGCACTTGGTATTGCTATTATTGAACCCTATGCCACTTACATTAATTATGAAGAATATATTTTACCCGGTTTATGCGCCATGATTTTACTGTTCAATGGTATGCAAAGCTCATTGTCTATGGTGTATGACCGCGAGATGGGCAGTATGAAAATATTGCTCACATGCCCATTACCGCGCTGGTTCTTACTTTTGAGTAAAATGATTGCCGTTGCATTTATTTCATTATTACAAGTCAGTGTGTTTTTGCTGTTTGCCTATTTTTATGGACTTGAACTTGCCCCTATGGGGTATTTTTATGGCCTATTGGCTATGTTACTGGCGGCAATAATGCTCAATGGGTTAGGGATGATTATTGGCGCATGGGTAAAGCAATTAGAGAATTTTGCTGGCGTGATGAATTTTGTTATTTTTCCGATGTTTTTTATTTCATCTGCACTTTATCCATTATGGAAAATGCAAGAAGCCAGTAACTGGCTCTATCAATTATGCCGTTTTAATCCATTTACCTCAGCAGTAGAACTTATCCGTTTTGCTTGCTATCAACATTTTAATGCGACCGCTTTTTATGTGGTGCTGGGATGCGGCATTATTTTTATGTTGCTGGCGATTATCAGTTTTAGTACTGAGCGTTTTAATCAAAACTAATTTTAACGCCGACAATATAGCTGCGTGGCTGAGCAGGGCCGACAAATCTAGCATCATCAAAGTCTGGATATATCTCGCCTAATACTTCATCAGATTCGCCATAAGTACCGAAGGTTTGATAATCACGATCAAATAGATTATTAATTTTGGCATATAGTGCGACATTATCTGTGAGTTGATAGCGACCGCTGAGATTGATGACGGTATAACCTGCTAGAGGTTCTGCATCATTAGCCTCATCACCACGATAATACTGATCTGACTGATAATGAAGATTAGCCCCAATAGTCCATTGCTGCGATTGCCACTCGATATGCGCTTTGGCACTATGTTTGGCAAGTCCTGGAATACGATCGCCTGGGGTGACTTGGCGATTAGCGCCTAACGGATGATTGGGACTAAATGAAATGAAACTAGAATCAAAAGTCGCATCAAGATAGCTATAACTCACGCCCCAGTACCATTGTTGCCATTCTTGTTTTAAAGACAGCTCTAAGCCTTTCCTTAAGGTATCTCCAATATTGGCAAAGTAGCCTTCAGATGGGAGTCCGCCAGCTTGCTGGAAAATAATGTCATCTCGATTACGTGCATAGAATAAGCTTGCGGCTAACAATGTTTGATTTTGCTGATATTGCAGGCCTGTTTCTAGGGTGTGAGTGGTGACTTGTTCTAATGGCGGATCTGAAACAAAACCATTAGGTAATTTACACGGAGCATCTTCATCAGCACAACTGAGCTCAACTGGGGTTGGCGTTCTTGAGGCTCGGCCATAACTAAGATAACTATTAAACTGAGAATTGATTTGCCAATCTAGGCTGACAGTCGGATTAATATTATTAAAGCTATGATCACCATCTAACGTGGTGCCATCATCACCCGGTGCTAAATCGGTCATCATAATATTATCGTATTGGTAACGTATTGCGCTATTGAGTCTTAAGGCTTGGTTGAGCTGTAAGCTGTTAGCGACAAAACCATAGTAATGACGGGTTTTGGTGTCTAATCTTACAATTGAATCTTGGTCAAATAATCCCACTGCACTGGTATCTCTAATTGCACTCATTGTGCCATTATTAAGTTGCGCAAATTCACTGTCTGAAGAGAAATCAATACTTGCTCTTTGAGCCCCAGCGCCTATAACCGTATCGCTAGCAAGATTCGCTATCTTATGTTTTATACTGATTTCTGCTGATACGCCTGTGGAGTGTTGTTTAGTGTGGCTGAGATTATTTAAACCGTCTAATTCATCAGCATCAAGGCCTAAATCATCCAAATCGTCGCTGACTAATTGTCCTTGATGATCAATAAAGGTGACAGCCTGTTCATCTTCATCACACAAGGTTTCAATACCCGCTATGGCACATTCTTCAAAGTCACTGTCATCACCATTAAGACTATTGTTTTTGCTGTAACGATAGAAAATATTACTATTTAAATTAATTTGCTGATTTAATTGATGTTGGCCATTTAAACTAAAAAATTGATAACGGTTATGGTTACTATCTGGATGGGTATATACCGCATCACGTCCTTCAAGTGCCATCAAATCATAGGGAACTGCGCCATTACCAATTAATTCGCTATGACTTGTCGCTGCAGTTAAGGCCAGTAAATTATCGGTATTTAGCTGCCAACTTAACTGGGTTAAAAATTGATTAACTGTTGATGGTGAAAAGCGTCGCCAGCCCTGCTCTTGATAGCGATTGATGAGCGTATAAGCCGCAAACTCACCATTATTTCCACCCGCTTCAATGGTGCCTTGGTACATATCGTGACTGCCGGCTCTAAGATCAAGATTAACGCCTTCAAAACTAAAGCCATCTTTAGTGGTGAGTACTAAAGAACCGCCTAAGGTATTTTGTCCAAATAATGGATTGGAGCCAGAGTAGAGACTCACTTGCGACAATGCCGCAAGTGGAATTAAGTCCCAATTAATAGTGTCACCAAAAGGCTCATTAAAGCGGACTCCATTCATATAAACCGACATTCCCTGCGGCATACCTAATAATGGTGATAAGGTAAAACCACGATATTGGAGATCCATTTGAAACGGATTATTTTGCGCATCATTAATGGTAATACTGGTGAATTGATCTGCTAATAATCGGCCTAAGTTACTATCTAAACTACGTGCTATTTGTTGTTCATCTAAATGTTGCTCGGCTGCGGTATATATTTGTTGGTTAGGTAATGCTTGACCCAGTACCGTGATGATCTCGGGCTGTTCAGTGGTTGCACTGACGGTGAGAGGAATAATATTGATGAGGGTAATGAGGGACGCATAATATTTCATAATTAGCCTTATTAAATAGACATTTAATAAGGATAAAAAATCAACTTATACTTTTGAATCAATGTAATGCAGGATTGTTATGCTACTTTGTGATGAAAATAAACCGCCAGCTGGCGGTTTATTCGAATTATTGCATGATGATTAATAGTGCCAAGGGAATTGTGAGAAGTCTTGGTCACGTTTTTCTAAGAATGCATCGCGGCCTTCTTGTGCTTCAGCAGTTCCATAAGCTAAGCGAGTGGCTTCACCAGCAAAGAGTTGCTGTCCCACTAAACCATCGTCTGGTAAGTTAAAGCCATACTTAAGCATACGCATTGCAGTTGGTGACTTAGAGTTAATTTCTTTAGCCCAACGTAATGCTTCAATTTCTAATTCAGCATGAGGGATGGAGCGGTTAACCATACCCATATCAAATGCTTCATCAGCGCTGTAATTAAAACCACAGAAGAAAATTTCACGAGCACGCTTTTGACCAATCATCTTAGCAAGATAAGCGCTGCCGTAACCAGAGTCGAAGCTAGCAACATCAGGATCGGTTTGTTTAAAAATGGCGTGCTCTTTAGAGGCTAATGTTAAGTCACACACGACATGTAAGCTATGACCACCACCAACAGCCCAACCTGGTACAACCGCAATGACTACTTTTGGCATAAAGCGGATTAGACGTTGCACTTCAAGAATGTGTAAACGTCCCATACGAGCGACATCGGCAGTACCGGCTTCTTCACCTTCATACTTATAACCGTCTTTACCGCGAATACGCTGATCGCCGCCCGCACTAAATGACCACTGGCCTTTAGCTGAAGGGCCATTGCCTGTTAATAAAACACAACCAACATCAGACCATTGGCGGGCATGATCAAGTGCTGTGTAGAGCTCGTCTACTGTTTTTGGTCGGAAAGAGTTAAGACAGTCTGGGCGACTAATAGCAATACGAACTGTGCCTTGGTCTTTAGCTCGGTGATAAGTGATATCTTCAAAGTTAAAACCGGGAACCACATCCCATAAAGTTGGATCGAAAATATCTGATACCTGTTGAGTCATAATGAAAACCTTGGTTAATAGAATCAGGCAAAGGCTAGGCTTTATAGCGCCTTGGGTCAATACTGAAACTAGTGAGTGAGTGAAATGTCAGTAATCGCATCACAAATATAGTGCAAATTATCTTGGCTAATAATCAATTGAGACGATTGTGAGCAATGCTGTTGTTTAAATGCTTTTATATCAGCAATTGATTGTAATTTAGGAATAATACCATTTGCTTCATCAACCGAAAGACGCTGATAAAGTTGTTGCTGTAATTGCTTGATCTGTTGCTGACTTTTTTTTGCGGCTATCAGTACTTTGAGTGAAGTTCTGTTTTAGATCAGTTAAAGAATCATTCAGATCATAGTGAAAACTCTCTGAGGATATCGAGTCAACCCAAGGACGTAACCAAATAACAGCTGCTATCAGGGCAATAAGTAATAAGATTAACTTTTTCATTTTTTATAATTTTGTAAGTAAGAAGTTGACTATATGTGTATATAATAACTGTTATATGGAAATAGTGTGAGCAAATAAGGGCAATAACGATGAGTAATGGTTCTGAAAAAAAGGATTTTTCCGCACCTCAGCGAATTAAGATTCATCAACCAGATGTCAGCAAAACTGATCGATATAATCCACGTAATCGTATTTATGTCAGGGCGGTTACCGGCCTTTGGACGCGAGTGAGAAGGCGCATGGGTGGGTGACTATACTTTTCTTCTTGTTATTGCCTTGGATACCATGGGGAAATCGTCAAGCAGTATGGTTTAACCTATCAGAACAAAAGTTTCATGTTTTTGGATTAGTTATCTGGCCACAAGATTTAACCTTGCTTGCAGGTTTATTTGTGATTGCTGCGGTGGGGTTGTTTTTTATCACCACCTATTTAGGTCGTGTATGGTGTGGATACACATGTCCTCAAACGGTATGGACTTTTATTTTTATCTGGTTAGAAGAGAAAATAGAAGGAGCCCGTAATAAGCGCATTAAGCTAGATCAAATGCCATGGACACGAGATAAAGTCGTCCGTAAAACATTAAAGCATAGCGCATGGGTATTAGTCTCCCTCGTTACAGCTTTAACTTTTGTTTCCTATTTTGTTCCAGCCACTACCTTATATAAGCAGTTCTTTTTATTTGAGTCATCAGCCGGTGTTTACTTCTGGGTCGTGTTTTTTACTATTGCGACCTACGGTAACGCAGGTTGGATGCGCGAAATTATGTGTATACACATGTGTCCATATGCACGCTTTCAAGCATCCATGTTTGATAAGAATACCTATATAGTAGGTTACGATAGTAAGCGTGGAGAAAAACGCGGTCCAAGATCGCGTAAGACAGATCCTAAAGCACTTGAATTAGGTGATTGCATCGATTGTGATTTGTGTGTGCAAGTATGTCCAACAGGAATCGACATTCGCAATGGTTTGCAATATGAATGTATTAATTGCGGTGCCTGTATTGATGCCTGTGATAATACAATGGAGCGAATGGGATATGACAAAGGCCTAATTAGTTATACCACTGAAAATAAACTCGAAGGTAATGCTGCCAAAATATTAAGACCTAAACTGGTGGGTTATGGTGTTGGTCTTATCGTGATGCTATTACTGTTTATATATGGTGCCGCTAATATTGCTCCTGTTCGATTGGATGTTATTCGTGATCGTAATCAGTTATTTAGAGAAACAGATCAAGGTTTAGTTGAGAATACCTATACATTGAAAATTCTAAATAAGACTGAACAACCACATCATTATACGCTTAGCGTGACAGGATTGCCGAAGGATGTGCAATGGCTTGGGCGGCAACAAATCGAGGTCGCAGCAGGAGAGGTATTAAGTTTGCCGATGAGCTTAGCTGTTGATCCCTATCAGTTGGGTCGTAGTATGACAAAAATCGATTTTATCGTAAGTACGACGATAAATGGCAATATTGAAACAGCTAAACAAGAGTCGCGTTTTTTCAGTGAATAGTAAAATCACTAATAGAAAGGGCATGTTAGCCCTTTTTTTATACGTATTGATTGATAACTGTGCGAGTGATCACGACAAGGTTTATTTTTGTTAAAAAGCGCTTGCGCAAAATCAATATCTCCCTATAATGCGACCTCACTGACACGGCAAGCGGCGCTAAGCGTTAAGTTTGCAGAGTGTAAGCGGTCACTATCTTAAAGTGATTTGAGTGGTAAATAACCACTTGAAAATAAACTTTTAAAAAGTAGTTGACGGCGACTAAGGAATGCGTAGAATACGCAGCCTAGCCCGAAG
>NZ_BALM01000029.1 GCF_000614975.1 Shewanella marina JCM 15074
TAAAAACAAATGTTAGAAATAAATATCAGCTAATCGATAACATCGAGCTTGCTGAATCGAACTGAGTCAGTGCAGATTTGCTGCGTGTTCTCAATCGATGGAGCCAGTTTACTCTCATCGATAAAAGTAACAATGCGGTGTTTTTGAAAATGATTATTACCATATGGTAATAATATTCGAGTTAATTTGTGATGCTGTTCTCGTTAAAATGATTGGCTTAACCGTGATAGGAGTGTTAGGTGATGCAAAATGTTGATTAATATATTCATATTTTCTAAAGCATGAGCTGCTTAACAAAATTAGCTATTTAAACCAAAATCATCAGCATAAGTTTTAGCGGCTTCACATTTTGTTCATCTAATAACAGGTAATCTTTAGCGCTTCATGCTAGGTGTAACTACATCAAGCGTTTCTACTTGTTGGATTGGAATTTAATCGTATATGACCTCTTTTAGCTCGACCCTTTTCCGCGATGAAAATCAGCCTTATCAGGCCAATATTACCGTGCCCAATTGGATGCTTGGTTCTATGGAACGGGTGATGCAACATTATGTGGACAAGAATTTACGGTTAGACACACAGTCGGCTGAAATTATGCCGCCACCAGTAGAAGGTAAGAAGTATATGCTGTATGCGCATATTCCTTTTTGCCATACGCTCTGTTCATACTGTACTTTCCATCGCTTCTTATTTAATGAAGACAAAGCACGTAGCTACTTTGGTTCATTACGTAAAGAGATGAACATGGTGAAAGCGCTAGGCTATGATTTTGAGTCAATGTACATTGGTGGTGGTACCACGACTGTGATTGAGTCGGAACTGGCTCGCACCATTGAACATGCGCGTAAGTTATTTCCAAGTATTAAAGAAGTATCGTGCGAATCTGATCCTCGTCATTTAGACACACCAGAATTCCAGCAGTTAAAAGGCTTGGTTGATCGTATGTCGATTGGCGTACAAAGCTTTGATGACGGCATTTTGAAGATGACTGAACGTTTAGATAAGTTTGGTTCTGGTCAACAGACTTTTGATAAAATTATGGCAGCAAAAGAGCTGTTTCCTATTATCAACGTTGATCTTATCTTCGGCTTCCGAGGTCAAACTGAAGAGATTATTCGTCATGATTTAGAGATGGCTTCTAAGCTCGATCCTCGTCAAATTACCACTTATCCTTTGATGATTACTCACCAAACACGTAAGAGTGTAAAAGGTAAATTGCTGCGCCTCAGGGTGAGATGGCAAACCAATATCGTCAAATCTTAAATGCGTTAAATGGTCAATATAATCAGCTGTCTGCATGGGCATTTGGTAAAACTAACGACGAAGGATTTGATGAGTATGTTATTGATTATGACGAATACTTAGGTGTTGGCTCAGGCTCTTTTAGTTTCTTAAATGACACTTTGCATGTGAACACATTCTCACTGCGTAAATATCAAGAGCGCATCGCAGCGGGTAAAATGAGTGTTGAACAGCAGAAGTTATATAGCAAGAAAGATGTGATGCAATATCGTTTCTTATTGGGCATGTTCTCTGGTCGTTTATCGCGTAAGTATTTCCGTGATACTTTTGGTGTAAACCTTGATACTGCACTATTTAAAGAGATGACTTCAATGAAAGCCATTGGTGCAATTAAGAATAATCCGCTTAATCCTGATGATCTGATTGTGACTGATAACGGTAAGATGATGGGATTATTGATGATGAAAGAATTTTATTCAGGCATGGACAACGTCCGTGCTCAATTACGCAAGCCGCTGAAGCCGTGCGATATGTAAAGTAATCAAGTCATCAAAAATACCAGCCATTGTGCTGGTATTTTTTTGTCTAAATTTTCATTAACAAAAAGTAATTTTAGGCAATAGCCAGTAAAACTATGCAATTAGGTGACATAGTTTATGCATGGTCGTTGTTAACATAACTGTAAACTCTAGTCTGTTGATGCTCTCTATCAATCATCAGTTAACAATGCAATCCATTAAAAAAACAGGATTTTTTAGACATAGATCACATTAACCTTTTTGTTACAAGTTGTGTGGTTTATAGTAGTTTTTGAGTTATATTTATTTAAGTAAGCTAAATAAATAAGCAGTGGTTAGATTGTAAGTTGTTGAATTAAAATATATTAGTAATGTATGCTTTACTTGCGATAACTTGAATTATTTAAAAAATGAACATAACATGCACTTAACAAAGGTATCTTAAGGAGCTTGTATGAACGAACCCATTAAGTTTTCACGATTTTGTCAGATTTATTATTTAGATGAAGTCGAGCAGGAGAGTGTGAGGTTGTATCAGATTTATCGTAAACATGCTGGTGTGTTTAATCAGGCGATGAGTGTGCTGATTGCAGATCGCGCTATTGCAAAAGCAAGAGCAGCATGTCACTAGGGACATACTGCCATGGATAGAGGGTTAGTGTACTACTGGGGCACTACCACTGCGCGCGGAGCTCGCGCTCTTAATTAGCATATAAATACAGGTCGTAATTAAGCACACACCAAGGTAAATTGGTAAACCATTAGCTTGCTTAAATTTGTCAGCGAATAATGGTCCGCATACTGAACCTAAGCTGTAACTCAATAACATCACTTCTGCAATTGATACTATTTTTGTACTACTCATGCCATCACATGCTAATGTAATTGCGATTGGGTAAAGTGCAAAAGAACAAGCACCTAACATCAAAAATGACAGAATAATTAAGATATTACTCTGACTATTAATTACACCAAATACCGCAGCCGTACCAAATAAACAAAATAGTGCCATTAATAAACTTTTGCTTACTCGAGTTGATAAATAGCTGACTAAAGGCTGAATTAACATTGCACCTAAAATAATTGAAGCCATCAAAATACCAGTTTGGCTAGCATTATTAGTCAATTGCTGTAGATAAACTGGCATTAATCCATAGATAGGACCAATTAATAAGCCTGAAACAAAGCAGCCCATCATGGCTGGGCGACTTACATATCTTAAATCACGGAATTTGATCTTTTCATTATGTTGAATGGTTGGTTGACCACTTTTGATTAATAGTGGTGGCAACATCGCCAATACAAGTAAGGCAATAATAAAAATATATGGCATAAAACCGTCAGTACCGACAGGTCCTACTGCTAATTGACCTAAGGTAATACCACCATAAAGTGATGCCATATATAGACCAAGTCGCTTGGCACGTTGTTTGGCTGTATCAGCCATTAATAGCCAAGACTCAACAACAACGAATACGCCTGCAACGGCTATACCTGCAAAAAATCGGGCAATAAGCCAACTATAGGCATTCGGCATTGCGATCATAACGACAATCGTTAATAACAATGCCATTAAAAAAATAATAAAAGAGATACGATGACCAATTTTAGCCACTACAGGTTCGATACAAGTGGCACCGATAAGTAAGCCTAAATAAAATAAACTGGCAATTGCAGGTGCAAGCTCCATCGATAGTCCAAATGATGGCAACGACAAAGGAATCAAGCTCATAAGGTAACCTGATGCAAGTGCAAATATTGATAAGCCAGCAACAGGCACTAAAGGGCTGTTGTTTTTAGGGCTAGAGGCGGTCATTTCCACCGAGTCTCTCCAAGTGATAATAAGTATAAATAAAGGAAGTTTTCAGTGTTTAGATATGAATATTTAGCACTGCTTTTTTGCGGACTTTAAGGATAAAAATGCATCGGGTAAAGCGAGTTCGTTTGACTGTCACGGTAAATAAAATTGACCAAGCAGTGTTTAAGCATTTCTGTTATTTAATTAAATGGTAATTAAATACTAAATCTTTATATTTCAATATTTTAGGTTGTTTATGCTGAATATCGATTTGTAAATATTTGCTGTATTATTACTCGGGTTATTAATCAAAAATCGAAACAAAATATTTTTTATAAAAAATATCGTACTATGTTTTAGTTCAAGATTAATTGGTGGGTTGCTATGGCAAATATTATGTTGGTTGCAAATTTAAACTGTGACCGTATTTTACAGCTAGATAAAATTCTAACCGTGGGTGGTCGTTTTCATTATCAAGATGGCGGACATCGACTTGGTGGTGGTGGTGCCAATACCGGTATTGGATTAGTTTGGGCTGGTCACCATGTCAGTTTAGTGACCGAAGTTGGTCAAGATCAAATAGGTGACTGGTTAGTTGCTGAAGCTGGCCAACAAGGATTAGATTGCCGCCGCGTCTGCCGCCGTCAAGGGGCAACTTGTGAGATGTTATTGGTGATGACGCCTGATGGTGAGCGGACCATTATTAGGCCGCCTCGACCTAAATTTGAATTACCAGCACCACCAGATTGGCATAAATGGCAGGCGTTATATATTAATTCATCCGCTGAGGGGGCCGTAAGCTGGGCAAATTGCGCGTTAGAGCAGACCTTGGTATTGGCACAATTAGCTAAAGATGAGCGTCCTAGACCTTGTCATGTCTTAATTGCATCAGCCAGTGATATGCACGGCCGAAGTCAATTAAGTCATTGGGATTATGGTGTCAGTATCGCAGGAGAGCAGCTGCGCTATTTTATTGTCACTGACGGTGAGCATGGCGCAGATGTTTATGATGGCCAACAATGCCAACATGTTGATGCCATTTGCGCCAATTTAATCGATGCAACGGGTGCGGGTGATGCTTATGCTGCTGGCGTGATTAATGGTTTAGTTGCTGGTGATGACATTATGGCTGCGATGCAGCAAGGTGCTCAGTGGGCCGCTTTCGCCGTAGCGAGTGCGAGTTCTATTCCAAGCGAGCAACTTGCTGATTATTTGGAAAGTCGTTAACAACCTGAGGTCTGTGCAATAATCTCGGGCTGGGTTAACCCAAATGGATTAACGTGGATGTTTGGGTTATCAGGAGTGGGTTGAACTTGATGATGATCTGGAATTGGAGTTGGAGCCTGACACATCGGAATATAGGGCGTTAGACCAATAGCACCAATAACATCACAAAATAGATGAATAGCTTGTTTTTTTAACCAATCGGGTAACCATGGTTCGTCTGTTGTGGTTGCTAATATTTGCGGTTGTTGGTTATCACCAATCCAGTTATACATAACAAAACATTGTGTTTTTAAGGCTTGTTCAACATATTTATCTGACTTACCGTTATTTACACCATCAATCTCTTTATAGGTGAATACTGAAATGTGGCCAAGTAGATAGCTGCCAGTATAACTGTGCCAAGAGTTGGGTTGTTGCAGCGCTTGCACAATGCCAGTCGTGCCAGCAATGGGGTAGCCATAGGCCAATTGAATATTGTGCGTATTGCTATAAGCTTGATTGGCGGTATTTTCAATGACGGCTTGATCGTAAATTGTTTGTGTTACTTGTTTTATGCTGCCTGCCAGTGCGTTGATATCAGCAGAAATAGCATTATCAGGTAAATCAATAAAATGGGCAGCTGCGGTAACGGCTAAAATACCTAAAATGGCAATGACTGCCACTAATTCAATTAAGGTGAATCCATGCTGTTTATGTTTGGGGTCATCATCACTACTATTGGTTTTCATGGGTTTTATGCCTAAGACTTTTTATCATCGTTATGCATTAGATGTGAGAATACCAATAGAATTACGGACTATGAATCGCTTTTAATTCAAACAGCATTAATTGTTCATTAACAGCCGCTATTGTCGAAAGTGATCATTTTGGTCAGTGTCGGAATGGTTGGATCATCATCTGGGTTGCCACCAGAGCCAGCATCTGGGGTTGGCGGAGGTGTAGGCGTTTGGCAAAAACCGATATATTGATCGATACCCATATAAGATAACGCTTTGCATGCAAGCCTTTTGGCACCATTCCAAAAGCCATCGAGTTGTTGTGGTTGCCAGTAAGCTGGCTGCTGTTGATTTAACGTTTGTTGTTGGCTAATTTGTGGTGGGTTATAGACAACAAAACATTTTGTTTTTAATGCGGCCTTAAAGTCGTCCCATGATTCACTGGTACTGTGTTGACCCTCTTTAGTTTGGGTAAATACGGCTGCAGATGAACCTAAGATGGTATAAGCATAAAAATTCCAATCACTAGGGTCTGCTAATGATTGATAGATACCGGCTTTATCGGCTGTTGGGTAGCCATGATTGAGCTTTACTCCATCAATGATGGCAGCAATGTCGCTTGTTTGATTTTCTATTTCCGCTTTATTGTGCAACATACTAATACTGGATCGTAAGCTACCCGCTAAAGCATGTATATCTGCAGATTTGGCTTCAGAGCCTAAATTAATAAAGCGTGGTAATGCGATTATCGCAAGGATCCCTAAAATAATAATCACAGTCACTAACTCAACTAAGGTAAAACCACTTAATCGGTTGGTATAGGTCTGATTATTCATTTGCGATCCTAAATCTGAAAAGAGTATAGAGATTATATTAGCATCAGTTTATGGTGTAAGGCCTGATTGTTGCGAATAGGAGGAAATTGTCATGCTACCTAAAGAGGTTAAATTAATCGGTTTATATCGTGGTGATGCTTATCAGCCCTTAGCAAATAGCAATATTGTGTCTGGGATTGCTGGTAAATTACAGCAACAAAATTTGCAGGTGAATCATGATAGCGTGGTTGCTGATTGGCAAGTTGATCGTAAGCATCATGGTGGTGTTGACCGGGTATTACACCATTTTCCTGTTGAACATTATGCTTACTATCAGCAGCGTTTTAATCTCAATCATCTGAACGCGCCCATGATGGGCGAGAATATCAGCTCCACAGGTCTATTAGAGCAAGATATTAACATTGGCGATATCATTGCGCTCGGCTCGACATTACTGCAAGTGACTCAGCCTCGTTCGCCCTGTTTCAAGCTAAATTTACAGTTTAATCAAATAGAATTCGCGCGCACGATGCAAGATAGTCGACGTTGTGGTTGGTTTTATCGAGTACTAACGTCTGGAGAGATTAAAGCAACTGACCAATTTAAGTTGATTGAACGAGTGAGTGATATCAGCGTAGCAGAGGCGATGGCACTCTACTTTAGAGAGTCATTTGATTTAAATGCTTATCAACGTTTATTAGGCTGTGAAACCCTCGCGCAAAGCTGGCAACGTAGTATTCAAAGTCGAATTAATCAACAGAGGATTGAAGCGTGGGATATGCGTCTGTATGGGCCCGCAACACAATAAAAATGGCACCTAATGTGCCATTTAAAATTAAGTTTATTACATATTAGAGTAATTGGGGCCACTGCCACCTTCAGGTGTCACCCAAGTGATATTTTGACTTGGATCTTTAATATCGCAGGTTTTGCAATGGATGCAGTTTTGCGCATTAATGACGAGTTGCGCTTGGCCTTTATCATTACGGGTAATCTCATAAACACCAGCCGGACAATAACGCTGTGCAGGTTCTGCGAACTGGATTAAATTGACACTAATTGGTATCTCAATGTCTTTGAGTTGTAAGTGGCACGGTTGGTCTTCTTCATGGTAAAGATTAGCTAAATAAACTGAAGAGAGACGGTCAAACGTCAATTTACCATCTGGTTTAGGGTAATCAATTTCGGCATAGCTTTTAGCTTGGCCAAGCAGACTGTAATCATGATGGTTATCACGTAGTGTTAATGGTATTTTGCCATTAAACCAATTTTGATCGATATAGTTGAAGGTGCCGCCAAGCAAACTTCCGTATTTATGGATAGCAGGCCCAAAATTACGAGATGATTGCAACTCTTCAAATAACCAGCTTTGCTCAAACTCTGTTTGATAACAGCTGAGATCTTTACCGCTTTCAACCCCTGCCATTAATGCTTTAGCGACTACTTCAGCTGCAATCATACCTGACTTCATCGCCGTGTGGGAGCCTTTGATTTTTGCAAAATTTAAAGTGCCAGCGTCGCAACCAATTAATAACCCACCAGGGAAACTCATTTTAGGTAAAGAGTTAAGTCCGCCCTTGCTGATTGAACGAGCGCCATAACTAATACGTTCGCCATTTTGTAGATATTGCTTAATTAATGGATGAGTTTTATAGCGTTGAAATTCTTCAAATGGACTTAAATAGGGATTTTTATAGTTAAGATCGACAATTAATCCCACGGCTACTTGGTTATCTGCAATATGGTATAAAAAGCCACCGCCTGTGGTATCCGAGGTGAGCGGCCAGCCTGCAGTATGAACTACTTTACCTAAATGATGCTGCTCGGCTGGAATCGACCAAATTTCTTTAAAGCCAATGGCATAGTGCTGCGGAGAGGTGCCATTGTCGAGTTGATATTTTTCAATTAACAGTTTACCTAAATGACCGCGACTGCCTTCAGCAAACAAGGTGTATTTTGCCAATAGGTCCATACCTGGCATAAAACTGTCTTTAGCTTCACCTTGCGCATTCAAGCCCATATCACCAATAGCGATACCTTTAACGGAATTATCATCGTTATAAAGAATACTGCTGGCAGCAAACCCCGGAAATATCTCAACACCTAACTGTTCTGCTTGCTGGCCTAACCAACGGCATAGGTGGCCTAAGCTAATAATGTAGTTACCCTCATTATGCATCGGTTTTGGAATGAGATTATGTGGTAATGGTCGGCCATTTTCAGCTGAGCTGAGCCATAGTACATCATCATGATCGACAGCGGTTTCGATGGGGGCATTTAATTCGCGCCATTGAGGAAATAACTCATCAAGCGCCTTGGTTTCAAAAACCGCCCCGGACACTATATGGGCTCCGACTTCAGCGCCTTTTTCAACCACACAAACATTAATTTCTTGTTCTGTCGCTTGTGCAATTTGTTTGAGTTTACAGGCACTGGCTAAGCCAGCAGGGCCGGCGCCAACGATAATGACATCAAATTCCATTGATTCCCGTTCCATTTATTATTTCCTTGTTCACTCTTTATATCGGCGTAATATAGCAAAAAATGTATTAGTGTTGCGGCCTTAACCGTTGTGAATGCAACGTTTTTTAGGTGGATGTTTTGTTGATGTTAATACCTTACCTTAAAATGATTAATAACCCTACAGCTAGTTTGTTTGTTGAACAGCATCCCTGTGCCAATGTGGATGACTTATCAGTGATCTAGATCACAAAATACTGGTGTTTATGAGGTTTTTGTTCAAATTATGAATCTCTAAGGTAGGGGGATAGTTGTTTTTATGACTATAATTAGATCTCGACGGTTCTCCGAGCTTTTTGTCCTACGTTACAAAATATGGATGTTAAGCCGTGGCAATAGTGCCACCGGGGTGAGAAAAGAAATGCTCTCACCTCCCTTTACTTGGAAAGGTGATCATGTCTCAACTGCAAGATAATTTCGGTCGACGATTTCACTATTTACGTATGTCTGTGACAGACGTATGTAACTTTAAATGTAGCTACTGCCTGCCCGATGGTTATCGGCCTGATGGTAAGCCAAGCTTTTTAACTTTGTCAGAAATTGCCAATTTAGCGGCAGCTTTTGCTAAGGTTGGCACTCAAAAAATCCGTATTACAGGCGGTGAGCCTAGTCTGCGCAAAGACTTTACCGATATTATTCGGGTGGTCGCAGATATGCCTAATATCAATACAGTTGCAACCACGACTAACGGTTATCGTTTAGCGCAAAATGCCCAAGAATGGTATGACGCTGGCTTGCGACGTATTAATGTGTCTGTTGATAGCTTAGATCCACGTATGTTTTATCAAATCACTGGTGAGAACAAGTTTGACCAAGTGATGCGTGGGATTGATGCAGCATTAGATGCAGGTTTTGAACGAGTTAAAGTGAATGCGGTATTACTCAAGCACTTGAATGATAAAGACCTACCTCGCTTTTTACACTGGATCAAACAATACCCAATTGATTTGCGTTTTATTGAGCTAATGGAAACGGGCTTAGGCCATGACTATTTCAATAAACACCACTTAGCTGGTGCAACGATTAAAGCGCATTTGCTAGAGAATGGCTGGGGATTAGATCAAGCCGCCATTGATGATGGCCCTGCACAAAACTTTAGTCATGATGATTATCAAGGCCGTATTGGCTTAATTATGCCGTATGAAAAGAACTTCTGTGCCAGCTGTAATCGCTTACGGGTTTCTGCTAAAGGTAAATTACACTTATGTTTATTTACTGAGCATGGTGTTGATTTACGTGATTTATTACAATCAGAAAGCCAGCAAGCTGAGTTAGTGTCTCGTTTACATCAGCAATTAGAGCAAAAGAAAGCAACCCACTTTTTACATGATGGCGTGACTGGTGTGACCCAACATTTAGCGTCAATTGGTGGTTAGTTGATGGGGGCTGTCGCCGAGGTTATGGTGACAGCTTGAAGTTGTTCTTTTTGATTAAGATTAGTGCCACAATGAGCCATTGCACTTCGTTAGTATTTCTATCATTGAATGTTGAACATCGCCGTGCTTTTCTAAGTCACGGCTTTAATGCTTACTGGCAAATTATAGATAAAAAATATAACTAACCCGATTTCATGCGACTCATCTCTTTAAAGCAATTTCGCGGTTAATGAATAATGTTGAATATTGAAAGGTAAACCAAATGACAAATGCTTTTACCCATATTAATGCCGATGGCAATGCACATATGGTTGATGTGACTGAGAAACAAGTGACTGAGCGTGAAGCGCGTGCAGAAGCTTATATTGAGATGTCGAGCGAAACATTGGCAATGATCATGAGCGGTAGCCACCATAAAGGTGATGTGTTTGCTACGGCTCGTATTGCAGGCATTCAAGCCGCTAAAAAGACATCAGATCTTATTCCATTATGTCATCCATTAATGCTGACTAAGGTTGAAGTAAACCTAGAAGCACAACCTGATCATAATCGTGTGCATATCACCAGTTTATGTAAGCTTGCTGGTAAAACAGGCGTGGAGATGGAGGCATTGACTGCTGCATCTGTGGCGGCATTAACCATTTATGATATGTGTAAAGCCGTACAAAAAGATATGGTAATAAGCACGGTTCGTTTATTAGAAAAGCGTGGCGGTAAGTCAGGTCATTTTAAGGTTTAAGCTCATGATTAATGTTTTATTTTTTGCTCAAGTAAGAGAGTTATTAGGTACTGCATCTGCGCAAGTTGAAGCAACAGACAATATGACGGCTGAACAAGTACGTGAGCAGTTGGCTGCGACCAATGACAAGTGGGCACAAGTGCTTGCATCAGATAAATTATTAGTGGCGGTTAATCAAACTATTAGTCATTGGCAAGCGCCAGTTGCCGATGGTGATGAAGTGGCTTTCTTCCCGCCTGTCACTGGGGGTTAAAATGATCCGCGTACAAACTCAAGATTTTGATGTACCTACTGAATATGCGGCAATTGCTGCTGACAACAGTGATGGTGCGGTAGTGACTTTTGTGGGTAAAGTTCGTGACTTTAATGATGGTCGTGATGTGACTGATTTAACGCTGGAACATTACCCAGGCATGACTGAATCTGTTTTAGAGCAGATTGAAGCGCAAGCACGTGAACGCTGGCCATTAACTCATGTCACGATTATTCACCGTGTTGGCACGATGGGCTTAGGCGAACAAATTGTGTTTATTGGTGTGAGTAGTGCGCATCGTAAAGCGGCATTTGCTGCTTGTGAGTTTCTTATCGACTTCTTAAAAACTAAAGCGCCATTTTGGAAGTTAGAAGCCGGTCAACAAGGTCAAGCTTGGGTTGAAGCCAAAGACTCAGATGATCAAGCTGCGGCAATGTGGCAACAGAAATAGAGTAAATCGATATGAACATGAGTCAATTATTAAAGCGTGGACTCGTCGCTGTTGTGTTATTTGCAACCGTGATTAGCGCCAGTTTGGTTCCCGCAAGAGCCGACGATATTCCTGTTGTGGCAGCAGCTTCAAATATTAAATTTGCGATTGAAGATATTGCTAAAGCGTTTACGGCTGAAACGGGAAAACAGATCCGCTTTTCTTTTGGCTCATCTGGAAATTTTGTAGCTCAAATTAAAAATGGTGCACCATTTCAGTTATTTTTGTCTGCTGATGAGCATTATGTTGATGCATTAGTTAAATCCGGTATGACGCCTAATGCAGGTGTTGATTATGCCGTAGGTAAGCTAGCATTAGTGGCTAATAATGGTTCACCCCTTAGCCTTGATCCTGAATTAAAAGGGCTAAAAGCCTTAATGGCGCAGGGCAAGTTATCCCGTTTTGCGATAGCTAATCCAGCCCATGCACCTTATGGCGAACGAGCGATACAGGTACTAAAAAAATTCGATTTATATCAGCAAATTGAGCCTAATTTAATTTATGGCGAAAATGTGTCGCAAGCGGGACAGTTTGCTATTAGCGGTTCGACGCAAGGCGGTATTGTGGCGCTTTCTCTCGCGGTCGTACCGCAGTTTAAGGCACGCGCACGCTATATTGAATTACCGACAGATTTATATGCGCCTATCGTGCAAAAGATGGTGTTAACTAATAAAGCGGGTGAAACAGCCAAGGCGTTTTATCAGTTTATATTGTCACCACAAGCACGCACAATTTTTAAACATTACGGTTTTGGTTTACCTGAGAAAAAATAGATGGATTGGCAATCTCTGTGGCTTTCAATCAAATTAAGTGCCATTACTGTGGTGGTGTTATTACCCTTTGCAATTATTGCGAGTCGGTTTTTAGCCTATCGTCAGTTTAAAGGTAAGTCAGCAGTTGAAGCATTGATTATGGTGCCGTTGGTGCTACCACCAACCGTGATTGGCTATTATTTGCTGGTGGGTCTTGGCAGTGAAAGTTGGCTAGGGCAATGGATTGAGCAAGTGTTTGGTCAACAATTGGTATTCCATTTTTCTGGATTAGTTGTTGCCTCCGTGATTGTCAATATCCCGTTTGCGGTGCAACCCATTCAACGGGCTTTTGAAGCTGTCCCCGTCGATATTCGCGATGCTGCTGCTTGTTGCGGAATGAGCCGTTTAAAAATCTTATTTAAAATTGAATTACCTATGGTGTGGCCGGGCATCTTAACCGCATTGGTATTATGTTTTTCCCATGTTTTAGGTGAGTTTGGTGTGGTGTTAATGATGGGCGGCAATATTGCTGGCGAAACGAAAACCTTATCTATCTCTATTTATGACAGTGTACAAGCGTTTGATTTTGCAAGTGCAGGACAAATGTCATTGGTTTTATTACTGTTTGCGATTACGACTTTGGCGTTAACTACCAGTTTATCGCGTCGTATTGGAGATCGTCATGGCCACTAATTCGATTGCCGATCTACATTGCCAAGTATCACAACAACATCCGATAAAGTTAGAAGCCGATTTTATCTGCGCTGCAGGCGAGGTATTAGCGGTTGTAGGGCCGTCTGGTGGCGGTAAATCAACGCTACTGAGAATGATCGCTGGCTTAAGCCATTCTCAGCAAGGCAAAATCTATTATGGTGATAACGCTTGGTTTGATGCTGAGGCCAAAATTAACTTAACGCCACAACAGCGGCACTTAGGTTATGTGCCGCAGCATTTTGGTTTATTCCCGCATTTAACTGCACTTGAAAATGTAATTTCAGCGTTAGATCATCTGCCTAAAGCAGAACGCAAGAATAAGGCGCTTGATTGGCTTAATCGAGTTAACTTACATGGGTTTCCGGATCGTTTACCGTCGCAATTATCTGGTGGTCAACGACAACGGGTTGCATTAGCGCGAGCATTGGCTCGGGAGCCTAAAGTGCTATTGCTTGATGAACCTTTTTCTGCGGTGGACCGAGAAACTCGTGAACGTCTTTATTTAGAGTTAGCCAAGCTTAAATCACAGCTGTCTATTCCGGTGGTGATGGTGACCCATGACCTTAATGAAGCGCTATTATTGGCTGACAAAATGATTTTAATCAGCCAAGGTCAGATATTACAGCAAGGTAAACCGTTAGAAGTGCAGGCAAAACCTGCCAATGAAGCGGTTGCTCGGCAGATGGGATTACGTAATATCTTTAGTGCGACAGTGGCTAAGCAAGATAGTGATAAACAGATTACTTGGCTGGCATTAGGTGAGCTTTCTATTGCTTGTCAGTATCAAGCTGATTTAGCGGTGGGTAGTCAAGTTCAGTGGGTGATCGCCAATCAAGGTATTCGCTTTAACTCCATTTCTCGCGGTCGTTTATGCCGCAGCTTTAATATTGTGCCTGTGACCATTGATGCCATGTTAGTGATGGGTGAATCGGTGCGTATTAGTGCCACTATTGCTGGCGTTGATAAACAGTTAAATGCAGAGGTTTCTTTGCATCTGGCTAATAAACTTCATTTAGCCGTTGGCGCGAGTACCGAAGTTGCGCTTAAATCTGACTATATCCATATTTGGGCTAATAATTAGCGATTGGTGTTAATTGATCCAATATTGTTTGGAATGATGATCAAAAGTTAATCCAAATTACACCAAACGTTCAGGTTAACTTAGGTAGACTATTAGACTAACTATCTTTGGAGAACTGTCATATGGCTCGCTATGTTCCTTACCTACTTATGCTATCTAGCTTAATGGCTGTCTCTGCTGAAGCGGCATATGAAGGTCCAGAGCAATCCAGTAAAGCGACAACTGCTGCGGCAGCTTTACACTCCAAAGATGATACAATGGTTGAACTTACTGGCAATATTGTCAAAAGTTTAGGTGATGAAAAGTACCTATTTCGTGACAAAACCGGTGAGATTGAAGTTGAAATTGAAAACTCACTATGGCGTCATATCATTGTAACAGAAGCGACAGTGGTGAAATTACGTGGTGAGTTAGATGATAAATGGCAAGGTAAAGAGGTTGAGATAGATAGCATTTCAATTATTACAGCCAATCAAAATGCAATAGTATCAAATCAAGAATGATAGTTTACGGAGTGATGATGAGGGGTTGGTTAGTCAGTTTAATGTTCGTTTCCGGATTAGCTTATGCCTCTCCGACTATGTATACCTTTTTGTCTAAGGGCCAAAATTATTCACCTTTAGATGTCATGCAGGTACTTGAAAAAGATTATCCGAAAATGATCATTACTGAATTTGAACTTGATGTAAAAAACAGCCAAGTTCGGTATGAGTTCGATATGATTGATCTTGATGACAATACCACCACAGAATTTTATATGTCTGCTGAAACTGGACGTATTTTAGAGCAAAAAGTAGAGAAACTCGAAGCGGATGACTATGAAGAAGTTACCGCTGCAAAAATTCTGCGCAAGAAGCAGATGAAGTTCTCAGAACTTGTTACACTAGCGCTAAAAGATGGCACTAGTTTTGCCTATCTTACTGATGCACAACTGGATCATGATCTTGGTATTAGTTACCTTGAGTTAGAAGTGGTTAATGAGCAACACCGGACTAAGCTGGCGTTTGACATTCAAAACTTACGCCTCTACCAATGCTAAAGTGGAATTAATATGAAAATATTGCTAGTGGAAGATGATGCAACAACGGTTGAGTATATTGTTAAAGGCTTTTTAGAGCAGGGCCACAATATTGAAACTGCCAATGATGGTCACCAAGGATTATTACTAGCAACGTCCTCTCATTATGATTTAATCCTGCTTGATCGAATGCTGCCACAATTAGATGGCTTAAAATTACTTGCGGCACTGCGTGCAACTGGCAATCAAACACCTGTGTTAATTTTATCTGCATTAAGCCATGTTGATGAGCGCGTAAAAGGCTTAAAAGCAGGTGGCGATGATTATATGACTAAGCCATTTGCTTTCTCCGAATTATTGGTTCGTGCAGAAAAGTTAATGCAACGTGGCATGTCACAAACCGCGCCAACTGTATTGCAAGTGGGCCCATTGCAAATCGAATTATTGACCCGTCGAGTGTCACTTAATGAGCATGATATTGCATTGCAACCCAAAGAGTTCCAGTTACTTAAGTATCTGATGGAACATCCAAATCAGGTCATTAGTCGCACGTTATTATTTGAAGCAGTATGGGATTATCACTTTGATCCACGCACCAATGTTATTGATGTACATATTGCTAAATTACGACGCAAATTTGAAGAGATAGGATACGGTGAGCTTATTGAAACCGTCAGAGGCGCAGGTTATAGGTTACGTCAAAACCATTAAACCCTTTAATAGTAGTGCATGGCGAATTACGGTTATTTTCTCAACGTTAGTAACCTTAATTATTGGTGCCTTGTTGTTCAATATGTATCAGCAAGTAGTGACCGAGCAGCGTAACCAGATCCAACAGCATTTACACACTGAAAAACTACGTTATCAACAACTTGCCTTATCTGTCGATCGGGTAGGTTTTGCTGCACAAGTGCATGCAGCCGATCCTAAGTCTGCTTTTATTGTATGGCGTAATGGTAATAAGGTTGAAGGTGCATTATCTTTTATGCCTGAAGATATGCCGATGCTGCCCAAAACCCAAGAGTTCCCTATTTTAGCGGGGGGCCCTGAGAAAATTCATCTATTGACGGGCGGCATTGCGATTACCCGTTATGGGCCAGTCTTAATTGCAACTCGTAGTGATCATTTATCAACCTTGTTTGACCATTTCACTAGTGCTGCCGCTGCTGCGGTGATGTTTACGCTGGTGATGACTCTCATACTCGGCTATCTCTTTTCAAAGGCTATTTTACGTCGTTTAGTGCATTACAATCGGTTAAGTGAACAGATTGAACATGGCCGCTATGATGTACGTTTTCCTATCGATCGACGTGAAGATGAGTTCGATATGCTGGCGCATCAATTTAACCATGTGCTGGATACCTTAGAGAAAAACCTTACTGCTGTTCGTGGCGTGACAGACAATATTGCCCATGATCTACGTACTCCACTATCACATATCCGCATGGGGTTAGAAACCTTACCGGCTAAGCCTGCTGCAGAAGTGCCTGAAGCTTGTGCTATTTTAATGGAAGAGCTAGATCATTGTTTAGCAACATTTGATGCTATGTTGTCGCTAACGCGTATTGAAGAAGGCCAACAAAAGCTAGATCTTAAGCATTTTAGTTTACAAGAAATATGTACTGATTTGCTGGAGATGGCTGAAGTGTTAGCTGAAATGAATGAGCAAACATTAACGCTAGAAATGGGCGAAGACTACCAACTTACTGGTGATAAGTATTTATTATTCCAAGCGATATTTAATCTGGTTGATAATGCGATTAAATATTCAGGCAAACAGGCGCATATTGAGATTGTGCAATCAGGTGGCATGATCCAAATTAAAGATAATGGTCCGGGGATCCCTAAAGATTGTTATGACAAAGTGTTTGAGCGATTAGTGAGATTAGATCCTAGTCGACATCATCAAGGCACAGGTTTGGCTTATCTATGGTGAAAGCCATTTTATCACGGCATAATGCCCACATTCATATGTCGGATAACCGTCCAGGCTTAGTCGTTACCATTACCTTTTAAGAGTTGTTCATGTATAACATTGTGGCTGATACAGCCGATTTTATCGTTATCAGCAAAGATGCTGGCGTGCATTTTCATAGTCAAGATGGCAGTGCCGGTGTGGCAGCGCAATTAGGCGCAGATACGGGCTATCAGCTTTATCCTGTGCATCGATTAGATACCATGACCTCTGGTTTGTTACTGTTTGCTAAAACATTAACTGCTGCACAAACATTTACGCAAATGTTTAGTGATCATCAAGTTCAAAAATATTATCTCGCCATTGCTCACGGCAAGCCTAAAAAGAAACAGGGTTGGATTGTGGGTGATATGGCGAAATCACGCCGTAGTATGTATAAACTATTGCGTACCACCGAAAATCCAGCGATGACACAGTTTTTTAGTCATGCTTTAGGTGAAGGCAATCGAGTCTATTTATTAAAACCGTTAACAGGTAAAACCCATCAGCTACGGGTGGCGTTAGCAGCATTGGTGTGCCTATTTTTGGGGATCCTCTTTATAATGTAACGAAAGTAGCGGATCGTGGTTATTTGCATGCATTTGCATTGCAATTTGACTATTGTGGTCAGAGTTATCATTATTGTGATCAGCCTCACATGGGACAACAGTGGCATAATCCATTGTTACAGCAGCAATTAGCCCAGTGGCAAAACCCAGAACAGCTAGACTGGCCAACAAAAAAATAAAATTAAGGAACCTTTATGGACACAAATAAATTATTGCTGATTTTAATCGCAATTTTTCTGCCACCAGTTGCCGTGTTTTTGAAGAAAGGCGTGGGTCAAGATTTACTGATTAATATCGTACTGACTATTTTCTTCTTTATACCGGGTATTTTACATGCGGTATGGGTATTGACCCGAGATTAGGTATAATAGTCACCAGTAACAGAAAAGGTCTCAGAATGAGGCCTTTTTTAATGGGATGTTGAATATCATGAATCGTAAAAAGAAAATTAATCAGACGCTAAAAAATAAAGCCAAAAAAGCGAATGCAAAATTGCATGGCAGTAATAAACCTAAATATATCTCCAAGGCTGAGCGTGAACAATTAGCTCAAGCCGAGGAGCAAGTCACTGAGGTTAGTGTGCTTGATGATCACGCCTAAATAGCTGCCATTGTTCAACCTGCTGGCCGTTTGGCAGATTACACATGGTCATGGTGCCTTGGTCATTTGTGATCTCTTCTAGAGTGCCTTTGACGGCGATACAGTATTTAGCCGCCGGATTGGCCATATCTAGCTTGGGTGGTGGGGTTTGACTGCATGCTGAAAGTAGTGAAATGGCTGTGGCACTAGTGATTAGTGTTATAACTCTCTTGCTCATATCTGACACTCCTTGATCTTCTGAAAGCAAAATGTTGATCTTATAAAAAGCAAAATGCCTAAGTAAACTCAGGCATTTGATATTAGTATGTCACTCGCTTAATGGCAAACGGGACACTGTGATGGCGAGCTAGTTTCATCTCTCTAAACTCCATCGTCATCGCATCAACCATTAATAAGCGACCATAAAGTGGCTTACCCATTTGCGAAATCACTTTAATTGCTTCAGTTGCTTGCAGGCAGCCAATTAACCCGACGACGGGGGCAAGAATGCCCGATTCGACACAAGTTAGCTGTTGTTCGCCAAATAGCTGACTAAAACATTGATAACAAGCACTATTATCTTGGTAATCGAATACTGAGATAACGCCTTCCATACGGATTGCTGCTGCAGAGACCAATGGGATTTTATGGTTAAAGCAACTGCGGTTAAGCTGATGTCGAATCGCTACATTATCAGTACAGTCCAACACTAGCTGATGTTGAGCAACTAAATCATCAATTTCATGATCGTCTAATACGGCATTAATGGTATCAATCTGCACATGCGGATTAAGCTGGGTTAGACTCTCTTTGGCAGAATCTACTTTAGCTTGGCCGATATTATGATCTTGATGCAGTACTTGTCTTTGTAAATTCGATAATTCAACCGTATCAAAGTCAACTAGCGTGATATGGCCAACGCCTGCAACGGTTAAATATTGGCTAGCAGTACAACCTAAACCACCGGCACCAAGAATCAACACCTTAGCTTGCTTGAGTCGTTCTTGCCCTTCAAAATCCATTGCTTTAATGGATATTTGGCGGCTGTAACGCATCATTTCTGCGTCAGAAAGAATATCGGCAGAATCATTGGCTGTTTTGCTCATCTTGTCTTCCATTAGCACAGTACTGAGTTGAAAGGCTCAACAGTAACCATGGTGCCTGCATCAGTATTACCTTGCATCTGTTCTAAAATAATAAAACAGTTAGCAACACTCATTGAGGTCAACATGCCTGAGCCTTGGCTGCCAGTTGTGGCGACATGCAATTGGCCTTGTTGATCGCGGCTTAATACACCCCGTTGATATTCAACACGGCCCGGATGTTTGCGAATACTGTCAGTTAACGTTGCTGTGACTAATAGCGGTTGGGTTACTGGTAATCCTTGCATTTTTTGGATCAGCGGTAGCACTAATTTGTAGAAGGTCACCATTGATGACACTGGGTTACCGGGTAGACCACAAAAAACGGCTTTACCAATATGGCCCATTGCAAATGGCTTACCTGGTTTTATCGCCAATTTCCAGAAGTTGATTTGACCCTCTTCTTCTAGAATTTGTTTAGTATAATCAGCATCTCCAACGGATACGCCACCTGAAGTAATTACCATATCAGCTTTAGCTGCAGCATTTCTAAAGGCTTGACGAATAGCTTCTGGATCGTCAGCAATCACGCCCATATCAATCCATTCAACGTTTGCTTTACTGACTAAGCCCTGAATGCTGTAGCGATTAGAGTCATAAATTTGCCCTTGGGCAAGCTCGCTGCCGACGGGACGCAATTCATCACCTGTTGAGAAAAATGCAACTTTCAATTGGCGATAGACTAAGAATTGACTCGCACCAATCGTTGCTAGCACGCCCATTTCGGCCGCGCCAATTTGCGTTCCTTTACTGAGCACTTTTGCGCCAGAAGTTAGCTCTTCGCCGCGTTTACGCACATTTTCACCAACTTGCTGTGGTGCTTCAATATAGATATCGTCGCCATCAACACGCACTTTTTCTTGCATTTGCACTGTGTCATAACCTTGCGGTAATGGTGCGCCAGTCATAATACGGATGCAAGTATTTGCAGAACACTCACCATGATAAGGATGACCCGCAAAGCTCTGACCAATAAGGCGTAATGGTTTATCTTCGGCTAAGTCTGCAAGGTTAAATGCGTAACCATCCATTGCAGAGTTATTGAAAGGAGGTAGATCAATACATGAAGCAAGATCTTCTGCTAAGACTCGATTTAATGCATGTGATAACTGTACAACTTCAGTACCCTCAATCACATTAACTTGTGCAAGTAAGGTTGGAATAGCTTGATCTGGGTGCATTAATTGAGGCTGAGCGCATGGATCGGCTGCTGAATGCATGGTAATTCCTTAGCAGAAAACAAAATATTGCGCCTATTATGCCACGGCTTTTTTTGATGGCTATGATCAGAGACTAAGTTTCAAACTATATTTATTAGTCGCTTACAGCTATTGTTGATGTTTTAAATGTAGGTGATTGTTTTTAAATGGAAAAGTTAATGATAATTATTTCATTAAAAAAGCACCCACAAGGGGAATTTTTGGTTGCTTTTATGCATTAGCTTCATAACAATAAAGCGAGTTTTTTTGATAAGGAAAGTAATATGTTAGCGCAAGCGATGATAGATAATTTAAACGATCAAATTAATATGGAATTTTTCTCTTCAAACCTATATTTGCAAATGAGTGCATGGTGTGAAGATAAGGGCTTTGAGGGCGCTGCAAAATTTATGCGTGCCCATGCTGATGAAGAGATGGAGCATATGCGCCGTTTATTCACTTATGTTAGCGAAACTGGTGGTATGCCAATTCTTGGTACTATTGCAGCACCGCAGACTGAATTCACTTCTTTACTTGCGTTATTTGAATACACCTATGAGCATGAACAGTTAATTACCAGCAAAATTAATGCATTAGCTCATACTGCATTCACGACTCAGGATTACTCAACCTTTAACTTTTTACAATGGTATGTTGCCGAGCAGCATGAAGAAGAGAAGTTATTCAAATCAATCGTTGATAAAATCCGCTTAGTGGGTGAAGACGGTAAGGCACTGTTCTTTATTGATAAAGACCTTGATCTATTGGCAACTCATGGTGCAGAAAGCGTCATGCAAAGCCAAGTGGGTGCATAACCTTAGTGCTCTATGAAAAAAAGCAGCTGTTTAGCTGCTTTTTAGTCATCTAAGCCATAGCAACGTCAGTATGTAGCAACAATGATTGTTGTTGGGTTTGGTTAAGCAAATCAACCAATGTGTCGAAGGGCAGTGGTTTGGATAGCAAGTAACCTTGGGCAAAATTACAACCTAACTGCTGTAGATATTGCCATTGTTCAATGGTTTCAATACCCTCCGCAACGAGTTTCATTTCAAGGCTTTTACCCATACTGACAATGGCTGCAATTAAATTCTTATCTGCATGGCTATTGGTGGAATTCTCAATAAAGCTGCGATCAATTTTAATCACGTTAATCGGGAAGCGCTTGAGGTAACTCAAGGATGAATAACCCGTGCCAAAGTCATCCATATAGATTTGGCACCCCAGTGATCTGATAGCGGTAAGGGTTCTCATATTAATATCATCGTCCGTCATCAACATGCTTTCAGTTATTTCAATATGAATATCTGTTGCAGCAACTTGGTACTTTTTGATGGTGGCTGCTAACAGCTGCTCAAATCGATAGGTTTGATTATTGATGCATTGACGGGTTGAAACGTTGATGGCAACGCTCAGTTTGAAACCTAGTTGATTAAGTTTTGCTAAATCAGCAACCGCTTGGTTGAGTACCATGCGCCAATTGTTTCAATCATGCCAGTCTCTTCGGCAATGGTGATAAATGTATCGGGTGGAATGATACCGACAACTGGATCTATCCAGCGGATCAGAGCTTCTAGGCCAATAATATGGCCATTACTCATATCGACAATGGGTTGATAGTGTAAACAGAACTCAGATTGCATAACCGCTTTACGTAGCTTTTGTTCAATGGTCATTCGCTCTAATAAATTACTGTTCATGCCTGCAGTAAAGTATTTGTAGCTATTTCGGCCCATTTCTTTGGCTTGATACATGGCGGTTTCAGCGTTACTGGTAATTGATTTATGATCAAGACCATCTTGAGGATAAAGCGCGACCCCCATACTCGCTGAGATAATAATGTCTTCATTATCTAGTTTGAATGATAACGCAAAACTGTCCATTAGCTGTTTGATATTATGGTCAATTTCTATGTCATGATCATAATCAGTGATTAAAATAGCAAATTCATCACCACTAAAGCGTGCTACAAATGGCCGTTTTTCAAGGGCATTATTAAGTCTTAACGCCACCTGTTTTAGTAACTCATCACCAAAGTGATGGCCTAGGGTATCATTGATATTTTTAAAACGATCCAGGTCAATGAGAATAATGGCGAGTTTACGTTGATGCTTTTTAGCCAATGTCAGCTCGCTGTTAAGGCGATCATTAAACAATTTACGATTAGGCAGTTCAGTTAAAGTGTCAAAATGGGCCTGAAACCAAATATTTTGTTCATATTGTTTACGATTAGAAATATCGAGGAACATGCCTAAGTGTTGAATCACTTCGCCTTGGTCATTTCGTACCAATGTAATCGCTAAATATTCAGGGTAAACCTGACCATTTTTGCGAGTATTCCAGATTTCTCCTTCCCATTTCCCCGTACTGTTTAATGAGCGCCAAAAATCTTCGTAGAATGCTTGGCTGTGCCGTTTAGATTGCAATATCGATGGGTTTTTGCCGCGGATCTCTTCAATGCTATAACCAGTGATGTCGGTAAAAGCTGGATTAATCAGTTCAATATTATTGTTGGCATCAGTGACAATAATGCCTTCTGATGCATATTTGAAAACAGCAGCGGCTTGGCGTAAATAGTGGCTGGCCTTTTGGCGTTCAATGACCATATGGTTAAATGACTCAACCATTTGATTGAGCTCATCTTTACCGTCAATATTGAGTATTAAATCCAATTTAGGATCTTGAGCCATACGGCTCATTTCATCAACTATCAGATTGATTTTATTCATTAAATTTTTAATGATTGTGCGCAAAATCAGTAATGAAACAATTAAAATTGAACTGCCAATAATGAGATAGCTCAATAGTGAAAACAAGACATAGCTCTGCTGTTTATTGGCTAATCGGTACATATAATCACTGATACTGGCAGTGATTTGTTGTATATGATTCAGTCTTGCTGATGTCACTTGTTGCCATTGTAATGGCTCAATTAATAATGGTGGGTTTTGTAAATAATGCAGTGCTTTAGTTAAGGCCTGCTCATCAATCTTTGTTCGCTGATTAATTTCATGGATCGGTAGGTTTTCTTCTTTTAACTTTTTTAAGGCCAACATTTGTTGCTGATATTCAGCAATCTTTTGCTCAATCTCAGAGGTTGCTTGTTGTTGTTTAGGGCTTAGTTTTTGGTTTTGTAGTTGGGCTAATTGCACATTTACTTTTGAAGGGTGACGCGCAAAGTCTTCGGCATAACTAGGTAAACCTGTTAATAAGAAATTTTTATAGTCATGCATTAAGCCGCCATACCCCAGACTGTTACCAATGCGCTGTGCTTGTTCAACAATATCGGCTTGGCGTTGCATTAACTGTCTAAATTCGATTAGTTTTTTTTGTTCTTTACTATTATATAACTGTTGAATTAACTCTTTACGTTTAGGATTCGCTACAATATAGGCATAATATAGGGTTTGTTGTTGTTCAAAGATTAGATTTTCAATATTTAAATAATCACGGTAAATGAAATTCTTTTCACCTAATAAATGGGAAACTAAATACCTTTCTTTTACCGCTAGGTGTTGCATATTTATTAAATTTAATAAGTCATTATATGCCTAGCTTGGCGTATATATCTTAATTGGGTTTTTAATTGATTGAGTAAGATAAATAGCTCTTCATACAATGATTGGTATATCGTATGTATCGCATCATGATTGTTAGCTGAAACTTTAATATGGATAAGTTTATCGTTTAACACTTTAATTTGCGCTAATCGATTTTCAATGTCTATCTTTTGCGAGTGGGTGATCGTACCCGATGCTAGTAACTGCTGCACAAACTGACTATTAATCAGTGTTGATGTCGCTTTATAAGTTCGGTTTTGTTGTATCGATAGGCTTGCAAAGCTTGGTACAGCAGCAATTTTTCGTGGTTGTTCTATGTTCTGCTCATTCGCGGAAGCGTCAATCGCTGCAGTGACTTGCTTGACGATATTGATGGTAATTTTTTCATGTTCAATCGCTTGGTAATCATTGATTAATTCATGTACTCGACATGACGCAAGTATGATCAGACTGGTTAAAGGAATAATAGCAAAAAGCAGTAATTTATCTCTTAAGGTAAGTTGATTAAATACCTTGGTCATGATTGCAGTGGTTCCTATAAATTACTGTTAATGAGCGATACTTATGATATTAAGTCGATACAGGTATTACAGTTTAACTTTTAACAAGTATCATATTTAAAATGAACAGAGAAATTTAGTTTATGTTTTTCTAATCTATATCACGAAATAGCGTAAATGTGATTGAATGTATATTAATGAATTATTTTTAAGACGGTATTGATTCGTTAATTAAGTTAATTAGAAGGCGTTAATGTGCTATAAATTCACGTTAATATAGATTGGATGTTGCTGCTGGAGAATAATTGAGAATGGCCACCACTTGTATACCGCCTGTAGCGGAAAAAAAACCAATGATGCTTGAGCATCATGGCGTGCAACGCTGCGATAATTACTATTGGTTGCGAGATGATAAACGTGCGGATGCTAAGGTGCTTGCATACCTTAATCAAGAGAATGATTATTGCCAACAACAACTCATGCCGTACCAATCGTTCCAAACGGATCTGTTTAATGAGTTAATCGCACGGTTAGAACAAACTCCAGCGTCAGTCCCTTATTATTGGCAACAGCATTGGTATCAACGAGTGTATGAGGCTGGTCAAGAGTATCCATTATTTACCCGATTTAGCGCAGTAGGTGCTGAAAAACAGCTGCTACTTGATGTCCCTGCTCGGGCTGAAGCACATGAGTTTTATTCATTGGGTGGGATCAGTGTTAGTCCTGATGAACAATATCTCGCTTTTGCTGAAGATACTTTAAGTCGCCGAATCTATACGGTCTATTTTAAAAATCTAGTCACGGATGAATTGCTTGATTATAGCCTTAGCGGACTTGATGGCGGCGTGGTGTGGGCTAACGATAACCAACATCTGTTCTATATTGCTAAAGATCCACAGACGTTACTTGGCTATCAGGTATTTCGGCATAAATTGGGCACATCTCAAGTCGATGATGTGCTGGTTTATGAAGAGCAAGATGATAGCTATTATTTGAGCCTATCGAAGAGCTTAGACCGTTCAACCATTAGTTTATATTTGCAAAGTACTACAACGACAGAAGTGTTATTGCTTGATGCAGATAAACCGCTATCAAAATTTTGTTGTTTCTACCCAAGGGAAGAGGGACATGAATACAGCATAGCCAAGCTAGATGACAGTTATTTGGTGTTAACCAATTGGCAAGCGACTAACTTTAGATTAATGAAAGTGGATGCAGCAAACACCACCAATAAACAAGCTTGGCAGGCGGTATTACCTTATCAAGATGAGATCAGAATTGAAGATTTTATCTGGTTACGCGATTACTTGGTGATACAAAGCCGTGAACAAGGCCAAACTCAGATTGATGTTTATAATCAAGATTTATCAACGCATTATCGACTCCTCTTTGATGATGCATTGTTTGTCGCTGGCTTTGATGTCAATGTCGATCAGAATAGCCATAAATTACGGGTTTATTATTCGAGCTTAACTACGCCTGAATCTATTTATGAATATGACTTATCTGTACCTAATCAGCGTCAACTATTAAAGCAAGAGCAAGTGGTTGGTGAATTTGATAGTCAAAACTATCAGGCTGAGCGCTTGATGGTACCTGCTCGCGATGGCGCATTAGTGCCTGTGAGTTTGGTTTATCGAAAAGATAAGTTTAACCAAGATGGTACTAATCCACTTTATCAATATGGTTATGGTGCCTATGGTTATACCGTTGAACCTGAGTTTGATAGTGCTATTTTAAGTTTGCTTGATCGTGGTGTGGTCTATGCCATTGCTCATGTGCGAGGCAGCGAGATGTTAGGTCGCCCTTGGTATGATGCTGGTAAATTACAACATAAGCAGAATAGTTTTACTGACTTTATTGATGTCACACGTTATTTAGTGGTCAACCAATATGCGGCTAAAGATAAAGTGGTGGCATCTGGTGGTAGTGCCGGTGGATTATTGATGGGGGCTGTGGCAAATATGGCCGCCGCGGATTATTTTGCGATAGCTGCGCATGTTCCTTTTGTTGACGTAGTGACCACTATGTTGGATGAAACGATCCCATTAACGACCAATGAGTATGATGAATGGGGGAATCCTAATCACAAAGTCGATTTTGATTATATGCTCAGCTATTCACCTTATGATCAGGTGAGTAAGCAAGCTTATCCTAATTTGTTAGTGACCACGGGATTACATGATTCACAAGTGCAGTATTTTGAGCCTGCTAAGTGGGTTGCCAAACTACGTGACTATAAAACCGATGATAATGTGTTGTTACTGCATACGGATATGGAAGCAGGGCATGGTGGCAAGAGTGGTCGTTTTCAGCAATATCAAGATACGGCACTTGAATATAGCTTCTTGCTAGGCTTATTAGGTTATAACCAATGAGTGATTCAGGCTGGTTTCTGTATATGATTGAGACCCGTCAAGGCCATCTATATACCGGTATTACGACTGATGTTGCTCGCCGTTTTGAAGAACACCAAAGCGACCCTAAAAAGGGGGCAAAGTACTTGCGCGGCAAGGGTCCCTTAACTTTGGTCTATCAAATGGCGTGCGCGGATCGGAGTGGGGCTTCTAAGCTTGAGATCGCAATAAAAAAGTTATCAAGACAACAAAAACTTGCATTAATTAACGGCACTAAATAATCAATCTAATCGGTCATCTTTTTGATGACCGATTAATATCGTAATCTAGTCACATCAATTAATCGTGACCGCACCGTCTATATTATCAATATTGGTTTCACCTGAACCATCTGCCTGAATATTAACGCCTTTTGTATTTTTTATATTAATGTCACCTGAACCGTCATTAATGCTGGCGATACCCATAACTTGATTTATATTGATATCACCAGAACCATCGTTGATGTCTATGTTACCAGTGGTGTGGCTGATGTTGATATCGCCTGAACCATCATTAATATCAATACCGCCTTGGTGATCTTTAATCATAATCGCGCCAGAGCCGTCGTTAATCGAAATGCTTTGCTGACTTTCGCTAAGGTTAATTTTTCCTGAGCCATCATCAAGGCTGACTTTAGCGACTTTGGTGAGCATGATATCGCCGGAGCCATCGGTAATATTAATATTACCAGCATGGTGCAAAGTGATATCACCTGAGCCATCGTGTATGGACACTTGCCCTAATTGATTGCCGTCGATATTGCCCGAACCATCTTTGATATTAATCTTACCGTGGAGCTGTTGTAGTTTTATATCGCCAGAGCCATCATGAATATCCAGTTCGATATTGCTTGGTAGGGTAATGTTGAGGTGAATGTATTGCTCATTACTGCCCAATTGCCAAAACGAATCTTCGAATTTAGCCACTAACTTGGCTTGTTGATCACCTTGTTGTACCAGAGACAGTAATGGTTGATGACCATTTTCAGAATAGACAGCAGCACTTACCTGTATTTGATCTGTGTTGTTATGGCCTGTAATCGTCAGTTCGCCTGCGCCAGCTTCAATGCTCAGTTGCTTTAGGTTATGGCTATTGAGCTTGAGTTTTTCGGTTGTATTAAGCGCGGAGGCTTGTGATGGCATGCTAATAATAAACGCGCTAGCAAGCAGACAATGTAATTTGAATGAAGTAAAGGCCATATCGCTATCCTTGTGAATGATTAATTGTTTTGTTTACTGACAATAGAGCAAAGAATAGGCCAGCTTTCTATAACGTTGAATTTTAAGGGAGTATGGTTTTATAGGGGACAAGGTTAATTCTTTTAAGATTAATAAGTAGTCAAATATCTCTATTTTTAATCAAAAAGCCCAAGTCATTAATGTCTAAATGACTTGGGCATTATGATGTCGTTGTTTGCGATTTATTCGTCGGCTTTAGGGCCTGCCTGCTTAATTGCATCACTGACGGTGTATTGTTTAAAATTAGCATTAAAAGAGGCGGCTAATTTGTTGGCATACTCGGTATAGGCTTGTTTATCTTCCAAGTGTTGATTGGGTTAAGTAACTGGCTATCAACACCTGTCACTGCGACTGGAATATCTAGATTTAGTCTGTCTAAATGTTCAGTTGCGACATCCTTAAGCTCACCACTTACTATGGCATCGACAATGGCGCGAGTGGTTGGAATATCAAATCGCTGACCGACACCATAAGGGCCACCAGTCCAGCCAGTATTCACTAGATAAACTTGGCTGTTAAAGGTCGAGACGCGCTCCATTAATAATTCGGCATATACGCCTGCAGGACGCGGGAAGAAAGGAGCGCCAAAACAGGTTGAAAAGGTTGATTGAATCGCCGAGTCAGAGCCCATCTCTGTTGAGCCAACTTTGGCGGTATAACCGGATAAGAAATGATAAGCCGCTTGCTCTTTAGTGAGCTTAGCCACTGGCGGCAACACTCCCGATACATCGCAGGTAAGAAATACGACAGCATGGGGTTCATTACCACGATTTTCTTTTATTCGAGCATGAATATGCTCTAACGGATATGCGGCGCGGCTGTTTTCAGTGAGTGACGAATCACTGTAAACCGGCACTTTTTTATGGTCTAAAGTCACATTCTCTAACACGCTACCAAAGCGAATCGCATCCCAAATAACAGGTTCATTTTTTTGACTTAAATCGATACATTTAGCGTAGCAGCCGCCTTCAATGTTAAATACGCCACCTTTCGCCCAGCCATGTTCATCATCGCCAATTAATAACCGTTTAGGATCGGCTGAAAGGGTGGTTTTTCCGGTACCAGATAAGCCGAAAAACAGCGTTGTATCACCATCATGACCGACATTAGCAGAGCAGTGCATGGGTAATACACCATGAGCAGGCAGTAAAAAGTTTTGTACTGAAAACATCGACTTTTTCATTTCCCCCGCATATTTAAGGCCTGCTAATAATACTTTGCGGTCTGCAAAGTTAATAATGACTACGGCATCGGAATGCGTGCCATCACGCTCTGGTTCACATACAAAACCTGGGGCATTGATAATTTGCCAAACGGGTTTATCAGCACAATTGAATTGCTCAGGTTCGATAAATAAATTACGGGCAAAGAGTTGATGCCATGCGTATTCAGTGGTGACTTGTAAAGGTTGGTAATATTGAGGATCTGCGCCGACTTCGAGATCTGATATAAATGTGGTTTTATCGCTAAGATAATCGCTCACTCGTAGCCAAAGAGCATCGAATTTATCTTGAGCAAAGGGTTTGTTGACTTTACCCCAATCAATCTCACTTTCAGTGTCAGCTTGTTTGACAATAAAGCGGTCATTAGGGGAGCGACCTGTTCGTTCGCCCGTGCAGGTGACGAGTGCACCATTAGCCGTAAGCTGGCCTTCGTTACGGATAAGTGCTTGCTCAACCAGTTCGGCTGAAGTGAGGTTGTGCAACACAGTATGTGCCATAGGTAAGGTCTCCACATCATCAAAGTCAGTATTTATAATCGATCTATTGTCGATTTAAGCGGCGTACAAAACATTGTAACGATTGTGTGATCTTTGTTAACTACGTGTCAATAAAAAAGGGCGCTAAATGCGCCCTTATATTGGGATAACTTATACTTATGGGCTATCAGCCTACAATCCGTTATTGCGGTTTGCTGTCGCCAAAGGTGCCAGCATAAATTGCAGCAACATCGATAGCATCAAACATATATTTATTATTGCAATACTCGCAACCCATTTCTAAATGGCCATCTTCTGCAATAATTGCTTCCACTTCTGCTTGATCGACTGTGCGGATAGCACTCGCACTACGCTCACGTGAACAAGTACATTTAAAGCTGACGGTAATTGGCTCAAATACGCGTACTTCTTCTTGGTGGTACAAGCGGTATAGTACGTCTTCTGCTGGAAGCTCAAATAGCTCTTCCGCTTTAATGGTTGCTGTCAGTTGGTTTAGATGATCAAACATATCGTTATTTTCATCTTCACTTGGTAGCACCTGTAATAACATACCAGCAGCTTGTTTGCCGTTAGCAAATAGATAGATACCTGTTGGTAGCTGCTCTGATTGCATAAAGTATTCTTCTAGACATAATGCTAAGTTCGCTTTATCTAGTGCAACAATACCTTGATAACGCTCGCCTACAGTAGGGGTTAGCGTAATGATCATATAACCTTTACCAAATAATTGGGCTAGGTCTGCATCATCTGCTAGTTCACCATTCCAGCGAGCAACACCGCGTAATTCTTGTTGATCTGTACCATTAATTACGGCAACTGATACTGGGCCATCACCTTGTAATTGCACGCTAATATCGCCGCTAAATTTTAGCGTCGCAGTCAGTAATGATGTTGCTGCCATCATTTCACCTAATAAACGTTGTAATGCAACTGGATATTGGTGAGTTTCTAGAATCGCTTGATAACTTTGCTCTAGTTGTACGATTTCGCCACGCACATCGGCGTTGTCAAATAGGTAGCGATATAAATTGTCTTTGCTCATGGTTTTCTCACAAATTAACTTTCTTTAAAGCGAATGATTTGCCGACGTTGTTTTTTGTCCGGTTTATGTGCAGGAGCAGGGTTGTTTAAGATATTTAATCTTCTCGCTTCTGCATTAGTTTCACGTTTTTGCAAACTGCTAGCGGTTTCCTCATAAAGGGTTTGTGCTATTGCAGCTGAAAAACGGTTCTCTAGTAATTTTACTACGATGACTTCTCTTTCGTCATATCCCTGACGTAATTTAATGGTGGCACCTAGTTCAACGTTTTTACTTGATTTCGCACGTTGGCCGTTATAGTGCACTTTACCACTGTTAATCATCTCTTTTGCGATAGCTCGGGTCTTATAAAATCGGGCTGCCCATAGCCATTTATCGAATCTGATTTGGGTGGGTTGATCGGTAGATTTTGCCATAGGTAAGCACTAACTAATTAATTTTAGGAAAATAAAATGTACCTAAGCTCACAAGCTGAGTATTTTCTGCTGAGTATATGAAGAAAATTCAATATTATAGCGCAAGCTTAATCATACTTTCAGGTTGCGTACGTTAACATAACGCCTGAATTTAAGCCAATAATCGGAATGTTATTAACTTGTTGATATTGATCGCTTGGGGTAGCATAAACCGTCGCAAGTAAATAAAAATTATGACAAGACTATCTTAATTAGTGTTGGTTAGATGGATATATGGACTTATTAGATAAAATTATTAGCACTACAGCGAAATTACCGCAGCAGCAATTAAGCAAATTGTGCTTTGTTGGTGCCGGGATTATAGCGCTCTATATGGTTGCTCAAATTAGTTGGCAGTTGGTCCCTGTATCTGAAGATAGTCAGCCATGGCGACCAATACCAATGGCAGCGTCAGATAAGGTATCAACGAATATTAGCCCGATTGAAAATCTCAATCTGTTTGGTCGTTATAACGACCAACCTGTCGCAGCTAAACCTGTTGTTGAGCCAGAACAAATTACCAATGCCCCAAAAACCTCACTGTCTATTCAGCTGGTGGGCGTAGTGGCATCGACTGCAGAGCAAAATGGCTTAGCTGTTATCGACTCTCGCGGTAATCAAAATACCTATAGTATCGGCGACAAAATTAAAGGGACTTCAGCTTCGTTGAAAGAGGTTTACGCCGATAGAATTATTATCAGTAATGCTGGGCGTTATGAAACCTTAATGCTTGATGGTATGAAGTACGAAGCTCAAACCAGCGCTAATAGCCAGTTACAACAAGCTAAAGCCAATAAGCCACAACGGATTGACCAACGTAATAATAAGCAAGTGGCGGCGGAGCTAAAGCAATCGCGTGATGAATTGTTGGCAGATCCAAGCAAAATTACCGATTACTTATCAATTTCACCTGTTCGACGTGATGGTCAAGTGGCTGGATATCGGCTAAATCCGGGTAAGGATAGAAAACTCTTTGCACAAGCAGGACTAAAAGCGAATGATTTAGTGAAGAGTATCAATGGTTATGATTTAACTAATAATGCTGAGGCTATCGCATTGATGGCTGAACTACCTACTTTAACTGACGCCTCATTAATGATTGAGCGTGATGGTCAGTTAGTTGAAATTATGTTTAGTTTGCCGCAATAGTTCGGGCACTAGGGGATCGTTACATGAAAAACAAAAGTTTTCGCCAAAAGCTCATTGCTGGGATTGTAGTAGGCGCAGCCTTACTCTCTTCGCCTGCAGCTTGGTCAAAACAGGAATATGCCGCTAATTTTAAAGGCACAGATATTCAAGAATTTATCAATATTGTTGGCAAAAACTTAGATAAGACCATCATTGTTGATCCAACTGTGCGCGGCAAGATTAATGTGCGCAGCTACGACCTATTAAGTGATGAGCAATACTATCAATTTTTCCTCAATACGCTGCAAGTATATGGTTATGCCGTTGTTGAGATGGAAAATAACATCTTAAAAGTCATTAAAGATAAAGATGCAAAAACTTCTGCAATTCGTGTTGCAGATGACGATACGCCAGGTGCCGGCGATGAGATGGTGACACGTATTGTTGCATTGTATAACACGGAAGCTAAACAGCTAGCACCGCTATTACGACAGTTAAATGATAATGCTGGCGGCGGTAACGTAGTTAACTATGATCCATCAAATGTGATGATGATTACCGGTCGCGCTGCAGTCGTGAATAAGCTGGTTGATATTGTACGCCGTGTTGATAAGCAAGGTGATACTGAAGTGCAAGTCGTGCCTTTACAGTTTGCCTCTGCGGGTGAAATTGTGCGTATTATCGATACCCTTTACCGCGCCCAAGGTAGTCAAGCGCAGTTCTCTGGTCCAACGCCAAAAGTGGTTGCTGATGAGCGTACTAACGCAGTGGTGGTGAGTGGCGATCAAAAAAATCGCGATCGCGTAGTGAAGTTAATTCGAAAACTGGATGCTGAACAAGCAAGCTCAGGCAATACCAAAGTACGTTACTTACATTATGCAAAAGCTGAAGATTTAGTTGAAGTATTAACAGGTTTCTCTAAAAAGCTTGAAGGTGAGCAAGGCGGTAAGTCAACCAATAGTCGACGCAATGAAATTACCATTATGGCGCACAATGAAACTAATGCCTTGGTGATCAATGCAGACCCTGAGCAGATGCGTACCATAGAGAGCGTCATTAACCAGTTGGATATTCGCCGTGCCCAAGTCTTGGTTGAAGCGATTATTGTCGAAGTGGCTGAAGGCGATGATGTCGGCTTTGGTGTGCAATGGGCAACAACCGCAGGTGGTGGTACTCAGTTTAATAACTTAGGCCCAACCATTGGTGAGATTGGTGCGGGTATTTGGGCTGCTCAAGGTGAAGAAGGTACGACCGTTACGACAGAGAATGGTACTACTGTGAATCCTGATACACGTGGTGACATCAGCATCTTGGCACAGGCATTAGGCAAAGTGAACGGCATGGCATGGGGTATCGCCATGGGGGATTTTGGTGCCTTAGTGCAAGCGGTATCGAGTGATACCAAATCTAACGTATTAGCAACACCATCGATTACGACTCTTGATAACCAAGAAGCCTCATTCATTGTCGGTGATGAAGTACCGGTATTAACTGGCGCGCAAAATTCAAGTAATGGCAACAGTAACCCATTTCAAACGGTAGAGCGTAAAGAAGTTGGGGTTAAGTTGAAGGTGATCCCACAAGTTAACGAAGGTAACGCGGTTAAGTTAGTGATTGAACAAGAAGTCTCAGGCATTAATGGTAAAACCGGTGTCGATGTGACTTTTGCTACTCGCCGTTTAACCACGACTGTGATGGCTGATTCAGGTCAAATCGTGGTGCTTGGGGGATTAATTAATGAAGAAGTACAAGAGAGCGTACAAAAAGTGCCATTCTTGGGCGATATCCCATTAATTGGCCATCTGTTTAAGTCATCTTCAAGTGGTAAGAAAAAGAAGAACTTAATGGTCTTTATTAAGCCTACTATTATTCGTGATGGTTCAACCATGCAAGGTATTGCTGGCCGCAAGTATAACTACTTTAGAGCATTGCAGTTAGAGCAAGAGGAGCGCGGTGTTAACTTGATGCCAAATACCGATGTGCCTGTTTTACCTGAGTGGGATCAAAGTGAACATTTATCGCCAGAAGTGAATGAGATTATTGAGCGTTATAAGCAAGGTAAAGGGTTAGAGATGAAGATGCGTGAAACAGATTCAACGCTGAAAACTATTTCTGACAGCAAGGCTGACGATCAAGCTAAGAAGTGATATGCCAATGACTGACCAAGCATTAACTGCCAGCGATGAACTGGCACAAGTATCAGCCGAGTTAGCCCAGCCAATAGAGGCCGAGTTAGATGAGGTGTTTCACTCTGATAGTCGTGAGCGTTTGCCATTTGCTTTCGCTCATCGTTATAGCGTGGCATTAACGCAAGGTGAGCAAGGATTACGTTTACTCTATACCAATAGCACGCCTGCTGCGGCAATGTTAGAAGCTCGCCGATACTGTGGGTTAAAACCACTGACGCTGCAATTGTGTGAGCTGGCCGAGTTTGAGGCGCAATTAACAGCCGTTTACCAAGCAAACTCTTCTCAAGCGCAGCAGCTAATGGAAGACATTGGTAATGAGATGGATCTGTTTACCTTGGCGGAAGAGTTGCCGCAAACAGAAGATCTACTCGAAGGTGATGATGATGCGCCAATTATTAAATTAATTAACGCATTACTGTCCGAGGCGATTAAAGAAGAAGCTTCTGATATTCATATCGAAACCTATGAAAAGCAGCTGGTGGTACGTTTCCGTGTGGATGGGGTGCTGAAAGAAGTACTGAAGCCTAACCGTAAGCTGTCGTCACTATTAGTGTCGCGTATTAAAGTTATGGCGCGCTTAGACATTGCTGAAAAACGGGTACCACAAGATGGTCGTATTTCATTGCGTATTGGTGGCCGCGCAGTAGATGTGCGTGTGTCTACGATGCCATCAAGTCATGGTGAGCGTGTGGTACTGCGTTTATTGGATAAGAATGCCGGTAATCTGGATCTTGCGCAATTAGGTATGACGCCACGTATTCGCGAACAGTTTGATGCCTTAATTCGTAAGCCTCACGGTATTATTTTGGTGACCGGTCCAACGGGCTCGGGTAAAAGTACCACCTTGTACGCGGGCTTAACCGAAATTAATAGCAAAGATACCAATATTCTGACGGTAGAAGATCCAATCGAATATGAGTTAGAAGGTATTGGTCAAACTCAAGTTAACAATAAGGTTGATATGACCTTTGCCCGTGGTTTGCGAGCTATTTTACGTCAAGACCCCGATGTAGTGATGATTGGTGAAATCCGTGACTTAGAGACTGCACAAATTGCAGTACAAGCATCGTTAACCGGTCACTTAGTGATATCGACGCTACACACCAATACGGCATCGGGAGCCATTACCCGTTTGCAAGATATGGGGGTTGAGCCTTTCTTGGTTTCTTCCAGTTTATTGGGTGTGTTAGCGCAGCGCTTAATCCGTACTTTGTGTAAGGATTGTAAAGAGCAACATATTCCTGATGAGCGTGAACGTGAACTATTAGGTATGAGCGCTGATGATACCCGAGTGATTTATCGCGCTAAAGGTTGTAAAGCTTGTGGCCATAATGGCTATCGTGGACGTACTGGTATTCATGAGTTATTGCTGGTGGATGATAATGTGCGTGAACTTATCCATGCAGGTAAAGGCGAATTATCGATAGAGCGTTATATTCGCTCGCACATACCAAGTATTCGTCATGATGGTATGAGTAAAGTGTTATCAGGCATGACAACCCTTGAAGAAGTGCTACGTGTGACCAGAGAGGAATAATCATGGCTGCATTTGATTACAAAGCACTTAATGGTCAAGGTAAACAGGTTAAAGGTGTAATTGAAGCGGACAGCGCTCGTCATGCTCGAAGCTTATTGCGCGATCAACGTTTGATGCCATTAGAGATAGAGGCTGTTGTTTCTAAAACCAGTAATCAAGCAAGTAGCGGTTTTTCACTGTTTAAACCTAAAGTATCAGTCGCTGAATTAGCACTGATTACCCGACAAATTGCGACCCTGGTGGCAGCTGGCTTACCCGTTGAAGAAGCCTTAAAAGCGGTAGGGCAGCAATGTGAAAAGGCTAAACTTGCCAGTATGATCATGGCAGTGCGCTCAAGAGTGGTTGAAGGTTATTCTCTGGCTGATTCTATGGCCGAATTTCCGCAGGTTTTTGATGAGTTATACCGTGCTATGGTGGCATCGGGCGAAAAGTCTGGCCACCTTGAAGTGGTACTGAATCGATTAGCCGACTATACCGAGCGCCGTCAGCAGTTGAAGAGTAAATTAACCCAAGCGATGATTTATCCCATTACCTTAACGATTGTGGCTATTGCCGTAGTTGCTATTTTATTAGCGGCAGTGGTACCACAAGTGGTTGGGCAATTTGAGCATATGGGGCAGCAGCTACCCGCGACGACTCAGTTTTTGATTGCGGCATCTGATTTTGTCAAAGATTACGGTTTAATCGTGTTAGCTGTGATAGTGCTAGCAATTGTGGCGTTTAATCGCTTATTGATTAAGCCTCAATTCAAGATGAAATGGCATACTATCGTGCTAGATTTGCCTGTAATTGGTAAAGTCAGTAAAGGGTTAAATACGGCTCGTTTTGCCAGAACATTAAGTATTTTGACGGCAAGCTCAGTACCATTATTAGATGGTATGCGGATTGCGAGTGAAGTGTTATTAAATGTGAAAGTGCGTGCGGCAGTAGAAGATGCTACTGCGAGAGTGCGTGAAGGAACAAGTTTAGGCGCAGCTTGACGAACACTAAGCTGTTCCCACCAATGATGCTTTATATGATTACATCAGGTGAGAAAAGTGGTCAGCTTGAAAATATGTTAGAACGCGCGGCAGATAACCAAGATAGAGAGTTTGAGTCCAATGTCACTATCGCCTTAGGGGTATTTGAACCTATGCTGGTGGTGACAATGGCAAGTATCGTGCTATTCATTGTACTTGCTATCTTACAGCCTATTTTACAATTAAATAATATGATCAGCGGCTAGCACTACGTTAGCTTGTACTGTGGAGGAATAATAAATGCAATCGAGTCAAAAGCAGCGTGGCTTTACCCTATTAGAAGTTATGGTGGTCATTGTGATCCTAGGCATTTTAGCTTCTATCGTTGTCCCGAATTTAATGGGTAATAAAGATAAAGCCGATCAACAAAAAGCGGTATCAGATATTGTTGCTTTAGAAAGTGCGCTCGACATGTATCGTTTAGATAACAGTGTTTATCCAACGACAGAGCAAGGTCTTGATGCATTAGTGCAAAAGCCATCTATTTCTCCAGAGCCTCGTAACTACCGTGAAGATGGTTATATTAAGCGTCTACCTAATGATCCTTGGGGTGATGCCTATTTATTACTAAGCCCAGGTGAAAACGGTAAGCTTGATATCTTTAGTGCAGGTCCAGATCGTCAACCGGGTACAGATGATGATATCGGTAACTGGAACTTACAAGATTATCAGTAATATGAAAAAAGCATCAGCAGGTTTCACTTTACTTGAGGTGATGCTAGTAGTTTTGCTTATGGGAGTGGCAGCAACAGCTGTCACTTTCACTATGGGTGATAGTGGCCCAAAGCAAACTTTAACTAAAGCGGCAGAGCAATTTATTGCATCGGTTGATTTAGTGTTAGATGAAACGGTATTAAGCGGTCAATTTTTAGGGGTGGTAGTTGATGAAGACAAATACCAATTTGTGATTTATCAAGATGAGAAGTGGCAACCTTTACAAGATGATCGTTTGTTAAGTTCAAGGCAAATGAAGCCTGAAATAAGTTTGAGCTTGGTACTAGAAGGACTGCCGTTAGTCCAAGAAGACGAAGAAGATGAGTCATTTTTTGATGAACCATTTGAAGAAGCCGATGTTGGGCTTGAGTCAGCCAATAAGAAACCCATTGAGCCACAAATTTTATTATTCCCAAGTGGTGAAATGAGCAGTTTTGATTTGGCTTTTATCTACAAGAGTAAAGATGGCCAAGAGTTACAGTTAAATGTGATTGGTGATGCATTAGGGCGACTTTCATTGGGAGATGACAATGAAACACGTTAAAGGCATGACTTTATTAGAAGTGATGGTCGCATTAGCCGTATTTGCCATTGCTGCGGTAGCTGTGGTGAACAGTATTGGTGCTCAAGTGGCGAACTTACCTATTTTAGAAGAGCGCACGTTAGCCCAGTGGGTTGCCGATAATCAGATGGTGGATGCCAGATTAGAACAAGACTTTCCTGCCATCGGTAAAAAAGATGGCCAGACGGAATTAGCGGGTAAAGAGTGGTATTGGCGTAAACAAGTGATAAAAACCACAGATGAACAGTTTCGAATGATCCAAATTACGGTCAGTGATGATCAGCGTTTTAAGCGTGTATTAGCTCAGGTCAATAGTTATGTGGTTAACCAAGATTAATCGCAGTAAAGGTTTTACTTTACTGGAGATGCTAATCGCGATGGCGATTTTTGCATTATTAGGGGTCGCCGCTAATGCCGTACTGCAAACTGTACTTAAAAATGATGAAGTAACTAAAGACTTTTCATTGCGGTTAAAGGGATTACAGCAAGGTTTTGGAGCAATTCAACGTGATTTAACCCAAGTGGTTGCCCGAACCCCACGCGCATTAGAAGGTGGCCGTGGCAGTAATGTCATTCAATTTGGCAATAATTTATTTCAATCACAATCAGAGGCAATTGTATTTTATCGCTTAGGTTGGTTGAACCCTGACGGTATGTTGCCAAGAGGCAGTTTACAATCTGTAGCCTATGTGGTGCAGGATGAAAAGTTAGAGCGTTGGTTCTTTCCTTATCCCGAGCCAGAGTTTGGTAGTGAGCCACAAAAAACCGTATTGATGGATCATGTGTTGTCGGTCAAATATTCGTTTTACCATCAAGATAAGTGGCAGCAAAAAATGGATGGCACCACATTACCAAGTGCGATAGCGATGGAAATTGAGATTGATGGTTTAGGTGTGATTACCCGTAAGTTTTTAGTTGCGCCAGCCAGTGCAGTTAATGCTGACAACAATGGCAATAACTCTGGTAACAATTCAGGTGGCAGTAACAACGGCAATAACTCGGGTAACAATAGTGGCAATAAGGGTAATAGCGGTGGTGGCTCAGGTAATGAAACATGATGCATAAACAGCGTGGTGTCGCCCTTATCGTCGTGTTGCTGATTGTGGCATTAGTGGCCACCATTGCGACAAATATTAGTAGCCGTAATCAATTATCAATGCGCCGTACCTTAAATTTAGCCGAGTACGATCAAGCCTATTGGTATGCTATCTCTGGTGAAGCTTTAGCGCAAAAGGTACTTAAACAAGATTTAGATGATGATAAAGATCGCGTTCATCGGCAGCAATATTGGGCGCAAAGTGAAGTTATTTTCCCGGTAGAAAATGGCTCCATTGGCGGCAAAATTAGTGATATGCGTGCTTGCTTTAATCTCAATGCATTAAGTGTTGCCGATCCAAAACCGCAATCAGGCCAACCCAAAATGTCATTGGCAGCACGTCAATATCAAGGTTTGCTGGTGGCGCTTGGCATGGATCAGTTTAATGCAGAGAAGCTGACACATACTTTAAAAGATTACTTAGATGAAGATACGGTAACCAGCCCATTTGGCGCTGAAGATGCTGAATATGAATCAAGGCATGTTCCTTATCGTGCAGCTAATACCTTAATGAATCACCGTAGTGAATTACGTGCCGTGATGGGGTATAGCCAAGATCTGTATAAAAAGTTATTGCCTTACATTTGTGTGATTCCCGGTAACGACAGGCAATTACTCAATGTGAATACTATAGAGCCTGATCAGGCGGCTGTTTTGGCTGGCATGCTGGAAAATACCATATCGGTTGCAGAAGCTGAAAGTGTGATAAATCAAAGACCAAGCGATGGTTTTGAGAATATCGAAGATTTTTGGAAGTTAGTGACGTTACCACAGCAAGCTGATGACACCTTTAAATCAGCATTTGTGGTTAATTCCGACTTTTTCTTGCTGCAAGTGCAAGCCAAAGCTGGTGAAGCTGTATTTCGATTGGACAGTGTGATGCAACGTGATGGTAATAATAAAATGAAAGTGATAGCGCGGCAATTTGGTGGCCAACTGTAAATAACCCAAATTTAGTACGCAATACACTGAGCGCATAATTGATGATGACCTGTTTGATTATGCATACCAAATGATAGTGGCAACAATGAATTGCTGCATTGAGCAGACAATGGAGAATTAAGCGTGAGTGAAAGGCTATTTATTCGCTTAGGAACAGATGCGCAGCAGCCCTGTAGTTATCTTGTGTGGTCGGCGCAAGATCGGCAAATAATTGCATCGGGTGAAGTTGCAAATGCGATGGCATTGTCATCTTTAACTGACAAGGCGACTAATCGCCTTGTCGATGTCTTAGTGCCTACCTCTGCATTGACGATTACTTCCATTTCGTTACCTGAAAAAGGCCAAAAACAGGCATTAAAAGCATTGCCGTTTATGTTGGAAGAAACGCTGGCTGATAATGTTGAGCAGATGCATTTTGTCGTTGGTCCGCGTGACGGTGAACAAATTTGTGTGGCAGCTGTGACTCATGAGCAGATGCAGCAATGGCTGACATGGCTCAGTGACGCTGGCTTAAAAGCGGCTGCCATTGTACCAGATACGCTGGCACTGCCACTGGCCGATTGTCAGTGGGCTGCCATGGCTTGGGGTGATGAATATTTACTGCGTACAGGTATTACATCGGCAGTGAGTTTGCCAAGCGTGTGGATGGACATGATGTTACCTAAGTTGCTCCCGCTTGAGCGTGAGCAATTTGCGGTAGCAGGTTATACGCCAATGACGATTGAAGCAGTAAATGTGGTAACACAGACCCCTGAGCTGCCCATGCAAACATTAGCACTGGGGATGAAGTCTGCGGCAATTAATTTATTATCAGGGCCTTACAAACCTAAAAAAGAATATAGCAAACACCTACTGTTATGGCGTAATAGTGCCATTATGCTTGCACTTATCTTTGTACTGGCGTTAGTGCATCGTGGTGTCAGTATTTATCAATTAGATCAACAAACGGCACAACTAAAAGCACAAACTGAGCAGGTTTATAAGCGAGTGGTGCCGGGGTCAAACCGTATTGTTAATGTACGTTCTCAAATCAAAGAGAAGTTACGCAGTTTACAAGGTCAAGGGGGCGGTGGTGAGTTTTTTAGTATGCTGACTTCAATGGAAACAGCATTTAAAAAAGTGCCAGACTTAACCCCAACAAGTATTCGCTTTGATGCTAAGCGTGGTGAAATTCGGATGCAGATTAGTGCCAAAGATTACGGTCAAATTGAGCAATTTAGCCAACAGTTATCCGCTCATTTTTCAGTAAAATCAGGTGCGATGAATAGCGCTGAAAACGCGGTAACCAGTACATTAACCATTAGGACTAAATAAGATGGCTAAATTTCGTGAATGGTGGTCCAGTTTGGCAACGCGTGAACAGCAATTATTGTCGGTTGCCGTAATTGCGGTGGTGATTGCTATTTTATATTGGGGCATATGGGCACCAGTAGCCAATGCCCAGCAAACAGCATTGAAACAACGAGATGCTCAGCTAAGTACGTTAAATTACGTTAAGCAAACAGCGAATCAAATTGCAGCACTTAGCCAAAACGCTAATCGACCTCGTAGTTCAGGCAGTATTAGCTCAATAGCAACGCAGGCTGCGACAAGTTACCAGTTAGAGATTACACGGATGCAACCACAAGGTAAGCAACTGCGCTTGTGGATGGATGATGTCCCATTTGATGCGCTGCTTGGTTTTTTAGATTATCTAGTGCAACAAAAAGGCTTATCGTTAGATACCATTGATATTGCCAAAGCGGAAACCGCAGGCATGGTAACTGTTCGACAAATTCAATTATCTCAGTAGGTTTGAACGTGAGAATAGCGAAATATATAATTATCAGCTTGCTGATTTATTTAGTTTTTTTAGTGATGTTATTTCCTGCTAATGTTGCCTTGAATTTGGTACATTGCCTAAAGGTGTGCAAGTTTCAGGCGTCACTGGCACTATTTGGTCAGGTGCAATTAATAGCTTAACTGTACAAAAGCGTCAGCTTGATAGTATTCGTTGGCAGATGCATCCATGGTCATTATTAACCGGCTCATTAGATGTTGATTTGACTGTTGGTCATCGTACTTCAGCTGTAAATGGTAAAGCTAATATTGATTATTCTATGGCAGGCATCACCGTTAATAATTTACGTTTTGAAGCGCCTAATCAGTTTGTGATTGGTCAATCACGGTTACCGTTTAAAACCAAAATTGCCGGTGAATCTACTTTGATGTTAACTGAGTTTAAACAAGGTCAACCTTGGTGTGAGCAGCTTAATGGCAAATTATTTTTAACCAAAACTCAAGTTAATAACCAATTTGGTGATTATCCGTTAGGGGATATTGAGTTGAAGCTAACTTGTCAGGCTGGCGCAATTCAAATTAGCACTGATGAAACCATGAATAAGTTAGGTTTGGTGGGACAGGTTGATTTAGCGGATAAAAGCCGAGTGAAGCTTGCTGCTAAAATTCGTAGCACTGCAACTCAGCCAGCAGATCTGCAAAAAGCACTCTCTTTCTTAGGTGAGCCTGATGCTCAAGGTTATTACCCAATAAATTATAATGGCCGAGTGCCGGGGTTATAATCACTATTAGGTATATTGAAGAGGCCATCATGATGATGGCCTTTTTCTTGTGTGGTTAGAATTCTAATTGATGAAAGTTATCAATGGCTTGAAAATGGTTAAACTGTTTTTTAGGTTTTTGGCTGTCAGGCGTGGTAATACCTAATTGATATGCCACACCTGCTTGCTGGCTTGCCAGCAAAATGGCCTCACTATCATCGATAAATAGACAGCGTTTGGGATCCAGTTGGAATTCGGCAAATAACGCTTGCCAAAATTCAGGATCTTCTTTTGCTGCACCATATTGATGGCTTGATACCACTTCATCTAAATGCTGTTCAAGATCAGTACATTTTAGTTTAAGTGCAAGATTTTGTGGATGAGCGTTAGTGGTTAAAATACGGCGTTTATTAAGCTGTTTCAGTTGTTGTAAAAAAGGTAAACAGTCGCTACGCATGGCTATTTTATCTTGGTTCTGTACATGTAATGCCAGAATGTCGAGTTGCAGCTGTTGCTGCCAATAATCAATACAATACCAGTCGAGTTTGCCTGCTACATTGTTATAGGCTTGATTAACTTGCTCATGGGCTTGCACTAAGCCTATGCCGTGTTTAGCAACTAATTGTTGTGGGACGCAATTCATCCATAGATCATGATCAAAATGCAGATCAAGCAAAGTGCCATCCATATCCAGTAAAACAGTGTCTATCTGTTGCCACGGCAATCTACACATGATGTTCCCTTTAGTGTGAGTGGTGAAACTTGGTTATTTATAACACAACTTACTTAAACGCTTCTGAAAATAGCCACTTCAGGTTGTTTGGGTATATACCCAAATAACTTGAAGTGGCGGTATTCAGTGGGAATTTAACGAGCTGTAGATAAGGCATTGATTGCAGCTAATGGTTATTCCCTTATCAAAATCAATAACGCAGTATACAGCACGTTAAAACCCATCAAAGAAAGCCTTAAGCAAGCCCACTTTGCTGTTGCACCTATTTCAAAGGGAATGCCATTCCTGCATAGGTGCGCCTTAAATTGAACTTGCTTAAGTGCTTCTGAAAATAGCAACTTCAGGTTGTTTGGGTATATCATAAACCGAGTTACCTGTATCTCAAGGGCGAATTATGAGTCAAAAACTAAAAAAACCACAGATCCTTGCTACAGAAATAGTGGCGCAAAGCCGATTATTTAAGATAGAACAGGTTCATTTAAAGTTCTCAAACGATGAAGAACGATTTTATGAACGTATGGCTGGCAGTAGTCGCGGTGCAGTGATGATAGTGCCAGTGCATCAAGATCAATTGTTATTAGCGCGAGAATATGGTGCTGGTACTGATCGTTATGAACTTGGTTTTCCAAAAGGATTAATTGATCCAGGTGAGGATGCTGCAACAGCCGCCCTACGTGAGTTACAAGAAGAGATTGGTTTTGCAGCTAAAAAACTCACATGGTTAAAAGAGGTCAGTTTAGCCCCCGGTTATTTTGCCAGTAAAATGCAGTTATTTTTGGCAGAAGATCTCTATCCTAGCCAATTAGAGGGCGATGAACCTGAGCCGATAGAAGTAGTGCCTATGCCTGTATCAGATTGGCAATCATTAATTGAAAATCCAGACTTTTCTGAGTCACGTTGTGTTTCGGCCTTGTTTTTAGCGATGCGCAAGCTCAAACTAGATTAAATAGAGTCTATTAGATTCATCTATCTTCAGTTGTTGGTGTGGTGGGAGTTGTTATGCAACCAGAAGCAATGCTTGAACAAGTTATTAATATTGCCGTTGAGGCTGGCCAAACAATCCGTGCGATTTATGAAACCGGAACGTTTGAGCGTGAAATTAAATCTGACAATACTCCTGTTACTAGCGCAGATTTAGCTGCCCATGAAATTATTACGGCTAAATTACAACAATTAACACCATCCATTCCGGTGTTATCAGAAGAAGATACCAATATTCCATTGTCTGAGCGCCAGACGTGGCAACGTTATTGGTTAGTTGATCCTTTGGATGGTACTGGCGAGTTTATCGCGGGGAGTGGCGATTTTTCGGTGATTATCGCTCTAGTTGAACATAATAGACCCATTATGGGGGTCGTTTATGCCCCAATGACGCAGACTTGTTATTACGCTATTGCTGGGCTTGGTGCCTATAAACGTGACCAACAAGGTGAAGTGCGTATTCAGAGCCGTCAGCTGCAACCAACGACGCCACAATCACTGGTGATAGCCACTAGTCGACGTCAACAGCCACAAACTGTATTGAGCCTGTTTGCGGCAGATATGCAATTGGAATTAGTGACCTTGGGGGGTGCGGCATTAAAAAGCTGTTTAGTCGCAGAAGGTAAAGCTGATTGTTATATACGAGTCGGACCAACGGGTGAGTGGGATACTGGCGCCGCGCAAATCATAATTGAGGAAGCTGGCGGTGAATTAATGGATCTTAACTTGCAACCGCTGTCATATAACGAAAGAGAAGGCTTTGAAAACCCTAATTTTATTGTGGTAGGCTGCCCAAGTTTAGCTTGGGGCGACTTACTACAAGGATCATAATTGCACTCATCATTTGTTATTACGCCAGCATTGAAACACGAATTGCAGACGTTATTTAAATTAGAGCAATGTTTGTTTGGTGAACATTGCTATCCAGATTTCTTTTTTAGGCAAGCATATGATTGTTGGCCCGATGGTTTGTTAGTGGCGCGTAATGAGTTACAACAAATTATGGGGTATGTGCTGGTTGCGCCAGCACAATCAGCACATGAGCATAGCGCATGGATATTATCGTTAGCGGTTGCGCCAGAACATCAACGCAAAGGTGTCGCTCACGGTTTGTTACTGCATGCACTTGAACATTTTTCTCATATTCAAAGTTTATGCTTAACTGTACATCCTCATAATCCTGCATTAGCTTTATATCAGAAGTTAGGATTTATCGAGGTTGAACATGAAGATGATTATTTTGGTGAAAATGAACCACGCATTAAGATGCAGTATCGGCCGTAATTAGTGTTTTTTTCGCGTCGATTCTTACCCTATTTTATCACGCAGTGCCTCGGGGCACTGAATGATAATGTCTATAAAAATGTGTTATTGCTGATGGTGACTTACGCCAGCCTTAATAACTTACCCATGCCGGTAAATTTATTCGTTAACCTTGCTGCAGGGGTATTTATTTTACCGTTTCTCCTGTTTTCAGTGCATGCCGGAGTCATTGCGGATCACTGCGACAAAGCACAATTAATCAAACGCTTAAAGTGGTTAGAATTGGTTATTATGTGCTGCGCCGCCGCGGCTATGTTGAGCCAAAGTTATCTTTTGATGCTGTTGCTACTGTTTCTAATGGGGACACAGTCCGCATATTTTGGTCCGGTTAAGTACGCATTATTACCACAAGCGTTAGCACCTGCAGAGTTAGTTACAGCTAATGCTTGGGTTGAGCTTGGCACATTTTTATCGATTTTAGCGGGTACGATTGCGGCAGGCGTGTTGATGAGTCTATCTAACGGCATTGAATTAAGTGCAATGTTAGTGGTTGTGCTCGCCGCCTTTGGTGTTTGCAGCAGTCAATTTATGCAGCCGTTGCCCCCGAGTAAGCAACAATATCAAGCATCTGAAGTGGGTTGGTTGCAACGTATCCGCCAGCAACCGACCATTTTAATTGCGATTCTGGCAATTAGTTGGTTTTGGTTTGTCGGTGCAGTGTATTTAACTCAATTTGCTAATTTTACACGGCTATATCTTGGTGCTGAACCCAGTGTTGTATCGTTATTGTTGGGGTTATTTTCGGTAGGTATAGCAGTGGGGTCTTTTACCGCAGTAAAGTTGTCATCAGCTAAAGTTGAGCTAGGTATTCTCCCGATAGGCTTGTCAGGGTTAGCGCTATTTGGTATTGATTTTATGTATGGTTTACCGACGGTTACCCAGCAATTAGAAGCGATTAGTTTTAGTCAGTTTATCAACCAAGCAAATTACTATAGAACCTTAGTTGATCTATTTATGATTGGCGTCAGTGCGGGTATTTATATCGTGCCCTTATACAGCTTTATTCAACAACAAGCATTGGCACATGAAAGATCACAAGTAATTGCAGCTAATAATATTTTTAATGCGTTATTTATGGTGTGTGCAGCCATAATATCAATATTATGGTTACAGGTAATGGGGCTTTCTATTGTGAGTTTATTTGCTCTAATTGCCGTGACGAACTTGATTGTGTTGATATTGTTATGGGGCAAGGCTGATTTTATAAAGCAGGCAATTTATCAGTACTTTAAGATTAAATCTTCAAGCTAAAACTTTAATGTTAAAACGTGATTCTTAAAATAATGCCCTACAACGTAGGGCATTCGATATCGCTATTGTGGTTGATATTCATCAAGCCACTGATGCATGGCTTGATGGTTGCCACGGAATAACACTCGGTCAGCTTTGTTATCTAACTGATAGTTATACATAGGATCATAATAATCAACTAATAGGCTTTCAATCCAAGCAAGGTGAGCTTGGGTATCACCGGTTTGTTGCTGAACTTTAATGGCATGATCAACATGCGCTTGTAGCTCTGCTAAACGTTGATTACCTAAACGTTTCTTAACACCTATCAAGCTTTGGGTAAGATAATCGTAAAAAGCATTAAAGCCTTGCTCCTCACCTAAACGCTCAATAAAGCCATCATGCATAATATGCACATATTCGTTTAATAAGCGTTGTAAGCGATCTTGGTGTGGCTCTTCTAATACCACTAATGATGCTTGTTGCATGCTGTGGTAGAAAGGTTTTGGAATGGCATTACGGCCAATCAAAAAGCTCTCATCTTCAAGTAATAAACAGTTGGTTTGTCGTTGCTGATGCTTTAACAAGTTAACGGCGAGTTTATTCTCGAAATTAATTTGTGAGGGCTGCGGCTCATGGTATTTACCAAAGCTTGAACCACGATGATGGGCAATACCCTCTAAATCAATTGCCTCATGGCGTAGCTTTAGAAAATCAGTTTTACCGCTACCCGTGATACCACTAAGGATCAATATTGGCTGATTTACTGCGGCAGCATCAATGCTTTCAATTAAGTATTGACGCATCGCTTTATAACCACCTTCAATATAGCAACATCTAGACCCGCTTCTTTAATCCAACCTTGGGTAATTTGCGAGCGCAAACCACCACGGAAGCAATATAGATTAGCCTCAGGATTCGCTTTGAAGAATGCTAACCAAGCATCAACACGTTGTTGTTTGGTTTTGCCATTAACTAACTGATGGCCAAGCTCTAACGCAGCTTGAGGACCTTGTTCTTTATAACAAGTGCCCACTTTTTGCCTTTCACTATCTGTCATTAATGGCAGATTGGTACTACAAGGAAACGCGCCCTTATCGAATTCGATTGGGGCGCGAGCATCCATCAGAGGCCGATCATTTAAAAATATATTTTGATATTCCGTTGCCGGAATAATCTGTCTCTGACTCATTAAACTAACTCTAGTGTATAGGACTGACTGTTAACCATAGTACCAATACATTGAATTGGCATATTATTACGCTTAAGTAATTCGATTAATTGTGTTTCTGCTTCGGGTGCTACCGCAACCATTAAGCCACCACTGGTTTGTGGATCGCACAAAAGTGCTTTTTGGTATTCGGTAATGGTTGGCAAATGTTCACCATAACTTTCAAAGTTACGATGAGTACCACCAGGCACACAACCTAAGCCAAGGTAATGTTCTGTTTTATCAAGTAGTGGTAATTGAGTTAAATCCAATTGCGCTGCTAATTTAGCACCTTGGCACATCTCAATTAAATGACCCGCTAAGCCAAAGCCTGTTACGTCGGTCATGGCATGCACGCCGTCGATTTTGCCAATATCTGCGCCAATCTTATTAAGCTGACACATTGCATCTACGGCAATTAAACTGTCTTCAGGAGCCAGTTTTTTCTGTTTTTCAGCAGTGGTAAGAATGCCGATGCCAATTGGTTTAGTTAGATAAAGCTTATCGCCTGCTTTAGCAGTATCGTTTTGCTTTAATTCTGTTAGTGGAATTTGGCCAGTTACGGCTAAACCAAAAATAGGCTCTGGTGAATCAATACTATGGCCGCCAGCAAGCATGATGCCTGCGTCAGCACAGGCTTGACGACCACCATCAACAACTTGTTGAGCAACTTCAGCAGGTAGCTTATTGACTGGCCATCCTAAAATAGCAATTGCCATAATAGGTGTGCCGCCCATTGCATAGATATCGCTGATTGCATTGGTGGCTGCAATACGACCAAAAGTAAATGGGTCATCTACAATTGGCATAAAGAAGTCAGTGGTGCTAATGATGCCGGTTTCATCATTAAGTTTGTATACTGCAGCGTCATCACGAGTCTGATTACCGACTAATAAATTAGGGTCTTCAAAGCTAGGCAATTGCGAAGCAAGAATCGTGCTAAGCACTTTAGGGGAAATTTTACAGCCACAGCCCGCGCCATGACTATATTCAGTGAGTTTAATCGGACTATCTGACATAAGGATTACCTAGTGATTGCTACTAAGCCGATCATCATAGCCAGATATAGCCACCTTGCAAGGTGGCAGTAGACATTTCTTAAGATTGATGACTGCTTTTATAATAAGCTGTGATGTTTTTCCAAATTTTTTGCTGTTTTATTAACTCGGCTCGCAGATTAGTAACAGTAGTTAACAATTGCTGATCAACTAATTTTTTGCGTTTGGCATCCAGTAATGCTTTTTTAGCTTGGTAATACTGCACCAATAAATATTTAAGATGCTCATACTCTTTTTGGAGATTAGCGATGAGCTGTTCATTATCATGAAACTGGCTTAATCGCTGTTTTAATAATTCCAATTGCGCAGTAATTCGTGCTTGAGCGATGTTTTCTTCTGGGCATGTTCTTAGTTTTGAAGCCAAGCCGCCCCAAGCTAACAGATTAATTAGCCATTTAGTGGGATCGTACTGCCACCATCTAATACCGTTTCGATAATCATATTCAAATAAATGATGAAAATTATGGTAACCCTCACCATAAGTGAGTAGTGCAATTAAGCCATTATCTCGTGCGGTATTTTTTTGTGTATAAGGCTGACTCCCCCAGATATGGGCTAACGAGTTAATAAAGAAAGTGCAATGATGAACTAATACTAAACGACCTAATCCTGCCAGTAATAACATGCCCCAGATTTGACCGAATATCATACCTAACAGTAAAGGCAGGCCGATATTCATAATGATGACCAACAATAAATAATGCTTATGTTGCCATGCAACAATAGGATCTTGGCTAAGATCGCGAACATTACGATAATCACCATAGCGACTACCTTGGTAATCTCTTAGCATCCAACCAATATGGCTATACCAAAAGCCGCGCTTAGCTGAGTAGGGGTCTTTGTCATTATCATCTACATGTTTATGGTGGATGCGGTGATCGCTACACCAATGTAATGCACTATTTTGTAATGCAAGTGCACCGCCTAGGGCAAAAATTAGTCGAACGATAGGGTGAGCTTGAAAAGCCTTATGTGACCATAATCTATGGTAACCAGCCGTAATAGATAAACCACTGTATACCGAAAGTAGGCCGAAACTAATCCATGTTGCGGTTTCAAATCCATATTGATAGCCATACCATGGTAGCAAGGTGATAGCTGCTAATGTGGTAATACTAAACAGTATTACATTGGTCCAAATAAGCGGGGGCTTAGTCATAGTGTTTGTTCCAAATCCATTTTTGAGCATACATATGTAAGCTAAAGTTAACGTGGTTTTTTACAATGGTCAAGTTGTATACAGTTTATCTTCAACAGATACTAAGCTGCGTTTTTTATTTAAAAAAGCTATGATTAGCAATCTCCTAGAGTTTATGGATGTAAAGCATGGGCATCAGAGCACAACAAAAAGAGAAGACCCGCCGCGCCCTGGTGGATGCTGCATTTAATCAATTAAGTGCTGAACGTAGTTTTTCCAGTTTAAGTTTGCGTGAAGTTGCACGCGAAGCGAATATTGCACCAACCTCTTTTTATCGCCATTTCAAAGATATGAATGAGCTTGGCTTAACCATGGTTGATGAAGGTGGTTTAACGCTGCGTCAAATGATGCGTAAAGGTCGTCAACGTGCAGAGGCTGGCGGCAGCGTCATTCAGATTTCAGTGGATACTTTTATGGAAGTGTTAGAGTCAAATCCTAACGTTTTCCGTATTCTATTACATGAGCGTTCAGGGACTTCGGCTGCATTTAGGGCCGCAGTAGCACGCGAGATTGAACATTTTATTTCGGAACTTGCACACTATACTGAAGCTACGGCAGGCCGTTCGCCATTAATGGCTCGAGCGCAGGCTGAAGCTTTAGTTACCTTGGTATTTAATGCTGGAGCGGCAGCTCTAGATATGAAACGTGTGGAACGTAAAGGGCTTGCGGATCAACTGGTGATGCAATTGCGTATGGTCGCTGTGGGTGCTGAGGCATTACAACAACGTAAAATGACCAGCTAAACATAATAAAAAAGGGCAATTAATGCCCTTTTTGCTTATAAACTGACTTATTTACGACGCTCTAATAAAACGCCTGCTTCCATATGGTGGGTATATGGGAATTGATCAAATAACGCAAAGCGGGTGATATCATGAGTCTTAGATAAGATTTCAAGATTTTGCTTTAGCGTGTCAGGATTACAAGAAATATAAATAATACGTTCATAGCCTTGTACCATTTTACAAGTATCATCATCCATGCCAGAACGTGGAGGATCAACAAAAATGGTATTGCAGTTATAACTCGTTAAATCCACACCTTGGTCTTTCAGACGTCTAAATTCACGTTTACCCGCCATTGCGTCAGTAAAATCTTCAGCAGACATGCGGATAATTTGCAAGTTATCAATATTATTGATCGCAATATTGTACTGCGCAGCATCCACTGAAGGCTTGGCTAATTCAGTTGCTAATACGCGCTCAAAGTTTTGTGCTAAGGCAATAGAAAAGTTACCGTTGCCGCAATAAAGTTCAAGTAGATCGCCTGTGCTATTTTGCGTGGCATCAATTGCCCATTCCAACATTTTGGTGGCAACATTAGCGTTAGGTTGAGTAAAACTGTTTTCGATTTGCTTATATTGATATTGCTGACCGTTTACATTGATGCTTTCGACGACAAAATCTTTATCAAGATCAATTTTTTGCTTACGAGCACGGCCAATAAAGTTAATATTGAATTGTTCAGATAAGCGTAATTTAAGTGCTTGAGCTTGTTCAAGCCAAGTATTGTCTAATTGACGGTGATAAAGCAGTGAAACCAGAATTTCACCACTTAATGTCGATAGAAAATCAACTTGGAATAATTTATGGCGTAATGCATGATTTGGACGCAGCTCTGTCATTAAGGCTAACATCACTTCGTTGATTAATGTGCTCGCAGGCAGATACTGTTCGCAGCGTACCTTTTGTTGTAGTGCTTGATCAAACATATAGTAGTAAAGATCGTCACCATCATGCCAAACTCTAAACTCAGCACGCATGCGGTAATTAGCGGGCTCAGATGCAAAAACCTCTAACTTAGGCGCATTAAATTCGGCAAAAGCCTGGCTTAACTGTTGTTGCTTCTCTAAAAGTTGTGCCTCGTAGGCTTTTGGATCCATTGCGGCTAAATTCATTCTCATCACCATTACGATAAATTGGGGCGCAAATAGTATACTACACACGCGCAATGTCCAGTTTGATACTTTACCTATATTGAATTGATGTGGGAAAATTAGTGATTGCAATAGATTATCTAAAGATGGGGATACATTTTGTCAGGTTCAATTTTAGTTTTTGATTCAGGTATCGGTGGCTTATCCGTATTGGCTGAAATTAAAAAATCGCTGCCCCTGCACCAGTATATCTATTTATTTGATAATGCCAGATTGCCCTATGGTGAATTAGCAGACCAAGCACTTATTGATGGTTGCGTGGAATTGATCGTAAAACAAGTCAAACTGCACAAGGTTGCAATAGTCGTTATTGCATGTAATACCGCAAGTACACTGGTATTGCCCGCATTAAGAGCTGCATTAACTATCCCGGTTGTCGGGGTTGTACCTGCAATTAAACCTGCTGCGTTAATTAGTCGTAACCAACATATTGCACTTTTAGCGACACCCGCCACAGTAAAACGTACATACACCGATAAGTTAATTAATCAGTTTGCTGCAGATTGTCAGGTAGAAAGGCTAGGGAGTTCAGAGCTTGTATTGTTAGCAGAACAACAAGCTGCTGGGCAAGAGATTGCACAACAACAGTATATTGATATTTTACGACCATTAAGCGACACCGAAGTTGATGTGGTTGTTTTAGGTTGTACTCATTTCCCAATGATAAGAGAACAGATTGCAGCATGTTTTAAGAAACAGGTGATCTTACTCGACTCTGGTCAAGCGATAGCAAACCGTGTTTGTTACTTATTGGCAAATGAACATGTCAGTCAAATTAAGGAAGAAGATATCGCTTATTTTACGCGGGCAGATATAGATGAGGGACTAGCAAAAACATTATCTGAATATGGTTTTACTGCTTGGCAGCATATAGAACCATATTCAGCAATGTAGAGAGGTATTATTCGTCGAGGTTCTTATCCTGACAGTCAGGATCTTGAGTTTTAGCTTCTCTCACCTTGAGTGTTCTATCTTGGAAGTTGTAGTCATTTAATTTAGCCATTGCCTTCTTGGCTCCAGACTCTGACATCTCAACAAAACCGAAGCCTTTACGGCGACCCGTTTTTCTATCTCTAACTAATCTGACACTATTTACTGAGCCATATTCCCCAAATAGTGCCTTAACTTCTCCTTCATGAACTCTATAAGGAAGGTTTCCCACATATAAAGTCATTGTTGGGCCGGAAAAACTGTCAGTGGGTCCAATATTATTTTTTTGAGTTGTTACCATGATTACTGCGGCGACAATCATACCAAGAACGAAACTGATATACGCGGGTAGCGTCGTTCCTAGTTGATGTATTGCTACTGCACCTAAAATGGCAATAATCAATACGACAATTAATGATTTTTGCATAGAATGCTCTCTGATGAGTTAACGAAAATGATATAAAACTGTTACACACAAAACATATAGTAATGAATTATTTACTTTTGCACTAGTGTGTTGATGAAAAAATGAGCTTGGCGAAGTATTTAACTGGCTAATGTCATTTAAAAGAATGGGAATGAAGTGATTTTAAAGCAAAAGTTGACTAACTAAAATGCAATTTGTTTAAAAGCTAAACAAGCGAGTCAAATTTCGTTAAAAAGCACTTGTGCAATCTAAATAAGC
>NZ_BALM01000028.1 GCF_000614975.1 Shewanella marina JCM 15074
CACTATGACTATATATCGGACGCGGGATGGAGCAGTATGGTAGCTCGTCGGGCTCATAACCCGAAGGTCGTCAGTTCAAATCTGGCTCCCGCAACCACTTTATAGTTAACAATTTAACGTAAAATTTGCCAGCTTATGCTGGTTTTTTTGTATCTAAAAATAGCACTTCCAGTCAATAACAAGCTAATGGCGCAGTATGGTAGCTCGTCGGGCTCAACTCTTTCCATAAAGAATCGAAGGTCGTCAGTTCAAATCTGGCTCCCGCAACCACTTTATAGTTAACAATTTAACGTAAAATTTGCCAGCTTATGCTGGTTTTTTTGTATCTAAAATATGCTAATAAAAATCATCAGACTCAGCCTGTAAGTCCATTGGGTAAAATCCTGCGCGGAATATCGGACGAGCGATGAAGCAGCATGGTAACTCGTCAGGCTCAACTCTTTTCATAAAGAATCGAAGGTCGTCAGTTCAAATCTAGCTCAAACTTTCATTTAAGCCAGCAAAGGTACAGCTTCAAACCTAGCGTATACAACATCTAGTTAATATTAAAGACTAACTATATCCCCTCTTCAATTCGCTCTTAATAGCATAATTGACACCATTAAGCGCAGGATAGAGCGATATGATTACTCATTGGACATATTCCAAGTATTGGCTTCTAATCAAATCAGGTTCTTGAAGCCAATTTTAGGTAATGATTGAACAGCCCCTCTTTTACTAGTTTTATATCTGAAATTCGATTAGTAAGATTGTTTAAGTAGTCTTCTATAATTACAAGCAAGAGCGTAGATTCAAGTCTACATTAGCTAATCGTCAGTCTAGTGCCGCATTTTGCTTCTTATAAGTTCGATAAAACGCACTATTTTCACATTAAAATCAATACAGTCCATTTATAATAACTCCGCCATATTAGAATATTTACTCAGTTCGAACGATATTAACGCAAATAAATAACATAAAAATAATCAAAGGTAATATTATCAAACCAACTCCTTATTAAAATAACCGTCAAGACAACAAAGTTCTAAATATCAATCGCCACATGTAATAGTTAATATTTAAAACCATTTAAAACACATGAGATAACATGTTAATTACAACTAGCGTTTAATAACCACATTCTTAATAATTAATAACAACTCTATAAATATCAATAAACTATAACCATTCGACAAAAATTTACTTTATTCCATTATTTAAATTACCGTTTCATCAATAATAATTGCATTTAATTGATACATTAAAGATCAAGTTCCAATTTATTACATTAAAAACTTAAGTGGATTGACTTAACAATAAAATTAGTGGTAAATAAATACATGTGTTTAGAACTTATAGCTAAACAATTTTAAATAAATAAATGTATAACAACTTAGCTTATTAATCACTCAGTATTGATACATAAGAACTCCATATATTTACATATTTATTAACAATAATATTTTATTAGACCTTGTCTATTTGCAATCACAAAATGGGATAAATGAATGAGTGCAGTAAAATCTCAAGGAACGTTCCTCGGTCACCCGAAAGGACTTTTCTTGCTTTTTACCACTGAACTGTGGGAAAGATTTAGTTATTACGCGATGCGTGCCGTTTTGGTTCTGTATTTAGTTGATCAAGTACATAACCAAGGTGGTGGTGGCTTAGGTTGGAGCCAATCTGATGCATTATCTTTATATGGCACATTTACCGGCCTAGTCTTTTTAACCCCCTTAATTGGTGGTTGGCTTGCTGACAACTTTTTAGGCCAGCGCAAGTCAATCTATATTGGTGGCGCAATGATGGCTACTGGGCAATTTCTACTCGCAGCGCCACATGCATGGTTTCCGAGTAATGAGATAACCATCTTCTATATTGGCTTAGGTGTATTAATTTTAGGTAATGGACTATTTAAGCCTAATATTGCAACTATGGTGGGTGATCTTTACCAAGAAGGTGATCATCGTCGAGACGGTGCATTTACCATCTTCTATATGGGCATCAACATTGGTTCTGCTTTATCTGGATTTGTTGTTGCTTGGGCTTATACTCATTTTGGTTATAATGACGTCGTTAATGGTCAAGATGTATTTATCAATAACTGGCAAGCGGGATTTTTCTGTGCTGGTGTTGGTATGCTTTTCTCACTAGTGATTCAGTTTATATTTGGACACAAACTGTTAGGAAAGATTGGCACTGTACCAGCGGCAAAATTGAATAAACATAAAAACCAGAAAAATGTAGAAAAACAGCCCTTAACCAAAATCGAGCGTGATCGTATTAAAGTTATTATGGTTATGGGCTTATTCACCATCATTTTTTGGGCTGGATTTGAACAAGCTGGTGGTCTAATGAATTTATTTACCAATGAATTCACTGATCGCCATTTAGGTTCATGGATTATCCCAACTACTTACTTCCAATCATTAAATGCTATTTTTATTGTACTTTTTGCCCCTGTAATCGCATCAATTTGGATCCGTTTGGGATCAAAAGAGCCAACCTCTCCTGTGAAGTTCGCTTTGGGCCTAATCTTCTTAGGTATTGGTTTCCTATTTATGATTGGTGCAGTATTACAAATTGACGGTGATGCAAACGCAAAATCTAGCATGTGGTGGCTTGTAGGTGCCTATTTCTTCCACACCATGGGTGAACTTTGTTTATCGCCTATTGGCTTATCGATGGTAACCAAACTAGCCCCACTCCGTATTGCCTCGCTATTAATGGGCTTTTGGTTCCTATTTATGGCGGCAGCAAATAAAGTCGCCGGTATTGTTGGCTCATTTATTGGTAATGATGGCAGTAAAGAGGAACAACTGGCTAACGCTATTTCAATTTTCTCGGGTATTGCCATTACAGCTGTTGTTTCTAGTATTATTTTATACTTTATGGCAGATAAACTGGTTGATTGGATGCATGGTGCTGAAAATAAAGCACATCACAATGAACCTTTAAATGAAGAAATTGAAGTTACCGCTGAGCATGAAGCTATTTCTGTAAAGCCAAACTAATTTAATTAGCACCGTATACCAATATATGCGGTGCTTTTATTTTCTATCATAAGCTGACATTAAACTTAACTTCAGACTAATCCACGAATCCCCCCATCTGAACTTTGCTATTTTAATCATCCAATTTATGTTGATTAATTATGTCTAAAAATACTTGAGTCAAACCAGATAATTCTATTGCAGCTTTCGTAATACAATAAAATTGTGAACTCAGTTGATATGGATAGATCTGTTTCAATTGCTTTTGTTCAACCCATTGCTGAGCATAATGCTGAGGTAAAAATCCGATATAATGCCCAGTATGTATTAGCGTCGCTTGTGCTTCAATATTATCAATAATAGCCGCGGCCTGCTCTACCCCCAAAATACTCAAGTCACGCCCAAATAAATACATTCTAGACACGACAGCAGCTTGATTTAACATTGCAGAGGTTACTATTTCCGATTCAAAAAAAGGATGTAAATGAGAACAATATAGGCAATGTTGCTCAACATATAACGCACGATATTCTAATCCTGGAATGTGTTGTTGGAACGGCCCAATGGCTAAATGGAGCTTCCGATTTAATACATCTTGTTCAAGTTGATATGGCGTGCCAATTTTTATATTAGGTACAACAGCACCTGATCGTTGCAAAAGTTGTTTTAATCCATCAATCACCGGCATCTGTTGATTCGAGATGGTGTTATCAATCATACCAATATGTAAATCACCTCTAAGATCTTGATGAAACTCACTCATTTTATCTTTAAAACAATCAATTGAATCAAAAAGTTGTTGGCAAGCTTGATACGTATGTTGCCCTGCTAACGTTAATTTAAAACCACTTCTTCCCCGTTCGCATAACTTGAGACCGAGTCGAGTTTCTAAGCGAGTCATATGCTCACTTATCGTTGAAGCACTAATATTTAATACTGATTGTGCAGCGCTAAAACTGCCTGCACGTACAATAGCGTCAAACACTCTTAACAATCTAATATCAGTATCTTGCAACTGCATCTATAGCCTCGTTTATAACTTGAAAATTAATAGCGTTAAATTACCTCATTTAGTTCGTTTTTATACGAATTAGACTTCTCATATTTGTTATTTATCTGCATCAATAAATAACTGATATTAATAAATGAGAGTTTGATCTTAATTTATAGAGAAAAAGCAATGAATGATAATACTTACGCAGCCGGCCGTTTAAACCTTCCTTTTGTTGGTCACTGCACATTTGCAAAATCACCAGTATGTACCGATTGGAATACAATTAATGCAGATGTCGCCATTCTTGGTGCACCTAACGATATGGGTTCACAGTGGCGCTCAGGCGCACGCTTTGGCCCAAGAGCAGTAAGAGAAGCATCAACATTATTTTCTTTTGGTCATGCTGGCGCATATGATTTTGAGGATGATAAAATGTATCTCACCCATGACCAAGTCACCATGGTTGATGTGGGAGATGCCGACATTGTTCATACCGATATGAATCAAAGTCATGCCAACACTAATGCGGCTGTTAGACAGATCCTAGCTCAAGGTGCGATGCCAATAATCATTGGCGGCGATCATTCAATTCACATCCCAGTCATTCAAGCATTTGATCAACAGCCACCACTCCATATCATTCATATTGATGCCCATCTTGATTTTGTCGATGAACGTCATGGGGTTCGATATGGTCATGGTAATCCATTAAGACGCGCATCTGAGATGTCGCATATTAGTGGTATGACTCAACTGGGGATCCGTAACGTATCCTCCTCTAATCGCAGTGATTATGATGCAGCTAAAGAGGCGGGTTCAAATATTTTATCGGTCAGGCAAGTGAGAAAACTTGGGGTTGCAGATGTATTAGCTCAAATACCAGCAGCAGAACGATACTACCTGACGATAGATATTGATGCCTTTGATCCTTCTATTGCACCGGGTACAGGCACACCTAGTCATGGTGGTTTTCAATATTATGAAGTACTGGAAATAATTAAAGCATTAAGTCAACGCAGTAAGGGGCAAATTGTAGGGATAGATTTAGTTGAAGTGGCTCCCGCTTATGATCCAACAGGAATTACGGCAATTTTAGCGGCTCAATTATTAATGAACACGATTGGCGCTATTTTTTACGACCGACAACAGGCCGCTAATTAGATAATAATTTAAGGGCGCTAATAATTAAGCGCCCCAATTATACCACTCAAAAATTAATGAGCAGAAGCATGTCCGTGAATACGGTGTTTCGTCACAAAGCCAACTAACACACACATAATAAACACTACTGCATATAAACCATTACCGGTTAATAGTGCCGCATGTGCACCGTAATATTTAACAATTGGACTCGTCACAATAAATGTCAGCATAGTACCAATAGTACCGCACAACAAAATAAAGTTGACTAATTTAGGTGATGCTTCTTTGGTTTGCTGTGAAGCAAGCGTAATTATTGTTGTATAAATAGCACTGCTAAAGAAGCCTAATACTGAAATAATTATCAATAAATGATCGGTATTACTATCCATATTAAAGCCCAACATTAATAATGTTGCTAAACCAGATAGCACTAATACAAAATAGTGAATATCAAAGCGTTTCATTACAATACTGAATATCCACATGCCAATCATATAGGCGCCCCAGAAATAACTCACTAATTCGCCAGCAGAGCTAATAGACATCGCCAATGTTTTAGTCGCATATTCTGGGATCCATGATATAAATGCCAGTTGACCTAAGATATAACATAAAGCAGCAATGGCTAAAAACAGCACACCAAGGCCCCACTTCTCAGTCGAAGCGGTAGTAACTTGTTCATCATCATCTTTACTTAATACAGGAAATACGGCAATAAGCGTTAAAATAAAGATACCAAGATAGATCACACCGATTGCAGCATAAACCCAATACCATTGAATATGTCTTGCTAAAAATGCAGCAGAGATCAGCGGGAATATAATACCTGCCATACTGAAAAATGAATCAGTAAACAACAATCTAGAACCTCGCTGTTTACCATCATAAAGATGAGTAATTAAATATGTACCAATTGACATAGTAATACCGCTCACCACACCAAGTACGAACATACAGGCAGAAAACAACGCAAGATTATGACCAAATATCAAACCTAATATGGCTAATACCATCAGTATAAAACCAAAAATGAGTTGTCTTTTTAATGAGACAATTTCCATTAACCACACGTTTAAGAAAATTGAAATTAAAATACCAGAATTCAAAAAAGTAAAAGTATTACTCATACTGGATATCTGTAAATTAAAAAATTTAGCGATATCTCCCATCACGATCCCGGTGACGATAATCAATGATCCAGTCAGTGCATAAGATAAGTAACTTATCCATGTAAGTAATCTGCGATTGTGATCTGTCATAGCAAATCCTGTAGTAATAAAACAAAAAAATCGACTTAATTGTTGCCGATTAAAAATTAAATACTAACACAGCAGACACAGGGGTTTGCGATCTAGCTCTCGCTTTGTAACCATACGTATCAAGGTGGTCTAAGTTTAATTTAGGTGACTTTAAAATAAAAAAATCACAAACAAAACCCTTACTTCATGCGGAATTAGCTGCGCTCAAATAATTAACTTTTGTTAATTATTTAAGCAAATATGGCTGTTCCTACAAAAAAGCATAAAAAAAAGCCCCCTCAAAAGAGGAGGCTCAATCATAAATATGATTAATTAATGGCTAGATGAATGACCATGAATTCGATGTTTTGTTACAAAACCGACTAATAAACACATAACAAATACGACTGCATACAACGCATTACCTGTCAGCATGGCGGCATGAGCGCCATAACTCTTTACAATAGGACTGGTCACAACAAAAGTTAACATTGTGCCAATACTGCCGCAGAATAAGATAAAGTTTACAATGCGAGGAGATGCTTCTTTGGTCTGTTGTGATGCTAATGTAATAATAGTCGTATAAATAGCGCTGCTAAAGAAACCTAACACTGAGATAATAATCAACAAGTGGTCAGTATCTGTATCCATATTGAACCAGAACATTAACCCAGTGGCTAAAGCAGAAAGCGTCAATACAAAATATTGAATATCAAAACGCTTCATTAAAATACTAAAGCCCCACATGCCAAGCATATATGCGCCCCAGAAATAGCTAACAAGTTGACTTGCACCACTTAAATCCATGCCAAGCTTCTTCGTTGCATATTCAGGTATCCATGAAATAAAAGCCATTTGCCCTAAAATATAACAAAGCGCAGCAATCGCTAAAAATAGAATTCCTAAGCCCCACTTCTCTTTTACAGCTTGTTGCTGATCATCCGACTTCACCAAGACTGGAAATTCACAAATAAGCGCAAGTATAAAGATAACAACGTAAATCATGCCAATGGCAACGTATACCCAATACCATGCAATGCTATGTGCGAGTAATGCGGCAGAGATTAATGGGAAAATCATGCCTGCCATGCTAAAAAATGAATCAGTAAATAGTAAGCGCGAGCCACGTTGTTTACCATGATAAAGACGAGTAATTAGATAAGTACCAATTGACATGGTAATACCACTCACCACACCAAGAACAAACATACTCGCAGAGAATATTGCAAGGTTATGACCAAACATTAACCCTAAAACAGCCAGCACCATAAGGATAAATCCGAAAATTAGCTGTTTTTTCAGTGATACAATTTCCATTAGCCAAACATTAAGAAAAATAGAAATTAATACGCCAGTATTTAAAAATGTAAAAGTGTTACTCATGCTGGAGATAGGTAAATTGAAAAATTTAGCAATATCTCCCATCACAATCCCAGTGACAATAATCAAAGATCCCGTTAATGCATAGGATAAAAAGCTTATCCATGTAAGTAGGATGCGATTGCGGTCAGTCATAGCAAGTCCTGTATCGGTAAAAATTGGATAAAAAAAATCGACTTCTAAAAGTCGATTCAAACTAGCCTATTTTAACACGATACAATTAGATACATAAATAGAAATCAAAAAACGTGCCAAAATAAATTAGCTTACACTAATTTATTTTACGATATAGATACGCCAGCACACTTACCCAAGCCAGTTTGCGCAACATATGTTACCTTGCGCCAACAAATACCACCTAACCACAACCAGCAAAAATTTAAGTGATAACAAACCTCATTATGTTTTGCTGCACAAAAAAGCCACAATGAATGTGGCTTTCAATATGCTTCAATAAATCAATATCAATACAGATTAACTTGCATAAACTAAATTATCTTAAGCTATTTTCAAATCAGCTTTGTCTTTAATTATCTCAAGATCAAAGTCAAATTCATCAACACGAATCGCTCGCTCACGTTTTAGATTGTAATCTTGCAATTTCTTGTGTTCATACTCGTTAATAATATTCGCTGCAAGTGCATTATCTACTGTTTCAGCAAACTTAACTCCAGCACCAAACTGTTTTCGACGCAGTGCTTTTTTGAGTTTAGCCAATAACTCTAAACAGTCGATTTTAGCTAGATAAGCTTGCTCATTAATATAGTTACCATCACCAACCACAGGTTTGACTAAATGAGTTAACTGTTTTTTTATTTGGGTATTGAGTTGTGCTTGTGTCGCTAACTCACGTACTAAATCATCACTTATTTTGGGCATTTTGGCGCTATAAGTACAAGTAATTAGTCGCATAAACTTTCGCGTAGCCGAAGATGGGAAGTTATCTAAGAAATCCAAAATCGCTTTTTCTGCATTTTGTAATGCCCAGCGCGTTGCGTAATGGAAGTATGGTGCAGCTTCCTCACGGTCAACACTGGCAACTTTAGTTTCATAATAACGAATTGATGCCATGGCGGCATAGAGATAACTCATGACATCACCAAGACGTGCGGACAACATCTCAGCTTGCTTTAACTTACCACCAAGCACTAATAATGAGAAATCAGCATAAACGCTAATTTAGACGCCAACAATTTGATCTTCTTCTCATATTCAATCACTTCAGCGATCTCTGAACTTGATTTAGCCGATGAGTTTACTAACCCTAAAGCAAACGCTCTTAGTGCATTGCGACTACTATAACCAACCGTTTTAACGAACAGACGATTAAATTCTTTTTCTGCATTCGCCTCATTGCTGTGGATAGACTCCACCATAGGCTGTAAATAAGGATGACAGCGCATTACCCCTTGACCAAAAATCATCAAATTACGGGTTAAAATGTTGGCACCTTCTACTGTAATGGCAATTGGCTGAGCCACATAACCAGAAGCTAGTGTATTTTGTGGGCCACATTGAATTGCTTTACCCGCTTGAATATCCATTGCTGAATCAAGTACATCACGTCCGATTTCAGTCATATGGTATTTTGCAATGGCAGTCACAACCGATGGTTTTAACCCTAAGCCTAAACCTTCAGTGGTCAGTACTCGCATAGACTCTTGCAAGTATGTTTTACCTGCAATGTCAGCTAGCTTTTCTTGAATCCCCTCAAACTGGCCAATCGCTAGGCCAAATTGCTCACGGACAGCAGCATATTCTGCTGATGATTTAAATGCTGCCTGACTAACTGAAACACCGAGTGCAGGCAGAGATATGCCTCGTCCTGCACCTAAGCAACTTACGAGCATCTGCCAACCGCGGCCAATATTGTTTTGACCACCGATGATGAAATCCATAGGAATAAATACATTTTCACCGCGGGTTGTACCGTTATAAAAACGGATCCCCATAGGATCGTGTCGATTACCTAACTGAACACCAGGATGGCTCTTAGGAATAAGTGCACAAGTAATACCTAAATTCACTTTGCCACCAAGTAATCCTTGCGGATCTTGAACCTTAAATGCTAGCCCAAGTACAGTAGCAATGGGCGCTAAGGTAATATAGCGTTTATCCCAAGATACTGATAATCCGAGCACTTCTTTACCTTGATAGTCACCTTTAGTCACGACACCTATGTCAGGAATACCACCAGCATCAGAGCCAGCTTCAGGACTTGTTAGTGCAAAACATGGTATTTCACGACCATTAGCTAAACGAGGTAACCATTGTTGCTGTTGTTCTTGCGTACCATAGTGCATCAATAACTCACCAGGACCGAGTGAATTAGGCACCATTACCGTTACCGCAACAGCAGAACTCTTTGCAGCAATTGTCGCAACAATCGTTGAATTGGCATAAGGAGAGAACGCTAAACCGCCAAATGATTTCGGAATAATTAGCGCAAAAAAACGATTTTCCTTTAAGTAACTTAGAATTTGTTCAGGTAAATGTTTACTTGATTGGATTTCAAAATCATCAATCATTTCAAGTAAAGTTTGTACTGGGCCATCTAAAAAAGCTTGTTCTTCTTCATTTAATTTTGCGTCAGGAATTGCACGCAATGTGTAAAAATCTGGATTACCTTGATAAATTGAGCTTTCCAACCACACATCACCCGCATCTAGGGCTTCCTGCTCCGTTGTTGAAATGCTCGGTAGAATTTTTTTTAGTTGTGTACGTAAGCTCATAGTAGTCACTCATCCGACTAGTTAACATAGCTCTATTACGTCACAAACAATTTAAATATGCAACAATTTTCAAACAAGCGTTTAACACGATCGTTTGAAAGATGTTTATTTACTTATAATTCAGTAATTTAATGTTTAACGCTATTCTGAACTGCCATTAGAATGAATCACAACCTGATTGCGTCCAGCTCTTTTAGCTTGATATAACGCGATATCAGCAAGTTTATATGCATTAATAAAATCACTGTCTTCAATACAGATACCACCAATCGATATGGTAATAGGTAACTGCTCAATCATTTCATCTGCGATATGCGATCTAATGCTTTCGGCCTTGGCTTCAAGTTGACTAGCTGACATTTGACTAAACAGTAATACAAACTCTTCACCGCCCCATCTAATCGCAATATCCGTTTTACGCATTTTATTATTGATTTTATGCGCAATGGCTTTAATAACCTGATCCCCTTTTAAATGACCATAATGATCATTAATCTGCTTAAAATTATCAATATCAATAATTAGCATAGAGAAACATCTGAATTTATTTAATTTATTTTGATAGTAATCACGACGATAAAACATGGTCATTAAATCGTGTTGTAATAAATAACTGCGATACTGAAAACAAGTCACTAAGCATAAAATAACCAAGCTAATAACCAAGGTCAGAACACAAAACTTAATAAAGAAATCTAGTATGTCTACGCCAATATAATTGTCTAGTTTCTGTTCACACGGCAGTGATAGTGGCAAAGACACATGCTGCGGCACCTTAGCTAACATTAACGAACTAAAATAATGAAGATTATTTTTTTGAATAAAATCATGGATAAAACTTTCTTTAATATCAATGACCAATAAAGTCTGTGCTTTTTTATTAATGTACACCGGATAATAAATAGTACGTAAATGTTCACCGCTATAGTCTTCAAAGTAAGCTGGTGACATTTTCATTTTACAGCGCTCTAGGTGCTTATATATATCAATTTCGACCCGATTACGACTCAATATTTGACCAATGGTCAACTGAGTATTCATCTTATTAAATGCTGCATAATTACTGCGCATAGGCATAAAATAACCATAATCAATGTTATCAGCTTTAGACTTTTCAAATGCCGCAACAAGCTGTAAATGATCAGGAATGATCGTCTTTAACTTATTGGTAATGCCCTGTATACCAACACTTAAATCTTTCACTGGTCCCGTTTTATTAATGAATAAGCCTATATCGCCGTCTTGTTTAAAACCTAATCGACTTTCGCGAGTTTCTGTATTAAGAAAATAGATTGCATAATCCGCTGCTAAATCAAATACCTGAGTGTATGTATCACTAATCTCATCAGCAATACTTTGCATTTGCGTATAATTATAAAAAGCCAAGCCACTAAAAATAACAAATGCATTAAGAATTAGTATCTTACAAAATGAAATAACACTTTTTCGAATAATATTCGCATCAATATATTGTGTAAATTTATAATTTAACATGACTTATATGCCTAAAATTCCAACAATAAGTGTCTAGCTAAATCTTAAAAAAAAGCAACAACACGGTTTGTCTAGTGAGCGTTAGGCAATTTTAAGCATATTAACCTTAGTTAAAGCTTAAATGTAATACATTCAACTGACTAAGTGACTATTTTTCAAGCAATTGTTGTTTGGTTACGTCCTTGTTGTTTAGAACTATATAACGCTTTATCTGCCACATTAAATACATCGACAAAAGAAAGCTCATGACTACAAGTTCCCCCAATAGAAACTGTAATTGTTAAGCTATTAATCGCTTCTTGTTCAACGGCCATTCTCAGTTGTTCAGCTTTATCAAATAGCTGCGCTTTAGTCATATAACTAAATGAAATTAAAAACTCTTCCCCTCCCCAACGGATGGCAACATCATCATTACGAATTTGTGCCCGCAGGCGACGACAAACCGTTTTAATCACCTCATCCCCCATCTTGTGACCATAGTTATCATTAACTTGTTTAAAATGATCAATATCGATGATGAGAATACTGAAAACTTTCATCGTCTGTAATTTCGCTTCAAAGTAATCACGACGGAAAAAATTAGTCATATGGTCTCGATGTAATCGCATACGTCTAAATTTAATCAATTGCACAAATACTGAAACAATAAACGACATAAATAGCGACAATATCCCTGAGGTAGCCACGAGATATTTATAATTAATACCTATAATAACGACCCCTTCTGATGAGCAAGGCAATAGAAACGAAATACTAAGTCCACTTAAATTAGATTCACGTTGTAAGAAAGTAAAATATTCATCATTAAAATCAGAAATGATCTGACTGATAATCCCAACTTTTAAATCTACGACTAATAATGAAGCAAGTGCCCTATTTGTATATACGGGGTAATAAATCGAACGGATCTTCTCATTACTGCCGTTTTCCACATAAGGCTCTGATATTTTAAGATTACAGCTATAAAAATCTTTATAGGTATCAACTAAGTCTTCTTTTTTAACAATATCATCTATCCACGAGGACTGATCTTTTTCATTTTCATTAAGCTTTATATACTCGGGTCTTAATGGCTTAAAATGCGCGTAATTATTAGCTGGTGATGTTTTTTCTAATGCGGCAACCGTCCACACATAATGAGGGGCGAGATCATTTAACCGTTTAGACAACTTATTCAAGCCAGTTGAAAGCACTTTTACTTCACCGGACTTATTAACCATTACACCAACATGGTTAATGTAATGAATACCCTTGTTTAAATATAAACTATCAGTGTTGTCATAATGTGAACCAAAACGTTGTGTCACATTGTATATATCATCAAACCTCTCGCTAATTTGAGCTTTTACAAGTTGTTGATTATGCAAATTGTACAAAAACAGCGCAGCCAAAAAGAGCAATAAAAAAGGAAAAAATATCAGTATAAATAAACGAAAATGTTTATGTTCAGAAAATAAATTAGAAAGGAATTTTTGCTGCAATTTTGAACTCATTAGAGTGTTTGACTAAAACACTAATCAATATTAATTTTTCGAGATTTATTATACCGCTACGGCAATTAACAACAAAAATGAATTTAAGTTAATTGTCCTTTTTTTATACCTTTTTTGTAAAATAGACCACCTTTTCAGTTAAACCATTGATTAATTCTGTTTTAGTCTCAACAAACTCCATCCCTAACTTTTTCATAATATTGATTGATGCAAGATTACCTTCTAAAGCGATAGCAGAAAGATGAGTAATTTGTGGTTGTAAAACTAAAGCTTCTGTAATCGCTAACGCCGCTTCAGTTGCATAACCTAATCCCCAGGTTTTGCGCTTAAAGCGCCAGCCAACCTCTAAATCATGAAACCTAGGTTCATCTGTATAATAATCCATAGGTCTAACAAGCACCCAACCAATAAAATAGGGGTCCTCATCCGCTAACAAGTTTTCCTGAACGCTGTGCGTCATGACCTTCCATAACCCCCACCCTTGTTCATTATTGGTAAAACCTTTTACTCTTGGCACAAAAAATTCATTTATCCTTTGCCAGCTCGTCATCACACCACCATTAATGTAACGCATCACCTCTGGGTCTTGATCAAGCTCATGCATTAAATGAGCATCTGCCGCTGTCATTAACTCAAATGATAACCGAGCTGTCGCTTTGACTTTCATAAAATTCCCCAATAAAAAAGATAACGTTAAGCTAACGCAAACCTAAAAAAGATTAAACCTCTGTTTAAGTGTTTGTGCCTGACGCCGACTAATCTCTATTTGTTTCCCCGATTGCATAACAGCCACCAAACCACCTGCACTAATAGCATTCTCTAATCTGACGATATGCTCAATACGAATAATCTCACTGCGATTCGCTTTAAAAAAAAGATTAGGATCTAAGCGTGTCTCGACCTTAGTTAAACTTGCGTATAAAAAAGCCTTTCCCTGTTCACAATAGACAGCAACATGGTTTCCAATTGACTCAAACAGCTCAATTTCATATAGCCTAACAATCTCTGCATTTTCACCAAACTTAAGTAATAAACCGTGATTATCATCTAAAAAGCACTCTGCATTTATCGACGGCACAATTCTAGATTTATCGATATAACGCTCAAGCGTTTGAACCAGCCTTTGTTCTACCACTGGTTTAACAATGTAATCAAGGGCATTTAAATCAAATGCATCAACGGCATGCTGATGAAAAGCGGTACAAAATACAAAATGAAGATGGTTTGGGAGCTGCTGTGCTAATTGCAAACCACTGATCTCAGGCATAGCAATATCTAAAAATGCGATATCTATGTCATGGCTGATAACTGCTTTAATGCATCATCAGCACAATTAGCTTCATAAATATCTGTAACATACTGCTGTTTACGCAATAATCTAACCAACTCGGCCCTTGCTAACCTCTCATCATCTACAATTAACACCTTGATATTTTGAGTCATTGCTTTCTCCAAGGTAATTGCATGATGACACAAAATTGATTATCTGATAATTGCCAAGTAATTGCGGCTCGGTCTGAAAACATCAACTGTAAACGCTGTTTAATATTGCTAAGTCCTGTACCATTTGATTTATTTGCTTTTCTGCTGCCAACACTATTGATAATCTTTAACTGCCAATAGCCAGACTCATTATGAGTTGCAGAAATAGCAAGATAACCAACGTCCTGATTGGGGGCAATTCCATGCTTGACGGCATTCTCAACCAACGTCAGCAAAGTTAAAGTCGGCAGTTTCTGAACTAAACATGATTCATCAATCTCAATTTTAATCTGCAATCGCTCTTCTAGGCGCATCTGTTCTATCGCTAAATACTTCTGAGCTAAATTCCAATCTTCATTTAATGTGACTTTTTGGCGTAAATTAGTCTGTAATTGCACGCGAAAGATTTCAGACAGCTGAGTCACCGCCTCTGCGGCTTTGTCCTTATCTTCATATATTAAAGCTCGAATGGTATTAAATGCATTAAACAAAAAGTGTGGATTTAACTGATGAATTGCGCTTGTTTTAATTGCTGCTGTAATTGTTGGTGTTGTAACCATTGGTGCCAAAAATAATAGAGAGCTGTACATATCAATAAAAACAGATACTGTTCAATTATCATCACAATCCATAACATTGATTGCTGTAGATTTGCATGATGAGCGGCAGTCTTATCACCTGTCATAAATTGAATGTTTTGGATATCAAATTGACTAAATATCGCTAATTTCATGATCCCATATTGCAATAAACTATTAGCAATAGCCACTATAGCCAAGTAAGCCGCTGTCTGAGCAAAACACTTTATCGTTAAACGCGCATGAATAAAATAAAGCTTAAGGTAAGCTCTTACAAAAAAATGCAACACAATAAATATAAGCAGAGTTTCAATTAATTGCCGCAAAACAAAAACTGGTATATTAATCATTAATGATGGCAACACGAAAGACACCGCCATCCATCCAAATACAGCATGGCAGGCCAAATAAAATACCATCGCTAACCAATAAGCACGACTCGCAGATGAACTCACTAAAAACATCTGTTTGATATGTTGTTTCAATATCATTGTCGTCATACACATCCTTAGCAATTAATTATTATGATGTTATTTATTCGTACCTTAACGCATCTACAGGATCGAGATTAGCAGCCTTAATAGCTGGCACCAATCCAAACACAATCCCAATCACAGCAGTGAAACTTAATGACAAAATCATCGCCCAGAACGGAATCGAAAATGCGGCATTCCCCGGAATAAATAACAGGATAAAAGCGGTCAGGCTCACGCCTAAAAAGAGACCAATGACACCGCCAAAAAATGACAATAAAACAGCTTCAATCAGAAACTGCAATTTAATGGTATTAGGGGTTGCTCCTAATGCTTTACGAATGCCAATTTCACGGGTCCTTTCAGTCACCGTCATTAGCATAATATTCATGACACCAATGCCACCCACCAATAAACTAATCCCTACTACCGCAGATGCCACTATCGTCACTGAATCAAAAATTTGATTAAATTGCTGTTTTAATTTATCTGCCGTTTCAAATTTAAAAAAATCACTCTCTTGACTACTTAACTTATATTTATTACGCAAAATGTCACGCATATTATCGATAATATCATCTGTTTGATTGATATTATGTGGAATAAACAACACTTCAATATTTTCAGTTGCATAGTCATTATAAATTGATCTAAACGTGCTAAAAGGGGTAATAATATAATTGTCTTGATCAATGCCAAATAAACTGCCTTTTGCTTCTGCAACACCAATAATTTTAAACCAGTCACCTGCGAGCATTAAATAATGACCGACGGGGTTTTGTGGTAATTTAAGTTGCTCAACAACCGATACGCCTAAAACAGCAACACGCCGCCTACGTATATCATCACTATGATTAATAAATCTGCCATATTGAGGATAGAGTTGTACCACTTGCTGATACTGCGCATTTGTCGCCTTTATATGAGTTCGACTCACATGTTGGCCATATTGTACTTCTAAGAATGAGCTCATCGGTGACATGACAGGCGCCATGACTTCAATATTTGTCATTCGACTTTTAAGCAACTGATAATCTGCATATTTAAGTCTATTTTCCACACCAAGTAACGCTTCATCAAGACGAGTATCAGCGCGTAAACTCACCATATTACTGCCTAGATCATCAAATTGTTTTGTGACATTACTTGCAAGCGCATTCATCACCCCAATAACGACAATCACCGCAGCTACACCAATGATAATGCCTAGCGTTGTTAAAGCGCTCCGTAATCCTTGTGATGACAAAGAAACAAATGCACTGCGATAGCTTTCAACCATCAAGTGAAAAAAATTATGCATAATCCTTCCTTGGTTGCCGGCAATCTTCAACAATTTGACCATCAACTAACTCAACTCTACGCAAACAATGTTGAGCGATATCATTTTCATGGGTCACTAAAATAATGATGTGCCCTTGCTGATGAAGACAATCAAACAATGCCATTATTTCTGTGGTTGTTTTACTGTCTAAATTACCGGTTGGCTCATCACCTAATAACACCTGAGGTTCCGTGACTAATGCTCTTGCAATTGCGACTCTCTGACGCTGACCACCAGATAACTGCGAGGGTAAATTCATAGCTTTATCGATTAACCCCACCTTTTCTAACTGTCCCATCGCCCGTTCAATTCGCTGTTTCTTAGTTTGAAATTGATAAATAAGTGGCAATGCCACATTTTCAAGCACAGATATCCTAGGTAATAGATGAAAACTTTGAAAAATAAAGCCAATGGTTTGATTACGCATTAATGCGAGTTGTGCCTCATCAAAATGAGCCACATCTTGTTGTTCAAACATTAATTGACCACTACTGGCCGTATCTAAACAACCCAGTACATTCATTAAACTTGATTTACCACTGCCTGATGGCCCTGTAATGGCAAGGTAGTCATTCTTATCAATTTTCAAATTAATGTTATGTAAAGCGATAAAAGCCTGCTCACCCGACAGGTATTGTTTACTGACATCAATGAGTTCAATCATAAGTCACCTCTGAATTAAGGCTATTAACACTCATATTTTCAACTAATTGATCCATCACACGAGCAGGTCCAATAACCACTTGTTGAGTTTGTTGTACGCCCTGCTTAATGATTTGTAGCATTTCGTTTGCCATGCCCAGTTCGACATATTGTTTCTTCGCAATACCCGCCTCAACTATCCACAAATAATATTGTTCCCCTTCCACTCCGACAGCAGATAATGGCACAACGGCAGACAATTCACTTTTGGCTGTAATCACTTCGGCGCGGCAACTCATACCAGGAAAAAGCATTGAATTGTCTTTTATCAGCGCTTTCACTTTAAAATATAAACTCTGAGTTCGTGGGTGCGCTCTTGCTGAAGCAGCAATACTCGTCACGCTGGCAGTTAATTTTTGATGAGGTGCCGATGCAATAAAGACATTAACTGTTTGACCTAGCTGAACATTAGCAATGTCAGCTTCATCAATACGAAGTTCGGCTAAAATTGACTCAGGATCTGCTAGTGTCATTAATGATGAACCAACAATATTGGTCGTGCCAGCTACGACCGTTTCACCGACCTTAATATCAACAGAAGCAATCAACCCATCCATCGCGGCCACAAACCTTGTTTTCGCTAATCTATCATTCGCAAAATCAAGTAAAGCTTGCTCTTGAGATAACCGAGCCAGTGCTGCATTAACACCAATATCAGCAAGTTGTAATTCATTTTGTAACCGCGCAATCTCATCATCACTCACTAACTTTTGCTGATATAAAGATTGCTTTAATAAAAGTTGCCTTGATAGTTCATTTTTTAAAGCCTGTACTCGTTCAATTTCAATTTGTTGACGGTTAACCAACGCTTGGTTTCTATCCACCTCCGCTTTAAATGAAGTGGGATCAAGCTCAAGTAAAAGCTGACCTTGCTTAACATACTGCCCTTCATCTACATAAATGGCCGTTACAATACCTGTTATCTCTGATCGAAGTTTTATTTCAGTGTTAAAACTCAAATTACCTGAAGCTAGAATCGTATCGCTAATTTGCGCGTGTGAGACCTCAGTAATCATAACGTCAGGCACACTATTCATTGATATTTGACGCCATTTAATTAAACCAAATATTAAGAAAAGCATCACAATGAGTACGAGTAATTTTTTCATATGAGTCTCTTAAATCAGTAGCAATAATAAAATGCAAAATAGCCATAGTGATAAATAAGCCGCTTTAATGCAACTTATTGAAAATATTTTCATTACCCGCTCCTATATGGCTAATACAAACCAAACACTAAATAGCAATACATAGGGAAGTGAGGCAATAAATACAGCTTTAATGATATCGACCTGACAACATTGCTTGATGCCTATGCTAGTGATAGCAATCACCCACAAATAAAACAGGTTAATTGTTTGCGTTAATTCAAAAAATGAAGATTGTGGTTGCAGTCCTAAAAATAGTTGATTTAACGATGCATAATCGGCCAGTAACAGAGACACGTCTGGACTTGGTGCCATTAATACGAATATAAACAAGCCCAATGCATTAATTGCTAAAGGCATAAAACACCAAATACTAAAAGCAAACCAATCCTGATATTGATAGCTAGAAGATAAAATTTTAAACTGACTTAATCCATACAGGTATAGCCCATTAAGCGCCACAATCACGACAATAAATACCGCACTGCTTAACAATGTAATCAGCGCCATATTGGGTGCAAGTTCAACTAGCATATTTGCAGTAGCCTTGCGCTCATTCATGTTTAAGTCATTCATTTGCATCATTTGTTGCTCAACTAACCAATGTAATGACATACCATCTACAAAAAAGTAATTAATGCCTGCAACAAATAAAGCTAATACCGCCAACGCCAACCAGCCGACTTGTCGGTATTGAGTCAACTCAGAAAAAATACTTTTGGGCCTAAGATATACGTCAATTAAAGCGCTGTAACGAGATGCATGAGTTGTCATCAGTAACTCCTTAATCATTAAGATTGATTACAAGCTAACTGAACCACACACAAACATGCTCAATATATGACAAGCGGTCAAAATAACTGATGAATGGTCACGGCTATCTAACACCGTTTGTATAAGCACATAAATTTATAAAGACAACTAGATTAGTAGTACATTAATGATTATTTAAAACAGTATAGATATTGCTTTAATTCATTAGTAAACACATAGAAAATAGACTGTATGTAGTAAAATAATATTTATTAAATCAATGAATTGACAGCCTTACTCATATCTGAAATAGTAATAACAACTATTTGAATCTCTTTTGGTTTATCAATTTTTAATGGGCTATTAATATGAGTATTACCTATAAACAACAGCCAGAAGCCGTTATTGCATTTCTAGAGCAAACTTATCACCGCATTAGCATGTTAACGACCCAATTAGCACAACAATTATGTGAGCACACTAGCTATCGCTATTTACCTAGTATTGCAAAATTTGGCGTATCGGCTCATGAGTCGTTACCCGAAAAGATACTTGTCACCCAAGATGGTGATGATGAGATAATTAAAGATGCGCAAACGTATCGCGCATTCACCAGTTTTAAAGCAGAAATAGATCAATCAACTCGGCTCGTAGAGCGATTCCCGGGTGTTATTGCTATTCCAAAAAATCAGCAACAGCCAATACAGGCATTAATAGAAGAAATTAATAAACAAAAGCAAACGTTTGCAGAGTTTGTGCGTAGCAGTTTTAAAAACCGTCAAACAGCACACCAAGTGTTACACGATCTGCTCCCTAACCTCATGTATCAACAGTTAATTAGGCCGATATACCTATTAGAGCAAGATCTCAGTATCTACTTTTATTGGTCAATACGGCCAATAGTCAGACGACTCAACAAAATAGATGCCATAAAAGAGTTAGAAGAAAGCCGTAAAACAAGGCAGTTCGAACTTGAACAATTAGACGAAAATCAGCGCGAGCAGCGAATTAACCATGAGATCGATCTTATTGCTCGTTTGAATAGTAAACAGTGCATCGTTGAACGCAGGATTGCCCGAGTCCAGCCCTATTATGACTGTTATCAAGCAAAACTCGGTACAGGTAAAAATAAAAAGATTGCATGTCGTAATGCAAGTTTACCCATTATCGTATTTGGCGAAGTACATTTAGCGAGTCCACTTATTAGTTATAACGCCAAACAACAACAAGCCAGTAAAATGCCAAATAGCCAATATATTGAACCATTAATCGCCAGAAAACATTGGTATGTTAGCGATAACAATTAACAAAGTACCCCCTATGTAGATACTTCTCATGGGTTACTGGTCATATATACAGCACTTGAATAACAAAACACCTTGAACGCGCAATATTTAAACAAACTCAAATTGCAGCAGTATCTAAAATCAAGCATACTGCCGCGCATTTTTCTTTTTAGATACAGGACTCAATGAACAGTTTCATCCCCTCTGTACAACAAGACCGACTCAAATTTATTGATTTCAAATTAATGTTTCAGGGTCACTTTACCCGCGCAGAAATTGTTCAACAGTTTAAGCTTGGACTCTTTTCGGCTACCCAAGACATTAATTTATACCGTGATACTGCACCGCAAAATTTTGTCTACGATCATCAGCAAAAGTGTTATTACCAAGCAAACCAGTTTCGTCCCTTATTTGTACATGACACCAAAGCTGCTTTGGCCAAATTAGCTTATCAAGATACTAATACTACGGGATTAAACTACCAAAGCTGCACTCAACTTAATATGCCCAATGTTGAAGTGTTTGCCTGTATTAGTCGTGCGTTACTGAATAATAAAGCGATAGAAATAGAATATGTTTCATTAACGACTGGCAATACTAAACGCACCATTGTGCCACACGCCATTGCAGATAGTGGCTTACGTTTACACGTGCGAGCATTTGATTGTTTGAGCCAGCAATTTAGAGACTTCGTCATCTCACGAATTGTTCGTGCAAGCTTGTCTGAGCAAATCATTACTGATGAACAACATCAGCAATATGATCAGCAATGGCAGCAAACAATAGAACTTGAACTGGTGCCACACCCGCATAATATAGCCCATCCAAGTGCCATAGAATTAGATTACGGTATGAGCCAAGGCAGATTAGTGATCAAGACTCGCATAGCACTGGCGCAATATATTCTAAAACGCTGGAATGTAGATTGTTCAACCGAAGCAAATCAACGCAGCTCGATTTATCAGCTATGGTTACAAAACAGTACTGCACTACAACTGTATTTGAATCCGCAGCCGGAACAAGCAGCTTATTATACCTAGGTAGCTTGGGAATGTATAAAGCCTTAACTTTTATAAGTTAAGGGCTTAAATTTATAAAGATTCATTTTATATTTCAGTTATAAAGTCAGGTAAAATAGATAACGCCAACTTCTCTAACTCGCGATCAATTCCTGTCAAAATAGCGAGCCCTAATAAAATAAGGGTAATGCCGAGGATATATTTACTCTTAGCCGCTATGTTACCTATTTTAGAGAACTGTTTCGCTGACATATACCCAATGATAATGAGTGGTAAGGCGGTTCCAAAGCCAAAAGTTAGCATCACGATAAATGCTAAAGGAATACTCTGTCCTGTCGACGCTAAGGCAATTGCTGTACCTAATGTAGGGCCCACACAAGGCAACCAAACTAAACCAAGTGATGCCCCAATAACCAATTGCATCGCAACAGAATCCCCCTGCCATTGCTGACTTGCGGCGTTACTGGTTAATCTAGACAACATAAATGACAACTTGTCATTTAATTGAGGGATCACTAAGCTAAGCCCATCAATATCATCAATGTAATTGAGAAATAACGTAACCACTCAGTGGAAATACCTAGACTTAATAATACAAAAGTCAGTACTGTTCCGGCTAATGCAAAAGATAAACTAAGTCCTAATGCCAAACTCAATAATCCAGCACGATTACTGTTCATTGATGCTGCCGTCACCGCTGGTAGCATAGGTAATACACAAGGCGAGAGAATACTCAGCAACCCTGCAATAAAAGCTAAAGGGATCGCCGTTAATTCCATTTATTTCACCTCTAATGACTGTAACTTATTAAAGATGCGTTCTTTATTGGTCTCAGCAACTGCAAACCACACTTTTTTACCATCTTGGTACGCAACAAACGTTGATTGGCGCGGCGCTTTAAAATAGCTTACCCACTCTTTTTGAGTATCAAAATTAAGCTGGAATTTTTTAATCTTACTCTCTGGATGGGCAGCAAAGTAATCGGCTAATATTTGTTGCTGCTTACGACAAGTCGAGCACCAATCAGCATAAATATCAACTAGCACGGTCTGATTTTCTGCAATAGCCTTTTCAAAAGCCGCTTGGGTAAAAGGCTCTGCAGATACCTGTATATTCACCATGAAAACTAACAATAATGACCATAATAACTGTTTCATAAACAACCTCACTCAATTAATAAACAGGGATTTACCGTGCCATAATTAGCAGCGTTATATTAAAAGACCGAGAAAGTAGGAATTTATGACATAAAAATTAAGGTGTACTATCAAAAGTACACCTTAATAAATAAAGCTTAACTGACCATCAACTTAATTCATATTATTGGTTAATCCAAAAATAGGTATGTTCATTTTTATTCTGAGCAGGTGCAGGAATACGCTCACCTTTTTTAAGAAACACTTTGTCATTGCTTAAATTAGCCCACCAAACACCATCACAAGGGCATTCATCACCGGCAAAAAGTATGTGATGCTTTGTAAAGTTTATCTTGTTGTAGCCTTGTGCTCGGGCATAATCTACAAAATCTGCAGGGTAATACAACATATGTCGATAGCTGCTATCATCTAAATCATATAATAACGTCACTAATCCAGCCTCAAATGCCCAATAGCCAAAAAAGGTTGGGAAACGTCCTTTATGACGGTTGTACCAATAACAATGCTTCATACCTTTATACCAACCCTTTAGGTACAAAGTGAGACTTTGCTGTCGTTCTTCTTTGGTTGGATTAACACCATCACCTTTTATCGCATCAAATAAATGTTTATACGAGTTGGGAAAAACTAATTCTTCTTGTCTTGGTAATCCCTCAATCCCCAAGCGAGCAAGTAAAATACTGAGTAAAGGATCATCATCTCCCATATTATTTTTTGCCAGCCAGCGCGTAATTGAGACTATTTGTTGAGACTCTCCGGTCATCACTGCCAAACTGTATAGCCATAGTAAATATTGGTAAGCATCAGGTTCCCAATATTGTAAAACATCATTTGGGAATTTATCTTTATGGGTTGTATAAAACGCTAAACTATCGCGCATGCGCTGAACAACTTCAGAAATTGGGCAACCCGCAGAGTAATCAAGAATTGTCTTTTCAAAATATTCACTAAAAACAGTCCAACTAATCCGCTTTCTATGTATAAGCGGCTTCGTTGAATTATCAATTAATTCGAAATATTCAATATCATTTATAGTGTCTTCAAAATAATTAATGGTTTTCTCATTAAAAACATCCTCTGTTAATAATGGTTCTCGTTTCTTTATTTCGAAATTATTCATATTTTTTCCAATTTAGAAATATTTACGTTAGATTCAGAGATAAAGTAACAGCTAGAAAACTTCTAATTTTTGATAATGTTCAGCTTGCCCAAAAGGCGTATAACCAGACAGTAATCCACATCTACTGACCTGAATAATAGCTGATATACCTCTCTTGTTTATCCATACCCACAGTTGTACGTTGGTATTAAATAGAGTGATACAGCCTCATTTATTGATATAAAAAAAGCCATTACATTTCATAACGGCTCTCAATCAATTTTGCTATCTGGCATGGGCTGCGTCGGTATAAAGCACCATATTCATGTTATCTATGTTTTGTTGGGCGAGTATTTCAGCTCTTATTTTTTCTTCTCCATGTAACGACAATGTAAATTTTAAATATCTATCACTCTTGGATAATAAATATATGGTTTGTGCTATCACGTATAAATCAAAATTTGAGACATTATTATCTTCTTCATTAAAATAATGACTTGCCCATGCTTTTCTTGAACCAAGTCGCATCCCCTGCTCAACTAACTTATAATACTCATTATTTTTTTTTGTTTTCAATACTCTAGCTTGTTTAGAGTAATGGCCCTTTAATGAATCAATCGCTGGAATGAAGTTATGATGGGCTAAATAGGTCAAGAGTTTTATCCTTAACTCAAGTTCATATTGATTTGCATCGTAAAAAAGCAGTTTTGCATAATCAAATAGCGGATAGTAATAATGATTATTGGCGGCTTCGATAATCGCGTCGACTCGAACACTGTAATCTACAGGTAGCATCTTGCTGTAATAGACAGCTCTTACATCACCCGTTGTTTGTGCTTGCTCTGCAAATATTTGCTGCGCCATCGTAATATATTTTTCATCACAATAACTGGAGAAGTATCTTTGACACATCGCCTCTTCAGGTGAAAATGCCATCATGGCATAAGGATTGCCCTGTTTTATCGACTCCAATAACATACGTGCAGCAATAGGTGTATTCTTGATACTCGATGCATAAATAATTTTTGCATGCCAAAAAAGCGCATCTGCATCATTTTGCTCAACATAAGGGGCAAGTAATATTTTTGCATCAGCATATCTATCTTGTTGATAGGCCAATACCGCAAAATACAATTTATCCAATTTAGAATATTGGCTGGCAATGTTCACCGGCGTGACGGGCTCAGAGACAGGATTCGCGGCTAAAAAAGTTTCTAACTTTTGGTACTCTATGTCATGTCGAGAAGGGCCACACGCACTCATCAGACAACAAATACTGATAACAGCAATTATTCTATTGATCATTGTGACTCCAATTCACTTGTTTGGCATTAACACGCTCAATGATGAGTTTTAAATTATTACGGGCAGTAATGTGCTCATCTTTGGTGAGCGGTATCTCTTGGTTTTCAGCATCCTTAGCTGCGTAATAGCTGATATACCTCTCTTGTTTAGCCATACCCACCGTTATACGTTGGTATTGAATATAGTGAAACCGCGTCATGTTTCTGCAAAGAAATTTTGAATGTTTATCAAAAATTTTAAAGAACTCATCTTCTTCGTTATCAAACTTATTGACAAAATCCCTTAACTTCAACCAATTCTCGGTAAAGATTTGCCACTGCTGGGTGGCTCCCGGAATAGTTTCTATATCAGTGCCCATTTTCATCAAGGTTTTTTCAAATTGACGGCATTTTTGCGCCGCTAATGGATCCTTATCACTGCTAGGCGCGATCCAACCCATCATCAGTAATATTGCATTCATCTGTAATTGATTATCTGCCAATACAAGATCACTGGCTTTTTTCAACTCATCTCTAGCATCATTACTATAAATGGATTTAGCGTAATTGAGCGCATAATCTGTAGTAACATCCACGGATTGCTCTTGAATTAAACACAAAAACAAATTCCCTAGTGTTTCAGGTGGCATGGTGGTCACCCATGCTTTCATCACTTGCTCTTTTTCTGTATCAGTAATACGCCTCGCCAAAAACGGCGCATATTTTTCTGACAACACCTCTTTTTTGTACTCAGATAAACTCACCAATGGGAACAATAATACTTCTCCTAGGGTTAGGCCTAACGACACTGCCACCAACAATAGATCGTTCAGCATCATGAAGTCTTGGTTAACCCCGTTTTTATCGACATCTCCGAATATGGCTAAACGCTTAAATCCCGATTGTTGCAATATGCCTAATAGGCACCCTATAAATCGATCCGCATTAGTATGATGTAATTTAATACCGACTTTACCACTGCAACCTGGGCCCAATACGGCTCTGGCTGCTGTTACAATCACAATAAAGCCCGCTTGAAAGGTCACCCTAAATTCAGCGCCAAATCCCGCCCCATAACTGGCAGAAAACTCACCACTGAGACTGCCAAGCAATAATAAATCCGTTATTGGGTTATCATTTTTACTTATTGGGGCTTGGCCCTTTTGTGAGCCTTCTTGCGTGTCACCTTGCTTAGCTTCTTGCTCGTTTTGGGCCAAGGTCACTTGCGGGGTTTGCCAATAGACACTGGAAGATAGCACCCCACCAGCTTCAACCCCTGCAAACACATCAATGGCCGCTTTAGCCTCAGCAGCACCTTTTATCTCTGACGTAGCACCAACCAAACGGGCTTTAGCTTGCTGGTTAGGTTGTTGATTATAATCAGCAATGGCAATACTGCTGCCTCTGATACCTAATTCGTTACCCGTATCAGCTGGCCCAAAAGCAACATTGGTACTTAACTGACAACTGGCCCCCGCCATGCCATATACTTTGCCTTTTAAATTCACACAAATATTTCCAGCATCATATTTTTTTACTTGGGTTTTATTGCTATCAGCCTCGGTCATTTCATAAGGAATACTTAAGGCATAGCCCTTCACTTTGCGTTTAGTCGCATTGATATTGTGAGCCACAAAAGGTAACCACACCTCAAAATCCATTTGTGCACTTAAAATGGATAATTGCCCCTTAATTTCGCCGCCAACACCCACTTTAGTGGCAAAGTTATCAACTAAATTTGTTGATTGGTTCAACATACCTGATGATTCAGAGGTAAAGCGCATAAATTGTGCGCCAGCATTAACGACATAGGCTGATTGACCATTAGGCCCTATGCCGCCTTGCCAGTGATAATTATCTTGCCAAAAAATAGAGTCAAATTTGGCAACGGTTTTAGAAAGGTTGAACAGTTCACTCTCCACTTTTGCCAGTGAAGTTAATGTATCAGTCAGCACTTTTTGGGGAGAAGTACCTGGTGATTCAGACGTAGACTTGATTAACTCAGCTTCAAATTTTTGAGTAATATCTTTTACATGACCAAGATTAGTCACCAAGTCGGTTGACATATACCAAGCTGGCCCTCTGATCCAGAACACCTCTCCTTCTGATAACAAGCTACACTCGACCACTTGTAAATCATGTTCACCCGCTTGATTAATCAGTTTACCTAAGCGTTTTTCTTTAGGCTTATAGGGTGTTTCATCCCATAGCAAACTGTAACGGGGTAATTGTTCAGCTTGTTTAAGCATCATGTAATTGAGGTTCGCTTGTTTAGCCCGGGTATGTGCCTGCTGTTTTAATATTTCTATTCGCGCTAACGTGACTTGTTTAACCCAAATTAATTTATGTAAAAACTTAGGCGCGTTATCGGCATTGTTTTTTTCTACGCCTTGTTGAGAGTATTTAGTGCCGAGCACAGATGCTAGCTCTGTTTGCAAGGTATGGAAGGTTTTATCAATCACCTTAATTAGTGCTAAGCAGGTATAAAAACTCCAATCGGCAAAACCTTGTTCATTTAATAGGGATTCTACCGTAATCTTATTTTTTGCGTGATCATTGCTAAAATTTTGCCCACCCCCCAATTCTTTAAACATCTGATTAACAATATTTTCATCATCATCACTATTTACAAAATCAAGTGCTTTAGGCTTAGCTCCCGTCCCCCAAAAGGTATCTGATTTTCGCCAATCGGGATATTGTTTGTTTAAACACTCAGGCCCCCAGTGAGTAGCTTCTGTGCCAATCAACTCTGCTTCAGTGAGACATTGCTCTTTAGTGACATAACCTAAACGATTAATCATCATTAATGCGTGGGCAAACAAATACCTCTTATCTCTAATTTCTCCATCCTTCGAAAAATGGATATTTTTACCAGATGCACCTTCTTTGAGCGCATCATCCCAAACATCCTTTAAGTATTTTTGATTATCTTCAACATCATCAATGGCGACTTCGACATCGGTTTTATAGCGCGCTTGATGCCATTTATTGACCCATTCATTAATATCCACTTGTTTAGTGCTAGTGAAATAGCGACAGTTCTCGTCATACACAAAATAAGTACCATCATCACTTTTATGATTTTTGGCAATTTTTTCGGCCAATTTTTCTGATTTAACGATTTCATCATCTAAATGTTCAATTAATTCAGCATGAAGCCCCATCAAGATTTTTTTCTTAGATGGGACTTTCTCTGTATCCGTTACATAATCATAAAATAGAACTGCATTATTATAAGTTCCAACACCAGGTGTAAACGAATTGCGTATTGTTTCATTTAAAATATGCCAATACTTTTCATAACGATACCAAGCATCAAGGTTAATACCTTCTTGTTCAGCTAAAGTTTTGACAAAATCATCAGCACCGTGTTGATAAAAATCTTCTGCTTGAGATTGCAGTACTATCTTTGCCAGTAGTAAATCATGATAGCGATCGCTTTGTGTTTTAGTTAAAAATTGATCATGTGGCTTACGGGTAAATTTAGATAAAATACTTAAGTCGGATAATTTTTGTAGCGTGGCTATTTTATCGTCCTTAACATACACATCAGCCAATGTTGCCTTTTCAGCCATAATTGCTTGTTGTGTTTGCTCTGTAATGGCAAGCCACATTTTTTTGCCGGTTTTGGGGTGAGCAGGAATATACAAAATATCAATATAATCCACGTTATCTACCGAGCAGGTCGTTTGCAAATTGGCGCATTCAGTCGGCGCTGCAGGTAATTGCGTTCGTGTATCAATTTCAAGCTCAATTGGATTCACTATCTCATCAGGCAGTTTTAGTTCATTGCCTTCATAAATAAGATTAATGTCTTTAATTTGATCGCTATTTAATTGCTCCAATACCTTTATATCTAAACCGTATTTTTCAGCAATCATACTTAAACATTCACCCTTTTTAATCTTATGCGTCGTCATATTAACTCCATGCTAAAAAAATAGGTGATATAAGGTGGTATTGATTAGTGTCAATTGGTGAGCTCAGCCGTGTTAATGATTGAGCTTGTAATTGTTTATCGCCCCAAATTAATACTGATGCAGGGCCTAAAATGGTTTGAATATCTTCATCTAGCAGTTGAGTCGCGGTTTGTTGCCAAATCACATTGGTGTAATAACGGAACAGCATCTTTTTACCGTTAATATTGACCGATAATAATTGCTGTAAATGATGAATTAAGGATGATTGATCTTGAGCTGCGACGACAAAGGCCACAGAACTGCTAGCAAAATCGGGTAAGTATAGCCATGCATTAAGTGCTGCCTCATCTGCCTTTATTTTGACCATTAACGGACTTTGATCTAGTAAATGTTCGAACTCACTGTTCGTAAATAACGACTTAGACTCGATGATGGTTAACACCTCATTTAACTCAATAAAGGCATCAGGTATGCGCACTGTATCGACAATCAGCCAATAATCAAATTGTGCTGGGGCAAACTCATCTAAAATTGACTGAATTTGTGCAGCACTCATTCGCTTTTCCCTCTACACGGACAATCAGCTAATGGGCAGCTACCATCGGTTTGTTTTTGACATAATTGCACTAGCGGTATGTTTGCCACCGCCAACATCTGCATGGTTGCGGGTGCGAGTTGTAACGGTAATGGATTGGAGATTTCAGGCTGCAATATATTAAAAGGCAAAGCGGGATTATTACCGCCATACTCACTGCCCTGACTGGCACTCCCCCCTGAATTAATATTGACTATAGCGCCAGATAGATGCACGCCAGCAGGGTCAACTTTGGCAAAGCTACTGCCTGCTTTTAAGGTCAGCTCAGCCCCTGCTTCAATGACAATTTTACTGCCCGCTTTTAAATGAATTTCACTACCTGCTTGCACCATGGCTGATTGTTGCTTTAAATGCTGTTTAGCCTCAGTGACTTGTGATTTATCTGCTTTAATATGTTCACGGCTGTCTTTATCGATCGTGGCATAGTCATTGACTTTTATTTCACTAAACTGATGTTGTTCAACTTCAAGATGTTTATCATTCAATATTTGATCGGCGCGATCATGTTGTACCAGCAAATTGAGATCTTTTTGCGCATGTAAGTATATTTGCTCTTGCCCTGCTTGATCTTCAAAACTTAATTCATTAAAACCTTGGCCTTGGTGGGTCTCACTACAAATTACAGTGCGAGTTTTATTATCTGGTAATGAATACGGACTGTTATTGACGGCGTGATAGGTTCGGCCGGTAATAATGGGCTGATCGGGGTCCCCCTCTAAAAAACTAACAATCACTTCATGACCAATCCGTGGCAATGCTAGCATGCCATATTGGCCACCCGCCCAATCATGACTGACTCGCAGCCAACAGCTGGATTTATCATCACTGTTACCATAACGATCCCACGGGAACTGTACTTTTACACGACCATATTCATCACAAAATATCTCCTCACCTTGAGGGCCCACTACGGTCGCAATTTGCGGGCCGTGTACTCTTGGTTTGGCATTTGGTTGTGGTCGCCATTGTCTATGTGCAGGTAGCAAGGTCAATGTATTATTGTAGGTAGTTGCACCTTCCCCACCTTCCTCTTCTAATGACTGAGGTTGCTTGCCTTCACATTGAAAATACGCAATAAACCAATCTCGATTAAGATGATCTTGGTTATGGTCAATCAGATCAAATAACGAAGCAGCTTGTATACCTATAATGTTTGAATTAGCGGTGGCGACAATAGAGTCTCGACGTAAATACTCGAGTCTTGCTTGGCTAATGGCTTTGCCAGCATCATCATCTTTGTATCGACCCGGGGCATCAAAATGCTCATAATCACCCGCTTGATAAGCTATCTCACCGCCTTGTTTGTGACTTAAAAAACTATATTGCGGCTTTTTAAAGCTGTAATCTTTTAAGCTGACATTTGACGGCGCAATTTGAGTGTGTAGCTGTAAATGTTGAATATAAGGTTCACTGCTTACGCCACCTGAGGTTGCATTGTAAGGATAGGGAATTGGCTGCTTTGTTAAGGTTTGGCTGTCATCACTAAATACGATGGTATGCTTGTTTTGCTCATAGATAAAAGCGTAAAAAATGCCTTCTTCTGCGGCTAAGCGTTCAATAAATTCCAGATCGGTTTCTCGATATTGCACACAGTATTCACGTTTAGATAAACTGCGAGACAATGAAAAACCATAATCATCAATTTGCATCTCTTGCAAAATAATACTAATGATATCTGCAACCGATTGCTGCTGAAAAATACGGCTATTATGGCGCAGTGCTAATCTTGCAGCGGCGGGTACAAGTGTTAATTGGTAACGAGTAAAATGGTGACCACTATCGCCTTTGGTAAATTGACTAACAATGCCACTCACTTGATGCTGCAACTCACCATCTTGATAAATCGCTAAACAAGCATGTCTATCAACTGTTTGCTGCGCATTAATTGTCTCATCTCGACTGGCAAGATTGATTTGATATTTATATAAGCTTGATAAACCTTCATCACCAGTAAAATCAATCAGGACAAGTTTATCAGCAGTTAAGCCATCTATTGTTAGCGTAAATTGTAATCCACTTGGGCTATCCATAGTCGCTCTTCATTATCGTTATTTATATCCATTGAGCTTTATTGTTCAAACTCAGAAAGCATTACTTTCAATTAGTTATTCAATTTTCAAGCCATAGCTATTAATTTGATAAATAAGAAGTTTTATTGATAGTTTTGTTTTACAGGCAATATATCGCCTAATCTTGGGCAAAAAATTGCCCGCTAAGCAACAAATTGCTCGGCGGGCAATCACTCATACATAATCATTATTGATTATCGGTCATATAATCTATACTCAGTTGTGATAATAATTTAACCCCCACATCGAGGGCTGCTTCATCTGCAAAAAACTGGGGGGAATGGTTGCTTGGCGCCGTTTTAGCGTCAACATCTACTGGTGTTACCCCTAAAAAGACAAATAACCCTGGGGTTTCGAGTGCGTAATATGAAAAATCCTCAGCACCTGTAATCAAGTCGGTGCGTATCACTCGCTGTTTACCTACCACTTTTTCTAACGTTGGTAACATTTGCTCTGTTAATTCAAGATCATTAATGGTCACAGGGTAACCATGTTTGATCGTAACATCGGCTGTCGCACCCGCTGAATCTGCAACGGTTTTAGCGGTATGCACTAAACGCTTTTTAATATCTGCACGCATCTGTTGATCAAAGGTCCGAATAGTACCAATTAATTCGACTTGATCTGGGATAATATTACTGCGAATACCCCCATTGATGGCACCAAATGAAATCACTGATGGCGCTTTAGTTACATTCACTTGCCTTGAGCTATCGTTTGTGTCGCCATAATAATTTGTGCGGCGGTCACTATCGGATCAACACCATTCCAAGGCCGTGAACCATGGGTTTGGCGACCATTAACCTTAATGGTGAACGAGTCTTCACTGGCCATTAACGGTCCTTCGCGATATCCAATAACTCCCATTGGCATAGACGAGGTTACATGTAAACCAAATACCGCATCAGGTTTTCTATCAGCAAAAATGCCTTCTGCTAACATGAGTTTAGCCCCGCCTTCTTCACCTTCTGGTGCGCCCTCTTCGGCTGGTTGGAAGATAAACATCACATCGCCATGTAATTGTGCTTTTATTTTACTCAAGGATTCAGCAACGCCCATTAATATCGCCACATGATTATCATGCCCACAGGCATGCATCACACCCACTTGTTGACCTCTATATTGCGCCTTTACCGTGGACTTAAAAGGTAAATCATTATCTTCAGTCACGGGCAGAGCATCCATGTCAGCTCGCAATGCCACTAATGGCCCCGCATGTCCTCCTTTTAACACTGCGATAATCCCTGTATGAGCAATATTAGTTTTGACTTCTAGTCCCAATGATTTTAAATGTTTGATGATATAAGCTGCCGTTTTAAATTCACGATTACTTAATTCGGGATACTGGTGAAGATGACGCCGCCACTCAATGACTTTATGACTGACGGCTTGATTGGCGTTATCAAGCGCTGGTTGAACTGGATTAGCATAGCTATTGACGCTAAACAATAAACACGTCACCAGCATAAATCCATGATATTTATTGCGCATTGTAATCTCCCTAATTATTGTTATTCCTATTCTTTACCTAAATCAGTAGTTAAAGCTTGGTACTGTCCGTCCCTAATCCAGCGATTAAATTTAGCTTGTAACTCTGCCAATCCTCCGGGATATTGGTTAACAATATCAATAGTTTGGTTATCCAAGCAGCGTTGTTTTTGGAGGTGGATCATCAAGCGTTTAATCAAAAGTTGTCCACCGCGATGAGACATCAAAAAATGCACAAAAGCATGTGACTTTAATTTAAGCTGCTGATTTTGTAGAACTTGCCAGTCAGTAATTTGTGCTTGAATTAACCAAGCAACATCTACTTTTTGATCAATAAATAACTGTTGCCACTGCAATGGCATGATGACTATGGCATCATCAGATAGCTGAAGTCCGCTAATTAGCCGTGCCATGCCTTCATTGAGCCAAACCGGGGTTGTTGCAAAAGCACTAGCGTTAATGAGATGAATTAATTGGTGTTTAATTTGTTGTAAGGTTTGCTCATGATTCAGCGGTGCCACGTAAATTGTTAATTGTGCAGGATCATAATAACTTTCACTAATCGCTAATCCATGCTGACTTATTGTGTTTGCCGCTTGTTCAAATTCAGATAGCGGCTCAAATAATTTGATCTTAAATCTTATAGGCGCTAACTGCTTAATGGGTAAATATTGTCGATAGAGCTGGTCAATTGCATCAACCTCTGCGCTTATTGTTTTGTCCAATAATGGCATCTTGTCAGTCGGTAGACCCATTATTTGATAACTCAATTGATAGGGCTGTGGCGATTGAATATTGTCATCAATAGACCGTTGAGCTGACTGATAAGTGATTGGCTCATCACTGTATTGATTATTACCCTGTTTATTTTGCGATTGATAAACATTTTGCGTGGCTTGATAAATAGCCTGCTGCTTTTTAAAACAAACATTGCTATCTCCCCCCATTAAATAGGCACAATTTGGTGCCGTTAATTTAGTCTTTAGTAGTTGTTTATTTATCGCAACATGGGGAGTAACGTAATTACTAATATAAGTCCGATACTGCTGGCACAAATGCTCAGTTTTTTCTGAAATATGAACTTGTAAGCAGGTTTGTTGGTAATGTGAGTGTACCGCGTGTTTTAAATTAATACGGCCAACATAATCAAGATTCAACCAACGCTCATTGATAAAAAGTAATATCAATAACGATGCGATGGAAAATATAATAATACTAATAAACCGTATCAGTTTAACCAAATTAGTATCCTTTAAATTAAATAGCTGTACCTCCACTTTGAAATATTCAGATAAGACTTGTCAATTTTTGCACAAAAAAAAGCCCAAAGTAGCACTTTGGGCTTTAATTGATTTGGATAAGTTAGTTTTGAATACCAACAATCAACCATGGTGAATTAGGACGGGTTAAATCACGTTCTAAATGCCAAATATCAGTAATGTTTTGTTCTGGCTCATTCGCATTGTCACGGTAACGGCCTGTGAACTTAACACTGATTTCGCCTAAACGAGGGCTATGGTCAATACGCACAACCTCAGCATTAACAAACAATACTTCAGTATGTAATTGTGCAGGCTCTTGCTGACGTTCTTGTTGTAATTCATTTAAAATTGCAGGTGAAACATATTCTGCAATCTTAGTTAAATCATTTTGGTTCCAAGCATTCTGAATCGCAACATAGTGGTCACGGGCACGAGCTGCAAAACCATTAACATCAAAACCTGCTGGTACGTTAAATGGTACATCACTTACGCTACCATTATATTGATTTTGAGCTTGATAGTTCATTGGCTGCGGCGCAGGTTGTTGATACGCTTGACGTGGAGCATTACCAGCATAGGCTTCTCGGTGACCTGTTGGCGTCGCTTTCTGGCGGCGCAACATCTTAAATAGCTTAAAGCCAATAAATGCTAAAATGGCAATGAGTAAGATATCCATAAACTGAATACCTTCAAATGCGCCGCTACCAAATAGTGCAGCTAACATACCACCTGCTAATAAACCACCTAACAAACCACCCATAAAGCCTTTTTTAGCATTACTGGCTGGTGCAGCTTTAGTTGGTTGCTGTTTTTGTAGGTTATTAGTTTGCTGTGGTTGTTGACGTGGTGCGGGTGCGGTCTTATAACTTTTACCAAATGATTTACCACCACCAAACCTTTTTGCTTCAGCGTGCGGTGCCACTAAGGTAAAGGCAAGAATGACAGTAAACAGGGTTAAAAACTTCTTCATGTTAATCCTGAATGAAAATTGACAACTTAGGTTGAGATTGCATCCTGAGTGATCAACAAATAAAAGTCAATCACTCAAGTGTAATATACAAAAATGGTTACATTTTTGTATCGTCTAACCCACTCTGTTACTTATAAAATTTGAGCAATTGCACGGCAAATAACAGGCACATTAGTCGCCGTCATACCGGCAACGCTAATCCGACCTGAGCCGACAATATAAATGGCATGTTCATCACGTAACAGATCAACTTGCGCTTTGGTTAAGCCTGAAAAACTGAACATGCCCGCTTGATGGCGAATAAAATCAAAATCTTGTTTAACACCGTTTGCAGCCAAAGTATCAACGAATAATACGCGCATCTTAGCAATACGTTCGCGCATTTCGGTTAATTCAGCTAACCACATAGCCTTTAACTCTGGCGTAGCCAAAATAGTACTAACAATCATGGCGCCATGAGCTGGTGGATTTGAATAATTAGCACGAATAGTACGTTTAACCTGACTAAATGCACGCTCAGCTTGTTCATTAGCTGCTGCAACAACGGTTACTGCACCAATACGCTCATTATACAAGCCAAAGTTCTTAGAAAATGAATTGGCAATAATCAATTCTGGTACCAATGCCGCCACAGTGCGTAAACCTAATGCATCTTCCTCTACACCGTCACCAAAACCTTGATAGGCAAAATCAAATAGCGGTACTAATTGTTTTGCGACACAAAGCTCAGCAATCGCTTGCCATTGCTGAGCATTTAAATCGATACCGGTTGGATTATGGCAACAGCCATGTAGCAGCACCAAGTCACCAATTTGCGCGGCTTCTAAATCAGTTAACATGGCATCAAAATCAAGATCATGCTGCTGCGGACGATAATAGCGATACTCTTTTACCGTAAGACCCGCCGTTTCAAAAATATTATGGTGATTAGCCCAAGTCGGGTTACTCACCCAAATCGTACGCGTATCGGTATTACACATCACAAATTCAGCGGCAACACGTAATGAGCCGGTGCCACCTGGTGCTTGAGCTGTTTTAGCACGCTTGTTGCTAATAATCTCACTTTGCTCACCAAATAATAGGACTTGCACCGCATCGTTATAAGCTTGAACCCCTTCGATACCGAGATAATTCTTGGTTGTTTCATGCTCTAACAAAATGGCTTCAGCCTCTTTTACCGAACGAAGCACTGGAGTATTGCCAGCTTCATCCTTATAAATACCTACACCCAAATTAATTTTATCTGCACGCGGATCGGCTTTAAAAGTATCGGTTAAACCTAAGATAGGATCTGCTGGAGCTTGTGAAATGGCGGTAAAGATCATTTAAGTAGTACCTATTATTTTATTGATGTAGGGAAATATTTAGCCGTTATAGCATTGGTACTAAGATTGCTCTAGTACTAATGTTCATAATTTAAAATATTCTGTAACTCGTTATAGTTTATCTAATTTTATCCATTAAAAATTATTTTTAATCTATTGATTATGCGATTTTAGTCACAAAAAAATACCGCCAATTGGCGGTATTTAAATTAGCAATATCTTAGATATCGGCAAGTGCTTGTTGGCACAACTGGGTAATTCTATCCCAATCACCACTATCTACTGCATCTTGCGGTGCTATCCAACTACCGCCAATACAATCAACATTAGGTAATGCGAGATAATTACGATATGTCATTGGTGAAATACCGCCTGTTGGACAGAAACGTACATTTGCAAGCGGACCTGCAAATGCTTTTAATGCGCCAACGCCACCAGAAGCTTCAGCAGGGAAGAATTTAAAATGAGTATAACCTAACTCAAGCCCTTGCATAATCTCTGAAATACTTGCCACACCAGGAATTAAAGGGACGCTACCCGCTTTGGCCGCTTTTAATAACTCAGGGGTTGCCCCCGGAGTAATGACAAATTGTGCGCCTGCATCGGTAGCTTGCTTTAGTTGTGCAACATTTAAGATAGTACCCGCACCAACAATCGCCTCAGGTACTTCTTCTGCAATCTTACTAATTGCAGCTAAAGCACATTCAGTACGTAACGTCACTTCTAAAACAGAAATGCCACCAGCAACTAATGCCTTAGCAAGTGGTACTGCTTGATCAATATGATTAATCACCATCACAGGCACAATTGGACTTTGTGCAAAAACTTGCTCTGGTTGAATGTTCCAAGAATTAGCTGACATTTGCGTTTCCTTAATAATTCATTTGTTCATCAATGGCACTGGTTGCTCTTGCACCTGTTTCAGGGCTAGACAAATTAGCACGCAGTGCACTAAACAATTCGCGCCCCATGCCAACGCGTGAATGACTTAAATCAACAGTTAACGCTTCACGAGCATCAAGCTCTGCTTGACTCAATAGTATGGTCAGTTCGCCTGTATTGGCATCAACTCGAATCACATCACCATCATTAATTTTAGCAATCATGCCGCCATCTAATGCTTCTGGTGTTAAATGAATAGCAGCAGGTACTTTACCTGACGCACCAGACATACGACCATCCGTCAACAATGCAACTTTAAAGCCGCGATCCTGCAAAATGCCCAAAATTGGCGTCAATTTATGTAATTCAGGCATACCATTGGCTTTCGGACCTTGACCTTTAACCACTACCACACAATCTTTATCAAGTAACCCTTGTTCAAATAGTGCTTGTAGTTTGTTTTGATCATCAATCACTACCGCAGGCGCTTCAACTAAACGATGTTCAGGTTGTACTGCAGAAACCTTAATCACTGCGCGACCTAAATTACCTTTCAGTAATTTTAAACCACCATTAGCTTGGAAAGGTGCATTCACTGAGGTTAAGACTTCAGGATCTAAGCTAACACTTGGTCCTTCTACCCATGTAAGTTCACCATCTATTAAGCGAGGCTCTTTGGTATAACGGGTTAAACCGAAACCTGCGACTGTATAAACATCTTCATGCACAAGGCCTGCGTCAAGCAATTCTTTGATCAGGTATGCCATACCACCAGCAGCATGGAAATGGTTAATATCAGCATGGCCATTAGGATAAACTCGCGCAATTAATGGCACTGCATCAGAAAGCTCAGAAAAATCATCCCAATTAACAATAATGCCAGCAGCACGTGCTGCTGCAACAATATGCATAGTCAAGTTAGTTGAACCACCGGTTGCCAATAATGCAACAATGCCATTCACGATTGATTTTTCACAAACAACTTCACCAATTGGCGTGTATTGACCGCTATTCTCAGTTAAACGACAAACTTGTTTAGCCGCCATTTCAGTAAGGGCAAGACGTAAAGGTTGATCAGGGTTAACAAATGAAGAACCCGGTAACTGCAGTCCCATCATCTCTAACATTAACTGGTTACTGTTTGCAGTACCATAAAAAGTACAAGTACCAGCACTGTGATATGACTGAGATTCCGCTTCTAACAGCGCACTACGGTCAATTTCACCTTGTGCAAAGAGTTGACGAATACGCGCCTTTTCTTTATTCGGAATACCAGATTTCATTGGTCCAGCTGGCACAAATAACATTGGCAAGTGGCCGAAACTTAATGCCCCCATCAATAGACCTGGGACAATCTTGTCACAAATACCGAGCAGTAAACCGCCATCAAACATATTGTGTGACAAGCCGACGGCTGTTGCCATCGCAATCACTTCACGGCTTAATAGACTCAGCTCCATACCCGGCTGACCTTGAGTCACACCATCACACATCGCTGGAACACCGCCAGCGACTTGAGCAACACTGCCGATTTCATGACAAGCACGTTTAATAATATCTGGATATTCAGCATAAGGTTGATGCGCAGATAACATGTCGTTATAAGCGGTGATAATACCAATGTTAGCTTTGTTTAACTGGCGTAATGCATTCTTATCATCAGGATTACACGCAGCAAAACCGTGCGCTAAGTTACCGCAGCTTAAACTACTACGGTGAACACCTTGACTTTTGGCGTCTTTAAGTGCGGCAAGATACGCAGCTCTTGAAGCTTGGCTACGTTCAATAATTCTGTCTGTAACTTGTTTTACTATCGGGTGCATAAAAAGCCTCCTTTTTAGACGCTCCAGTAAACGTCAACTGGGGTGGAATGCTGATTTAATACAGCCCGGATCGGCATTGCCTGTTCATCTATGTCAGCTAAAGCTTGACGATAAACAGTTAACTTCGATTCCCCCACTAAATGTAAATATATTTGGCGAGCATTTAAAATGGCGGATTTAGATAGAGTAATCCGCTCATAAGGTGCACTTGTAGGCGTAACGGCCACACACAATTTGTCAGTATTTAAGGCAGATTGTAGTTGTTCAGTCTTTGCACATGGGAACCATGAACAAGTATGACCATCATTCCCCATGCCTAACACCACCACATCAAAAGGTTGTTTGATGTGCGCTAGCTGTTCGCTAGTCATTGAGGCACCTTCAACAGCTGTTGCATACATGTTCTTAAGTCCAGTGAACTTTGCATTAGCAGCAAAATGTTGAAGTAAATGGGCACGAACCAAACGCTCGTTTGAATCCTTATCGGTTACCGCAAGCCAACGCTCGTCGGCTAAAGTAATGTATACCTCAGACCAATCAATTGCTATTTTGCTTAACGCTTCAAACAAAGGTAATGGCGTTGAACCACCAGAAACAACTAACGAGGCTTTACCACGTTTATCAATCGCTGTTTGTAGCTCATCGGCAATACGCTTAGCTAATTGCTCGGCTAAGTTTTGCGCTGAATCAAATGACTTAAATACTGACTCTTTAATCATGTTAGCAACCTACTCGTCCCAAGAACGACCATCTTTAGTAATCAATGCAACAGAAGCAACTGGACCCCATGTTCCTGCAGGATAACCTTTTGCAGGTTCACTGCTGACTTCCCACGCTTGAATAATTCCGTCAACCCAAGTCCAAGCTTGTTCAACTTCATCGCGACGCACAAACAGCGCTTGATTACCTAGCATTGCCTCTAATAATAGTCGTTCATATGCATCAGCAATACGATCGGTTTTAAAGGTATCAGAAAAGCTTAAATCGAGCTTAGTGGTTTGTAGACGAATTTTTTGATCAAGACCTGGCACCTTGTTCATCATCTGAATTTCAACCCCTTCATGCGGTTGCAGACGAATGGTCAATTTATTAGGCGGTAGGTTACGGTAACTTGAACGATATAAGTTATGAGGTGGGTTTTTAAAATAAACCACAATTTCAGAGCTCTTAAACGGCATACGCTTACCACTTCTCAAATAGAATGGTACGCCTGCCCAGCGCCAGTTATCGATATCAACACGCAGTGCCACAAATGTTTCAGTAGCAGATTGTTTATTCGCGCCCTCTTCCTCTAAGTAACCAGGAACTGGGCTGCCTTTTAAAAAACCTGCGGTATATTGGCCACGCACGGTTTTTTCATAAACGTTATTTTCATCAATCGGACGCAGCGATTTTAACACCTTCACCTTTTCATCACGGATGCTGTCTGCATCAAGGTTTACCGGCGGATCCATTGCCACAAGCGTTAATACTTGCAGTAAGTGATTTTGGATCATATCGCGCATTTGGCCCGCTTTATCAAAGTAGCCCCAACGACCTTCAATACCCACTTCTTCAGCGACAGTAATCTGTACATGATCGATAGTACGATTGTCCCACTTAGAGGCAAATAATGAGTTAGCAAAACGTAATGCAATCAGGTTTTGTACTGTCTCTTTACCTAAGTAGTGGTCAATACGATAGATTTGGCGTTCGTTGAAATATTCAGATACTTGGTTATTGATTACTTTAGAAGATTCGAGATCTGAACCAATCGGTTTTTCAAGCACAACACGTGTATCAGAATGAATGAGGTTTTGTTCATGTAGACAACGGCAAATGTCGCCGAAAATTGAAGGAGGAGTCGCAAAATAATTAACCATCACTCGATGTTCTGGTTTTAGCAACTCATGGAACTGAGCGTAACCGGCTGATTCTGTAAAATTAGTACCAATATAATGACAACGATCTAAAAAGCGCGCCATTGTCTCTTCACAAAGAGGTTCTTTTACAAAGGTATTTAATGCCTTTGTGACTATTTCGCGATAATCAATTTGTGAAAAATCATCTTTAGCAACACCAATTATTTTAGTCTCTTTATCTAAGAGACCAGCTTTGTCTAACTGATATAGTGATGGCAATAGTTTACGTCGAGCCAAATCACCTTTTGTTCCAAAGAGGACAAAATCACAAGCTTTTGCCTCTGATATTTTTCTGCCCATAGCGTAAAGCACTCCTTATGGCTGTAAGTGAAGTCCGATTGATTCGAGACTTACACTCTTTGTTGTAATATAACAACAGAATTTGTTAATTGCATCTATATTTTCAAAATATTGATAACTAGATACTCTAGCTATCCAAGCGCTAAATCTGCTATGATTTTTTGCACTTACAGATTGAAATCTAGTTAGTTTATTTCATTTACATTTGTATATTACTTACAATTTATATTAGGTTATGTACAAACTAGTTTCGGTTTTGATCTTAATAAAAAAATTATTACAACACTTTGAAAAAAAGCGGATGTGCTCATATGAACACCTTAGAAAAGGTACAAAAGAACCTCACCCATTTTAGCAAGTCAGAGCGCAAAGTGGCTGAGGTGATTCTTGCTTCCCCACAAACGGCTATCCATTCAAGTATTGCAACCCTAGCGAAAATGGCCGATGTGAGTGAACCAACGGTTAACCGCTTCTGTCGTCGTCTTGACACTAAAGGCTTCCCTGATTTCAAACTGCATTTAGCTCAGAGCCTTGCAAACGGTACACCCTACGTTAGCCGTCATGTTGAAGAAGATGATACACCTGATTCATACACGACCAAAATATTCGAATCATCAATGGCAGCACTTGATACAGCTCGCCAAAGTTTAGACACCAATGCCATCAATAAAGCCGTTGATGTATTAACTCAAGCCAAAAAAATCTCATTCTTTGGTTTAGGTGCCTCAGCCTCTGTTGCCCATGACGCACAAAACAAATTCTTCCGTTTTAATGTCCCAGTCATCTGTTTTGACGATGTGTTAATGCAACGAATGAGCTGTATTAATAGTACCGAAGGCGATGTTGTCGTGCTTGTATCACATACTGGCCGCACCAAATCATTAATCGAAATTGCCCGTATAGCGAGAGAAAATGGCGCTGCGGTGATTGGCATTACTGCCCGTAATTCACCGCTGTCGCATGAATGTACACTACCTGTCACAATGGAAGTGCCAGAAGATACCGATATGTATCTGCCAATGGCATCACGCCTAGCACAATTAGTGATTGTTGACGTGCTAGCGACGGGCTTTACACTACGCCGAGGCCCTCGTTTCCGTGATAGTTTACAACGCGTCAAAGAAGTACTAAAAGAATCACGCATAAATAAAGATCTCGGATTATAATTGACCACAATAAATAGCCTGTTCTAGTTTAAGATATTGGCATCGTTAAATACCGCAGTGACTAATAAGCTCTGCGGTTTTTTTTAAAACAAGGTGATAGTTCACAAATTTAGATATTTTAATAAAATATTTTGTTTGTAAGTTTCCTACATATAGAGGTATTGTTGCCTTAGATAAGCATTTTTCAAGTAAGATTTTTTCAAACTTAACGGAGTATCATATGTTCCGCAGAACTAAAATCGTTACAACCCTTGGCCCTGCTACTGATCGCGACGATAATTTACGCAAAATTATCAAAGCAGGTGCAAATGTTGTTCGCTTAAACTTCTCTCATGGCGCCCCTGAAGATCATTTAGCCCGTGCTACTCAAGCTAGAGAAATTGCAAAATCCCTCGGCACTCATGTTGCTATTCTAGGTGACCTACAAGGTCCAAAAATCCGTGTTTCAACTTTCAAAGATAACAAAAAAGTGCAGCTTGATATTGGTCAGGCCTTCACACTTGATGCTGAACTTGAAAAAGGCATGGGTGATGAACACCAAGTTGGTATCGACTATAAAGAACTGCCTGATGATGTAAACATCGGTGACATCTTAATGCTTGATGACGGCCGCGTTCAGCTTGAAGTTGTTGATGTGGTAGGTCGTAAAGTACATACCAAGGTCACTGTTGCTGGTCCTCTATCAAATAATAAAGGTATCAACAAGAAAGGCGGTGGATTATCAGCGGCAGCGTTAACTGAAAAAGATAAAGCTGACATTCTAACAGCGGCGCAAATTCAGGTTGATTACCTTGCAGTTTCATTTCCACGTAGTGGTGCTGACCTAAACTACGCTCGCTCTCTTGCTAAACAAGCAGGTAGTGATGCACTTATCGTCGCTAAAGTAGAACGTGCCGAAGCTGTAGTATCAGACGAAGCGATGGATGATGTGATTATCGCATCTGATGCAGTTATGGTTGCTCGTGGTGACCTAGGTGTTGAAATTGGTGATGCCGCGTTAGTTGCAGTACAAAAGAAATTGATTAGCCGCTCACGCCAGCTAAACAAAATCGTTATTACTGCAACACAAATGATGGAATCAATGATTTCAAGCCCGATGCCCACTCGTGCTGAAGTGATGGACGTAGCTAACGCAGTACTTGATGGTACAGACGCAGTTATGCTTTCAGCAGAAACGGCAGCAGGTGACTTCCCTGAAGAAACCGTATTAGCAATGGCAAATGTATGTGTGGGCGCAGAAGCACACCCAAGCGTACAAGTGTCTAAGCATCGTCTAGATGAGCGCTTTACTTCTGTAGAAGAAACCATCGCGCTATCAACTATGTATGCAGCTAACCACCTAGAAGGTGTTAAAGCGATTATCGCATTAACAGAATCAGGCAGCACACCATTAATGATGTCTCGTATTAGCTCTAAGCTCCCTATTTTAGCGCTATCTCGTCATCAAACTACACTGGCAAAAATGGCACTTTATCGCGGTGTACAACCGGTATACTTTGACTCAACTAGCTTTGCCGCTGATGCAGTAGCACAACAAGCATTAGTTGCAGTTAAAAATGCAGGTTATTTAAAAACTGGCGATATGGTACTAATGACCAAAGGTGACGTAATGGAAACCGTTGGTGGTACAAATACTTGTAAGATCCTTGTGGTTGCATAGCAACTCAATTTAGATCTCAGTAAAATAAAAACCAGCATATTAATATGCTGGTTTTTTTATAACATACACTCACTAAGAGTTAGAAATATTAAAATCGACACTCGTTAGAGTCGCGCTTTAGAGGTATACATCTTAAAAATATACTGTTTGTTCAGCAGTACAAGTTGATGTCCCTGCATCACAAGCTTTATAGATATAAGTACCACCGCCCTTTGAATTAATATTATCTGTATACGTTGTTGATGCTGCAACAGTCGCTATTTTAGTGCCGTTACGATAATAATCGACAGAATTAGCAGATGCACCACTAACACTTAAATCAACATATTTAGTACCTTTGCGCTTATACCCATTCGCAGATAACGCAAAATCACCACCACCGCCAGTTCCACCACCGGCACAACCTTGTGTATTAAGATATTCATTAGCTGCCGCAGCATCTACAATACCGTAACCAAAATAAACGTCTTTACCCGCAGCACCGCTATCCATCGCAGTTGCCTTTAATGCATCCCTAATTTCAGTACCAGTACAATCATTATGATTCGACCATACTAACGCAGCAAGTCCTGAAACAGCTGGCGTTGCCATTGAGGTTCCGCTCATAAAGCCATAATCAGAACCGCCAATACTTAATGATGCAGAAGATGCACCCAATAATGAATTACGGTCTTCTAGCGCTGCACCTACAGCAGGAATAGAAGTAGAGTTTGTATCGCCCAAAGTTGCATAGAGCATACCGGCTTCATTGTTAATGATGATTGCACCAACCCCACCTGAATTCTCACAATTTGCTACTTTATCGTGGAAAGAGATATTACCACGATCGATGACACATATATTGCCGTTAGCAGCGCCATCAACAGACTCTGCAGTTCCCATATAATACGTTGTGCTCGATACGTTGCCCGTATTTTCCATTGCGGAACTTGCGTAACTTACATTATCAGCAGATAAACTTGCAGACGTTGCTAAACCTGCAGGATAAGTTGATAAGGTATCAACACCCCCAGCAGTGACCTCAACACAAATATGCTCATCAGTTTTAACTTTTTTACCTCGCCCAGTCTTACAACTTGGGAATTGTGAAAAGTTAGCAATATTATTATCGGCATCGTTAGCACCAATCATCATCACTGAAGGATAGCCTGCAGGATATGAGCGAACACTATTGCCATCATTACCCGCAGCAGCGACGACTAAACCACCAGCATCAACAAAAGATTGGAATGCATTTGATTCTGTTGAGTTAGAACCACCACCACCAAGACTCATGCTGATGATATTGGCACCAGCATCACTACATAAATTAGCTGCATGAGCTAGATCAGATGAATAGCCCCAACCACTTGCATTAAATACTTTAATAATATGAAGGTCGGCACCAGGAGCCATACCTATAACTCCGAAACCATTATCAGCAGCGGCAATCGTTCCAGCAACATGAGTACCATGCGGCCCACCATGCTCATTCCAATTTCCAGTACCTGAATCATTATCGCCAGTAATATTAGCCCAAACAAAATCGTTATTGCTTGAGTCTAAACCTGAGTCGATAACACAAATTTTCATACCGGCAGCGGTATTGAAGTTGACTTGATTAGCTTTAGACTGGTAAACGGCATAAGGAGTCACTTGTTCCGTCATAGGGTTACCTACATCATCATTATACAAAGACATTAAATGTCGTCGCTGATCGACTTCAACAAGTTTAATATGGGGGTTATTCAGTAGACCTTTGACTTGACTAAGATCTTTCCCTGAAAATTTTGCAGCAATAAAGCCATTTCCATCAACCTTCAACTCACCACCGATTTTTTTGGCTAGTGCTTTTACTACACCTTTTTTATTATTATCAACTTGAATAATATATCTATCATCATCAGCAGATACTGCAAATGATGTACATATAGATAAAGTCATTACCGCACTAGCTATTTTTGTTAATTTCATGTTCCACTCCATATATATTTTTTAATTCAAGTACAACTCACATTTTAAAAATTACTACATAGATAAATAACAAATAAATATTTAACAAAAATCAACCTAGCAAGGTTATTTTTTCATAGCAATAATGGATTTACTTTCCATACTATACAAATGTAAAGATATTGTTCCGAAAAGCAAGATAACAAACTTTTACACACAAAGTTATTTATTAAATTCAAAACTTTACGAAAAAACAAATAAACATGACCACACAACAAAGATAACCCTAAACTACTATAGTTTAGTATCTAAAATTACTATTGACAAAGATGTAACGCCGAAAAAGCGTTACATCCGGCATCTTAAAAGTGTTATAAACCATTAATCATTTATAATTGCTCAACCTTAGTTTATTCATCACTATGTTTAACAAATCATCATATACAATAAAATTGAGAAATAACTTTTATTTAAGTTGATAAATATAATTTATTTAGAATCACTTTATATTTTATTTACACTTAGCTTTATAATATTTAATATCCTGCATGCTGATAATATATTCTGTATAAATCACGCTATATAACAAAATCATAATTTATCAATAATATATTGTTTCTTATTGCTCAAAATCAGTTGATAACGTTTGGATATGGCTATTTACCTATAATAAAAATATACTATCGCCATCATCCTCATTAGTACGATTCAATGACAACCAACAAAATTGATTTTTCGACATTAAACAAAAGCACAGCCAAATCATTTAATGATCAAAAAAACTTAATCAAACGGCTGTTTAAGGGGCAAACTGTAGCGTGTGAACAGTGCAAACAACCACTACAGCTTACATTGCCAGCCAATAAAAACCAGCTTGATAATCAACATGGTATTAAGTGCAAAAAAGGCTGTACCGATATTCAGCTTGAAGTTGATCTATAACGGCCCCACAAAAGAGATAAGGCGACTCGCCTTATCTCTAATCTAATACTTCCAATCAATAGTCCATCAGATAAAATCCAGCAACAACGGCCTGACTAACTCTAATGCCATTAACGTAAGTATCTTGTGTTAATCGCCCAGTTTGTGCGGCATTCGGCATCAAGCGAGCACTCATTTCATTAACGGCCTCTGCTGCAAATACCTCAGTTACAGGTGGATCGCCCACATAATTGGTATACCAAGGAAACCAGTAAAGATCACTACCGCTAACCGTTGCGCTTGGTGTATAGGTACCACTTACCCATCGATCAAACACTAAACTGTCAACACTGAATAAACCAAAGTCAGCTTGCACCATACACGCATCGGCAGCTTGATATTCTGGATAACTGGAGCTTGCAGAAAACTCATTACAGACATTGTGAGGTAAATTTGACGTATTAGCCGCAGCATATTTTACCTCTCTAAACATTACAGGTTTACTCGCACTCCCTATTGGGTAAATGATATTGGCCGCAACAGGAGATCCCCAGCGATAATGATACATTGCTGTTGCTAACGCTAAATGCTGCTTACTGCTTGCCGCATTATTAGGATGCGTCCATACCCCGTTAGGATCAACGGCAACACCTGCATCAGTGAAGATATTGCCATAAAGATTATCTTCTAACTGATTCATTAAATTAGGCGTCGTATTATCCACCACAGAAGTAGGAATATTGGCCGCTGCAGCACTTGGCGTGTATGTCAACGTTGGGTTATTTAGTGCCTTCCAGCAAAGTAATCCATAACCGTAACCATCATCAATATTTGGACAAGTAGCAACATTCGTTGCCGACTGGTTCATTTGATATGAATGATATACCGTTGCACGATTCGCTTCTCCCGTGCCAACCCTTATGCCCCAACGCCAAGGTTTAATCCACAATTGATTAATCTGCGCACTAGGGAAGTCAAATTTAGTTGCCGCGATAACGTCAAAGCTCGGCGTTAACTCAAAGATATACAAATCTTGCATACTGCTTAAATGTTCAGTCGGATACTGTACTAAAATGGGTACTCGACTCGCTCTAACCAAAGGTCCTTTATCAATTGCGCAAACAATATAGAGTCGATTTCTGATATATCGACTGGCAATATGGCGTTTTGAACAGGCGTTAAATTTTCGATTTTTAACAATAATATTACCGGTATCGTCAATCAACATTAGCTGCTTTTTATAATTAACCAACATTAATTCATCAACGAAAGTGAGCACTTTAGTTTTTGTTAACTGTAAACGTTGTTGATGATTATCATTAATAATATCAACTTGATCGCTGCTACCCGTCAAACGCTGCACATAACGTGCTTGGTTATCGTTAATATCAACCAATTTACTTTGCTTATATTCTCCAATTAAGCTGGTCAACTCGAGTTTTACCGCATCATCATCTGCAGTAACCAGCCATGTTCCTGCCTCATCTTGACTAAAATTGGCCCTGCGATATTGTCCCTCTCGATCAATGCTAAATGCCTGCCAACGGTAAGAACAAGGTGACTTACAGCCCCTAATGCTACGCAATAACGTCTGCCCATTCTCAATTACTTGACTGTGCATTTGATCATTAAATGTAAAGCTGATTTGTTTAAGTCGCTGTGACAGTGATAAAGAAAACAGTACTCGGCGTTGATTACCACTCATCACTAATTGACTTTCTAAATGTCGGCCCAAGCTTAATGTCGAAAAAGTTTGCGCCGCTTTTAAATGCCCAGGTTGACCAATCAGTAATTGCTGACGAGCAGGCTCACTAGGTTCAGGTTGCTTAAAATGCTCAAATACTATGGCTTGCTTGCAAGCTAACGTCGCGCAGGTAGAGAGATTGACTTGCTGTCTTTGATAGTTAAGTTCAAACCATGGGCTATTTGCCACATAACCCTGTGGCTCAGCATAAAATAATAATGGCAAAATGGTGACATCATAATTAGTTTGTTTAGCATTAAGCTGGCTAGAACATATAACTGCCAGCAGAAAAACAGTTACATAGGTTAAATATTTCATGTTAATTACCTCACAATATTCATCGTAAGAGATTGAGGCACCACACGCATGCAGTGCCATTGTGATTAATGAATAACACCTTGTTGTGCTGAGGCATTTACAGGCATCGCTAGGTGAATTGATAACCAGTTTTCAACGTCCGCTTGCAGTGAATAAAGATCTAATGGGCCAGATTGATTGGCATAGAACCACAAGCCAGTAGGTGCTGGGGGATTAACATCAGCTGAACAACTAAAGTTATTGGCGGCATACATCACAGCACCAGAACTGCCATATTCAAAGTGACTATCAGAGTATCCACCATAACCTCTTGCTTTGACTCTCGCTTTTGAATCTAAAGCAAAGTGGTAAACCTCGTTAGGTTGTAATCCGAATGGGCTGACATCGGCAGAATCAAAACGTGCCTTCATGGTTAAATTAACAATGGCTTCGTTACCTTCACGGGTAATAACACCAGCAAGATTAGAAATAAGATCGTTATATAAATCTGCTTCTAATAACGAACCGACATCTTCATTAATAATTGCTGAAGTAATTCCCAATGCAGCGGTTAGCGTGCCCATGACGGCGTTTAAGTCCCAACCTGTTTGGTATTTCATGACTGCACCAGCAGCTTTATTAAATAGAATAATTTCAGGCGCTGGCCCCGGTAAATCTACTGCAAATTTGGCACCGTCAGATGAGTGTGAATTAGTTGCCTTACTCCATAATTGGGTTGCGGTACCTTTTACATGATAGTTAGAAGCATACGTCCCTCTCACCTCTAGGTTACCACTACAGGTATTACTTAAATTATCACAAGCTTGACCAGAAGGTTTTACACATAACATATGCGCATAAAACTCGGTTGAATTATGGCCACTGGTATCATCAAAACTGATGACCTTATGCTTTGACCAACGCTCACCATCACCAGAATGAAAAGCGCCATATGCAGTCTTAGTTAAACTGATCCCATGTTTTTCATGCCGCTATTATCATTATCGGTATAAGTCGATGACCAAGGCGTTGCAGGATAATTAGTCACAACTGTACCCGATGTCGTACTAGGTAAAATCATCTGGCAACTACAAACACTTTTTTCACCACCTAACGGGCGCTTTGATAAAATGCTCATGATCTCTCTATGATTTTGTTCATCCATATCAGGGTCAAAATTAAGCAGTGATAACCCTTGAGTTTTAGGCGCCGCAAATTGTTCGAGCCATATTTGATAATCATTAGGAAACTTATGTTTTACAAATTCAGTTAAACTCGGTTGTTGCTGCTGTTGTAACCACTGATTAAATACATCTGGTTTAAACCACAACATATAGCGAATTAAATAATAACTTTGTTTTGGTTTTTTATCTCGATATGCATCTTTCCAAAATGCTAATACTTGTTTATCAATTGCTTTAAATTGCCTTAATAATTTTCGACCACTCAATTTACGTGTAATCACCTCAACATATTCATCAACTAATGGATTATTTTCTTCAAAAGCATATTCAAGTAGTGAAATCTTATCTGTTGACCAATTATTTATAATTTGCCACGTAGACTCACTGACTTTAGATGGAGCCATTTCTCCATATTTAACTTCATCACTATTTAATGTCGATACATTTGCATCAACAGCCTGACTATAAATAAAACATAAACTGGCTACTGATAATGCCGCTATCAATTTTTTAGGTTGAAACTTTCTTGATTCATAATTGAATATCATCATATATCCCTCTTATTAATGAGTGTGATAAAAAAGAACTCAGCTCAAGTTATTACCGATAGCTTGATAAAAATAAAGCGATTAAGCGGGACAAGTGGGATCTGTGCAGGTAAAGTTATGGGCAAACATAGTTGCTGTTATGGATGCTAATTAAATTAAATCATCATTTATACAATAACCAATACTTATCAATATATTACAATAAAAATCTACCCACTTTTACCCTAATTACCCGCTTCAACACGTGCTAATTCAGGCAATAGCAGACAAAATATCTCTATCAAATAAATATGGCTAAACAGAAAAGGATTTATTGTTATGAAATATTCACTATTATTATTAAGCTTTGGTATATTCATGAGTACACATGTAGATGCCCACAGTGATAAAGTTATTCAGCAATTAAAACTTGAACGTGCTAATGCATGCTCAAATCAACAAAGTGTTTTATTAGGGAAAATAAATCTCACCGCAGGTACATTTAAATATTTAAGAAGTGAAGGCAATGATACTTGTGAGACTAATAATAATGGCATAATCCAACCAAAAATGGACTGTGGTCAATTTGACGATTGGCAACTTGCATTCCAACTGGGCAATAAAATGTGTAGAGCATTAAAAAGAAACATGCTTAAATTTGATAACACCATACAACCTGAAATGCGAATATTTAGTCAATTTGAAGCCCCATATGAATTTAAAGGACCTAATCATCATATCGATTACTCAGGCAAACTCGGTATCAGCTTAGCTTGTTATATATGTGACCCGTATCAAGAATGAATTATTACAGCAGTGGTAAATTTATTTAAACACTATGCAAAAATGTGCAGAGCGAGTTTAATATTCTGCACATTTTAACATGAGTAAATCATAAAACTAATAATAAAACAAAACGAATTAAAAGCTTACCTCACATTTAATGTAAGATTTGATGAAAATATATTTAAAAATAAGGATAATACAACATTAATTAATAAGCTAGTAACTCCTCACCTAGACTATTAGATCATAAACACTAAAGCAGAAGTAACAAAAATACCAAACATTAAAAATCCGACTTGAGCGCTTTCTTACGTAACACGAACTCGGCGCGATAACCACACACGCTTAGTTTTTTACAAAGAGTTTATTTACAATTTATTTAAGAAAAGTTTATTTATGCCACCCATTTTAATTCCCAAAATTTATTTATGCCACCCATTTTAATTCCCCACAAATTTATTTATGCCACCCATTTTAATTCCCCACTAAGTTTATTTATGCCACCCATTTTAATTCCCCATACAATCTGCCTTACCCATATATAGAATTAATAACTCAAATATGCAGAAATTTACTTCGATATTGGTTGATTTTAGGAGTATTACATATTCATCGAATGTTAAAGCCTAATCATCCCATAATTCCCCCACACAAATGCTCGAATAATTAATCCGATACATTTTGAATATAATTTCGAGTGTTACTTAAGAATTACCCTAACATCTGCTGGCACATTTGCGCACCATGCCGTCGTCGTTTTTCTAGATGTTCACAATACTGAGTCAGCTCTTGTAGCGTACCTACAGCACCTTTAAATAATTCATGAAATTCTGACGTAATTTTAAGCCAATTTTCTAGCGGAATATTAAGCCTTGAAAGAATATCAAGGGTACTTGTAGCAATTGCACAGTTTATTTATGCCACCCATTTTAATTCCCCATACAATAAGTTTATTTATGCCACCCATTTTAATTCCCCATACAATCTGCCTTACTCATATATTAAGTTTATTTATGCCACCCATTTTAATTCCCCATACAATCTGCCTTACTCATATATAGAATTAATAACTCAAGTATGCAGAAATTTACTTCGATATTGGTTGTTTTTGGGAGTATTACATATTCATCGAATGTTAAAGCCTAATCATCCCATAATTCCCCCACACAAATGCTCGAATAATTAATCCGATACATTTTGAATATAATTTCGAGTGTTACTTAAGAATTACCCTAACATCTGCTGGCACATTTGCGCGCCATGCCGTCGTCGTTTTTCTAGATGTTCACAATACTGAGTCAACTCTTGTAGGGTACCTACTGCGCCTTTAAATAATTCATGGAATTCAGAAGTGATTTTAAGCCAATTTTCTAACGGAATATTGAGCCTTGAAAGAATAGCAAGGGTGCTTGCTGCAATAGCCCCAAGCTTACCATCACGCAGTTGTCTGCCCGTGTCATCGACCAATTGTAAGTAGTCTTGCACCGAAAACATTAAACCATTGTGCATATTGGCATGTTCGTTACCAATAAAGGGTAATAATTCTGATGGTTGCTCACCTTTCATGGCGGCTTTGATGCGGCGTTTGACACTAGTGTAATCTGAAGCTTCTGGTGTTTTAGCAATCTGCGCTCGAATTGGATTCAAATCGACATAAGCCATACACGCAAGTACAGCAGCTTCATCAAGTAAGGCTTGTGATTTAAACCGCCCCTCCCAAAATCTACCTGTGCATTTATCTTCTTTATTAGCTTTGCGAGCAATAGGCTCATTAAGACTGCGCATAAACCAACTGATATCAATTAGCCGTTTACGATATTCAGTAATAGTTTTATTTAAGGTTTCAAGTTCATAAGTTTCAATATTGTCACCTTTTAATAACTTCTGAGTCAACAAGGTACCTTTAAACAGTCTTTGCCACTGCACTATCACTTCTTCATCAGACCAAGATTGCGCTCGCTCAACATCAACCTTTAACACCACATGCAGATGGTTACTCATCACAGCATAAGCACAAATATCGATGCTAAACACCTGAGCAAGCCGTAATAATCGTTCTTCTATCCAATCCCGTCTATGTTCATAAGACTGTCCCGTATAACTATCAACACCGCACAAATAAGCCTTACGAACACAACGACTCACACAGTGATAATAAGACGTATCTTCTAGACTCACTAACCGCTCTCTTGGTATCGCCATAACATGCCTCCCAAAATCTCAATTTACTAAGTCTAGTCCAAGCTCAAAATATCACCACTATTATGGGTGGCTTAAATGATCCT
>NZ_BALM01000027.1 GCF_000614975.1 Shewanella marina JCM 15074
TTTTTACTTCTCAACCCGGCTTGCCGTGCTGAGGGCGCCTATAATACCTATTTCATCATTGCATGCAAGTGTAAATATTGCTTTTTTGGTTGTTTGCCTGAAAAACAAGCTAGGCGCCTAAATTTTAGTTAAATCATGATTTAATTGCAGCCAACTGTTGCTTGGCAATTCTTGCAGCAGCACTATTTGGGTATAGCTTAACAACTTCGTTATAGATACCTTGAGCTGCAGTTGCATCACCTGACTTTTCAGAAATCAATCCTAACTTGACTAAACTATCACCACGCTTATTCGATTTAGGGAATTTTTCAACTACCGTCATAAAGGCGGACTTTGCTTTAACGAAGTCTTGCTTATTATAAAGTAGCTGCCCTAACCAATAATTGGCATTAGCTGCATAGGTAGAATTGGGATACTTTTCGATAAACTGACCAAATGCTGGAATCGCTTCGTCATATTTCCGCTGTTTTAAAACAAGATTAACCGCTTGTTCATAACTTGCAGTTTCGCTCAAACTGACATTCGTCACCACTGGTGCTGTAGATGTAGGGGCAACAGTAACAGCTTGCTCTGATGATTTAGCAGTGAGATTCGCAATTTCATCATAAAGTTGACGTTGACGCTGTAACATCTGATTTATTTGATAGCTCTGTTGCTCAGTCAAGCCTCGTAGATCAAGTACGTCTTGTTGTAATTGATCAAGTCGTTGTTGCATTTCAAACTCTGATTGCTGTTTAGCTTTCATCATTCGCTCAAGCATAGCGACTTTATCGCCTTGACTCATTGCAGACACATCTTCTACTGGCGCTGGTGCGGCAGATGCCACACCAAGATAGAATACTGTTGCAACGGCTAATACCGCTCTTTTCATTGATACTCTCCTTAACACTACAGATTAGTAAACTAATACTGCACGACGGTTTTTCGCAAAACCTTCAGGAGTACGTGATAAGTCGATAGGTTTCTCTTCACCGTAACTTACAATGCTCATTTGACTTGGCATCACACCCATGCCTTGTAAATATTTAGCAACGGCTTTAGCACGACGCTCACCAAGAGCAATGTTATATTCAGGTGTTCCACGCTCATCGGCATGACCTTCAATCATCACTTTTACATTTGGATGTTCAACCAAATATTCACCATGTGCTTGTAAAATTTGAGCATATGGACCTTGTACTTCACTACGGTCGAAGTCAAAGTAAATGACATGCTCTTTACGTAACTCTTGGTTCTTTAAACGTTGCTGCTCTGCTGGCGATAAAATAGGAGCAACTGAGCCAGTTTGAACACCTGACCCCGTAGTGCCATCTTGACCTTGGCCTGTTTGTGTAGAATTAGTTGATGAGCCAGATGCATCCACTTCAGATTCTGATGTCGTACTACAAGCACTCAATGCCATAATAGGAAGTGCAACCACCATTGCTTTTAATAATTTGTTCAATTCCATTATTCTTTCCTTATTCTTGTTTAATTTTGTAAAAATGGAGACCAAGCTGGTGACTTCACTTCACCCTGACCTACAGGTAATCTTGCTTTAAAACGACCGTCCATCGACACTGCAGCTAATACTTGCTTACCTTGGTAAGTTGTACCGTAAATAATCATAGTGCCATTAGGTGCAATGCTCGGAGATTCATCTAAGCGAGTTGTTGTTAGTACTTGCATAAAACGAGTTTCTAAATCCATACGAGCAATATTAAATTTGCCATTAGTACGGTTAACAAAAACGATGCTTCGACCATCTGGAGTAATTGAGCCGCCTAGATTCCATTCACCTTCAAAAGTTAAGCGCGCAACCTTACCCGTGGCGATATTCATCTTATAAAGCTGAGGACGACCACCGCGCTCAGAAGTAAACAGTAATGACTTACCATCAGGGAACCAACTTGGTTCAGTATCAATGGCATAGTGATTAGTCATGCGTTTAGCCGCTTTAGTCGCAATATCGATAATATAAATTTCTGGTTGGCCATCTTTAGATAAAGTAACCGCCAACTTTTTACCATCAGGTGAAAATGAAGGAGCACCGTTAATTCCTGGATAACTGGTAATTAATTGACGTTGCTGGGTATAGATATCTTGAATGTAAATTTCAGCTTTTTTATTTTCAAAACTCACATAAGCTAATTTACGACCATCTGGCGACCAAGATGGTGACATCAAAGGCTCTGGTGAACGTAATAACATATGTTCATTATGGCCATCATAATCAGCAATCATCAATTGAAATGGTGATTTGTCAGCATAATTAACAACCACATAAGCGATACGCGTTAAAAAGGCACCGCGAATTCCGGTTAGCTTTTGATAAACGATATCACTGATACGATGACCAAACTGTCTAAATTGATCAGCACTAATCACTGACTGGCGGCTTTCTAATAAAATATCTTGTGCCTTGGCATCATGATTTAACTGCGCTTTAACTAAATCAATGAGATCAAAGCTTACCTGATAATTACCATCAGCTAACGGCTTAACAGATCCCATTAATACTGCTTCGGCTGTTGAACCCGCCCACTGTTTAAGATCAAACTGAGCAACACTATCAATATTATGCTGTGGTAATTTATCTTGAGCGAGTGGCGAAAAGGTACCGCTGCGGGTTAAATCAGATAAAACAACATCAGATATTTGCTCTGGCGCAGGACCAGTGCCTTGCCATACAAATGGAATAACGGCAATTGGTCTTGCAGCATCAACCCCTTCAGTAATAACAATATCCAGCGCTGCTCTTGCAGGCATAGCAATTACGACCAAGGTCAATAACAGCCATTTTGTTAACGTTTTCATGCCACTCCTTTAGTTAAATTCAGGTTTTACCGTTAAATTGATTTCTTTTAATTTGTTATATACATCAGCATCAGGAGATACCGGTAAACGTCCTGCTTTATTAATCGCTGCGGTAGCTGCACGGCATACCACACTATCGCCACTTAATGTACGCGTTGACGTTACAAACCCATCTTTAGCCAATCTAATATTGACTCGACAACTCTTATTGCGCATTGACTCATCGATCACTAAATTGCGCTTAATTGTCGCTTGAATCATCGCAGTATATCTTGCCACTTCACCATTAATCTGACGATTACGCGTTTGTGACAATGCAGCTTGTTCAGCCGCTAATGCGTCTTGCATTTGTTGCTCTTGTTCTTGCCTTGCTTTTTCTTCTGCTAGACGTTTACGTTCCGCTTCCGCTTTACGCTTACGTTCTTCGGCAGCTTTTTTAGCCGCAAGTTCCTCTTGTTTACGTTTTTCGGCGGCTTTTTGGGCTGCAACTTCAGCCGCTTTTTGCTCTTGCTCTTTTTGCTTACGCACTTGTTCTGCTTTTGCCGCTGCGGCTTGTTGCTGTTGCTCTTTTAACTTAGCCACTTTCGCTGCTTCGTTGGCTTTTTTAGTCGCAATTTCTTGCTGTTTACGTTGCTGCTCTAATTCGCGTATACGTTGCTGCTCACGCTGACGAGCTTTTTTAGCCTCATTAGCTTCACGCTCCAATTGTTGCTGACGTTTTTGCTCTGCAAGTCGTTCATCACGTTGCTGTTGTTTAAACTTTTCAACTTGAGCAGCGACTTTCTGCTGATCCACCATCACGGCTTTAACGATAGGTTTTGGCGCTTCACCAGCGACGGAGCTTGAGTGGCGACTTGTGGTAATGGCTTAGGCTCTGAATCAAATTCAAAACCCACCAATAATATACCAATGACAACCAAATGAACCGCAGCAGAAATTAACAAAGGAATTGTCATATCTGATTTAGCTTTCACTTATTGCTCCTTAGGTGAGTCAGTCATCAAACCAACAGAAGGTACGCCTGCATGCTGCAGAGTCACCATTAATTGGATAACGCGATCATAAGGAATTGCTCTGTCTGCTTTCACAACGACAGGACGTTCTGGTTCTAACTGGATCAGTGCACTCACTTGCGTAGCGAGGTCTTCAAGTGTTAGTGCCTGCTTAGTTGCGGCGCCACCTGCATCTAGAAAATATTCACCTTGTGCATCAACTGACGCAATAATAGGAGGCTTGCTGTCAGCAGGTAATGCCTCAGCTGATGCCTCTGGCAAATCGACTTTCACGCCTTGTGTCACTATTGGCGCAGTTACCATAAAGATGATCAATAATACCAACATCACATCGATATAAGGTACTACGTTAATTTCAGCTACTGGGCGTCTGCGTTTACGCTGATAACCCTGTTGCATTAGTCATTATCCTTACTTGTAAATGCTTGACGATGAAGAATACTGGTAAACTCTTCCATAAAATTAATATAAGTAAGCTCTTGTTTCTCAACCATAGTGCAGTAACGGTTATAAGCAATTACCGCTGGAATAGCGGCAAATAAACCCATTGCAGTTGCAATCAAAGCTTCAGCAATACCGGGAGCAACCATTGCTAGAGTGGCATTTTCTACCGCACCCAATGCGATAAATGAATTCATGATGCCCCAAACAGTACCAAATAGACCAATATAAGGTGTTGTGGAACCAATTGTGGCAAGAAGTGGTAAGTTGTTTTCAAGTTTTTCAACTTCACGAGTTAAGGTCACTCGCATCGAGCGATATGTCCCGTCCATTACAGCATTAGGTGCTTTACCGTTTAACTGAGTTAGACGAGTGTACTCTTTAAAACCATTAACAAACATGGTTTCAAGTCCAGAAGTGTTATCGCCACGCGCACTTAATTCTTGGTAAAAACGATTTAAATCGACACCTGACCAAAATTTATCTTCAAAAGCAACAGCATTAACACGGGCTGCTTTTAAGAGTTTATGACGCTGAATAATGACAGCCCAAGATAAAACGGATAATCCAAGCAGGGTTAGCATCACTAATTTAACTAACAAACTGGCTTGAAGAAATAATCCTATAAATGAAATATCAGCGTGCACCTTGAAACTCCTGCAAAATCAACTGAGGGATAGATTTAGGTCGCATTTTGGATAATGCAACACATACAACAACAATGCTGGCTCGGCAATAACATTGACCATCAGCATCAACTAATTCTTGATCAAACACCATAGATGCACGTTTGAGTTCTTGAATTCGACTATTAACTAGCAGCTTTTGTTCAAACTTAGCGGGTTTAATAAAATCGATATCGGCTTTTTTGACCACAAAAGCAACATCTTGTTCAAGTAACGTAGCTTGCTTAATATTCATGGCATATAACCATTCACTACGAGCACGTTCAAAGAAATTAAGATAATTTGAATGATACACAACGCCACCTGCATCAGTATCTTCATAATAAATAGAAATCGGCCAAGTAAACATAATCTTAATCTTTAAATTTGATATAAAAATAGAAGCCTACTATACCGAGCATTATCAATCTTGTGAATGATTTGGAATGGGGATTTAGCGATTCTTTTATGAAAAAAACAGCTTGGTAACTATTTTTGCAGAAGATAGCTTTTTTTTTATAATTTAACGCTATCCATCAGGCGACCACTTTGGCCTTATCTGACTTATCAGTTCAAAATATTCAACACTTAATCATACAGAATTAGCACACGCCATTTATTTGCCGTAGCAAGTGTATATTTACCGTTTAATATTTGTACTAAATGATAAAAAGTTATAAAAATAGTCCACTTAAATATTAATTAAAATACATGTAGGATAGGCCATTGCGCCGCGTTAACAATTTAGCAACACTAAAAAGTTCAATAAAATTAGGTTTACTAATACTAAATTGGGTTATTCCACAAAAATAAGGATTAAATAGTGATCTAGATCGCTTTACTCTGAAAGTTTCACATTAGATTTACTAATCTATATCGCTAATTTTTCTTGGTTGTATAGTGTTATAACTATGCCTACAATTGCCTCGTTTTCTGGAAGTGCTTGTTTAACGACAGGTATGAAAACAAAGAACTTTTTATCGATGTTTGATGACGTCGATTATCCCTGGTTCTTATGCTTGACTTCCTTCCTTCAATTTGTTGATTGCAATCTATTTTTTTGCAGCCCGCTTGATGAGCGGGCTTTTTTTTGCCTAAAAAAAACCAACATCTCTGTTGGCTTTATTCTATTGGTTAATTAACTATTTTTATTAATTCGAATCACTACCCTTCGGTTTTTAGCACGTTCATCAATTTCATCATTCGTCGCAACGGGCCGTTTTTCACCATGAGCCATCGTCACAATACGCTCTTTAGGTATCCCCTTGGCAATCATAAAGTCTTTCACCGAGTGAGCACGCCCTTGAGCAACTCTTTGGTTGACGCTACGGCTGCCATAACTGTCGGTATAAGCATCCACTAGCACCAAATCCACATCTTGATCATATGCAAGGTACTCTTGTACTCGCTTAAGTTGACGCTGCGAAATCTGAGTTAAGTCATTACCGCCTGATTCATAGTTCAATACGGTAAAGGCAATATCTTCATAGCCGTAGGGTAACAAACGTGAAAGACAGTCTTTAAAAGCATTATAATTTCGTTTGAAATTAGCCGATGATAGGCCAACGGCAACTTGTTGATTACGATTGTACCAATCAGAGTAATAGAAAGTCGGTTGCATGCCACGCTCTAATTCATTCAACATAAACCATGCATCTTTTTTGGCGACCTCACCATTAAAGTGTTTTTTGTATTCGATATAGGTAATAGGTGTCGATGCTTTTCCTGGACGCCAGTCAGGTGATTTACTCATTAATTTTGCATTAGTGACAGCATCAGGTTTAAGCCACATATCTAATACAAAATGTAAATTAAGCTGTTTACTCGCCTCGCTAATGAATACCGCTTTGCCGTATGATGGAATATCATGTTCAAGTCGGCACTGTACTGGTGTATTTTCTGCTAAACGCCATGATGAATTATCGATAGCAGCAACATACTGTCGCATATCAGCCACGGCCGCGAATGGAAGGCTTAAGGTTGTTATGAGTAATATTTTCTGCCACATAAAAGTCACTTTTAGCTATTTCAGTCCCTAGTTTCCAACTATCGGCAAAAAAAAAGAATTCTTTAGCTTAGAATTTACGCAATCACACATGACACCTTGCCTGCATTTTTTGCATAATAGCGAGTAGAGAGATAACTAGGGATTTATATGAGCGATATTTGCGATGCACACAAACTAAAACACCGTTTCCGTGGATATTATCCAGTGGTGATTGATGTTGAAACCGCAGGCTTTAACGCTCGCACCGATGCACTTTTAGAGATTGCTGTCAGCCTCTTAAAAATGGATCAAGATGGTGATTTGGTCTTAGATAAAACCCTACACTTCAATATAGAACCATTTGAAGGGGCAAATTTAGAACCTGAAGCTTTAGCATTTACAGGCATTGACCCAACGAACCCTTTACGTGGTGCGGTATCTGAAAAAGAAGCCTTACTCGAAATTTTTAAAGAAGTTAAAAAAGGTCAAAAAGCTTCAAATTGCCATCGCAGTATAATTGTGGCTCACAATGCCGCTTTTGATCATGGTTTTGTTAGCCAAGCGATTGAACGAACAGGTATCAAGCGTTCACCATTTCATCCGTTTGCGACCTTTGACACGGCATCATTAGCTGGTTTAGTGATTGGCCATACTGTATTAGCTAAAGCTTGTAAAATGGCAGGCATCGATTTTGATAATAAAGAAGCACATAGTGCACTGTATGATACAGAGCGTACTGCGGAGCTATTTTGTTATATGGTCAATCGTTATAAAGCATTAGGTGGTTGGCCTTTACACCAAGATGAAGATGAAGACGAAGATAGCCAAGTAGCGATCGCTGCTGAAGGGTAATTTGAAATCAATAGTAATAAAAAAGCTGCCTAAGGCAGCTTTTTTCATTTTATTGCAGCGAGATTATAGCTCGTCTGCATTTTCTGCAAGATAAGAAGCCACACCATCTGGACTTGCGTCCATACCCTTCTCACCTTTTTCCCAACCTGCTGGACAAACGTCACCGTGCTCTTCATGGAATTGCAGTGCATCAATCATACGTAGCATTTCGTCAACATTACGACCTAGCGGTAAGTCGTTAACCACTTGATGACGTACCATGCCTTCTTTATCAATTAGGAATGAACCACGGAATGCAACACCCGCTTCAGGATGCTCAACATCATATGCTTTACAAATTTCATGTTTAACATCAGCAACCAGTGTATATTGAACTTGGCCAATACCACCTTTGTCTACTGGCGTATTACGCCATGCATTATGGGTAAACTGTGAATCGATAGAAACACCAATCACTTCAACACCACGCTTTTTGAACTCATCCATACGATGATCAAATGCAATCAACTCAGATGGGCAAACAAAAGTAAAATCGAGTGGGTAAAAGAAAACAACTGCAGTTTTACCTTTAATGGCAGCAGTAAGGTTAAAACTATCTACGATATCACTGTTACCTAAAACTGCTGCTGCGGTAAAATCAGGTGCTGGACGACCAACTAATACGCTCATTATAAATCTCCATCATGGACTAAGCTTATGACAATGTAATAATCCCTATTACAAGGGTTACTATTTGGTCGCATTAAGATACAACCAAATCAGAAAGAGATCACCTTTTACTTTCTTTCTTGCAACAAATGATCACATTATTAATTCAAATAATATACCTTCGTATAGATTATCCACAAGCCTCAAGATTAAAAATGGATTATTTGTGGATTAATTGAATTTAATGCCATTTCAAGGCTGGACAATACCTGCCTACCCAGTCGAGAATAGGTACATTAACTACAATAACTAAAGACTTAACTAATGAATGCAGTCGTTATCTCTGTGTGTCTGATGCTAGGCCTCAGTATGGCCCGGGTCAATGTCGTGATCGCTTTAACCATCAGTGCGGTAGTAGCCGGATTATTTGGTGGCTTAAATTTACATGATACCATCTCAGCCTTTAATCATGGTTTAGGTGGTGGTGCTCAAATCGCGCTAAGTTATGCGCTATTGGGCGCATTTGCGGTTGCTTTATCGCATAGTGGCTTAACTACCTTAATATCAAAAAAGATTGTGCATTCTATTGGTGCTAATCCCGATGCAGCTAATATTCGTAAAGTTCGTTATATTCTGCTTTTCGCATTATTGTCTATGGCAATTGCATCGCAAAACGTACTACCGATCCATATTGCGTTTATTCCAATTTTGGTTCCGCCACTGTTGCACGTCATGTCTAAACTCAAGCTAGATCGTCGTTTAGTGGCTTGTGTCATGACCTTTGGTCTCGTCACAACCTATATGATATTGCCGGTTGGATTTGGTGGCATATTTTTAAATGATATTCTTTTAGCGAATTTACGTGCTAATGGATTACAAGCGGTCACGGGTGAAGTCACTCATGCGATGTTAATCCCTGCTTTAGGTATGTTTGTTGGTCTATTGATTGCAGTATTTATTAGCTACCGTAAACCACGTGAATATAACGAAGAACAAATTTTAGCCGTTGAGCCTGAAGACGGTATCAATAAGCGAAATATTACCATTGCACTTATCGCTATTGCCTCAACCTTAGCTGTGCAACTTTATACTGATTCAATGATTTTTGGTGCCTTAGTTGGCTTTGTGATCTTTAGCGCATCAGGTGCATTAAAGCATACTGCAGATCAAGATATCTTTAACCAAGGCGTACGCATGATGGCCAATATTGGCTTTATTATGATTGCTGCTGCAGGTTTTGCTGCTGTCATTAAGGCTACCGGCGAAGTTCCAAGCCTAGTTGAATCAGTTGGCACCATGATTGGCCAACATAAAGGTATTGCCGCTTTCTTAATGCTTTTTATTGGATTACTGATCACGATGGGCATTGGATCTTCGTTTTCTACGATTCCAATTATTGCCACCATTTATGTGCCATTAGCCCTAAGCTTTGATTTCTCTGTAGCAGCGACTATCGCGTTAGTTGGTACAGCAGCAGCATTAGGTGATGCAGGCTCGCCGGCATCGGATTCAACCTTAGGCCCTACCGCTGGTTTAAATGCTGATGGTCAGCATGATCATATCCGCGACAGTGTGATCCCAACCTTTATTCACTATAATATTCCGTTATTGATATTTGGCTGGATTGCCGCGATGGTACTCTAACCACATCTTATACGATTCATCTTAAAGCCAGCAAAATTGCTGGCTTTTCATTTTAAAACACTGAACATTTATTAGTAGTAGCTTATTTAAGCTGGTCATTACCTCTCAAGCCTGATAGAAATAAACAATCGCCCTCAACAATAAGAGCACTTTATGAATGCCGTTGTGATTGCTGTCTGTCTGATGTTATTGCTAAGCCTGCTACGAATAAATGTCGTTATCGCCCTCACGGTAAGCGCTGTAGTCGCGGGGTTGATGGGGAATTTAGATCTACATCAAACTATTGATGCCTTTAACTCAGGATTAGGTGGTGGCGCAAAAATTGCGCTGAGTTATGCCTTGCTGGGAGCTTTTGCCGTCGCCCTATCTCATAGTGGCTTAACCACATTGATTTCTAATAAAATAATCCACTATATTGGCGTTGACCAAAACCATGCAAATTTAACTAAAATTCGCTACATATTATTGGTGGCGATACTGACCATGGCTATTTGCTCGCAAAACATACTGCCCATTCATATTGCTTTTATTCCAATTTTAATCCCACCACTTTTACATTTGATGTCCACGTTGCAGTTAGATAGACGTCTAGTCGCGTGTGTACTAACTTTTGGTTTAGTTACCACCTATATGATTTTACCCGTTGGATTTGGTGCGATTTTTATCAATAATATTTTGCTGTCCAATCTTAATGCCAACGGCTTAAATGCGGTTGGGACACAAGTGACTGAGGCGATGTTACTCCCCGCACTAGGCATGATTAGTGGCTTGTTAATCGCAGTATTTATTAGTTACCGTAAACCTCGTCAATATTCCGATAGCCAAATATCAAGTTCCACATCAGAGCAACGAATTAAACCATACAGTATTGTTATTGCGATTATTGCAGCGCTTAGCACATTAACAATTCAAATTTATACCTCATCAATGATATATGGCGCTCTAGTTGGTTTTATAATTTTTAGTTTGTCAGGCGCACTTAAACACAGTAACGATCAAGATGTGTTTAATCGAGGTATGCGGATGATGGCCAACATCGGTTTTATTATGATTGCAGCAGCAGGATTTGCGGCAGTGTTAAAAGCGACGGGTGATGTACCGTTATTGGTTGAATCAATGGCTGGATTTATCGGTCAAAATAGAGCATTGGGAGCAATACTAATGTTAGTAATTGGTCTATTAATCACCATGGGAATTGGCTCATCATTTTCAACGATTCCAATTATTGCCACCATTTATGTGCCATTATCTTTAAGCTTAGGTTTTTCAGTGGCCGCAACGATTGCAATTGTAGGCACGGCAGCAGCTTTAGGTGACGCTGGCTCCCCCGCATCAGACTCCACTCTAGGTCCAACTGCAGGCTTAAATGTTGATGGCCAACACGATCACATTCGTGACAGCGTGATCCCCACGTTTATTCACTACAATATTCCTTTACTGATTTTCGGTTGGGTAGCCGCTATGAGTTTATAATTTAATCAATAAAAAAAGGAAGCCTAAGCTTCCTTTTTATCATTCGATAACTAATTATTTAGTACCAAAAATCTTGTCACCCGCATCACCAAGGCCAGGTAAGATGTAACCCTTGTCATTTAGACACTCGTCAATTGCCGCAGTGTATAATTCAACGTCTGGGTGAGCCTTTTCTAATGCTGCAATACCTTCAGGTGCAGCCACTAAAACTAATGCGCGAATAGCGGTACAGCCACGAGATTTTAATAAATCGATAGTTGCAATCATTGAACCACCTGTTGCTAACATAGGGTCAACAACTAGTGCAATACGCTCATCAACGTTGCTTGCTAGCTTTTCAAAATATGGAACTGGTTCTAAAGTTTCTTCATCACGGTAAATGCCTACTACCGAAATACGTGCACTTGGCATATGCTCTAATACGCCATCCATCATGCCTAAACCTGCGCGTAAAATAGGCACTACAGTAACCTTTTTACCTTTGATCTGTTCGATCTCAACAGGGCCATTCCAACCTTCAATAGTCACAGTTTCAGTTTCAAAGTCAGCAGTTGCTTCATAAGTCAGTAAACTACCTACTTCAGCCGCTAACTCACGAAAACGCTTAGTGCTAATATCACCTTCGCGCATTAGACCGATTTTATGGCGTACTAAAGGATGCTTCACTTCAACAACTTTCATGCTTTTCTCCTGCTTTTTTGACGTATTTGCTCAAAGCAAATTTTACAGATTCTAGTTTATTTCGGTCATAGAAGAAAACACAAAATCAAATTATCATCAAAATCGTGATTTAACTCAGCTATTTCACAAAAAAAAGCGAAAAGATTATTTAGGAATCTGACCTTTATAGGGCTGCTACAAACTGTTAGAATCAGCGCCATAAAAAAATCCATAATAACGATGTACCCTAAGAGGATCCTCCGTGACCACTCCTACCTCACTAAGCTACAAAGATGCCGGCGTCGATATTGATGCAGGTAATGCGCTCGTAAACAATATCAAATCAGCGGTTAAACGCACTCATCGTCCAGAAGTCATGGGCAATTTGGGTGGGTTTGGTGCGCTATGCGAATTGCCTACGAAATACAAACACCCCGTACTTGTTTCAGGCACTGACGGTGTTGGTACCAAACTAAGACTTGCTATCGATTACAAAAAACATGACAGCGTAGGTATTGATCTCGTTGCGATGTGTGTAAACGACTTAATTGTACAAGGTGCTGAACCACTGTTTTTCCTTGACTATTATGCGACTGGCAAACTTGATGTAGAAACTGCGACATCAGTTGTTAACGGTATTGGCGAAGGTTGCTTCCAATCTGGTTGTGCCTTAATCGGTGGTGAAACAGCTGAAATGCCTGGTATGTATGAAGGTGACGATTACGACCTAGCTGGTTTTTGTGTAGGTGTGGTTGAAAAAGACCAAATTATTGATGGCAGCAAAGTCAAAGCAGGCGATGCACTTATCGCATTAGCTGCAAGCGGCCCTCATTCAAATGGCTACTCACTCATCCGTAAAGTATTAGAAGTGAGTCAAGCCGACCCACAGCAAATGTTAGAAGGCAAACCGCTTATCGAACATCTGCTAACCCCAACTCGTATTTATGTTAAACCTCTTTTAAAACTGATTGAGCAAACTGAAGTTCATGCTATGGCTCACATTACTGGTGGCGGATTCTGGGAAAACATTCCCCGCGTGTTACCAGAAGATTGTAAAGCTGTAGTGCAAGGAAACTCTTGGCAATGGCCACCTGTTTTCAGCTGGTTAATGGATAACGGTAATATTTCAGCATTTGAAATGTACCGTACCTTTAACTGTGGCGTTGGAATGATTGTAGCCCTACCTGCCGATAAAGCAGCGCAGGCGGTTGAGTTCCTTAACGCTGAAGGTGAACAAGCTTGGCTCATCGGTGAAATTGCCACTAGACATGGTGATGAAGAGCAAGTGGAGATCTTGTAATGCCTAAGAGCTGTCGCGTTTTAGTATTAATTTCAGGTAATGGTAGTAATTTACAAGCCGTTATCGATAGTTGTGATGACCACCTACAAGCGGAAGTTGTTGGCGTAATCAGTAATCAACCAGATGCTTATGGATTAATGCGTGCTCATCTCGCAGAGATTGATACCAGCTGCGTGATCGCTCATTCAGGTGAAAGCCGCCAAGAATACGATCAACGTTTAGCGAAAGCAATTGAACGTTATCAGCCTGATTTAATTGTATTAGCAGGCTTTATGCGCATCTTATCTAACGATATTGTTAACCAATATCTAGGTAAAATGATAAATATCCATCCTTCGTTGTTACCTAAGTATCCGGGTATGAACACCCACCAGCGTGCACTTGATGCTGGTGATACTGAACACGGTGCAAGTGTTCATTTTGTTATTCCTGAACTTGATGCAGGCCCAGTTATTTTACAGGCTAAAATACCTGTTTATGAAGGTGATGACGCTGAAGTATTAGCTCAACGAGTGCACGAACAAGAACATGCCATTTATCCATTAGTGGTTAAATGGTTTGCTCAAGGCCGTTTAGCAATGGTTAATGGTAAAGCAATACTTGATGACAAAGATGTTGGTCCTAGTGGTTATGCTCCTGATTAATCATTAATTAAATGAAAAAAGGAACCTATTTAGGTTCCTTTTTTATTGAAAGTCCTTTTTATTGGGAAGTACATAGGTACGCTTGTGTAATCCGCCAAGCATTACAGCCATTAGATGACTGTTTATTACACTCTGTAGTTATTGTTTGTTGTTCCCTTGCATAAGTGTAGCCTTTCGCTTTACATTGATTGACCGCGAGTATTGTCGCTTGCTGTCGACTGATCATCGGCGCTTCATAACCATTATATTGATAAGATAATTCAATCATTAGCTCTGTCTGATTTGTGTGCAAGGCTGCTGGCGACAAAGTGTTAGTATGGCAAGCAGATATCAATAGTACAGACACTAATATCAATAGAATATTTACCATACCCCAAACCTCATACGTCCCTTACCTAACTGCAACTTCACCATAAAATATTAAACCCATTAATTTAGTATGGTTATATCATGTTCAAATATTGACCTAATAGAAATTAGTCAAAAGTCGCAATCATCATTATAAATAAAAATGCAATTTGCACATTATTGAATTCGCTAACATGTTCTGAATCCTGCACGGTAAATAGAGATATGAGCCACTTTCCTTTGGCTTTATTAAGAATAATAAGTTGCGCCAACTTGATTAAATAACGCACTATCTTGTAAATAACTGCCAACAAGATTACTTACAACTGCACTTATTAGGAGTTAATAATCTTACGTTTAGCTGTTATCACTTTATGCAATGTACTCCCTGCCTTTAAACAGACTAAATACTTCACTGCTTGCTCATCCTTGAGCTTTAACTCACAACATTGCCGACCCGCAATTAACATAGATCCTCATATTTAATCCACTTAACCACTTTATATAAAAAAACCAGCGATAAACGCTGGTTTTTACCATCAAGAGTTTGCCGCTATAATATTATTTATAGCTATATTGACCAAAACGGCTTGAGAATACCCAATCTAGCCCATTGGACCACTTAATGTGTTCAACTTGCACACATTGGCCAGCAGCATTCACAAATCCAGCACCATAAAAACCATTATTAATCAGACTACATAAGTTGCGATTACTGCCGAGTTGCTCACTTTCACCTTTAGCTTTAACTCGTTCACCAGTATGTATTGGATCCCATAATGATAACCACTCAAATTGATTTAATGGCGATTCAATTCGCTCATCAATTCCAGCTTGTCGCACCGTAATATCATCACCACCACTACAGCGATAATCACCTGTTGCTAACTGCTCAACAAAACCATGAACAGTTTGCACTGTACCATTTATATTAAGATCAAAACGACATATAGGTAGCTGCACATCACCGACTTTCATTGTGGCTAGGTTATTTCTATCTCGTTGACTTAAATTATTTAAATCCATTTGCGCTGAATGCTTAAACCAGCCATTGTCAATTGAACTTGTTAATGCCTGATAACCATATTGCTGCCCAATAATGACGGCCTCTGGTAACTTATCCAAACCAGTGGCTAATGATGGAGTTAACTGAGCTAACTGATGTACACCCTCACCATCCTCACAATTTAAGCTGACATTCGCTAGAGTTTGTTGTGGCAAGTTAATATGGAATTTATTACTTTCACTGCTATTTAATCGCTGCCCCGCCAAGTCATATGAGCTTGATTGACCATGACTATCAATCACCTCTAAGCGGCAGACGTTGTGATGAATATATTGCCCTTGTTCAATATTATTACGCCAAATAGTGTACGCCCAATCACGATTATTACTGTGTTTAATCCCTGCAATTTGTACACATTGTCCATCTTGTACAAAGCCGGCACCGTTATGACTACTATTATCAATATCGGTCAATAAGCATAAACGCACTTCGCCAATTTGTGGCGTTGGGGTATAGCTAATCTCACCACGCCCATATGGGTATAACAGAGAGTAATCGCCAACTTGTGACTGCATCACTTGACGCTGACCATCAATCGTCCAACGCATATCATCACTGACTTGGCAAGTATTGGTTTGTTGATCAACACTACCGACTAAATTAACATTTTCAGCGGCAGAAGTTTGGAAGCTAAATTGGCATAGTCGCTTATACGAACCATTATCAACAATTGTTTTCCAACTCGTTGCTGCAATTTGTTCTGCCGTTAATGACTGCAATTGATGCCAACCTTGAGTCAGTGATAACTCTCCCGCTGCGGGGGTATAATCAGCCCCTTCAGGCAAATTAAACGTATTACCATAATTACCGTATAACACAGGATAAATCTGACTCGCATTCACTCGCATTGGATCATAAATACCCACTAAGGTCGTTACAGGCACGCCAGTTTGCGCTGCAGCAGGAAAATCTGTTTCAGCATCAATATAAGCTTGTAGTGCTTGATCCCATTTTACATAATAACTTGCACTGCTTGGATCTTGGTTATAGCCACTGTTTAACCAAGCTTGAACTCGCCTTACTTGCATAGGATGCTGATACGTAAAATTACTGACTAATCCTAATTTTCTATATTCACCACCCGCTTGGCTGTCAACCACAAAACGGAACGTGTCTAAATAAGGTGCAGAGGTTTCACCGCCAAGGGTAATTTCCCTTGCCTCACCACGCCAGTCTAAACTACCAATAAAACGTTTAAATAAATTATCCCAACCCCAGCCACTTTGCATATCATGCACTGACGCCATGCTTGGATAATGTCCTAAGCCGTAATTATGTGCCAACTCATGCGACCACTCATTACCGGTTGTATCTTCTAAAGTCACAATACCACCGCCGCCACTACCACCATGCACGACCGTTTTAGTCGCGTGAGTTTTTGCATCGGTATAAACTCCCACGTTGGTATGAGCCGTAATATGATTAAAACGTCGATTATAAGCTTGTGAACTGCCAGCTGTGGTACTTATGCCCACATTGGCATTATTGATACCAGTAGAGATAAGCGCTTTACCAATCGCCTCACGCATATCGCCAGAATGCCAGCCGCCATCAGTATCGCTACGCTCTGTGTAAACTTTACCATTTGGCATGGTCACAGTAGCAAAATAAGCGGGTGCATATTGACCAATAACCATTTTTGAAACTGGGATCTTTTGGAAATAATCTGCTGCATGTTCAGCAGTATTATTGGCCATCGTATTACGGCCTCGAGGCTGAGTAAGCATACCCATATCAATATTTTGAATCACAAGCTCAGGGGCGCCGCCAAATTCGATAGGTTGCGCTAATTGCGCATGCCGACCGTGATTATCAATAAACGCTAAGGTTAACCCCGGCAGCATCCAATCCCATGGTAAAGGTAAACTCCATACTTGATGACCAAAAATAACCGTAGGACGACCATCCACTTGATATTGATCGGTTTTAGGTTGCTGAGCAGGACTTTGCATCGGTAATCGACCAAGCAAAACGCCATCTTGATAGGCTTCTAACCAAAGTTGATTGATGTCGCTAAGCTGTGGAGTAACGAGTAACATCGCATCTCGCTTCATCACCACATCTGGCGCACCAATATCAGCATTACCAAATGGAGCAGTTAAGCTGTGACTTTGCATCAAGGATAAGTGCGCACCAAAATCTCCCTGCAAATGGTTTAATTGGCGAATACCATCATGAAATCCCATCTGAGTAGGTGCGGTAGTAAAACTGATGCTTGGTGCATCAATACAACCTGTTGTATTACAAGCTTGCAATTGAATTTGATACTCAGTATCCGCGACTAATTCAGGAAGAAAAAACTCAGGCTCTGTGGCACTAAACGCCTGAATGCGAGCGTCCGACGCAGAGGTTAATTGAATATGATATTGATTACCGGCCTGATGCCCTTTCCAAGTAATACTTGCCCCTACATCATAAATGCCCGATAACTGCAGCTCAGAAATGACAGGAGCACTGATACATTCGGTTTTCTCAAACCGCATAGTTTCAGCAGTTGAGAAACTTTGATTTGGATAATATTCAATAAAACAGCCTTGAGTTGAACTACTCATGCTACCAAATTCGTCATGAATAAAATAAAAACCATAGTCATTATTCATCACGACATCCCATTTATCATCTAAAAATGGAAAAGTATCGTAATACGGTTTTAGGGCTTCAGGGCCACCATAAGGAAATGGGAATTTAGGATAATTATTTTGATGGAGCTCAAAACGATGCTGATTATAAATAATATAACGTTTGCCATTTTCAACAATAACGCCATCGTCAGCATTCGCTCGTTGCTGGATACTCGTTATAATATCAAACGTTTGTTCAGCAGCTTGCTGCATATTAATTTGAGCATAACCACTAACAGGTAAAATTGCACTCGCAATTAATAGGGTCAGTGGTTTAATTTTGCTAGGTAACATATTAAATTCCTTATTGAATCATATAATCAATAAGGCAAAAACGCGTAAACGTAACCTGCGACTCATCCACTGCAACTCAGCTACAGTAAACGAGTGGTAAGATACCAATGGCATCCCCGCTATCATAGGTACAAAAGACCCTTAGACCGGTGGTTTTGCGTCCCAGCTTTTCAACTGGTTTGCCTTTTTCAATGTCACAGTAATCATTTACTGCTGTTGCAATATATGTGTAACTAAATAATTACACAAGTTTTTATAATGTAACGCGCAACCTACTATCACCCTATTTATGACGATTTGCGTTACTTATTGATACACTAAAAATAGCGTTAAAACGCGGTCTGTTAGACTTCTCAAGCATTAAAGTCGCTAATATTTTATTTGTATCAAGACCAACATTAAATTTGTATCACAATCTTGATCTTCCGCCATAAAAAGACTTAGATGAAATCAAAATGATAGCGAGGATAACCAATGAAAAGTGTAATTTGTGATATTGATGGCGTGTTATTACACGATAATCGGCTTATTCCAGGGAGTGATCTATTTATCCATCGCTTACTTGAGCAAGGTAATCCATTGGTACTGCTAACCAATTACCCCGTACAAACTGGATTAGATCTACAAAATAGATTGGCATCAGCAGGGATTAATGTTCCCGCATCATGCTTTTATACTTCAGCAATGGCCACTGCTGATTTTTTAAGGCATCAACACGGTACGAAAGCTTATGTCATTGGTGAAGGGGCATTAACGCATGAGCTGTATAACGCAGGTTTTACCATCACAGATATAAATCCAGACTTCGTCATTGTTGGTGAAACCCGCTCATATCATTGGGATATGATCCATAAGGCCGCTCAATTTATTAATAATGGCGCCCGTTTTATTGCCACTAATCCAGATACTCATGGTCCCTCTTTTAGTCCTGCTTGTGGCGCATTATGCGCACCAATTGAACTGATCTGTGGTAAAAAACCTTTCTACGTGGGTAAACCTAGCGCTTGGATTATTCGATCAGCACTGAACAGTATCAATGCTCATTCTGATAATACCGTTATTATTGGTGATAATATGAAGACAGACATATTGGCGGGTTTTCAAGCAGGTTTAGAAACCATTCTAGTCACCAGCGGTGTCAGTCAATTAACCGATATAGAAAAAGAGCCTTTTGAACCTAATCACGTCTTTAGCTGCGCAGGTGATATTGACGTCATATAAATACTCCCCCCAGAGTGAGCCACTTGCTCACTCACCTTTGGTTATACCCATTCTGCAACTGCTCTCATCTCACTTCAAAATAATGATTTCTACTATATGCATCAATAAAACTGTTATTTTTGACTATTTTTATATACGGGTTCAATTAGTTAACTCTGATTATGGTTTCATTAATCCAGCCCTTAAAACTAAGATACAAATTAAAGATTAACCATTAAAATCACAAATCACTTAAATAATATTCATTTTACAAGCTAAATACCAAAGAAATAATCAATAAAAATAGCGAAAATAGTGAGTTTTCATCAAAAATAAATTTGGCAAATATATTTTTTACTGGCACAGTGAGTCCATCAGCGTACTAAGCGCTCACATTATTGTAGTTGGAGTGACCCCACATGTGTTCAATTTTTGCCATTTTAGAATTACAACAACAAGCACTGACTTTACGTCCTACCGCCTTAGAACTTTCAAAATTGATGCGCCATCGAGGCCCTGATTGGTCAGGTATATATTGCGCAGATAATGCTATTTTGGCGCATGAACGCTTAGCAATTGTTGATATTGAACATGGCGCACAACCATTAGTTAGCGACGATGAGCAGATTATTTTAGCGGTAAACGGTGAAATCTATAACCATAAACAACTCAAAGCAGAGCTAGGTGATAAATATCAATACCAAACAAACTCTGACTGTGAAGTCATTCTGGCACTGTACCAAGAATATGGTGTCGATTTTTTAGATAAGCTTAACGGCATTTTTGCCTTTGTACTCTACGATAAAAGCAAAGATTTTTACCTAATTGGCCGTGATCATATGGGCATTATCCCGCTCTATACTGGTCGTGACAGCCAAGGCCAGCTATATGTTGCCTCAGAAATGAAAGCACTGATGCCAGTTTGCAAAACTGTTAGCGTATTTGAGCCTGGACAATATCAAACCAGTGATTCACCAACGCCCGTTAAATATTATCAACGTGACTGGCATGACTTTGCTGCAGTACAAGATAACCCAGCAAGTGTCGATGAACTTCGCCAAGCACTTGAAGCTGCCGTTAAACGTCAATTAATGTCAGATGTACCTTACGGCGTATTATTGTCTGGTGGTTTAGATTCATCCGTTATTTCAGCCATCACTCAGACATACGCAAAAATGCGTATTGAAGATGACAGCCAGAGTGAAGCTTGGTGGCCACAACTGCACTCATTTGCAGTTGGCCTTGAGGGCGCGCCCGATCTAATTGCTGCTAAAAAGGTCGCTGATAGTATTGGTACGATTCACCATGAAATCAACTTTACCTTCCAAGAGGGATTAGATGCCATAAAAGATGTGATTTATCATCTTGAAACATACGATGTCACTACAATTAGAGCGGCAACACCTATGTATTTAATGGCGAGAAAAATTAAAGCAATGGGAATTAAAATGGTGTTATCAGGTGAAGGTGCTGATGAACTATTCGGTGGCTATCTGTACTTCCATAAAGCACCAAATGCTCAAGCGTTCCATGAAGAGTTGGTCAGAAAATTAGATAAACTGTACTTATTTGATTGCCTAAGAGCCAACAAAGCGATGGCGGCTTGGGGCCTAGAGGCACGTGTACCTTTCCTTGATAAAGAGTTTATGGATGTTGCAATGCGGATTAATCCTGAAGCTAAAATGTCTAAAGATGGTCGCATTGAAAAGCATATATTACGTCAAGCATTTGAGCATAAGTTACCGCAAGAAATTGTATGGCGCCAAAAAGAGCAGTTTAGTGATGGTGTTGGCTATTCTTGGATTGATGGCTTAAAAGATCAAGCTGAGCAACAAGTGAGTGATAAAGATATGGCACAAGCAAGTTATCGCTTTAGCTACAATACACCAACAACTAAAGAGGCCTACTTCTACCGTACGATTTTTGATGGATTGTTCCCACTTGAAAGCGCAGCACAAACCGTACCAGGCGGCAAGTCTGTAGCATGTTCAACCCCAGAAGCTTTAGCTTGGGACGAAAGCCTGCAAGCTTGTATTGACCCTTCTGGCCGTGCAGTACAAAACGTCCACGCAGATAGTTACCATTAATTAATCGTTACAAAAATCTCATTATTAAAGGATAGCAATCAGCTATCCTTTTTTTATGTTCAAGCATAAGAAGGAAACCGAGATGCGGCAATTTATCGGAATATTATTGATAAGCTTATTGATTGGTATTAATCAAGCTCAAGCCATTACCTTAATTAGTGATAAATTTGAGTCACCTTGGGGCATGGCATTTATTGACAATAATAATTTACTGATCAGCGAAAAGCACGGAAGTATAAAACAGCTCAACATCAACACCGGTAAGGTAATTATGTTAACCCAATTGCCTAAAGTGCTCGGCGCAGGCCAAGGGGGGTTAATGGATATCCAACTCGCCCCAGATTTTGAACAATCACAACAGATATACGTGACTTATGTCACAAGTCATCCCCAGACAAAACAACCCGCAACGACGTTAGCGAAATTGCAATACACGGCCAATAATGGCAAGCAAAAACCTAGCTTAACACAACTAACCCCCTTGTATTACAGCTTAGCTGATAGCGATAAAAGTCATCATTTTGGCAGCCGTCTTGCCTTTGATAAGCAACATATCTATATGACGGTTGGCGATCGAGGTCACCGAACAAGTGCTCAGGATTTAAATCAAGATTCAGGTAAAATACTAAGATTAAACTTTGATGGCTCAGCGGCTCAAAATAATCCTTTTTTCGGTGAAACGAATAAACGCGCAGCGGTATACAGCTATGGCCATCGTAATCAGCAAGGCATCAGTTTTGATAAAGCTGGACAACTATGGACCATAGAACATGGCCCCAGAGGAGGTGATGAACTCAACCTCGTTCATAAAGGAGTAAATTATGGTTGGCCAGTGATCTCATATGGACGTGAATACATGAGTCGTTTGCCTGTTGGTACAAGCCATCAAGCAGGTATGGAGCAACCTGTACATTATTATGTTCCATCAATTGCACCGAGTGATTTATTAATTAGTCAGCAAAATCAATTCTATATCAGTGCATTAAGCGGTAAGCAAATTAATAAATTAACGCTTGATGATAATAATCAAGTTATTAATGAACAAGTGCTGGCTAAATCATTAAATCAGCGAATACGTAGCTTAGCTGAAGATCCGGATGGAAATATCTATTTTGTGACAGATAGTGGTAATTTATATAAATTGACAGATTAACGATTAGGGCTCAATTATAATTAAATGAGCCCTAATTTAATTATAGCAACTTTTAAAGGTGGTATTTCACCATAAATGAGAATGTATTTTGGTCTATACCATCAACACCATATTTATTACGCCAGTAATCATATTCTACACCGACATATAAATGATTTTTCTGCGCCTGACCGAACATCACAGCACCTAAATCGTATTTTAATTGTGGATTAAAATGGAAGTTTTCTTTAAAGTTTGCTTCATCAGCAGAGAATACCCAGTCAATATAACCATCAAATACAATACTTGAATTACCTACTGGAAAATCCATTCTAAATGATGGCGAAACTTGCCAGCCATCACTGCTATTTAAATCATCATCAATCGCCATACGGCGGAACACGTTTACATTAAAATAACTGAATAACGGCACATCAAAATCAACACCTAAACCATATAGGAAGCTTTCTACAGGGCCCTCGCCCTCTTCAAGGCTTAACGCTAATGAAAGATCTTTTACAGGGCCAAAGCCTACTGATTGGCCTAGAATCTTACCCGCACTAAAACGAGTAGTGATCTCACCATAAGTCGTCTCATCGGTACCATAGTTATTACCGTTGAAATAAGTCACATCTTGGAAGGCAAACCAGTCGCCGTATTTCCAGCCACCAGCGGTTTCGAAAGTAATCGTTGTTTGCTTATCCGACGCTGCTAGATCATAGTCTTCACCATATAATGCGCTGACACTGACATCCCACCATTGAATAATATCACCAGCCATTGCTGGCGGTGTTGCGAGTAATGCTAAAGCAATCAATTGTTTTTTCATGAAACATGTCCTTGTTATTGGTATAAACAATTTTAATTCTAGTGACGTATTTATTTAAAAAATGATACCACCGTCAAATAAATGATAAATATAACTGTATTCAAATAATATTAACCGACTGTAAAGTTTATACTTTTAAATAAGTACAACCTATTTAAATACACAAACAATCGATTTAATTATCACAATGATAGAATATTAATTAACGCTCTATCATTGTAATAATTTAATATTAACTATGGTTATATTTTATTTTGTTTTTCAGCATATATAATATTACTGATAGATATAAATGCTAACACAGGCAATAATATTGTTGTTAATATAATGGGCGCACTTAATATTGCTGCGGCTATGATAGCGGCTCCCCACAAAATCGAATTTGAAATCACTAGTTTTTTACATTGCCCCGTCATGCCTTACTCCCTATTTTCATTTTGAACGTGAACAGCAACGACAAGGCAATTAACCTAATACTGATATAAAAAAGGATAGCTAATCACTATCCTTTAATACAATATAATCATGTAACAGACTATCAAATTGATACTTTTTTAAGCAACTTTTAATTAAATAAAAGCGGCGACTAAACCAATCAAGCCACCAAACACGCCCCCCCAGACAACTAACCACCCCAAGTGCTGTTTAATCATCTGCTGTACTATCTCTTTAACCATTTGCGGTGTTAACTCATTTAGGCGCTGCTCAACAATAGCATCGATTCGGGCACTTAAACCACTGACTAGATCGGGTGCTGCTAACTGTTTTTTAATTAAACTTTGAAAGTCTTCGCTATCTGCGATTTCAATTAAAGATGCTTTCATTTTCGCTTCAAATGGTTGTTTTAATGGTGCAATCGCTTCGCTACCACCAAACATCGACAACATACTGCCAAATGAAGACTGCTCTACAGTCGTCACCAATGCATTAAATGCAGGGGTTAAATCGACTTGCTCAATAACAGGTTTAAGTTCGATGACATGATCAGACTGAGATTGATTTGCCATAAATCGTTCAATATTTTCAGGATTAAAAAACTGCTGCATCATCATGCTATGAATAGCTGCTTTAAATTCCTCAAACCGACTTGGAATAACGCCGGAGCCATAAAAGCCAGGTACTTTTTCAAACAACATATGAATAGCTATCCAGTTAGTCAGTGCACCCGATAATGCAAATAACCCTACACTGAGTAAAATCTCTGAATTAATCCCATAGCCAACTGCCACTAAAATGGCTGCAATACCATTCGTCACTAAACTTTTATTCACCGCGTTAACCTAAGTTTGAATTAAAAACGGCGTAGTTTAACAAGAGCAACTAAGCTCAACAAGTTAAGTGCCTTATAAGACCTTAATTGCTTGCTAATATGAATTTGGTTACCATGCCTTCAAGCAATTTTTTAAGGAATTTTTATGAAATTTATTCGCTGGATTTTGGCTCGTCTTATTCTTTTTTTCAATTTTGCTTTTCCTGCATCACGTAAAAAGCATAACGCGGCAGTACAACAACAACTCGATCTACAGACTCAAGCACTTAAGCTGTACCAATACCCAGCCTGTCCATTTTGCGTCAAAGTACGCCGAGGTATACGTCGTTTAGGACTTAATATTGAGTTGGTTGATGCTAAACAGGAGCAGAACAAACAGATATTGGCGAGCCAAGGTGGCAAAATTAAAGTGCCCTGTTTACGTATTGAGCAAGATAACAAGGTTACTTGGCTGTATGAATCAAACGATATTTTAGCTTATTTGCAAGATAACTATGGTCAGCAATAATTCAATGCTTAAGATTTATGTACGCAATACTGGCTCATAAAGCGCTTTTAAGGTAGGATCCGCCTCCCATTCGCGGCATCTAGATTGAAGCAGTTTGTTTTTCTGCCAGAACCGCTATAATTAGACAAAATTTAGCAAGTAGACATTACTATGAACCGTAAGCAAAAGATGATTAAAAAAACCGCCAAGCGCGCGAAAGCAAGATTTAACAAGGTTGAAAATCCTGGCACAGCGGCAGCTAAAGAACGTTATATCTCTAAAGCTGAGCGTGCACGCTTGGCTGAACTAGAAAAAGCTGAAGCAACGACTGAAGTTGTCACTGAGCAAGAGTAATTCCTTACATAAAAAAACGGACATCATTTGATGTCCGTTTTTTATCTACGATTTAGAACAATGATAACGTTTGCTCACTTTATCAACTAAGCGATAAGCCCACCACACAGCAACAATCGAAAAAATAACCATGCCTAATGCCTGTCCAACCAATACCCCGTAAACACCGCCGATTTTAGCACCCACATAAATAAATGGAATCGTACCAACAGTGGCTCTGCCTACGTTAAAAAAGGTTGAATATTTCGCTTTACCCAAATTATTAAAACTCGCATTAGCAATAAATAGCGCACCAGAAAAAACAAAGGTAATGGCGATATAATGGCTAAAGAAAGTAAACATATGGGTTCCCTCCGCCGACAAACCAAACCAGTGGCTTACGTGGGAAGATAGCAACATCAACAATAATGATACGAAAACGACGTACACCATGCTAAATTGCAAGGCTCTGGTTAAACATAACCGCACTCTGTCAAACTGCATCGCGCCAAAGTTTTGTCCAATAATCGGACCTACAGCACCCGATAAGGCAAAAATCATCCCAAAACAAACAGGAATAATCCGCCCAATGACAGCCCAAGAGGCAACATAAGTATCGCCAAAATCAGCAATGGCACGGGTAATAAAACCATTGCCTATTGGGGTTGCAATATTGGTTAGCATGGCAGGTCCTGCCACATTGAAAATAGGTCTTAAATCTTCAACAAAGTATGTCCATTGAAACCGGCCAATCAATCTATGTTTAACGGCAATCGCCATATCGCAAGTGATAATGCAGCAAATCGCGCAATAACGGATGCAATTGCCGCACCTTCGATTCCCATTGATAACGCAAAAATAAAAATGGGATCAAAAATGGCATTAACCACCCCACCAAGTAAGGTGGTATTCATGGCCAATTTAGCATCACCTACAGCTCTTAACGCTGCACCTAATGACATGGTTAAACAGATAAACGGTAGCGATGGTACTAAGATATATAAATAACTGCTGGCAAGCTCTGCAGTGCGACCATGGGCACCGAGTAAATTAAGCAAATCAGGGATCAACATTAATACGACGGCTAATACCAAAATTGAGATAATCAGGGTAGTTACCGCAGTACTCATTAATAACCGCTTAGCACGCTCAGTTTCACGAGCGCCAATGGCCCGCGAAACTAAAGCGCCCATCGCGATAGATAACCCAATACCAATAGATGTAGTAAAAAATGCTATGGTGCCAGCATAACCAACCGCAGCAGTGACCTCATGCTCACCAAGTAAACTTAAGAAGAAAATATCAACTAAGTCGACCACAAAAATGGCTGAAATACCAATTGCAGAAGTAGAACTCATGACTAATATATGCTTTAGAATCGATCCTTCTACAAACTTAGCTTGTGGCATCCAGTATTATCCCTCTAATTCTAATTTACTTCCGCAACGATCGCAGAAGTTTGCATATTGTTCGTGCCCCGCTTTTTTACAAGTATGACATACTCGGCTATTACGACTGCGCCCCATCTCATTATGAATTGATGCCGTTAAAATACCGGTTGGAATCGCAATAATCGAATAACCCAATAGCATAGTAAATGACGCAATTGTTTGTCCTAACACGGTTTTAGGGGTGATATCCCCATAGCCAACAGTAGTAATAGTCACAATCGCCCAATAGATAGACTTAGGAATTGAAGTAAAACCATTAGCTGGGCCTTCAACCACATACATCACAGGACTCAGCACTAATACAATCAGTAATACCGAGAAGAAAAAAACAAAAATCTTACGTCCTGATTGCATTAACGCGCGTAATAACAAGGTACCTTCGCTTAAATAGCGTAGCAACTTTAAGATTCTAAAAATTCTGAATAACCGCAAAATACGAATAATCAGCGTAAAATTTGCACCCGGTAAAAATAGCGCTAAATAGCTTGGTAATACTGATAATAAGTCGACGATACCGTAAAAGCTGCGGCCATAGCGCCATGGGCTTGTCGAACAGTACAAGCGTAATCCATACTCGATGGTAAACATCACAGTAAAAAACCACTCTAATACTTGAATGATAAAGCCATATTTAGCGTGAATTGATTCAACGGTATCAATCAACACTAAAATAACGCTACAAATAATACATAAAATCACCACCAAGTCGAAATAACGACCTGCGGCAGTATCAGTATCAAAAATAATCGATCTTAATTTAAGTCTTAATGGACTTTCCTGCGCTGGAGTATGTTGCTCTACCATTCAAAAACCATCTAACAATTGAACATAAAAAATAGGGGCAATAGTCTGGCATGGAATCTGTCATTTGCAAAACTTTGTTACAGACTCCACCCAAAAATTAGGTACACTGTTGTTTATTCTTACTCTACTTTATTAGTTACTTATGCCATTTGCAGCAAAAATGCTATTCGCCACGTTATCACTGACATTAACTTGCTTAAGTTTTAATAGCATGGCAGATATTGGCAATATAGATAGAGTTGTGGTTTACAAATCAAAAGCGCAAATGCAATTATTCCGTGCTGGTAAACTCATTACCCAATACAAAATTGCGATGGGTGATAATCCTGTAGGCCATAAATATCAAGAAGGTGATCAACGCACTCCTGAAGGCATTTATGAATTGGATTATAAAAAAGCAGACAGCGCATATTATAAAGCCATTCATATTTCTTACCCAAATCAAGCTGATCGATTTAGAGCAGAAGCATTAGGTATCAATCCAGGTGGAATGATCATGATCCATGGTCAAAAACCTGATGCTGAACTCACACCAGAACAAGCACAACAAATTAACTGGACCGATGGCTGCATCGCCATCACCAATGACCAAATAGACCAACTATGGCAAGCAATTTCTGTCGGTACACCGATTGAAATTTGGCCCTAATGAGACCTCATATGCAGCAATCAACAACTTATGCCGTTACCGAAACAAGTTTAACTCAATCTTGGCCACAATTTTCAGCTGCTATTTTAGCATTGATAAACACCTTAGGATTAGACACAGAATTAACATGCGATCACGTGGCTTTACGTGTTAATAGCCATCAAAATGCAGATATGCTCAGCCAATACTTTGCCCGTCAAGGCCAAGTCATCTCAAACAACATGATTAATGGTCGCCCCATTTTAATCATCAAACTCAATCAATCATTAAATTTAGGCCACTTACAAATTAACTGTGTCGAATTGCCCTACCCGGGCGAGAAAAGCTATCCACAACAAGGCTGGGAACATATTGAACTGGTATTTAAATCAACAGCGACAAGCTGCCAGCAATTAGCGGATGAGTTAATCACTTACTATCCACATTTAGCGGATGTGATTGCAGGAAAAACAACAATAAAAGTCAAAATGAGTTCGCCACAAGGTGAGCATGAGCGTCTAGCAAATCCCACCATCGCATTTAAACAAGATGGGCTCTGCATCAAAATTCACACTCACACCATTGAAGCAATTATTGCTAGCGAGCAGGCTTAACCCGTACTCGATTATTGGTATCACGGCTTTGCTTTATCAAGTCATCACTGGCAAGCGTCTGTGATGATTTGGCTAAACGGTCATATAAAAGCACATTCACTGATGCAGCGAGATTCATACAGCCTACAGTTGGCACATAAACCACACTATCCGCGCGATCAATCACGGCTTGGCTAATCGTGCCATCTTCTGGCCCAAAAATATAAATAGCTTTAGCTGGATGTTCAAATTGCGGTAACGGAATGGCGCCAACAACCAGATCGACACAAACCACTGCAATATCATCTTCCAATTCATCTAATAAATCTGCGACACAAACTTTAGCAATGGTCTCTTTCGCATTATGAGTATCTGTGTTGTACTGCGTCATATTGCGTAATGCTAAATCATAACGTTTACCGGTATAACGTACTTCATCAACTTGATAGCAACCTGATGCTCGCATGACTCCGCCCACATTGGTTGGACTCTTAGGGTTTGTTAATCCAATAATTACTTTTGTTGCTGTCATGCTTAATTCCAATCAGTACTCAAATAAAAACGCGCCATTTTGACCAAGCATCATTGAGAATACAAGTCATCCACAAGCTCAGCTGATAACTAAATACAGAGATAACCACAAACCTAGTACTTAAGCATTTGAATACTTAACTAAAGTAGTTAAATTATATTTGCTCAATTATTTTTGCGATCTTCCCCTCAATTTTTATATCCAACTGTTTATAAACATATTTTATGTGATCAACTCAATAAATTTATTTGCAACCTTCTATTATTTGCAAATTTTTTTGCAAATTTAATTGCAACATGCCCTTTCTAACCGCTACACTGACCGCAATTAATTAACCAGTAGGAATTAAATAAATGAAACAGATTATTGATGCACAACAAGCACCAGAAGCAATTGGTCCATACTCTCACGGCAATACCTATGGCGATTTAATTTTTACTTCAGGTCAGCTACCTGTATGTCGTCAACTAGGCGCAGTTGTTGAAGGTGGTATTAGCGAGCAATCAGAGCAATCAATCAAGAACTTACAATTTGTATTACAAGCTGGCGGTGGTGATTTAGATAGCGTGTTAAAAACAACTTGCTACCTTGCAGATATTGCTGACTTTGCAGCATTTAACGAAGTTACAAGCAATACTTTAAACAAGACTGCCCAGCACGTAGCTGTTTTGCAGTAAAAGATTTACCACTTGGCGTTAAAGTTGAAATTGAAGCTATCGCGCACAAGAAGTAATTAAGGAAACCGCATGAATCAGCAATGGCAAGATTACATTAATATCGTTCAGTCTGTAGTAAAACCTGCTTTAGGGTGTACTGAACCGATTTCAGCAGCATATGCCGCAGCAGTTGCAGCACAAATGCTTGATGCTCCAATCGACCGACTAGAGATCCGTGTATCTGACAACCTATATAAAAACGCCATGGGGGTATTTGTCCCTGGTACTGGCAAAATAGGCTTAGCCATTGCAGCAGCGGTTGGTGCCATTGGCGGAGATGCAAACGCAGGTCTTGAAGTACTCGCGAATATCAATGCTGCTGATGTCACCAAAGCTCAAGCGCTTATTGATGCAAATAAAGTCTCTGTTGCGCGTCATACTGACACCAATGAGTTTATCTTCTGTTATGTCAAAGCCTATGCTGGCGAACATAATGCCGAAGTGACCATTAGTGGTGGGCATACCCTCATTATTGATAAAAGCATTGATGGTGAATCAGTTTACCAACACGCGGTAATCCAAGGTTGTGCTACAGGTAATGTATGCGACCATGTTGATATTAATATCGCCAGTATTTATGAGTTTGCAACTCAAGTTAATTACGATGCCATTAAGTTTATTCTGCAAGCTGCAGAGCTTAATCGTAAGTTAGCTGAAGAAGGCATGAAAAATGCCTATGGTTTAGAAATTGGTCGCACCATTCAACGCTGTATTGATACAGGTATGCTACCTGATGGCATTATGAATCAAATCGTAATGATGACCAGTGCGGCATCAGATGCTCGTATGGGCGGTGCAACCCTGCCTGCCATGAGTAATTTTGGCAGTGGTAACCAAGGTATTGCAGCAACGCTACCTGTCTGTTTAATTGCAGAACATTATCATTCAAGCGAAGAAAAGCTAGCACGTGCCTTAATCATGAGCCACTTAGCTGCCATTTATATGAAATCATATTATCCGCCACTTTCAGCATTCTGTGGCAACTCAGTTACCAGTGCAGCTGCAGCAATGGCAATGGTTTATCTTGCTGATGGAAGTCTACAACAAAGTAATTATGCCATTATTAACGTATTAAGTGATTGTTCAGGCATGATCTGTGATGGTGCTAAATCCACCTGTGCGATGAAAGTTAAAACCTCGACCAACAGCGCAGTAAACGGATTTTTAATGGCCATGCACAGTCAGCATGTCCAGAAACAAGGTATTGTTGGCAAAGATGTGGAACAAACAATTCGTAATGTGGGTAAATTAGTCTCGATTGGTATGTCCAATACAGATGCGACTATTATCGATATTATGTCTGCGCAGTAATTAAAGGGAAAACCATGCAGCTTTCAAAATTAACCCAAGCCGACTGGGATATTTTAAATGCAACCAAAGCGATTGTAGATGGTATTGCAGCTATGTATGGCCAGCATACTGAAGTGGTATTGCATGGCTTAGATATTGATGATTTGTCTGTAATCAAAATAGCCAACGGCCATGTTACTGGTCGTTGTATTGGTGCGCCAGTCACTAACTTGGCTTTAGTGAAGTTAAAAACAGGTCAGGATATCAGTGATGCTTATTTCACTAAAAGTCCAGACGGCCACACCTTACGCTCAGTCACCACGGTGATCCGTAATCCTCAGCAGCAGCCCATCGGTCTATTATGTATTAATACTGATATTGATGCGCCGCTGCAATCTGTGTTGAGTCACTTTTTGCCTAATGCGATTACGCCGCAACATGATGTGCCATCGCCAGAGACGTTTGCACGCAGCTCTGATGAGATGTTACATAGTACCATTGACAGTATTCGTCAGCAGATCAGTGATAATGAATTAATTTCACCTTCTAAGAAACACCGTCAAATGGTAACGCAACTCTACTACCTAGGTATTTTTGATTTAAAAGACAGTGCCCAAATTACAGCTGACAGACTCGATATTTCAATTCACTCGATTTATCGTTATATCCGTGAGTTAAAATCAGCAAGTTAATGAAAATTTGCTAGACCGGTTACTCTAAGTCATCGGTCTTTTTTCCCTCTGCCTCTCGCTTTTTATCAAATCAAATACCACACACCTTTACATGTATATAAAATACATCTTATAATTCACCTTTATAAAGAGGGGAATAATATGCTGCATGACATTAACGAACCGCAAAGCTCACCAGCCAAATTTGCATTGTTTAATTTAGGTTTCAGACCTTTCTTTTTTGCTGGAGGGTTATTTGCTATTGTCAGCATTCTGCTTTGGGGAGCAATCCTTGCAGGCAAATTATCAATTGGCGCCATTAATCCACTATGGTGGCATGCTCACGAGTTAATTTTTGGCTTTAGTGTCGCCATTATTGCAGGCTTCTTACTCACAGCGGTCCCAAATTGGACCAACTCAAAAGGATTAAATGGTTGGCCATTATTTATCCTTTTTAGCCTCTGGTTAGCCCCTAGAATATTACTGCTCATCCCTCAGGTACCAATTAGCTTGGTTGCTACCATTGATATTTTATTTTATCCCTATCTTATTTATGTGTTGGCTAAACCGATTATTCAAACCAAACTCTGGCGCAATATTGGCTTAATATTCATCCTTAGCTTATTGGCCAGTTGTAATGCCATCAGTTACTACTCACTACTGAGCGATAACCTCGCATTATTTAAAACAATCCATTATGCGGCAACGCTATGTATTATTATGGTCATTAATGTGGTAGCTGGAAGAGTGATTCCATTTTTTACAAGCCGTGCTACTGACTGGAAAAAACAAGACACAAGCACCCTAATAGAAATGCTGACCATCATCACATTTTGCATTTTTGTATTTGCCGTGATTTTAAATATTCCCATATTAACCAAAGTATTTTCAGCTATCACCGCCACCGTATTATTCGTCAGAGCGAGTCGTTGGGGTTGGCAACATACCGCCAAGAATCCATTACTTTGGTCATTACACCTAAGCTATTTTTGTCTACCTTTAGGGCTTATCTTAATAGCCAGCTTAAATAATTTTAATGTCGGCTTTCATATAATGACCATCGGCGGCATTGCAGGTATTATTCTAGCAATGATAGCAAGGGTTTCCTTAGGACATACAGGCCGTATGTTAGTCATCTCACCATTGATGAAAATAAGCTTTATTGCCATTTTTGGTGCAGCAATATGTAGAGCCCTTGCCCCCTATTTTATTGAGCACTATCTGTTATTAATACTAACATCAGCGAGCTTATGGATATTGGCATTTGCTTGTTTTATATACTGTTATAGCCATATTTTATGGTCGCCACGACCAGATGGTAAGCAAGGTTAGCACTAAACCGTGAACAAACTCACATTCATTAACCTCAAACATGTGAAAATGCTGGTATTATTTAGTCATACTTTCCTGTAGGGAATCTTTATGAATAATTTGTACCATAAATACGGCTCAAAAAGTCTTAAAGCTATTGAACATTTCGTCTTGTTTTTAATTGCATTAGCAACTGTTTTTGCTATTGGTGAAGAGCTAGTGCATATGGTGTCTAATCGCACTGTTGAACTGGCTGATTTGCTACTGTTATTTATCTATTTAGAAGTACTGGCGATGGTAGCCAATTATGCAGAATCAGGTAAGTTACCAGTTCGGATGCCTGTTTATATTGCCATTGTTGCCTTAGCTCGTTACCTCATTTTAGATATGAAGAGCATGGATGACTGGCGTATTCTGTCGATTGCAGTTGCATCAATCGTACTGGCTGCAACCGTGATAGTGATCCGTTGGGGTCAATTAAAAATGCCTTATCCTAAAAATCACGACAACGATTAATACCCAAATAATCCGCTTCCACTCGTTTTTTTCAAAAACAGCCAAGCAAAACTTGGCTGTTTTTATATCAATAAAAATAGCTAGCCTTTCCTCTAGAAATAAGCCAAAAGTTTGAAATAGTTCGATTTATATACCATTCTCCTCAATAGAAACCTACAGTTATAATTAGTCAGTCCTCAATAATGCAGTAGGATTTTGATATGTGTGGATTTTTTATTTCAAACAGTTCAGTCATAAATAAGTCACATGAGCCTATTATTGAAAAATGGCTAAGATTCCGTGGGCCTGATGGTTCTTCAGGCTTAATCAGTCATCATGGCTGGCAAGCCTATCACGCTCGGTTATCAATCATCGACCTAACAGCGGGCACTAACCAACCCATGCTTGACGACACTGGTGGAATGCTGGTTTTTAATGGCGAGATAGTGAACTACAAACAACTTGGCTTAAAATATTTCAACCAAGAATTTCACAGTGATACTAAACTATTAAGCCAACTACTAAGCTTTAACAAATTAAAAATTGATGAACTGGATGGCTTTTTCGCATTTGTATACATCAATGCTTTAGGTGAATTGAGACACGCTACGCGCGACTCATTTGGGGTCAAACCGCTTTTCTACCATCAAGATAATAATGGCATATCATTTTGCTCTGAACCCAATGTACTGAATCAACTATTTAGCTGTGAAGTTAATCCTGATGCCATTCAAGAGTACCACGCCACAAGAGCACCTATTTTTTCAGGCTCATACTTTAAAGGGATATCCTCAATCAATCCCGGCACCTGCTTGGTTAACGGTTGCTTTTTTGATTGCTCAACATATTTAGAACAGCATCGACAAATAAACAGCAATCACAATATTAAGTCTGCTTTAAAAACAGGTCTAACAACCCGTATGGTTGCCGACGCTCCTGTCGCACTGTTACTCAGCAGAGGGATTGATAGCAATTTGCTGAGGAGCATGGGAAATTTTAAGCAATATTACACTATTGGTTTTAGTGGCGATGACGATATTGAATATCTTCACCGCCAAGATATTGATGGCTTAACTGCAATTGAATGTCATCCAGATGATTATAAAAAAGCATTTGATTACTTATTGCACCTACGCGGAGAACCAATGTCGGTGCCTAATGAGGTACTACTCTACCTCATCGCTAAAAAAGCTGCCGCTACGGGCATAAAAGTATTACTCTCTGGCGAAGGCGCTGATGAATTTTTTGGTGGCTATGATCGTGTGTTTAAATGGGCCCATACAGCACCTCAATTCAACTTAGATGAGTTTCTCTATCACTATTGCTATATCCCACCTCAAAAAGACACTCCGCTATACCATCAATTTGAACATCTGTTTGCGACGACAAGATTTGAAAGCGTCTTTGAATCAGTGAGGTGGTTCTTTATTCGATACCATCTACCGATTTTATTTAGGCGCTTAGATTTTGCCTTAATGGCTGCAGGGGTTGAAGGTAGAGAACCGATTGCCAATATACATACATTTTTAGAAGCCATTAAATGTTCACCAGATCGGCTTATGGGCGATAGTCTTGGCAAACTGCCCCTCAGAGAAATCATCAGTACATATATGGGACAAGAATTTGCCTATGAAAAGAAAGTCGGCTTTCCTGTTGATTTAACTAAAGTGTTTAACAATAGCGACAACTTAAGCTCGTATGAACTTTGGTTTAAAGAGAATTTAAAGGTGCTAACGTTATGATTATTGGTTATACCAGTGGTGTTTATGATCTATTTCATGTTGGTCATGTCAATATTTTACGCAATGCAAAATCGATGTGCGATAAATTAATCGTAGGAGTAACCGTAGATGAACTTGTGCTCTACAAAGGCAAGCAACCGATCATTCCATTTTATGAACGAATTGAAGTGGTAAGAGCATGTAAATATGTAGATGTTGCCATCCCACAAAATAATATGGATAAAGCCGCAGCGGCTCAAAAAAACCAAGCTGATTATCTATTTGTCGGTGATGATTGGTACAACACCGACAAATGGCAAGAGCACGAGAAGAACTTAGCCTTAATAGGCTGCAAAGTTATTTATTTTCCTTATACCCAAGGCACCTCAAGCACACTTATAAATGAAACACTTAATGAGATAAGAGAGAAGTAAATTTACCAGAATAATTGAATACCTTATTTCTAACCTTACTCAATTAGACATCCTTTTTATTGGCAAGTATCTGGATAACAATTAAAATTTATAGTATAAATTTATTTTTAAATCATGTTAAACAAACGACAAAGGATTTGTCTTATGCCAGAGTTAACGCAATTAGTTAATGAAAAGCGTCGTTCAGTACGGATCGACATGGAAAGTGAATCACTCATCCTACATTGGTCGAATCTTGATGACCAGCCTCAAAAAATGCAGGTTCAATGTATCGATATTTCACGCTTTGGAATGCTACTGCTAGCATCAACGTCTTCTCTTGAAACTCAGCAGCAAGTTCGTATCCAAACGGCCCCATTAAGTCACCCAAATCAATTTATCACAGCCAATGTCCGGCGTATTGAGCAAAAATCAGCACAGCGTTACCATATTGCCGTCGAGATTGAACCAGAAAATTAGATTAACTTAAATTAATTCAGCCAAGATCACGGATAATTATCATTAACTAAGCCACAATATACGGCCTTAGTTAATGATAGTTCTATTATCTATGTCCCTTATTCTATTACTTACTCAACAAATGTGCTTGTACCTAGTCATTGTTTATTTGGTAAGTAAAACACCACTTTTTAAACCTTTTACAGAAGATTCGAGCCGATTACCTCATAAGGTTTTTATCTATTTCTTTTTCTCTACCTTCTGTATTATCGCAAGCTATTTTGGCGAACAAACCCAAGATGCTATCGCCAATACTCGTGCTTTAGGTGCAGTATTAGGTGGACTATTAGGCGGGCCAGTTACTGGCTTCTTTATTGGTTTAACAGGAGGAATACACCGTTATACTCTTGGCGGTTTTACCGATATTGCCTGCACTATCTCAACCACGCTAGAAGGGTTATCAGCAGGCCTTATTAGCCGATATTTTCAAAGTATTAATAAGCGTGAGTTAATTTATCACCCTATTATTGTATTTATTATCACTTTGTATGCTGAATTAATGCAGATGACGATTATTCTAATGGTCGCAACGCCATTTGATGAAGCATGGCGATTAGTGCAACAAATTGCGCCGCCAATGTTATTGGTAAACTCAATAGGTGCGGCGATGTTTATGAGCATGATCCGCGATCAAAAAACCATGCAAGATAAACTGTCCTCAAATTTTACCACCCAAGCATTGCGTATTGCAGAACGTAGTGTCGGCTTATTATCGACAGGCTTTAATCCGCTCACCTGTACCCAAGTCGCCAACATTGTGCGTGAAGAAACGAAAGTCGGTGCAGTCGCCATTACTGACCGCGAAAAAATCCTCGCCTTTATTGGATTAGGTGACGACCATCATCTGCCTAATACACCAATATCATCCCAAATAACTCTTGATGCAATCGAGCATAATCAGGTCATGTTTGCGGATGGCGTACATCAATCTTATGCATGCTCAATATCCCCACAATGTAAGTTAGGTTCAAGCTTAGTGATCCCACTCACCTGTGGTAATCAGGTGATCGGCACCATTAAATTATATGAACCTAAAAACAAATTTTTCCTCAATATTAACCGTACCTTAGGAGAAGGGATTGCAAAACTGCTGTCAAACCAGATCCAATTTGGTCGCATTGAACAACAACAGCATTTATTAGTGCAATCTGAGCTAAAACTATTACAAGCTCAAATTAATCCTCACTTCCTATTTAATGCTTTAAATACCATTAGTGCTATCGTTAAGCGCGATCCGGAACAATCAAGAGCGCTACTCTTACAGTTATCACAATTTCTCAGAATCAACTTAAAACGTAGCCACTCATTAGTGTCATTGAATGATGAACTTGAACATATTCAAGCTTACCTCGCCATTGAGAAAGCCCGGTTTGCAGAACAGTTGCATATTGAAATCGATATTGCAGATGAGTTACTCACACTCTATTTACCTGCGTTTACCCTGCAACCTATTATTGAAAACGCAGTTAAACACGGTACCTCTCACCTATTTGAACCGGGTCATATTCTGGTCACCGCGGAATCTGAAGGCAGCCATTTAATTTTAACCGTTAGAGATAATGCAGGGCTTTATCAAATCAATACTAAATCAGAAGGGTTAGGGATGAATATTGTCCATAAACGCATTCAAAACCTATTTGGCAATAGCTATGGTGTGCGGGTTCAAGTCGAACCGGAGCAATCAACCTCAGTCATTATTACCCTACCATTAAAGGAACAAGCGCAGTGATCCGCACCATTGTTGTAGATGATGAACTTTATGCACGTGAAGCACTTATCGAGCTTTTACAACCATTTAGTCAAATTGAGATTATTGCACAGTGCGCAAATGCTATTGAAGCAATGCAAAAAATTAATCAGTTAAAACCTGATTTGGTTTTTCTCGATATTCATATGCCTAAAATTTCAGGAATGGAATTATTGGCCATGCAAGATCCTGAAAATATGCCCTATTTCGTTTTTGTCACGGCTTATGATGAATTTGCCATTAATGCATTTGAACATCATGCGTTTGACTATCTGTTAAAGCCTGTTGAACCTCAGCGTTTACATAAAACCATCGATAAATTGCAACTAGTCAACCATAAACAAACCATTACCGCTATTGCTCCAGAACAACTACAGCATATTCCATGCTTTAATGGCTCACGCTTAAAAGTCGTTAAAACAGATGAAATCGAGTTTGTGATGAGTGATGTTGGCGGTGTACATGTTTATAACCAGAACGGAATGAGCCATACCCAGTTAACGCTCAAAGTATTAGAGCAAAAAACACCATTAATACGCTGTCATCGTCAATATTTAATCACGCCAGCAGCTATTAGAGAAATAGAGCTATTGGATACTGGTGCACAAATAACTACGACATCTGGCCAGCATGTGCCAGTGTCACGCCGTTATCTCAAAGAGCTTAAAAGCTTATTTGGATTTTAACCCCGTAAATGATGCCGCTGACTAAGCTAAAATGACCGCTTAGTCAGTTTTGCCACTATCTATTAGTACAAAAGAATAGAATGCCCGCAATTAACTTGTGGAGTATTAACAATGACTTGGTTCATATTATGTGTCGCCCTACTGATAGGCGGCTATTTTATTTATGGTAAATTTGTAGAAAGAATTTTTGGTATTAAACTGGGTCGACAAACACCCGCTCATACCCAAACAGACGGTGTGGACTATGTTCCTATGTCTAAAGGCAAAGTTTATCTAATCCAGTTATTGAATATTGCCGGTGTAGGTCCAATCTTTGGCCCAATTTTAGGTGCATTATATGGTCCTGCAGCAATGTTATGGATTGTAATTGGTTGTATCTTTGCAGGTGCAGTACATGACTACTTCTCAGGTATGCTTTCTGTTCGTAACGGTGGCCAGTCAGTACCTAACCTTGCAGGAAAATACTTAGGTAAAGGCGCAAAGCACTTTATGAACGTATTTGCCATCATTCTACTGTTACTTGTAGGTGTGGTATTTATCTCTGCTCCAGCAGGCTTATTAAGCAAACTAACCGGTTGGGATCTATCAATCTTTGTTGGTATTATTTTCGTATATTATTTGATTGCGACTATCGTACCTGTAGACAAAATCATTGGTCGTTTATACCCATTCTTCGGTGCACTCTTAGTATTTATGTCTGTCGGTTTGACCCTTGCACTTATCATGTCTAGTGAGCATCAAATGCTACCAGGTTATGAAATTGGTCACTTCTTCGAAAACTTAAATCCAAATGATATGCCACTTTGGCCTGCCCTATTTATTACTATTGCTTGTGGTGCAATTTCTGGCTTCCACGCAACGCAGTCACCATTGATGGCACGTTGTATTGAGAACGAACAAAATGGCCGCTTTGTATTCTACGGCGCAATGATTGGTGAAGGTATTATCGCCCTTATCTGGTGTGCACTTGCAATCTCATTCTTTGGTGGTGTTGAAGGACTAAACGCTGGTATGGGTGGTAACCCGGCTAATGTAGTGTATGAAGCATCAACAGGCTTACTCGGTGCTGTAGGCGGCTTCTTAGCAATCTTAGGTGTAATCGTACTACCGATTACTTCCGGTGATACGGCATTCCGTTCTGCTCGCCTTATTCTGTCTGAATTCTTTAAAATGCCACAAACAGAATTACCAAAGCGTTTGGTATTAGCGTTACCATTATTTGCCATCGGTGCAGTACTGACTCAAGTGGACTTCGGCGTTATCTGGCGTTACTTCGGTGTGGCGAACCAAGCAACAGCAGTAATGATGCTATGGACTGCATCTGCATATTTAATGCGTCACGAGAAATTCCATTGGATCTGTACTGTACCTGCAATGTTTATGACCACTGTAGTCATCAGCTTTATGCTTAGCTCTACAACATTAGGTGCGGGCTTACCAATGACAATGTCAACCATTACCGGCATGATCGTTACTCTTGCGGTAACCGGTTTAGTGATGGCAAAGTGCCAGCCAAGTAAAACTCAAATTGTAGAAGAGTCGTAATTAATCTTATAAAGATGATGCTTATCGCAAGATGAGACATATCACGAATTAACAAAGCCGACTGAGATAGTCGGCTTTTTTTATTGAATAAAACCTACAAAAGCCTAAGATCTAGGTAAACAAATATTAAGGATTAAAATATGTTTACTGCCCTACGCCGTCATTTAACCTTATGGTTAACCCTCGTACTCGCCACATTCAGCTTGTCAGCCCAAGCAACGGCTATCGAAAAAGACCCTCAGCATGCTTGGCAAATGGTCAATCAAGGTGCTGTAGTCATTGATGTAAGAACTGCTGAAGAGTTCGCTAGCGGGCATTTAGAGAACGCTATCAATATCCCTTTTCAACAGATTGTGGCTGGTGCAAATCATTATAAATTAGCTAAAAACACCCCAATCATGTTGTATTGCCGTAGCGGTAATCGCAGTGGTAAAGCTAACCAGATGCTAATCCAGCAAGGTTATACCCATACTTATAACGGTGGCGGTTACCAGACACTAATGAGTCATAAACCACAATAATAATCGTAATAATAAAGGGCTCAATGAGCCTTTATTCCAATCATATTAAAGTAGTTAATGAATATATTACTTTAATTGCTCTGCAATGATTTGAATCGAGTCTTGACCATTTGATAACCAAACCTCACCTTCACTAATTGAATAACTTAGTGACATTTGGCGATTGACCATCAGTCCCATTGCTTTAACAGCATCTTCAGGAATATTGTAAACAGCTAGATTCTTATAGCGCTCTAAATTTGCTTGGTTCTTCTTCCACCATACAGGTACGCTTCTGCCACCATAGGTGTATAACACTACCTGCTTAGCGCGTGCAGATGCCTTACGTAACCATTTCTCATCAGGCTCACCAAACTCAACCCAAGTTAACACTTCATCAGCAAGGCTTTTGTCCCATAGTTCAGGCTCATCATCAGCACTTAGCCCTTTAGTAAAGGTTAAGCTTTCGCTGGCATTAAGTGCAAAGGCTAATAATCTGACCATCATACGATCGTCAGTTTCAGAAGGATGTTGGGCGATAGTAATATTGTGATCTTGGTAGTAATGCCGATCCATATCAGCAATTTGCATATCAACTTTATAAACCGTTGCTTTTAAGGCCATAACTCATTAATCAAATAAAATAGTGGGCTAAGTGTAAAGTAATTGGTCAGCAATAACCTAGCATTAATACTGAAATTGTTCCGCTAATAATGCAGCTTGAGGATATTGGTTAGTTAGCTTAGGAATTTGATCTTTTTGAGCTAATATTAATGTCATCCCATCAAGTAAACTAACACTCGCTAATTCAGAGATATCATAACGGTGTGCATCACGCCGAACGAATTCTAAAATAGCGGGTGCGGTATTAACGTCAAAAACGATCTGATCAATGCTTTGCAGCACAGGTAATATACCGATAGGTAATGAATTAACCGGACGTAATGTGTCTATGATATATATTTGAGATGTCTCAGACTGCTCTATTTTGGCCTGCTCAAATAACGCTAATGTGGCATCATTAAATTGTTGGCCATTTTGTTTAAAAAAATAGCGCCAAAAAGCGCGGCGTTCACTGACACTTTGATAATAGGCTTGGATCTCAGCTCTTTTCTGCGCGACAAAATCTAATAATAAACTGAGTTTGCTATCCAACATGGCTTCTATTTGAGCACGCAGACTGCTAGCAAATACGGGCGCGACTCCTGCTGTACTTATAGCAACCACTAATTTGTTACGATCGATAATCGCAGGCGTGATGAAATCACATAATAAAGGTGCATCAACGACATTAACCCAGATACCTAAACTATTGGCTTGCTTGGTTAATTGACCTTGTAGTGCTGTATTAGATGTGGCGATATAGATAAGTTGATAGTGTGGGTCAATATCTGTTAGGCAAACTTCACGTTGATAAAGTTGGATACGACCAGTGGACGATAAGGTTTCAATTTCAGTTGATATTTGCGGTGCAATGACAGTGATTTGAGCTTGAGTTCGCGCTAATAGCGTTAATTTTCGACTGGCAACTTGACCTGCACCAATGATTAAAATATTGGTTTTACTGGTATCAATAAATAACGGGTAATACTGCATTAAATCACCATAGATTAATAACATCATCAATAAATCAACAGCCGAAAGCTCAAACTAGCATAAAGTCAGTCTGTCGTAATAGTTGAATTATTAATAAGTTATATACGCTAATTTAGTAGAGTAGTTATTTAATGGATTTAACTTTCTCAGCACTACAATGCCAACATAAATCAAAACTAGCATCGTTTATCTCATGACATTTTAAACATTGCCAGTCTGGAGTTTGTACATCTAAATTAGCTAATTGAATTAGCGCATTTTCACTGTCTAGTTCATCAACCCATAACTCTACACTTTGTACGTCTGTTGGTAACTCACCAACCCCACCTAATAATGCCTCACCGCGCAGCTCAACCTGAATCCCTTTTGCTTCTAGCATGCCTTTCCATGTATGCGCTTGCAGTAAGTTACCACTTGCTACCCTCTGCTTTCGTTGCATAATGTCTACCATTAATTGTCGCCAAACTCGATATTAACATATTTACAACAATAAAACCTAGCTGCCAATGAGCATAAAAAAAGCCATCTCAATTGAGATGGCTTAATCGTACTAAGAGCTGAAAGTTTAAGGCATGATCGATGGTTGATCAGCACCCTCTTTTTCAATCTCAACAGGCATCATACATTCACGATTAACACCAAGCTTCATCGCTAAGTAACTTGCAACGTAGATTGAAGAATAAGTACCAAATAGGATACCCATTAGCAATGCAGTTGCAAAACCATGGATCATCGTGCCGCCCTTAAGGAATAGTGCGACTACGGTAATCAATGTTGTACCCGTAGTAATAATGGTACGGCTCATCGTTTGCGTGATAGAGATGTTAATAACGTCGTACGGCGTTGCTTTACGTAACTTCAAGAAGTTTTCACGCACACGGTCATAAACAACGATGGTATCGTTAAGCGAATAACCCACCACAGTTAACACACCCGCTAATACAGTTAAGTCGAACTCCAACTGTAAAAATGAAAACAAGCCTAATGTTAAGATAACATCGTGCGCTAACGATACTGCAGCACCTGTAGCTAAGCGCCATTCAAAGCGGAAAGATACGTATATAAGAATACATATTAATGCTGCAATAACGGCTAAACCACCTTGCTCAGCAAGTTCTTTACCTACTTGCGGACCAACGAAGTCAACACGCTTTTGCACAACATTTTCATCAAGCTTTTTCGCAGCAGCCATTACTTCAGAAACTTGGTCATCACTATTGGCGCCATTCTTCACTTGTAAGCGAACAATAACGTCAGTACTTGAACCAAAGTTCTGCACCACAGCACCCGTAGTAATTTCTGAATTTAATTGACTACGTAGCTCTGGTAAATCAGCAGGCTTAGAAAACGATAATTCAACTACCGTGCCACCAGTAAAGTCTAGTCCCCAGTTAATACCTTTAGTTGCTAATGAAACAACGGACAGGATAACAAGTAATACAGACAGATAAGCAACTGGCTTAGCGTAGCGTAAGAAGTCGACCGTTTTCTTTAAAGATAGAACTTGTAACATGATCAACTCCCGTTAGATTGATAGTTTCTTAATACGCTTACCACCCCAAATCGCATTCACAATTGCACGTGAACCGACAACGGCTGTAAACATTGAAGTCGCAATACCAATCATTAACGTTACCGCAAAGCCTTTCACTGCACCGGTACCCACAGCAAATAAAATTAACGCTGTAATAAAGGTGGTGATGTTAGCATCGGCAATGGTAGAGAACGCATTAGCATAACCTTCATGAATCGCTTGCTGGACACTGCGGCCATTACGTAACTCATCACGAATACGCTCGTAAATAAGTACGTTACCGTCCACAGCCATACCCACAGTCAATACCATGCCCGCAATACCAGGTAGGTTAATACCGCACCAGGGATCATCGACATAATACCTACGATCATGATTAAGTTTGCGCATAACGCTAGGTTTGCAATAAAACCAAATGCACGGTAATAAATCACCATGAAAATAAGTACGATTGCCATACCCCAGATCATTGCTTGCAGACCATTTTCAATGTTCTGTTGACCTAAGCTAGGACCAATTGTACGTTCTTGTACAATTGATACAGGCGCAATCAAAGCACCAGCACGAAGTAATAGTGCAAGATTTTGTGATTCCGCATGGTCAAGACCTGTAATCACAAAGTTACGACCAAGACGGGCTTGAATCGTTGCAACTGAAATAACTTCTTCGATTTTCTTTAATTTAACGCTGCCATCAGGATTGCGCTTACCACTGTCTTTATATTCAATAAACAGGGTAGCCATTGGCTTACCAATGTTGTCCTTAGTTACGTTAGAGAAAATGTTGCCGCCTTTAGCGTCTAAGTTAATGCTCACTTGTGGTCGGCTGTATTCGTCAAAGCTTGGTTGTGCACCAGTGATATGATCACCAGTTAACATCACCTCTTTCTTCAATACAACAGTACCGCCACCACGACGCTTATAAACTTCAGAACCTGCAGGAACTAAACCATTTTGCGCAGCACTTGGGTCAGCTTGCTCATCAACCATATGGAATTCAATCGATGCCGTAGCACCAAGAATTTCTTTAGCGCGAGCCGTATCCTGCACACCAGGTAGTTCAACGATAATACGGTCTGAACCTTGACGTTGTACCACTGGCTCTGCCACACCTAACTCGTTAACACGGTTACGAATGGTAGTAATATTCTGCAGTAATGCTTCTTCTTTAACTTGCTTTAAGTAAGTTTCACTCATTGTCGCAAGTAATGTGTAGTTATCACCAGATGAAGCATCGGTGAAGACCATTTCATTACCACGAGTCTTAAGGAAGTTCTCAGCTTTGTTCAAGCTTTCTGCATTACGGAATTTGATTTCAATTCCCTTCGCAGTTTGGCGAATACCCGCATAACGGATACGTTCTTCACGTAGTTGGCCACGGAAGTCAGCAACTTTAGCTTCTTCCATTTTACGAATTGCTTCGTTCATATCCACTTCCATTAAGAAGTGAACACCACCACGTAAGTCCAAACCAAGCTTCATAGGTGAAGCACCAATATCAGCTAGCCATTTTGGTGTCGCAGGCGCTAGATTTAACGCTACTGTATAATTTTCGCCTAATGCTTTCGCAATAGCTTCTTTAGCCAGTAACTGCTGATCAGCGTTTTGCATACGAACTAATAACTGACCATTTTCAAGAGACGAACGCTTAATTGCAATTCCCTTGCTCTTTAAAATATCAGTTACTTCAGCTTGAGTAGCTGCGGTAACCTGAGCACCGCGTGTAGCAACCACTTGAACTGCATGATCTTCACCAAATAAATTGGGAATAGCATACAGAAAACACACGGCGACGATTAACGCCACCATGATGTTTTTCCACATAGGGTATTTATTTAACACGCCTTAGCCCCCTCGATTACGACTGGATAGAGCCTTTAGGCAATACCGCTGCAATGTAATCTTTTTTGATGGTAATTTGAGTTGTTTCGTTAAGGCTTAACAAAACATATGCATCTTCATCGCTAATTTTTGCGATTTTACCAACGATACCACCGCTAGTAAGCACTTCATCACCTTTACCTAAAGAAGACATTAGGTTTTTATGTTCTTTAACACGCTTTGATTGTGGGCGGAAAATCATAAAATAAAAGATAAGGCCAAAAACGACCAACATGAAAATTAATTCCATAGTACCACCACCCTGAGGTGTTCCAGCAGCATTAGCATAAGCATTTGAAATAAACATATTTTTCTCTTCTTTTTAGCAATAAAAATTAATCTTTTAATTCAGGTACTTCACGACCTTGACTGGTATAGAAGTGCTCAACAAAAGCGTCTAATTTACCCTCTGCAATCGCACCACGCAAACCTTCCATCAAACGCTGATAGTAACGAAGGTTATGAATAGTGTTTAATCTTGCACCTAAGATTTCATTACAACGATCTAAGTGATACAAGTAAGCACGAGAATAGTTTTTACAGGTATAGCAATCACATTCTGCATCTAATGGTGCAGTGTCTTCACGGTGACGTGCATTACGGATCTTAATTACACCTTCAGATGTAAATAGATGACCATTACGCGCATTACGTGTTGGCATAACACAGTCAAACATATCAACGCCGCGGCGAACACCTTCAACTAAATCTTCAGGCTTACCCACGCCCATTAGGTAACGTGGTTTATCAGCAGGGATTTGCGGACATACGTGTTCTAAAATACGGTGCATATCTGCTTTTGGCTCACCTACAGCAAGGCCACCAATTGCATAACCATCAAAACCGATATCTAACAAACCAGTTAAGCTTTCATCACGTAAGTCTTCATATACACCACCTTGAATAATACCAAATAGTGAATTTGGATTTTCAAGACGATTAAACTCATCACGTGAACGCTTAGCCCAGCGTAAAGACATCTGCATTGATTTACGAGCTTCATCTTCAGTCGCAGGATATGGTGTACATTCATCAAAAATCATTACTACATCAGAACCTAAAGAGTTCTGAATTTGCATTGATTTTTCTGGATCTAAGAAGATCTTCTCACCATTAATTGGTGAACGGAAATGAACACCTTCTTCAGTGATCTTACGAATGTCACCTAAACTGAATACTTGGAATCCACCTGAATCAGTTAAAATTGGACGTTGCCAATTCATAAAATCATGTAGATCACCATGCTTACGCATCACTTCTTCACCAGGACGTAACCATAAGTGGAAAGTGTTACCTAGCAGAATATCAGCACCAGTTGCACGCACTTCTTCAGGCGTCATACCTTTCACAGTACCGTAAGTACCAACAGGCATAAATGCAGGAGTCTCTACGGTGCCACGCTCAAATATCAAGCGACCACGACGTGCGCGGCCATCAGTTGTATCTAATTCAAATTTCATCTCAATTCACCTTGCCAGAGAAACAGTCTGACACTTAACTTAATGACACTAGTGTCTATGTAATGGGGGTAATTTACCCTATTTCAACATTTGATTAAAATAAAATACCCATCATGGTTTATTTTGACGGGTATTTTAATTCAATTTATTCAATTAGTTTGTTTTTTTAGTCACAAACATGGCGTCGCCATAACTAAAGAATCGATATTTATTGGCAACAGCATGTTCGTAGGCGGCAATAACATGATCAAACCCCGCAAAAGCACTCACTAACATGATCAGCGTTGACTCAGGCAAATGAAAGTTAGTCACCATGGCATCCACCACTTGAAACTCATAACCGGGATAAATAAAGATATCTGTATCACCATTGAATGCTTCAAGTTCATTTTCACTCGCTCTAGCGGCGCTTTCTAATGAGCGTACTGATGTTGTACCAACAGCAATTACTCGGCCACCGTTAGCTTTAGTTTCAGCAATTTGTGCGACGACTTCTGCTGGCACCATCGCCCATTCTGAGTGCATTTTATGATCCAAAATGTCATCGACTCGAACTGGCTGGAAAGTACCCGCACCCACATGTAAAGTGACAAATGCGGTATTAACACCTTTAGCCTTTAATGCTACAAGCATCGCGTCATCAAAATGTAGGCCTGCTGTTGGCGCAGCTACCGCACCGGGTGTTTGATTATAAACAGTCTGGTAACGTTCTTTGTCAGCATCTTCATCTGGACGATCAATATATGGCGGCAACGGCATATGGCCTACAGCTTCTAGTACTTCTAAGATGGTTAATTCACTTAAAAGTTCTAATTCAAATAATGTATCGTGACGGGCAGCCATGCGCATCTGATAACCACCATCTAGGTTGATTAACGTATCAACTTTTGGAGATTTAGAACTACGCACATGTGCTAAAATACGCTTATCATCAAGCATACGCTCAACTAGAATCTCTAATTTACCACCCGTAGCCTTTTGACCAAACAAACGCGCAGGAATAACTCGAGTGTTGTTAAACACCATTAAATCACCTGGTGCTATCATCTCAAGTAGATCAGTAAAGTGCTTATCTTCGATCTGACCACTATTACCTGACAACGTAAGTAAACGTGACGCCGTTCTATCAGGCGTAGGATAACGAGCAATAAGCTCATCTGGTAGGTCAAACGAAAAATCTGCAACGCGCATGGTAGTCTCTCATTAGCTATAATCGGCGGCTAGTCTATTGTTAGCGGCCAATAATATCAAGATCCAATAGTCGCTTAGGCCAGCAGTTAACCGTTGAAACGGGGTTAAATCAATTTTTTGCCCAATAATTTAGCAAAAGAGCTTAAATTTAATTCATTTTATTTGAATGTAAGTTTCATCTTATGCATCCCCCGTGTTAAGTTAAGTCATCCCCCTACCTAGTCGTAATTATGAATTTTTTAGCACATCTACATTTGGCAGATAATAGCCGCACATCATTAGCAGCCAACCTAGCAGGTGATTTTTGCAAAGGCGCTATCAGCAATCACCCAAAATCACTACAACAAGGTTTATGGTTACATCGACAAATAGATCAGTTAACTGATAGTCATGAATTAACCATGGAGTTAATTCAGGCGTTTCCAAAATCATTACAACGAGTTGCTCCTATTTTGATGGATCTCGCCTTCGATCATATGCTGGCAAAATATTGGGATGAATATCATCACCAACCTTTAGCTGATTTTTGTCAGTATGCTTATCAACAACTACAACAGCATCCAGATCTGCCAGAACAGCTCCGTACTATTGTACCGACAATGCAGCAACAAAATTGGTTAGCCGCATATGAAACTCGGGAAGGTTTAAATAAAGCGATTAACGGTGTAAGTAAGCGCTTATCTAAACCTGAGTTGTTTGATGGTGCGACTAAAACAGTCGAAAAGATGGATATCGAAATCGAAATAGCCTTCCGTACCTTTTACCCACAATTGATGGCTTATAGCCGCATTTGGACTCGTAAAACGCCAGCTGAATATCTATAAATGCTAAAAAATAAACGAAGAGTCGCACTCAAACTCATACGTGATGTATCGGTACTGCTCTTCGTACTTTACCTCGTAAGCTACTACCAACAACGTAATATGAACCATGGTAACGCATTACCAATACAGGGATTGTCCACCACAGGACAGATTCTCGATAATCAGCAGTTTGATTCAGCTTATTTAATCTACTTTTGGGCTACCTGGTGCGGAGTCTGCAAAATGACATCTCCCGCAGTCAGCGACATTGCGGCGCAGTCTCCCGTCATTGCCGTAGCAGTAGCATCAGGCAGCAATACCCTGATCAATCAATTTCTGGCAACCAATAACTACCAATTTTCGAGTTTAAACGTCGATTCTATTCCCGGCCAATGGCGTGCTGAATACCTACCCGCTATTTATATTGTCGACAAAAAGGGACAAATTCGTTTCGTTACGACAGGAATAAGCTCAAAGTGGGGCTTAACATTAAAATTATGGATCGCAGACACTTGGTGGTAACTCCTGATTTTGCTAGAATCCTCGCTCCAAAGGAGAACTCATGCATATTTTTGATTACAACCCCCCTTCCGTTCCTTGGTTAGACATTCGCTATATAGATCGCGATATGATTGCCATAAATAAACCTTCGGGTTTGCTATCTAATCCAGGTATTGCTGCGCATACGCATGATTGTGCGCTTACTCGCCTACAAGAACGCTATCCTGAAGCCATTTTGGTACATAGGCTTGACTGTGCGACCTCTGGCATTATGATTTTTGCTCGTAATAAGAAAGCTGAATCGAGCTTGAAAACGCAATTTCAAGACAGACAAACAACTAAGGTTTATATTGCTGAAGTTGCAGGGCGACTTGAACACTCACAGGGAATAATTGATTTAGCCATTGCTCCAGATTTGGAACATCGTCCTTTACAAAAAGTGTCGACATCAGGCAAATCAGCCATCACTGAATATAAAGTACTAGCGTACAGAGACAACTCAACATTGGTTGAGCTCACCCCACAAACAGGACGCACTCACCAACTTCGAGTACATATGCAAGCATTAGGGCATACTATTCTTGGTGATGACTTCTATGGTGATGATAAGATTATCTCAGCCCGTCCAAGATTATGTTTGCATGCCCAGCAGCTCACCATATTGCAGCCCTACCGCAAAACTCCAGTCACACTTTACAGCAAACATCCGTTTTAAAATCATATCGTTTAAAGGAGCATTGCGCTCCTTTATGATATAACTTTCCTTGGGTACTTTTTAGCCAAGGATGATTAATGAAACAGATAAACCGCCGTGACTTTCTAAAAGCCACCTCTTATGCTGCAGCAGGTCTTGCAACAAGCCAAGTCTCTGCAGGTAATAGCGCTTCTGCTAACAATAATGCTTCAGTTATTGGCCTCATTAGCCCCAAACTCGATATCGTAAAAGTGGCATTTATTGGTGTTGGTCAACGTGGCTTTGGTCATGTTAAACATTTTTGCCACCTTGATGGCGTTGAAATAAAAGCAATATGCGATCCTGACCAACAAGTATTGGATAGAGCGATTAACTATGTCACTCAACAAGGGATCACTCGCCCCGCAGCCTACAGTAATGGTAATTATGCCTATCAAGAAATGCTCAATAGAGATGATATCGATATCGTTATTATTTCAACACCATGGTCATGGCATGCACCAATGGCAATCGATACCATGCAAAGCGGTAAACACGCTTTTGTCGAAGTCCCTTTAGCACTTAGTGTTGAAGAATGCTGGCAGATCGTTAATTGCAGCGAGCAAACTCAAAAACATTGCATGATGATGGAGAATGTTAACTACGGTCGTGATGAATTGATGGTACTTAACATGGTCCGGCAAGGCCTATTTGGTGAATTATTACATGGTGAAGCGGCTTATATTCATGAACTAAGATGGCAAATGAAAGAGTTCACTCAAAAAACGGGGTCATGGCGCACCTTTTGGCATACTAAACGTAATGGCAATTTGTATCCAACGCATGGTCTTGGCCCTGTGGCTCAATATATGAATATTAATCGTGGTGATAGATTTGACTATTTAACCTCGATGAGTTCACCAGCTCTTGGGCGGCAACTGTACGCACAACGAGAGTTCCCAGCCGAGCATGGTCGCAATCAATTAAAGTATATCAATGGCGACATCAATACCACGCTAATAAAGACAGTTAAAGGCCGAACAATCATGGTTCAGCATGATACGACAACTCCGCGCCCTTATAGCCGTCATAATTTGATCCAAGGCACTAATGGTGTATTTGCAGGGTTCCCAAATCGCATTGCGATAGAACAAGGAGGTTCAGGCAACTTCCATCAGTGGGATACAGATATGCAACCTTGGTATGCGAAATATGAGCACCCTCTTTGGCAACGTATGGGCCAAGAAGCACAAAAGAATGGTGGCCACGGTGGCATGGACTTTCTCATGCTATGGCGTATGGTTTATTGCCTACGCAATGGTCAACCATTAGATCAAGATGTCTATGATGGAGCCAGCTGGTCAGTCATTAATACATTGAGCGAGCAATCGCTCAATAACCGCAGTAATTCAATCACAATTCCTGACTTCACCCGCGGCGCATGGCAAACAGCAAAGCCATTAGCAATCGTAAGTTGAGTAAATAAAAACGGTGGCCTTAGCCACCGTTCAATTAAGCTTGATGAGTATAACTTTATGCTTGATTACGTTCCGCAGCTTCACACGCTGCGGCGGTAAAGACTACGTCTGTTGAGCTATTCAACGCAGTTTCTGCTGCATCTTGAATCACACCAATAATGAAACCAACCGCAACCACTTGCATTGCAATCGAGTTATCAATACCAAACAAACTACAAGCTAATGGAATTAATAGTAATGAGCCACCTGCTACGCCTGATGCACCACAAGCAGATACAGCAGCAACAATACTCAGTAGCAAGGCAGTCATAATATCAATTTCAATCCCCATGGTATGCACAGCGGCAAGGGTTAAAATAGTAATGGTAATTGCTGCGCCACCCATGTTGATTGTTGCCCCTAATGGGATCGACACAGAATAAGTATCTTCATGTAACTTCAGCTTCTCGCATAACGCCATGTTCACTGGAATATTAGCTGCACTTGAGCGAGTGAAGAAAGCCGTCATACCACTTTCGCGTAAACACTGGAATACTAAAGGATATGGGTTACGACGTATTTTATAGAATACGATAAGAGGATTAACCACTAATGCCATAATTGCCATTGCAGAAAGCAATACTGCTAATAAATGAGCATAGCCAGCTAATGATTCAAATCCGCTTTTAGCAAAAGTTGCCGCAACTAATCCGAAAATACCAATTGGTGCTAAACGAATAATAAAACGCACCATTTGCGAAATACCATGACTCACATCAGCAAATAATTGCTTGGTCGAGTCACTCGCATGATGTAGCGATAAACCAAGGCCTACACCCCAAGCTAAAATGCCGATATAGTTGCCCGTCATTAATGCATTAACAGGGTTATCAACTAATTGGAAAAGCAAGGTATGGATAACTTCTAAAATACCTTCTGGTGGTGTAGTACCAGCAGCACCTGTGACTAACACTAAATTAGTTGGGAATAAAAAGCTTAATGCTACAGCCACAACCGCAGCGGCAAAGGTACCGAAAAGATATAGTACGACAATCGGCTTCATATTAGTTTTAGCATTTTTCTTTTGATTGGCAATTGAAGATGCTACTAAAATAAATACTAATATTGGCGCGATGGCTTTTAACGCACCAACAAATAATTCACCAAAAAATGAAATAGATAGTGCTGTTTGAGGGGCAAAGGTTGCAAGTAAAATACCCGCTACAATACCGACTAAAATTTGCAGCACTAAGCTGCTATTAGCAACTCGCGCTAATAATGATGATGAATTGTTACTCATTGCTTGACCTTATTAGAATAATTTTTTGTGGGCTTACGCCTCTGAACAATCTTTGTATCTAATGTTATCGCCATTGTCTAGTATTCCATTCAATACCCACCGACAAATTACCATTACTTTACATTTAAAGCTCAAGACGATCACATCACCCGCATTAATGTAAATAATAAAGGCGCTACTAGAGCGCCTTATCCACACTATATTAATAATAACTAATCTTGCAATGCATATAAAACATCAAATACAAATTGATCCCATCCCTCGGATGAAAATGCGATATCTCTTATTGCCCTCACCTGACTCACGGCATGTAATGGTGCAGCACCCGAGCACATTAAATAATATGCCATAACAAGCCCAGTTCGGTCCTTACCTGAACGACAATGAATAAGTACCTTATTCCCTAATGCTTGTTGTTCTTGAATAAACTTCAATGCCTTAGGTAACCGTTCAACACAAATCGAGAGATCACTTTCTTGTGGTGGGATGTTATCAGGTAACTCTTGATGACAATATGCAAAACCCATTTGTGAAATAGAGTCAACGTTACAGCCATCAGCATTATTAACAGACAAAATGGCTCTAAAACCGTTTTGATATAGCTCTGCAAGATCCCAATCCAGTTTATTTGGACCACTACGACCTGCAATTTCACCTTCAACTAACCAGAACACATCACGCATAGCATTTTCCTAGAACTAAGGTTACTTAGTTTTACTGCCCCAAATATCAACATTAACTGCTGGTTTATTTTTACGCTTCTTTTTGCCTGTTCCTTCAGGTTTAGCCATCGGTTTAGCATCCCTAGACGGACAGTCTAGTGGCGCTTCATCATCAGCCTCAAATCCAATAATTTGCTCTTTTACAAGCTCTAATTTATTTTTCTTATCGATCACATTAAAATGATGGAATTCATCATGTGAAATAAGACTAATCGCTTCACCATTTTCACCTGCACGACCACAACGACCAATCCGATGAGTATAATCAGCAGGACTTCTTGGTAGTTCAAAGTTAATAACGACAGGTAGCTTTTGAATATCAATACCACGAGCAGCGATATCAGTTGCGATAAGCACCTTTATATCACCAGTTTTAAATGCTGATAATAATTTAGTTCGTGCATTTTGAGCTTTGTCACTATGAAAAACTTCAGCAGTAATGCCACGTTTAGCCAATTTACTTGCTAAATGATCACAAGTTCTCTTAGCACTCGCAAAAACTAATACCTGTTGCCAGTTATTTTCTTTAATTAAGTGCGCTAAAAGCGCAGTCTTATTAGGCTTATTTACTGTGATAACACGTTGATTAATTGTTTCCACAGTCTGTTCAAGCTGAACTTTAACCGGTGCATTTAATAACGCATCAGCAAAACTAATAATCTCATCAGGGAAAGTTGCTGAAAAAAGTAACGTTTGACGTTTTTTAGGTAATAACTTGATGATTTGATTCAGTTCATCAGCAAACCCAAGACCGAGCATACGGTCAGCTTCATCCAATACAAGATGCTTAACTTTAGACAATTTCACGGCATTGCTTGCGATAAGATCCAATAAACGCCCAGGCGTCGCAACGATAAAGTCTGCACCACCTCGTAACTTAAGCATTTGCGCATTAATTGATACGCCACCTAATACCGTTACAATTTTAGGCTTACGTGCAAACAGTACTGAATAACTAATGAGTGAATCGGTAATTTGTTGCGCTAATTCTCGAGTTGGTACCAAAATTAATGAATTAACATAATTACCACGTTCAGAGGTCTCAGCAGTTAAAAGGTGTCTCTGTAATAAAGGAATGGCAAAAGCCGCTGTTTTACCTGAGCCAGTTTTAGCTCCGGCAAGTAAATCTTGCCCTTGTAAAATATGAGGAATTGAGCGCTGCTGAATTTGTGTAGGTTCTGAATAATTTAACTCAGCCAAACGAGATAGTAGCTCAGGTGCTAAGCCAAGAGTGTCAAACTGAATATTTTTAGAAACGCTGCTCATATTTATTAATAATCGATGAAGTAATGGAATATTTTAACTGATTTAAACAAGAAAGGCTTATATAAAACTGTGAATTGTGGGAAATACAATACAAAAAAACCACCCTAAAGGTGGCTTTGCTAGAGCAATCGCCCTAAATCTATATTTAACCATAAAATAAGTGGTATCCCCTAGGGGATTCGAACCCCTGTTACCGCCGTGAAAGGGCGGTGTCCTAGGCCTCTAGACGAAGGGGACCTTGAACTTATTTTATAAAATATGGTGGAGCTATGCGGGATCGAACCGCAGACCTCCTGCGTGCAAGGCAGGCGCTCT
>NZ_BALM01000026.1 GCF_000614975.1 Shewanella marina JCM 15074
TCAACGAGTTTCGCCGAAGCAATCGTCGCAGATTGGGGCTGGCATGATAATGGCACCAGTTGTGGTATTGAAAGGCAGGGCTTTATAGAGGTTAAAGATAACTCTGCTAATGGTAATGATAAAAAATTCGATTTTAATATTAATTTACCTGTTGGTATAACTATTTCATCTTGTTGGGATGCAAGTGGAAGTGGCGCAATCCAACAAGTAAACTGTTCGGGTAATAAAATTAAAGGTCGGATAAAAAATGATGTAATTAATGCGACACTTGATTTTGAATTAACGGCTTCTAATAGTAGCCAAAATAATTTTGATTCATATTTATATAATATTGGTGGTAATACAAGCGCTAATAATTGGTCTTCTTTTTGTGATGATTTTGGTGATGCTCCAGCGAGTTACGGTAATTCAAGACATACTTATAATAATGAATCAATTACCATGTGGTTTGGTTCAACTAAACCAGATTATGAGGGAGAGCAGCAATATAGTGATTTAGCTGACCAAGATGATCTTACTGGATCTGATGATGAAAGTGGTATTAATTTACAGCCTTGGCAAGCCGGATTATCTTGTACAGGTTTAACTCAAGATTTAAGTTCAGGTGCTTTATCTAGTCATACCATCATTATGGATGCATCAACATATTGTATTACAATCCCTGTTACTAATGAATCCGATACTGATGCATTGGCTGCGGCATGGTTAGATTGGAATAATAATGGTCAATTTGATAATACTGAGTTAGCTAGAATTGCAACAGGCTTTGCAAATGTGAATGCAGGAGAAACTAATTCGCTCGTCTTTTATTGGGATGATATAACTGCTGCTCAGTTGAATAGTTATATTCGTTTAAGAATAACTAACCAGTCTCAATTTATAAACTCACCTAATCCCACAACTACCTATGAGCTAGGTGAAGCTGAAGATCATTTTTTTGAACGTGCCGATTATGGTGATGCGCCAGACACCTCTATAGGGACTAGCCCCAATAATTATCAAACGATAAACAGTGATAGTGGTGCTAAGCATTTAGCCTCATTTGTTAATAATGTTTATTTAGGCTCACAAAAACCAGATTTTGATTCGGGTATTTTACAATCAATATCAGCTTCGGCTGATAATAATAATGATGTTAATGATGAAGATGGTTTGGTAAGTGCCCCGCCATTGAGTTTATCGAGTGATAGTTATCAGCTAACAGTGATCTGTAATGATTATGACAGTGGTAATGGTGGCGATCAAAATGCAGTTGTTTATGGTTGGGTTGATGCTAATGTCGATGGTGTTTTTGATTCTACCGAAAGAGCCAGTGCAGAATGTATTGATACTTCAGATAATGCGGATGGTAGCGCATCGCTAAGCTTCTCTGGTTTATCTATGACCACAGAAACGGCGACGAGTTATGTTAGGTTACGAATTTGCTCAACGAATGATTGTGATACTGCTATTGGTCGTGCTGAAAATGGTGAAGTTGAAGATTATGCGATGCTTATTAGTGAAGTCGATTATGGCGATGCGCCGGATGATGGTGGCCAACAAAGTTATCATACATTAGCCAGTAATTTAGGAGCTTCACACATATTGGTGGATGATATTTACCTAGGAAATATCGCTCCTGATGCTGATGAAGGAATCTACCAAAGTATTGCGGCAGATTTAGATGATGATAATGAGAATAATGATGAAGATAGTATCACTGCTAATTTAACCTTTCCAAGTTCACGCTCAACTTATACTGTCAATGTAATATGTAATGATAATAATGGTACTGATTTAGGGGCAACAGTACATGCATGGATGGACTTTAATGGCGATGGCTATTTTGCTGTTGATGAATATACTTATGCTGCTTGTATTGATAATAGCGACACTGCAGATGGTAACGCCCGATTAACATGGATTGGAATCAGTAATGTTGTTGCAGGTGATAGCTATTTACGATTACGGATCTCAACAGATACTAGTGTTACTGATGATACAAGTACGGTCTGGGATGAACGTAGTTCTGGATTAATGCTTGATGGGGAAGTTGAAGATCATAGTATTAGTTTTGAACAAGAATATGATTTTGGTGATGCGCCAGATAGTTATTTAAGTTTATTAGCGAGTGGTGGTGCTAGGCATCAACTTGGCGCAAATCGTTATTCATTACATTTAGGCAGTATTGCGGCAGATAGTGAAGATGACGCTTATCAAACCCCAAATAATGCGACCGGTGATGATATCAATGATACTTCAGGAATTGCCTTGGGTAATGATGAAGATGCGGTTATCTTGCTCCCAGGAGTATTTCTTGACAGTACCAGTTATTCGGTAACGTTAATTTGTAATGCACATGATGAGTCTACTGCAATTGATGCACAGGTTTATGGTTGGGTCGACTTTAATGATAATGGTCAATTTGATGTAAACAACAATGAGTTTGCTCAAGCGACTTGTATCGATAGTAGTTTTGCTGTGGATGGCTCTGCTACACTGAATTTCTCAGGATTCACTGTTGCCACGAGTCCAGCTATTAGTTTTGCTCGATTTAGAACAACAACAGATACGCTAACAGATGCTGATTTTGCAGGCGTTGCTAGCGATGGTGAAGTTGAAGATCACCGTATTATTATCGGTTTTCGATTAAGTGGAACAGTATTTGAAGATAGCGGCACTGATACGAGTTTAGGTGCCACAAGTCCATTTTATAACGGTGTGCAAAACGGTACAGAAGCTGGTATTGCGGATGTGGTTATCACTTTATATGATGAGACTGATGGTATTTGTTACTCAGCAGCTACTGATAGTAATGGTGAATATGAGTTTGCAGCATTAGGTGGGCATGAATATAAATTATATGAAACCACAAACGAAGTTGTTCCCATCCCTAGCGTGTGTCCTCCTGCACAAGGTTCTATCAATAATGATGGATTATTGGTTGGTAATACCATTGTTGATCCGCAAGGATATACCTCAAGTTCAGTGAATATTATTGATTTAGGTGTAGTGAATAGTGATCGACCTAATAATAATTTTGCTGATTTTAGTGCTGTCGAGTTTGCGGCTTGTGCAGCTGATGGCTATTTGGCTGTAAATGGCCCTGCTGATTTATATACGGTAGATCTTTTTACTGGTAATACCACAGAAATTGCCCCTAATATTACTAGTACGGCTAATGGTTTTGCTAACTACAATATACATGTCGGTTATTTGATGCAAAAAAATCATTTAGTCGGTGATGTTCGTACTAATAACAATCGTATTATTGCTTTAGTTGATGGTAGTTATAATGTTCATCTACTACCAATTCAGTTGAACAATGGTAATTTAACCTCTTTTGATTTTCATAATGCTGCGATAACAAATGATGGTATTTTATACCTGATGAGTAGTGGTAATTTTATGCTATTGATTGATGTCAATCCTACCAGTGAAAATTACCTACAAGAGGTTGGTCGTCCTACATTAAATTCTGGTTGGGGCACCGCAGATATTGCCATTAATCCAGTGAATAATATTATGTATGGTATGCGTAGAGACGGCCGGTTAAGACGTTTTAATACAGCGACTATGACTGAACTTAGTACCAGAAGGGTAAATCGAGTTCAGCACAACAACAATACTCGCAATTACAATACCAATCATTTTTCTTCAGGTTACGGTGCCTTGTACTTCGATAAGGTCGGTAACTTATATGCGGTTAATAATGGTCGATATAGTCCGCCTAATCCAGATGTTCAAGCACCAGTGTTGCAGATCCCTATTGGTAATGATACTCAGACTAATTATACCGCAACAGTCTTTTCTAGTTTAGGTTTTACCATGGGACTTAATGATGGTGCTCGCTGTCGTTATGCGCCATTAGGCTTAGATTATGGTGATGCGCCAGATAGTTATCAAACTCTAGATGCAAGCGGTGGCCCTTTCCATATTACTCGTAATAATCCTGTCTCGATTGGTGATTTAATTGCTGATAACGATGTTGATGGTCAACCAAATGATACTGCTTCTGGTGATGATAATGGTGGTACCACGCCGGATGATGAAGATGGCTTTGACAATCAAATACGAGTGTTTGTCAATTCAGGCAATAGCACGCTTACTGTTCCAGTCAATAATACGGGTAATAATAATGCGACGTTATATGCTTGGTTGGATATTAATCAAAATAATATATTCGATGCCGACGAGCGAGCGAGTGTCAATGTTCCTGCCAATTCTAATCAAGCGGTAACATTAAATTGGACTGGTTTTACTAATGTTGTTGAAGGAAACTCATTTGCCCGTTTTAGAATATGTACGAATAACGCATCATTAGGCTGTAGCACGGTTGGTGGTCAATCAAGTAATGGTGAGGTTGAAGACCATTCAATTAAAATTATTGAGGGTGTGTTCCCTAATTTAACCTGTGATGGTGCCTTTGTAACGAATAGTAATAACGCTACTAATTATAATTTCCAGCAAATATTAACCCATTCTCTCCCATATGATACGAGCAGTATTACAACGAATTTAACCGGTATGCCGCAATTAAATGCTACCGCATGGGATCCCTCTGCTGGTGTCTTTTATGGTAGCTTTATTGACAGTGATAATCGATTGCATATTGCCACATTTGATAGTCAGGGTAATTTTGTTGATTTAGGTTTACCCGTTGCGAGTGAAAATTTTAGCTATATTGAAGTGGATTCAGGTAATAGTACCTTAGTTCAATCTGGCCAAATAGTGACTGCGCCTACTTATAATGTAGGAGATGAAAGTAAGCTTGCTGAGATGGGAACCATCAGTGAGGATGGCCAATATTACTATATAGGCCATCCTAATATTGCTCAAATTTTAGTTGTGAACCTAAATGATTTTACCATTAATAAAGTCAATTTAAGATTACCCGATATTGGTTTAGTTGTGGGCAGCGGTGCGACTTTACCTTTTGATTCTGATTGGGCTTATGATTCTGATTTAAAACAATTATGGACAACAGATCTTAAAGCGAGAACATTATATAGAATTGATCCTACAACGGGTGGAATTACAACTAATGCTTTAGATTTTATCACCACAATCCCACAGTCGAGTAGTTTCGGCATGATTATGGGGCAAGATAACGATTTTCTTTATCTCTATGCTAATGGCATGTATGACAGTGACTATAATGGCAGTTTAGATACCGATGGTGATGCACTTTTTCAAGTTAATGTTAATTCAAATAAAACATTACTATTAGGCGGTATTAATAATCTAAATTCAGAACATGCTGATGTTGCTGGTTGTATGGTTAGCCCAGCAAGAGATTATGGTGATGCACCGAGTAGTTTTGGTACAGTAAGCCATTTCTTTACTCCTAACGCATTAGGTGAGGTGGAATATTATCTTGGTCAATTATGGGACAGTGAGTTATCACAGTTTTCATCTAGTGATGCGACCTCGGATAATTTAATTAGTTTAGTTGATGAAGATGGTGTTGTTTTCCCTGGTGCCTTATCAGCGGGTAATAACACAATTAAATTAACAGCGAGTCAAAATGGTGTTGTTAACCTTTGGTTGGATTATCAAAATGGCGGGGCTTTTACCAGTGACGAGCAATTATTGACTAATTATAGTGTTGTTGCTGGTGAGCAAGATATTATTATTAATTTAGATAGTAGTAAGCTTGGAAGTTACAGTGGTATTAGTAATGTTCGTATACGCTACTGTGAACAAGACAGTCAATGTGATCAATTTAATGATAGTGAACAAGGTAACTCAGCCGTAAATGGCGAAGTTGAAGATTACCAAATCTGGGTATCAGCAACTGCAATTTCAGCCTTAACTTGCCAAACTAATATCATTATTGATCAATCAGGTACCGATTTTAATTTGTATAAACTGCGCCCTGATAGCTTACCTTTCGCCATTGATACTTTACAGTCACCAGTAACCATCGCTACGTTAACTAGCTTTTCTCATTTTTCTGCACTCGGTCAACACCCAATTAATCACCTTATTTATGGCACAGTCGTTGATACGTCAACGACTGATGGCTTACTTAAATTGGTGATGACAGATCAAAGTGGCAGTAATATTGTCGATTTAGGTCAACTCTATTCAGCAGAAATTCAGCAATTTAATCATGCGATAATGGGGAGTATTGATTTGGCTGAAAACCAAGGATTTGCGACCATTATTGGAGGGACTGATATTGGTGCTGCAACCAGCGCAACAATTGATCCAAGTGGTGATTATCTATACTTACACAATCAAAATTGGCATGACTTTCTGCAAGTCGACTTAATGACCCATCAATTTAAAGTTATAAGTTTTAGTTCGCCATTAAGTGCTATGGGGGGCGATATTGCATTTGGAGCAGATGGCTTAATTTACAGTGTTGATTTACTTAATAATCAATTATTTAGTTTGAGTCCATTAACAGGTCAGATTAATAGCGAAAATTTAGATTGGTTAGGTTCGCTTTCATCATCTAGTCAGTCTGTTGGTTTATTTAGCGATACAGGTGCATTCCTTTATGTTACCAGTGCTGATGGTAATCATGATTTAGATGGCGATGGTGTTGCCGAATATACTGGCTCTGCTATGTATAAAGTGAATGTTTATAATCGTCATATTGTTGCAGTTGGTGCTATGGCGCAGGTTTACTCTAATGCGGCGGACAGTGCAGGTTGTTTTGTGTCAGCTGATTATGGTGATACTGCATTCGATACTGATGGCGCTGCAAGTCATTATTATTTCGATGAAAATAAAGATGGCTTTGCTGATTTTTATTTAGGTAATGCCATTGATACTGAACTTGTTACCGCTAATTCGACCGATGCAACTGGCGATAATCTACGTCAGTTAAACGATGAACAAGGTGTGTCTTTGCCTAATAGTATTACGGTCAATAGTTTAACTTATGTTGATGCTGAAGTAACCGGAGACGTTGGCGTACGTTACAAACTCAATGTTTGGGTTGATCTTAATGGTAATGGTAGTTACCAAGATGCGGGTGAGCAGGTTTTAAATGAGTATGACGTTGATACTGGGCCTAATTCAATACCACTATTACTGCCAGCAGGGCCAACGTCAGGTTATAACGGTGATACCACTATACGCTTTAGATTATGTCAATTAGCTAATCAATGTAATAAACCTGATGACGAAAAACTAGGAGACATTGCACCGAATGGTGAGGTTGAAGATTATCAATTTGAATTAATTAACCAGATTTTATTGAAAGGTTATGTGTTTGAAGATAATAGCCCTACTGCAGGTCAAGCTCATAATGGTATTAAAGATACTGATGAACTTGGCATCGGCGCTATGCTAGTACAAGTACTATACCAAGGTTCAACTCATCCAGATTACAGCTTAGGGGATTTAATTGCTGCAACAACGACCGCTGCCAATGGTGAATACAGCATTACCGTTCCATTAGCATTAGCGGATGATGATGTTGATCTAATTGTGGTTCCACAGGCTAAATGGATTGATATAAGTGAAACATCTGCTGCTATTTTTCCTCAAGTTACAAGTACTTCTGTTACTGATGCAACTTTATCAATTAGGGCTGCTGCAGGTGTTATTTTGACGGGACTGAATTTTGGTAAAGTGCAAGCTCCAACCATGGAGCCGGATCATTTTACCGAAGCTGAGCCCGGTAGTGTAATTGATTATCCACATCGCTTTAATGCATATACGACGGGGACTGTCGATTTGAGAATTGAAAATCGAGTTGCAGCACCTGTCAATGATGATTGGATTGCTAATATTTTTGCTGATGACAATTGTAATGGCGTGATAGATGCTGGTGATGAGGCGATCTCTGCAATAATCAATGTCGATAAAAATAACGGTGAAATTTGTATTATTTCAAACATCAATATTCCGAGTAATGCAACCATTAATAGTCAATATAGTTTCCAAATTGTTGCTGATATGGATTTCGACGATCCCGATTTAACGGGTCACGGGATTACAAGACAAGCGACAAATAATGATGGCGTTAGAGCTTCATTTGCTGGGGCAGGCTCGTTAAAGTTATCCAAGACGGTTGAAAATATTACCCAAGCTACCGGTGTCGGAGTGGTTAATATGGGGCAGCCAGGTGATATTTTGGAGTATGTTATTACTTTTGAAAATCTAGGTTCTGGCGCTATAACTCAAGTTGAATTATTTGATGCAACCCCCGAGTATACAGAGTTGGCGAATATTGTTGATTGTAGTGATACCCTATTACCATCGGGCGTTGGTTGTATGATTGAAACTGGTGATGGTAATAACGAGGTTGGTTATCAAGGAAAGATCAGGTGGGTTCTTTCGGGGGCGGTTATTGCGGGCGCATCAGGAAAATTAGCTTATAGAGTAAAAATCTTATGATTTTATTTTAGAGTATTAATAGCCAAAAATTGACAACCTCTTAACTAGACTTTTAGGGGATGTAAGCTATAACGGTAATACGTTATATTGACAAGTATTAAACCAATTATTTATCAGTATTAGATCCATAACAGGGACGTGTTATATGCCTAATCTACACTCATTACGTGCATGGATAGCACGTGTCTTTATATTGACGCTAGCCCTGATATTAAGTGGTTGTGATAGTGGTTCATTCCTTAATGAAAACAAGCCTATCCCTCCTGAGTTTGCCGTTGATAATATTCAAATCACCCCGATTAATCGCCTTAAAGGCACAGATAAGTTAATGACCCATATTGGGTTTGAACAGCAATTTATTGCCACTAGTCGTATTGACGGTCAATTGCAGTTGATTACAGATAAAGTCACTTGGCACTCTACTAAGGTAAGTGTGGCTCAAATCAATCAAGGTAAGGCGCTTGGCATACAAGTTGGCGATACCATGATTTATGCGAGTTCTGGTGAGGTGCAAAGTAACCGCCTGCAACTTGAAGTGGGTGATGCCACTTACTTTAAATTACAAATTGCGCCTGATGCTGAAGCGCACCCCATAGGTACGCTAGAAAACAAGTTGATTATTGGCGCTCAGCAGCCGTTTACCGCTACAGCTTTGTTCAATGATAATACCAGTTTAAATGTGACCCACGATGCTACTTGGTCCAGTGATGCCGTAGAGATTGCCAGTATAGAGGAAGCTCATGCAACTGCTGTGAGTGAGGGACAAACACAAATTTCAGCCAGTTTAAAAGGGATCAATAGTAATGATATCGCGTTGATTGTGACGCCATATAAGCTAGTTGAGTTACATATTACGCCAGTGGCGACTAAAGTGGCCCAAGGCTCTTATACTGAATTTCATGCCGATGCACGTTATAGCGATAATTCGATGCAGGATGTGACAGGGCAAGTGCAATGGCAAAACAGTAATAGCTCTGTGGCCCAATTTAATGGCAATCAATTAATTGCGCTCAAGGCCGGTGAAACTCAGGTGACCGCGACCATGTTAGGTATGACCAGTGCAGAACAAGCGCAAGTAACGGTTACCGATAGTCCGATGGTGTCATTACAAATTACGCCAGCTAAAGAGAGTGTCGGGATTGGCGGGCAGTTATTTTATTTTGCTAAAGCCACCTATGCTGATGGCTCGACTCAAGATGTGACAAGCCAAGCTGACTGGCAATCATCCGCGCCAGAAGTAGCAGAAGTGATTGCGGGGTATGCGCATTCAATTAGCGCGGGTAGTACTCAAATTACAGCCAGTGTTAACGACATTCGCAGTAACATTGCGGAGTTGGTCGTTAATGATGCCCATTTAGTGGATTTACAAGTTTCACCAGCGAGTCTTAATCTTGCAGTTAATACCACTAAAGATATTGTGGTACATGCCATATATTCCGATGATTCGATTCATGATGTGTCTGATTGGGTCACTTGGAGCAGTAGTGATATTGCGGTGGCTGCAATGGTATCCCATGAAGTTCGCGGGTTGGCTGTCGGCGATACGATTATAACGGCCCACTTTAATGGCATTAACAGTAACACTGCCAGTATAAGGATCTCTGATGCGTTAGTGACAGCTTTGCAAGTGACTCCTGCGCTGCATACGATGACCACTGGCGATAAAATTGATTATCAGGTATTAGCTACTTTTGACGATGATACCAGCCAAGATGTCAGTCATCAGGTCGCATGGTTGGTTGAACAAGTCCATGTTGCAGGTGTTGAGCATGGCCAAGCGGTAGGTCAAGCTGTAGGTAGAACCCCTATTCATGTTCATCTGGATGGTGTTACGAGCAGTGCAACATTAAACATTGCTGATAAATATATTGAATCGATTCAAATCACTCCAGCACAAGCCACCATAGCAGCAGGTACGCAGGTGCATTTTGATGCGATAGCGCATTATAACGATAATAGCTTAGCTGATATTACTGCTCAGGTTAATTGGGTGACCAGTGATACCCATATCGCGACAGTTCTAAGTGGTGATGTTGTGGGGGTTAATGCGGGACAAGTCAATATTAGCGCCAATTATCAAGGGATTAATAGTAATAATGCACAATTAGTGGTGACTAATGCGGTACTGACGGATATTACCGTAACCCCTGCATTATCACAGTTAAATCTCGGTATGACACAAGTTTATCGAGCTTTAGGAACATACAGTGATGGGCATACTCAGGATGTGACTAATGTAGTGCATTGGCAAAGTAGTGCAAGCCATATCGCGACAATCACTCAAGAAGTACAATCCTTAGCTGAATTATCAACAACAGAGACGATTGAGAATAGTCCATTAGGTGATGATGATCATGCTGGCAATGGTGCCGTTGCGACAGCTATTGGCGTAGGTGAAACATTAATTCAGGCTAACTTAGCGGGTATTTACAGTAATCAAGCAAGATTAATGGTTGATGATGCAGTTTTGCTGAGTTTACAAGTGACTCCAGGCTCTGCTGTTATCGCCAAAGGAACTGAGCAATATTATCAGGTGACAGGCGTTTATTCAGATGATTCCAGTGAAGATGTTACTCATTTAGTCAGCTGGTTAAATACCACCCCGAGTGTGGCGACCATTGTTGAAGATCATGTTGTTGCGATTAATGTGGGAAGTACACAACTTACTGCGGTACTGAATAATATCAAGAGTAATCAAGTGGTTTTAGAAGTAAGTTCTGCCGTGATAACCGCATTGCAGATCACCCCAGCCCAAAGCACGATCCCAAATGGAACTGAGCAGTTATACCAAGCGATTGCCTCGTATTCTGATAATAGCACTCAAGATGTAACAGAGCAGGTTGCATGGCAAAGTTCTAATACAGAGATAGTCACCATTCATAGTGGCGATGCACATGCCGTTGCTATAGGGGCTGTGAACATTCAAGCTTTATGGCAGGTATGGTCAGTAATGTCGCAGAGTTAACCGTGTCTTCTGCAACATTAACGTCATTACAATTGACTCCCGCAGAGGTGACGGTGGCAAAGGGCAGTCATCAAGGTTACCACGTGATTGCAACCTATTCAGACTTGTCACAACAAGAAGTGACAGAGCATGTTGATTGGCAGATTAATAAACCCGAGTTAGCCGTAATGGATAACGGTGATCTGCAAACCTTGAACGTAGGACAAGTTGAAGTGGTTGCGAGTGTTGGTGAAATATCCAGTAATATGGCGCAGTTAACCATTAGTGATGCGCAAATGCTAGGGTTACAAATTACGCCATCGGAGAATCAAATCGCCAAAGGGACAGACTTAGTTTATAGCGCTCAGGCAGTATTCAGTGATGGCAGCGTTCAAGATGTTTCTCAATCCGTATCATGGATATCGTCAACGCCACAGATTGCAACAATTAATCAAGGTGTTGCTCATGCAGAAATGACTGGAACGACTGAAATAGTTGCTAAGCTTGATGGTAAGACAAGTAACATTGCTCAGCTTGCTGTGACACAAGCCACACTTGATAAAATACAAGTTTCGCCAGCTAATGTCAGTATTGCGTTAGGTGTAGAGCAAGATTTTAGTGCAATAGGAACATACAGTGATAATAGCACCCAAGATCTAACTGATGTAGTGGCATGGGATAGTAGTCAAAATATCATTGCGACGGTAGTTGGGGGGCATTTGCTCTCGGTGGCGAAAGGACAAACTCTAGTTAGTGCAAATTATCAAGGTGTGGCAAGTAACGATGCCAATGTGACTGTCACCGATAAAAAAGTGATTAAGTTACAGCTAGCACCAACGGATATCAGTGTGATTAAAGGACGGAGTCAAGTGCTCGAAGTGAAGGCCACTTATACCGATGGCAGTACTCGTTTTATTACTGATGAAGTGAGCTGGAATGTGAGTTCACCTAACGCAATCAGTATCATTAATGGCATTTTAGTTGGAACAACCGTTGGCACTACAACTGTAACGGCTTACTGGGGACAAGATGATATTTCCAGTAATAATATTGAGGTTAGTGTCACCGCTGCAGTATTAGAGTCGCTTTCGGTTTACCCTGAAACAGAAGTGGTAAAAATTGGCACTGAAAAACGTATTACAGCAACAGGTCTATATTCTGATAGCAGTGAGGTAGATTTGACGGATAGCGTAAGCTGGACCAGTGATAATCCCTTAATCGCTACAGTGGTTAACGGTCGAGTTAATGGTGTGAAAGTGGGTGATGTGACTGTGCATGCCGTTATAGGCCAGTTATATGCACAGGCACAACTGAGTGTTGAGCACGATATCTTGGTTGATATTATCATTTCACCTAATTTAGTTGATATTCCATTAGGTACCGAACAACAATTTGTCGCCACTGCAGTATATAAAGGCGGAGAAAGTGAAGTCTTAACGGCCGCAGATGGTATTTCATGGTCAACAGATTCAGCTCATTTGAGTATCAGTGCTGATGGTGTTGCCGTGGCAAATACGGCAAGTGCAACGCCTATTACGGTTTCAGTAACGAAAGGTAATATTGTTGGTCACACTACAGTGAATATTACTAATGCTGTGGCAAAGTCTGTTGAAATACGACAGACATTGCCAACAACTACGAAGATTTTAACTGTTGGTAGTTCTCGAGAAACCTTAGCATTTGCAACGTTAACTGATGATAGTGTGATCGATGTCACTCGCACAGCTTATTGGTATGAAGACTCTAATTCGTCATATACCACTGTGAGTAAAGGACAGGTTATTGCTGTTGCCCAAGGTGTCAGTAGAATTACAGCAAAATATCAAGGTGTTATGTCATCTAACCATCTTGAAATGACCATTGTAGCACCTCAAAATCTACCTTGTGCGACACCTGAAATTACGATTGATGGTTTAACTTTTATGTGTATGCCGAGTTTTGAACCTGCTACATACCCTATAGTTGGTACAGGATACCCATCACCGAATGGCATGATTATCTCAAGAGATAATTTACAAGCGGCGAAAAATAATTGTGCTTCAATGGGGGCTCGATTACCGACTATGTCGGAGCTGAATAATTTTAAAATTAAATCAGCACCGAGAATTAATAAGAATTACGGTAACGTATATAGTCGTTATGGCTGGCAAACGGATGTATGGTATTGGACATCAACGCCTTATAGTGAACAAAATCAAGGTGTTCATAAAGTATTAAATATGTATACAGGTTCACAATACGTGCGCTCTATTTATGAAAATAGATTTGCATGGAGTTGTGTCAAAGAAAACTAGATAGTCATTATTATGAGTAATAGCCGATAGTGATATCGGCTATTTTTTTAGAACAAGCATTTAGTCATAGGGATGCAGTCTAATTGAAACCCTCTTGGGGATTGATATTGGCTAACGGTATCACCAATAAAGCCGCACTTTCTATAAAATGGTGCAGCATTTAAAGTAGCCTCTAGACTGATTTGTTTAATGCCTATAGCGATGGCTTGTTGTTCCAAAAATGTAAGTATGGCCGATGCTATACCTTGTCGCATAAAATTGGGATGTACGAAAATGGCATCAACTTTACCCTGTTTGAGATCGATCATACCTGTTGCCGAAATCTGCTCGTTTACCACACATAGATAATAATGCTGTTGTACATCGGCAATAAACTCAGGACTCATTTCGCCTGCTGTCCAACATTGTAAAAGCTGATTATCATAATGGTGAATACAATGTGCCCAAATAGCTTGATGACGAATTTGATAAGCAGACTCGGCATGGCTAGCATTGGCTTTAATTATTTTCATAAAACCTGCTTATGATACATGTTGGTACATTTGTGGCTTATTTAAGTGATTAACGTAGCATGTTTTTTATAAGATATCTTAGCGATCACGAATATAGTAAATGTTTACATAAATTAGATTGACTTCAAAAAAATACACTGCATAGTTATACCCAAACTACTTGAGGTTGCAGTATTCAGTGGGAATTTAACGTACTTTAGACAAGGCATTGATTGCCGTTAATGGTTATTCCCTTATCAAAATCAATAACACAGTATAAAGCATGTTAAAACCCATCAAAGAAAGCTTTAAGCAAGTCCACTTCGTTGTTGCATCGATTTAAAAGGGAATGCCATTCCTGCATAGATGCGCCTATAGTTGAACTTGCTTAAGTGCTTCTGAAAGTCGCAATTTCAGGTCGTTTGGGTATGATCTAGTAAATTTGCAAATGATTCGATAGTCACTGACTGACTAGTTTTTCGGAGCGTTAAATGCTTGACTCAATTTCGACAATTTTGATGGCTTTATGGCATCAAGATTTTGCCGCATTATTAGCACCTGGCAGTGCAACGTTAATCTACATGGTGGTTGGTGGACTGATACTACTTGAAAGTGGTTTTATTCCAGCAGCGCCTTTCCCTTGTGACAGCGTCGTCGTGCTATCAGGCACACTTGCTGCGGTAGGGGTACTAAATCCACTCGCAATCTTGGCGGTGATCATTATTTGTGCGGCACTAGGTAGCTGGTTAGCTTATCTACAAGGTCGTTGGCTTAATCGTTTACCTAGAGTACAGAGTTGGGTTAATGCTGTACCATCTAATCGCTTAGCAACTGTTGATAAGTTATTAATGCGTCATGGATTAGTGGCATTATTTACGGCTCGTTTCATTCCTGTCGTACGCTCATTATTACCGTTAATGATGGGAATGCGTGTGAGTGAAGCGCCTAAATTCCACTATTTTTCATGGTTAAGCGCGGTTTTATGGACATTTTTATTGGTCGGCATAGGTTTCAGCTTACCGAGTTTACCAGAGCCAATCAGTAAAGCGGTCACCATGGGGCTAATGGCGGCACCCGTCATCACTTTAACTATTGCTGTATCGAGCGCTATTATCTTTAAAGTGCGTAAGATGATGCAAAACCGCTCAGTTCAATAGCGTTTAAAAAATAAATAGAAAAAGCCAAATACGAGGAATCATATTTGGCTTTTTTGTTTAGTGCAATACGGTTTGGGATTGTCAATCTACATGATGTAAACGCGGCAGTTTAATTGATAGAACAGCCGCGAATACGATAAATGCCGTCGAGATCCACAAACAAGCTGTTAATCCATAGGTTTGATAAATCCAGCCAGATAATACCGTGCCGATTAATCGCCCCATCGCATTAGCCATATAATAAAAGCCCACATCAAGCGACACTCCATCTGCTTTTGCATAACTGACAATTAAGTAACTATGCAGTGATGAGTTAATCGCAAATACAGCGCCAAACAGCAGTAGTCCGATTAATAAAGATGACTCTATATGCCATTGCAGTGTTAATAGGCTAGCCATTAGTGCCGGAATAAAGGCCAGTAGGCTAGCCCAATTGAGTGCACTTTTGCCATCAGGAATACGGCCTTGTCGTTTGCCGGTAAAGTAGGGAGCAAAGCTCTGTACCAGTCCATAGCCAATTACCCATAACGCCATAAAACCACCGACATACCAGTGATTCCAATCAAATATACTGGCTAAATAAACGGGTAAGGCGATAACAAACCAGACATCACGTGCCCCAAATAAAAACATTCGTGCTGCTGAAAGGTAATTTATGGCACTGCTTTTTGAAAAAATATCTTTGAATTTGGGCTTGGATTTAGCCTGACCTAGCGATTGCGTTAGCGTTAAGATGCTAAATAACCATATCATCACCAGTGCGATTAACATAGCGAGAATAGCATATTGGAAGCCGACTAAACTCAATAACGCACCGCCAACAAAAAAACCACCACCTTTAAGGGCATTTTTAGAACCCGTAAGTAGGGCTATCCATTGATACAGCTTACCTTCAGCATTTTCTGGCACTAATAATTTGATACAACTTTTAGCACTCATCTTGTTGAGATCTTTAGCGATCCCTGATAATGCTTGAGCTGCCATGACCCATAAAACCGTTAAGCTGGTGGCAGGGACGAGTAGCATGGCTAAGGCGACTATTTGCAAAAATAGGCCAATATTCATGGTACGGTTTAAGCCCCATTTTGCGCCTAAGTAACCACCAAATAAGTTAGTGAGTACTCCAAAGACCTCATAAAATACAAATAGCATTGCAATGTTAAGTGGACTATAACCCAGTTGATGAAAATGCAATACGACCAGCATACGTAATGCGCCATCAGTGATTGTGAAAGCCCAATAGTTGCCCGTAATAATCATATATTGACGGATTTCATTTGGTATTTGGGATAGTTGCATAGCGTTAGTTTGCTTGGTCTTGTAAGCCAACTAATTTGGCCAGTTCTGCTGCACGATTGGCATAGCCCCACTCATTGTCATACCAAGCATAAATTTTGACTTGGGTGTCATTAACAACCATGGTTGATAATGCATCAATGATACTTGAGTGCGGATCAGTTTTATAATCAATTGAAACTAAAGGTCGTTCTTCATAGCCTAAAATGCCGTTTAATTCTGTCATAGCGGCTTGCTTGAGAAGTTGGTTTACCTCTGCAGCTGTAGTCGCTCGTTTAACTTCAAAAACACAGTCTGTGATTGAAGCGTTAGCTAACGGAACCCGGATGGCGTGGCCATTTAATTTCCCGGTTAATTCAGGGAAAATATGAGTAATTGCGGTGGCAGAACCTGTCGTAGTTGGAATTAAGCTTGTACCACATGAGCGGGCGCGGCGCAGATCTTTATGCGGCGCATCTAAAATAGTTTGGGTATTGGTAATATTATGAATAGTGGTCATTGAACCATGCTTAATACCTAAGCTTTCATTAATGACTTTTACAACGGGTGCTAAGCAGTTAGTCGTACAAGATGCCGCTGTGACGATGGGGTGTTTAGCTTTATCATATAAATGTTGATTTATTCCCATTACAATATTGAGAACACCATCTTCTTTTACCGGTGCAGTGACAACAACGCGTTTTACACCTTGATCAAGGTAAGCTTGTAATAAGGCTTTGGTTTTCATTTTACCTGATGCTTCAATGACAACATCGCATTGAGACCAATCTGTTTCATTAATGGCGCTATTTTGGCTATAACCGATAGTGTGATCAGCAATGATAAGTTGTTCATTAACGGCGTCAACTTGATGGTGCCAGCGGCCATGAATTGAATCAAAATTAACTAAATGAGCGAGAGTTGCTGCATCACCGGCAGGATCATTAATATGGATAAATTCAACTTCTGGCCAATCAAAAGCCGCTCTAAAGGCTAATCGCCCCATTCGGCCAAAACCATTAATTCCGATTTTAATTGTCATCTTATTTTTCCTTTAAATGAATTAGCAGCAGCTTTGTCTGATTTCTGAACGTGAGCCCATTTGCTTTAAACGTGAGTTATCTTCATCAATAAACCTTACGTTGTGCGCTAGCGTGAGCTCAATGACTTGTTGCGCCCATTGGCTTAATTGCGGATCGATTTGATAAAAAATCCAGATGCCTTGGCGGCGATCTTTTAGTAAACCGCATTGCCTGAGTTGAGCAAGATGTCGCGAAACCTTGGGTTGGCTTAATGCTAATGCAGTGGTGAGTTCGCAAACACATAACTCTTGATGTTGCTGAATTAACAACAATAATTTTAAGCGAGTATTGTCAGCTAAACATTTATAGAATTGCACGCAGTCCATTAGCTTTCCATGTTGGTTATGATGCAAATATCATATATGGAAAAACGTATATGTAAAAGGTAAAAGTTATCAACTTCAAAAAATGATGGATCAGGCTAGTTCTGCTCTCCATAGCCATTACCACCTTGCCTTTTAATCTTGTACATAGCGCAGTCTGCATCATGTAACAGAGTATCTGGATTCGTGTATTCTTCATCAGCGAAGGCGATGCCTATACTTAGAGATGGCTGCCAATAGATATTTTTTTCAGACTTAAATGTCGGACATTGTGTTTGTAAGTTTTGGGCCAGTTTATGTACTTGCTGTTTATCTTTATTGCAGCAGATAATGAGAAACTCATCGCCACCTAAGCGACAAATAATGTCATCAGGATGGACTGTCTTGCAGAGGTGGGCGCTAATGTGTTTAATGAGGTCGTCACCAATGGCATGGCCAAATTGATCATTGACCTGCTTAAATTTATCCATATCAATGATGATAATGGCCAGTAGATTTTCAGGCTGAATGGGAAATTTAGTTTGCAGATAACTCATTGCAAAACGGCGGTTATATAAATTGGTAAGATAGTCGTTATTAGACCAGGTCTCTAGGTTTTTATTGAGCCGCTCTAATTTTGCAGTACGCTGTTTAACGCGTAATTCAAGTTTATTATTGAGCTCGGTAAGCTCATTATTACGACTATAAATCACACTAAAAAAACGCTTTAAAGTCACCAATAATGGATTGTAATTATTGGGATAGTATTTGGCGTCAATGTCGAAAGATTCTTTGGCACTGTGACCACTAGTTATCAGAGATATTTGACGCGACATTTGTATGTCGACAGTCAAAATATGTTCAATTAGCCAAGTAATTAAAAACTCGGCAACTTGATATAAAGATTGTTGTTTAATATTATTAATGTCTGCATTAAAGAATTGCGAAAGTACTGCAATAAAATCTTGATGAGCATTGACATGGTTCTCATAATGGCGAACGTCAATGCCTTCTTTGAGCATCAAGTCTTCTTCATCTTTAAAGTGTGAAAGGGTGTAATCTTTCAGAGAGTGTTGTAACGTTTTTATACTTTCACGATCAATTATATTATCTGAAAAAATGGCACAAACCAGCTGATTAGTTAGATCAACTAGGTTTTTATGTTGGTTATCAATAACATCTATATTGATGATGAATTGCTCATCCCATTTAAAAATATCTTCATGTTCTAATTGGTTGTTATGCATGGCAACTCTTTTAATGTACTAGATAATAAATGTTAATGGTCAGTTTTATTTTCTGAAGTTAATTTATTTTATAAATTAACAGAGTGTTATTTTATATTGATAACAATAAGCTGTTAAAGGTGATATTGCTTTATGATAGTGATGTTTATCACGTATCGTCTTATTAAAGTTAGAAAGATAGAGTTGTTAGCGCAAGGCTAAATTAGGTTGTTATTATATAGTCACTTTATCATTAATATAAGCCGCTTGTTGGCACAAATCATTCGCTATTTCTTGATGTGATTTTATATTTAACTGACAAAGAATAAGATAACCTAATGCGGAGCGGTTATGTTGAATAGATTTTGCTTGTTGTAATGCATTATAGCTCATTTGAATATCACCTTGGCTATATGCATACAAGGCTAGTGCATCATAAAATAATGCCGTATGTAAGCCCTTAGCTTGACTTAATTGATATAGCTGTTGGCCATATTGTTTGAGTAAAGCATTCGCCTCTACACTATTGAATTGTTTATTTTCACTGAGTAGTTTTCTGTATGCAATATAACGTAGTGCTAATACATTCGTATTATTAGGAGAGTTATCTAAAATTTGGTCCAGTAATTTAACACCATTACTTACCTCATCCGCAGAGGATTGTTCGATATAATATTGAGAAAGTAGGTATAACATTGCTTCAGCATTATTTACAGGCATACCAGTTAAAATGTCAGGCAATTCATCATTATCAAGTGGGGAACCTAATTTTGTGAGTAATGAACTGACTGTTTCAGTAATAATTTGAGGAAGCTGTTCCTCGTTTATAGCGATTTTTTTTTGATATAGATAATGATAAGTATCAGGATTAAATAAGCTAATACTTAATATATTATGTTTATCTAAGCGTTCAATATTAATGTTAAGTATTTTACTGTGTGCTGGTGGCGTTAAATTTGAAAATCGCGGGAAATAATTAGTATATTTTTGTAGGTTAAGTGCTATTTGGTTGGCAATACCGGTTTCTAAATGAGTTAATGCAATTGGAACTTGTTTATCTGCACTGGTTGTAATGGTGATTATATCACTATCAAAACGGATAGACTCATGGGTACTTGCTTGATATTTTAGTATGTTACCAACAATTAAAGCTAACATTACCAACATAAATATATCAAAAATATGTCGAACAAATATCTCCTTTAATTTTGCATAAAGTGAATGTGTTGCGTCATTAATTGTTGAGCCTTGATTAATTGCACGAGTGAGCGGTGCAGAAGGAAATGGTACTGTAGATAAGACTATTTCAGCTTCATTTTCAGTTATTGAGACAATTGGTGGACTAACATAGTCAGGCGCTCTTTTTTCAGTTTGAGTTGTGACAACTGCATCCAATTTATAGCCCCGTTTGGGGATAGTATGGATAATATTATGGCTATCACATTCGGTGAGGATTTTTCGGCATTCGAATACCGATTGAGTCACTACTTGATCAGTGACAACTGCGCCGTCCCATACTTGTTCGATTAACTCCTGACGACTAAATACGGTATTGGGGTTATCTGCTAAAAAACAGAGTAGGTTAGCTAACCTAGGTTCAATAAATATTTCTTTATCTTTATATTTAATAATGTTTTCTGTTGCATTTAGTTGAATATCATTAATCATATAAATTAAACATTTCATGTCAGCACCAAATTTAATATAGGTTAATAATTAAAATTAAATTGTATTTAGATTACTATTGAGTAAACCATGCCATTTAATGTTTAAATATAAATTATCATGATATAAAACGGCTCCTTAGTTCATGTTATAAGAGGGGTGTTTTTTTTTAAAACAAGATGGATCAGGTAATGTATTTACCTAATCCATCCCATTTTTTAGGGTGATAGATGTTTATGCTATTGGTCGTAATGCAGGGAATAAAATAACATCACGAATAGTATGGGTATTAGTAAATAACATCACTAAACGGTCAATACCAATCCCTTGACCTGCTGTTGGTGGTAGACCATATTCAAGTGCATTAATGTAATTTGCATCATAGAACATGGCTTCGTCATCACCAGCATCTTTTGCTGCAACTTGAGCTTTAAAGCGATTATCTTGGTCTTCAGCATCATTTAATTCACTAAAACCATTGGCGACTTCACGACCACCAATAAAGAATTCAAATCGGTCGGTTAAGAAATGGTTTTCATCATTTCGTCTTGCTAACGGCGAAATATCAGCCGGATAGCCAGTAATGAAGGTTGGTTGCATTAGTTTGAACTCTGCGGTTTCACCAAAGATCTCTTCAAGCAATTGACCACAGGTCCAGAATGATTCAAGTTTCATGCCTAAGCTAGAGGCTAGTTTACGCATAAACTCAAGATCTTTAACATTTTCATAAGTCATATCTTGAATCGTGGTGTTGTCTGGGTTGTGAACCTTAATCGCCTCTAACATACTCATACGGCAAAATGGACCACCAAAATCAACAGTATGTTCGCCATAAGGTAAAAGTGGACTACCTAATAAGTCAGTGGCAACAGTGCTCAACATCTCTTCAGTGAGATCCATTAAGTCGTGATAATCAGCGTAAGCCATATAGAATTCCATCATAGTGAACTCTGGATTATGACGTGGTGAGATCCCTTCATTACGGAAGTTACGGTTAATTTCAAATACCCGCTCAAAACCGCCAACCACAAGGCGTTTTAGGTAGAGTTCAGGCGCGATACGTAGATACATATCAATGTCTAATGCATTATGATGGGTAATAAAAGGTCGTGCAGAAGCGCCACCTGGGATGACATGCATCATTGGTGTTTCAACTTCCATGAATTCTTTTTTAATCATGAAGTTACGAATGGCTGCAACCACTTTTGAACGAAGAATAAAAGTCTCACGTGAACTTTCATTGATAATGAGATCAACATAACGTTGTCTATAACGCATCTCTTGGTCAGTTAAACCATGAAATTTATCAGGCAGTGGGCGTAATGATTTTGTCAACAGTAGGCATTGATCCATGCTGAGGTAAAGATCGCCTTTATCCGATTTGTGTAGTATGCCTGTTACACCAATAATGTCGCCAATATCCAGACCTTGATAGCGCTCTTTTAGATCTTGTTGCTGCGCTTTATCTGCATAAGTTTGAATTTTTCCTGAGACATCTTGTAGTACAAAAAATGGACCTCGTTTTGCCATGATCCGGCCCGCAATGGCTGCTTTAACTTTTAATGTTTCAAGCATCTCTTTGCTTTCGTCACCAAACTCAGCTTGTAGTTGTAAAGCTTTATGAGTACGGCGGAAGTTATTAGGGTGAGCATTTGCTGGACAATGTTGTCGCACAAAATCTAATTTGGCACGGCGTTCAGCAATGAGTTTATTTTCATCTTGAACTAATTCAGTCATTTTGGATCTTCTTAATGTATGGGTAACTTATGAATAACAATTAATAAATGAGATAAAATTGAACGTATTTTTATTTGAATTAGTATTATAAGGATAAGCTAACACTAAAGGTCTGATAAAAATATTATCCGGCTATTTATTTGACGATCAAAAATAGCATTTTAAAAAGTATAAATATTAAAAGTTAAGCGTGAGATTATTTAACTCACAATTACTTTACCCTTAATTTTGGAGGTTGATATGTGATATATATCACATATCGGCGTCGTATTTTCTAGGTTAACTCAAGTTAATATATTTAATTAAAATGAACGTATTTATTTTAGATGCATAAAAGGGGCATTTAAAAATGCCCCTTAGTTAAATAAAATTAATTGAATTATTTAATCAATTTTTGTTTAACAACTTTTACAGTAGAACTACCATCTTTATGTTGATATACACCATGAATATCGGTTTCAAATCCTGGATAATGTTTACCAATTTCACATAGCATCTCTAAGAAGTCTAATACTGGGCGAGATTCTTCCGTAATCATTTCACCAGGCATAACTAGTGGTACTCCTGGAGGATATGGAAGAATCATATTGGCACTGATACGTTCTACCATTTCTGATAACGGTACCTCTTCTACTTCACCTTTAAGCTCTTCTTGCCATGCATCATGCGGTGTCATTTTCAAGGTAGGTAATACATCGAATGCATTGAACATCAATTCAGGCAGTTTATAGTGTGCGGTTAATTGATGAATATTTTGCGCTAATTCTTGAATTCTCATGCCTTGATAGAAAATTGGGTCTTCATCAAATAGATCTGGTAAGAACTCTTTAATGGTCAAGTTAAGATCATAACCGCGTTTGAATTCAGTTAAGGCTCTTAATAACTGCATTGCTTTTGGCTTATCAATACCGATAGAGAATAGGAATAACATGCTGTATGGGCCTGTTTTCTCTACCACAATGCCGTGATTATCTAAGTATTTAGCAACAATAGATGCTGGAATACCTGTCGCATCCATAGTGCCGGCAATATCCATACCTGGTGTTAAAATAGTGACCTTAATTGGGTCAAGGTACATATGGTTATCATCAACATCTTTAAAGCCATGCCAACTGTCGTGAGGATCTAATTTCCAGCATTCAGTGGTTTCAATATTGTCTGGTTGCCATACGTCAAAGAACCAAGTATTACTTTCTTGACGGAGTTTTTTAATCTCTTTACGGAAACGGATTGCACGATCGATAGAGTCTTGAATTAAGCGTTTACCTGCTGAACCTTGCATCATTGCTGCAGATATTTCTGCAGAAGCAACAATCGCATACTGTGGAGAGGTTGAGGTATGCATCATAAAGGCTTCATTAAAGCTTTCTTCATCAAATTCACCTTTAATATGGATCATTGATGCTTGAGAGAAAGCTGCTAGCAATTTATGGGTCGATTGAGTTTCATAGAAAACGCGACCTGGCATTGCTTCACCACTCATACCGCACTTACCCTCATAAATAGGGTTGAAGTTAGTATAAGGCACCCATGCACTATCAAAGTGGATATATTTAGTTGTAAGTGTTTCTTTAATAAATTGAGTGTGATAGAACAAACCATCATAGGTTGAGTTAGTAATCACTGCGTAGTTAGGGGTTGATGCACCAGGCGTTGCAGTAATTTTCTTTGCAATAACATCGGCACTAAATTCACTTTGTGGAATACCCCCTAAAATGCCGTAAGCGTTACGGGTAGGGCGCAAATAAACAGGTACAACCCCACTCATCATCATTAAGTGAGTGATCGATTTATGGCAGTTACGGTCAACTAATACAGTACTGCCTGTTGGGGCGGAAAACATACCAACAATCTTGTTAGCAGTAGAGGTACCATTGGTGACAATATATGAACGATCAGCATTAAATGTGCGGGCAATATACTCTTCGGCCTCTTTGTGTGGGCCACTATGGTCAAGTAGTGAACCTAGCTCTGGCATTGAAATCGAAATATCTGATTTAAATGTGTTAGCACCATAAAAGTCGTAGAAAATACTACCTGCAGGGCTTTTATTAAAGGCGGTACCGCCCATATGTCCTGGAGTACAGAAGGTATATTTTGCTTCTGTTGCATATTTCATTAATGCCTTAGTGAGTGGGGGCATAATGATATCTTTATATTCTTCAGTTGCTTGGTTAATTTTAATGACAATGTCTGCAACAGTATCTAAAGTATATTCAAAGAAATGAATGTTAAGTTGAAGATCCGTTAAGCTAATATCGAGTGTTGATTGATGATTAGCAAAAGTATAAAGGGGTAAATACTCATTTAGATTATTTATCTCTTTGCATAACTCCATTGAATACATATCCCAGTCGAAAATCACACCACAAAAGCGTGGGTTCATTTCAATAAGACGTAATAGATCTTGTGAATCATTTGGATAAATAACTTGGTAACCTTGTTGTTCCAATAAACCTTGTAATTTATTAATGGGTTCACGCTTAAATAATGATTCGAGATTATTCATTATCGCGATAATATGCATATAGAATTTCTCCAGAGTGAGTAAAGGCGCTCCACTAAAATGAAGTAGAGAAGAGAGCGCCAATATTAAAAATTAAGTTAAATATATAATTGAATAACAACTAAGCTTTATTTGTTGCTGTATCAGTGGTTTCAGTTTTATCGGTTTTGCTAGTAGAAGACTTGGTTAATTTGTCTGATAACCATTTTGCGTGTTGTCTAAAGCCAAGTTTACGGCCGTAGAAGGCAAAGATAGCAAGTGAAACAATGAAGGTTGCACTCAATGCTGATGGGTCTGCACCGATAAGTGCGACAAAACAGAATACGCAAGCAACGCCTGAGAACAACATTACAAATGTATTACGGGTTGTCATGCCTTCATAACGGATCATGTTCACTGCTGAGTAGAAGTAAGGCAGCATGGTTAATAGAACCGCATCAGTGGTTAAGATATTAAATAGACCAGAAGCATGACCATCACCTGAGCTAAAGACAGTAATCGCAATCATTAGAATGGTCATCATTACTGATGCTGCAAGTAAGCCTTTTTTAGGCACGCCATTTTTATCTGACTCACCAAACATTTTAGGGAAGTTACCGTCGTTAGCGGCACGTTTACCAGCCTCACCAACCAACATCATCCAAGAACCCAGTGAAGTAAAACAGGCTAAAGCGGTAAATGCGGCTACAAACGGTGCGGTCCAAGCGCCAAAAATAGCAGTGGTTGCTAGCGCAAATGGCGCACCAGAATTAGCGACTTGCTCAGCAGGGAACATACCTGCAATAACCTGAGTGGATGAAATATAAACTAAACCAGCAACGGCAGTACCAATCATGGTTGCTAGCGGTACGGTTCTGCGTGGATTTTTAACTAATCCAGAAGATACTGACGCAGATTCCACCCCAACGAATGCCCATAATGTCAGTAAAACCGCGCTAACAATGGCGTGATAGTCACTGCCGTGTGAGGTATTCCAGTTTTGCATGTAAACTTGTGGACTAAATTCGCCCCAACCTATAACGGCTGTACCTATAATCGGAATTAAAATAAGTACCAAACCAATTGTGGTTAATCGGCTGACCCATGTGCCACCGAGTAAGTTAATTAAAGTAAAGATCCATACTGCAGCTACAGTAGCGATTGCAGCAGGAATCGTCTCATTTAATACAGGGAAGAATACTGATAGATATGACACACCAGTGATTGCAATCGCAAGGTTACCAATCCAGTTCGCGTGATAATAGAGCACACCAGTTTGGAAACCAAACGCAGGTGATAATTCGCCTGCATAGGCAATTGGACCACCTTGTTGTGGGTTATTCACCCCTAATCTAGCGTATACAAAAGCTAAACTTAATGCACCCACTGTACAAATTATCCAGCTGAAAACTGATATTGAACCAATTTTTGCTAGTGTGGCTGGTAATAGTGCAATACCACTACCCATCATGTTACCGGTTACAATACCAATACAGGCAATTAAACCAATTTTTTTTGCGGCTGATTCTGTTGACATAAGGTCTCCATCTCTTGCTCAATTCACTTTTTAAATCTTCAATTAAAGAAATAATTTGTTGCTTGAGTAGTGAACGACGTAGGTCTATTCAAGTTCGAAGGCAAGCAGCAAATTACTTAAAGTTCAGGAGCGGCTAGAGATAGTGACAGACATCGACTGAGCAGCTTCCTGGTTTGCAGAGCCAGCATAGGAGTGAAAAATCTGTCTGTATAATCATGATTTGCTCATGAAAATATCCCCATCTAAACATGTGTATTGATTTTATCTTTATCATAAAAAAATCATTTAAAACAATGTGTTGATATTTATTTATAAAATATCAACATTTTATAAATTGATAGAAATAGAATATTTATGAATTGCTCACCTGCGATTTACTCAACTTGATAAAAGATTTAATTGTCCGGTATTGATCACGTGCTGCATAAACTCAGCGACGATGTGCTTATGACGACAAAAACATTTAAAGGTTAATATTTGAGCTTATTTGTATTAACTGTTAGCTTCATAAATAAGAGTGGACGTGACCTGATACTGGCTTGCATAAGGATCATTAATAATGAAAATAAAAATTCATGCATTGGCAGGTGTGATTGCTTTTTTGACCATACTGAGCTTTTGGACATCAACCATTATTACTGAGCTTTTTACTTCAGTTAGTACTATTGCAACGGTAAAAGGGCTGATCTTACAAGGTATGTTTATTTTGATCCCTGCAATGATTATTACAGGGGCATCTGGTATGTCATTAGCAGGCAATCGGCAAGACACTTTGGTGTTATTAAAGAAAAAAAGAATGCCAATTGTGGCAATTACAGGTTTAGTTGTATTACTACCAGCCGCATTTTATTTAGAGATGAAAGCCAGTGCAGGTGATTTAGATTGGCGTTTTTATACGGTACAAGTTATCGAGCTAATTGCAGGCTTTTCTAATTTGAGGCTGCTTTTTCTCAATATGCGCGATGGACTTCGTTTAACGGGCAAACTTGCCAGTAAAACAAGCGATGAACAAGTTGAGGCTGGCCCACATATTAAGTTATTACCAGCAGGCTCGATGGTCGTTGAGGGTTTTGTGGCGATTAAAGACAGTTTTGGTGAGCAAGTGCCAACCAAAAAAGTGACGGCATTATGTCGCTGCGGTGCTTCAGCAAACAAGCCTTTTTGTGACGGTAGCCATAGCAAGATTAACTTCGATAGTGCCAAGCAAGCTGATCATACGCCAGATCAAGTGACTTGCTATCAAGGCCAAGCAATCACCATTCATTACAATAAACTATTATGTTCGCATGCATCTGTTTGTGGGGGGCAGCTCAAGTCCGTTTTTAATAGTGATAATCAACCATGGATTAATCCTGATAACGCCTCCCGTGATGAGATTATTGAAGTCATTAAGCAGTGTCCTTCTGGCGCATTAAGTTATTCACACAATAATGATTCGGTTATTCATGGTGAAGGGGATGAGATTAGCATCAACATTGCTAAAGATGGCCCATACTATATTAACAATTTGAGATTAGTCGATACCGAATTTGGGCAAGGTGCTAGCCTACAAAAATATGCACTTTGCCGATGTGGTGCATCTAAAAATAAACCTTTTTGTGATGGTCGGCATCTTGATGCTCATTGGCAAGATTAATATTAATTTTAAACGTAGGAGAATATATGCGTATTTTATTTGCTTTTGCCTTGGTGACTCTTGTGGTTGGTTGTGGTCCGAAGCCTGATCCTCGGATTGCATATCAGCCGTATAGTGATGCACAAAAAGCAAAACTATTAGCACAAGTTAATGCGCTACAGGGCGCGAAAAAACAGTGTGTGAATAACTACCTTAGTGAATACCAACAGAAAGTAAAAGCGCATTGCCAAGATGCGGGGTATGCTCAAAATATTAGAGGCAAGTGTCAGCACATAGCTAAACATGCACTGCACACTGAAGTCTTACAAATGGCATATAATCAATGTAATCAGTAGAGTATTACAACACTACTGAACGCTATTTTCTACAATGCTAACCCATATTGATCAAGTGTGGTTAGTTCGTCAATCTGGCTGTTATTGTGTTCAAAACTAAAGCCCAGCTTGGTGAGTAACTTGATGCAGGCTTGATTATCGGATTGGGTAATGGCAACAATTCTTTTTAAGCTTAATTGTTCGTGTGCAAGCGTTAAACAAGCTGTTGCTGCTTCAGTGCCGTAACCTTGGCATAAATACTCAGGTAAGTAACCATAGCCCAAATCAATATCTTGCAAACTGTCTCGTTTGATTAAACCGCAAATCCCAATCGCAGTATTGTCATTTTTTAAACTGACTTTAAGTAAGCCCATAAAAGGCTGTTGGTACATGCTAATAAGATTGTTCGTTAGGTATTGTTCACTATCCGTAATTGTCACAAGTTGTTTATCACCGACAAATTGTTTAAAAAGAGGCGTGTTGTAAAGCGTTAATAGATATACCCAAATAACTTGAAGTTGCTATTTCAGAAGCACTTAAGCAAGTTCAATTCTAGGCGCATTTATGCTGGAATGGCATTCCCTTTTAAATGGATGCAACAACGAAGTGGGCTTGCTTAAGGCTTTCTTCGATGGGTTTTAGCCTACTTTATACTGTGTTATTGATTTTGATAAGGGAAGAACCATTAACGGCAATCAATGCCTTGTCTAAAGCAGGTTAAATTCCCACTGAATTCAGCCACTTTAAGTGGTTTGGGTATACTGTGCATCAGCAAGTGTGAGTTTTGTAAGAATTAAACGTGAAGTTTCAATAGTAAGCATATGGGACATAAACAATAATAAACAGAGGCATGAGTATATCACGTAACAAAATCCCACCATTATTCTGTTACGTGATTTTCAATTAATGTGGAATAAAGGCGATACCAAATGGATTATTACCTACTTCAATTTCCTGTTTAAAAATGGGGGTGTGCTTAGGTCCATAAGTATCAAATACACTGACACTATTATTACTGCCTGAATGAGTAATATAAATCTTTGAACCGCCAGAAGTAACGACAAGATTATGGGCAACACCCGATAATGTATTGTCTCTGTCGATCACTTTTAAGCGTTTAGCATTAAGGGTGTTTAATGCATTTTGACCACCATCAGTAATGTTGGTTAGATAAAGTCGATTAGCCACATTAAATACACCATGAGCGCCTGTGACTTCGGTACTTTTTATAAAGCTTAAATTACTTTGACGTACTTTAGTGACGCTATTGGCTTCTTGAGACACAATAAATAATTGATGTTTATTGGCTGCAGATAAAAATAAGTGGGGATCACCTCCCACTTGGCTACGTGCGAGTTCTTGGCCATTTCTCGTATTGATTTTTATTACATAATCTTGGCTTGGTTGGCCATCAACAAAACTAACAAAAGCCTGTTTACCATTATCAGTTACCACAATGTCATGGGGTTTATAACCTTGGCTCACAATATCATCAGGAAGCGTTAAGGTTGAGATTAAACTAAGGTTATTGGTATCAATAACACTTACCGTATTGTCAATATCATTATTTACCAGTAATAAATTTGCCTGTTTAGCTGCCCACATATGGAAGGCGCCTTGACCAATATTGATTGACGTTAAGTGATTAAACCCGTAGCTGTCATACACATGAACTTGATGGTTCGTCCGGTCACCAACAAAGACGCGATTATCTTTGTAAACAACATACATTGGCTCAGCGTTTTGGGGTAATTGAATCGTACGTTCGACTTGATCGGTATTGGTGTTAATGACTGATAATTGGCCGCTGGCTCGGTCAGCACTAACAATATGGCCTATATCATAATTTGTTACATTATTAGCTTCAGCATTGAGGTTGATGCTGGCACTAAAAAATAGTGATATAGCCGTCGCGTAAATGGTCTTTAGCATAGTCTATCCTTAGGAATTATAAACAAACCTAATAAAAACTAGTGGCTAATTATCACGAAATTATCACAAAAGTAAGACTTAAGTATGGCGTTGCAGTTGTCTAATTGATGCGTTATGTTGTCATCCATTAGAAAATGTTAATGAGATTATCACCTTAGAAGGATAACTAGAATGCAAGTTGATACGAAACAAAAACTCTCTAGCACATCGGTATGGTTGCATTGGATTATTGCCATTATGATCATTGGATTATTAATCGTTGGCGTCTATATGGAAGAAAACGAAGTGTATCGTTTATACCCGATCCATAAATCACTTGGCGTTATCGTATTTGGTTTTGTTATTCTCAGAGTCATATGGCGTATTAAAAATGGTTGGCCACAAACGATTGGTCAACAAGCACAGTTGCTGCAGTTAGTCTCAAAAATTGTACATTATGTATTGATTATCGGCACTGTGTTGATGCCTATTTCTGGCATGTTGATGTCAGGTATGGGCGGTCATGGTATTAATGTATTTGGGCTTGAGTTATTGGCAACTAATCCCGATCCCCTCGATCCTAATAAAGTACTTCCTTTAAATGAGGAATTAGCTAAGGCTGGCCACAGAATGCATGGCGTCGTGGGTAATATTATGTTTGCGGCTATTGCACTGCATATTGCCGGTGCGTTAAAACATCACTTTATTGATAAAGATGGCATTTTAAAACGTATGCTAGGCAAGCAGGTTGACGATAAATAGGTCACGGTAGATATAGCGCCCTAGTACACCGTGGGTGTGTACTAGGGCTTTCTTGTGGAAGTTGGATCTTGTTATTGCTTAATAAAGTTTGCTGCTTGTTCACCAGCAATACGACCAAATACTACGGTATCGGCAATAGCATTACCTGCTAAACGGTTACCGCCATGAACTCCGCCAGTCACTTCACCTGCTGCAAATAGCCCCTGAATAGGTTGATTTTTATCATTCAATACTTCTGTCAGTGGATTAATTTTCAAACCGCCCATTGTATGATGCACCGCAGGTTTTACATTAACAGCGTAAACTGGGAATTGCAGATCGTCAGCCATATTTTTACGACCAAAGTCCGCATCCTTATGGTCAGCTTGAAACTGATTGTAGCGAGTTAATGCATTCGCCGCGGTTGTCGCATCCATTTGGGTTGCCTGTGCTAATTGTTGTGGATTGTTCGCTTTATAAATTACGCCTAAATCCAGCATACCTTTTAATTGGCCTAAACGATTTAATACGGTTTCATCAAATACCAGCCATGCTGATTTGCCTTTTTGCGCCCAAATAGCTTCAGATACTTTATCCCGTGGGCCCATCTCATCGCAGAAACGTGCGCCATTGCTGTTAAGTAAGATTGCACCAGCGCCGCGAGCTGTACCCGAAATTACCATCTTACCTGCAGCAGCCGTTGGGAACGCTTGGATCTCTTTGATATCAACGGTAGCTGCACCTACTTCAGGCGCAAAGGTGAGAGCATCACCTACGTTGCCTGGGTTGTTAGTTGAAGCGACACCTTTAAGATCTGGGCGATATTTACTGACCAGTTGGTTATTTCGCGCAAACCCGCCTGAAGCGATAACAATGGCATCAGCATTTAGCATATGCACACCTGTGTGTTTGCCTTGCACCAGTAAGCCCGTAATTTTGCCATTTTTATCTTGCAGTAACTTCACCACTTTACTGTTAGTACGAGTTTCAACGCCAAGTTTATGGGCTGTATCTTTTAAAGTATTAATAATTGCTGGGCCAGCTTTCGCACCGCCATTAGGGCGATGTAAACGTTCTGCGTTATGACCACCTGCACTTGATGCAGAGCTTAAATCTGTTCCTTGTGCTTGAAGCCAATCAATGCCAGCACTGCCATTTTCGGTCAAGGTTTTGACCAGCGCTGGGTTATTAATATTATGGCCGCCCTTCATGGTGTCGTTATACCAAAGTTGTTTACTGTCTTTATAACCAAGCAAGGCTTGGGTTAGGGTTTCTGCCGCAGCCATACCGCCAGCAGCAAGCATACCGTTACCGCCAATATAGGGTTGTTTTTCAAGAATAATGACATCTTTTATACCATGTTGACGTGCAGATATTGCTGCTGTATGACCCGCTGCACCTGCGCCAATCACGATTAATTGATGTTGTTCTAATGGTCCCCGTTTAAGCGCTTTATCGATCATTGCTTGCGTCACTTTAGGGTATTGATAAGTATCTTTAATGGTTTTGTCATTGCCAAATGGGATTTTGAATTCAGTTTTAAATGAATCATGGCAGGTTTGACAAACCAGTACGGGTTGCTGGTGGCCAGAGTGACAACTGGTACATGAAATATCAATAAGATGACTCTTATGAGGTGACAAGGTATTTTTAGATTCAGCTGCTAGCTCAGCTAAATTACCATGACAGCTTTGACAAGCCGCATTTTCATGGGCTTCGGCATCCGTCACTTCAATTGGTTTGGTATGACAACTTTGACAATCGTTACCTAATTGCTTGGTATGAAAGTTTGCCAAGGTGTCTGCATAGCCTGAGCTCGATATTAAAAAGATCGATACAGCTAACGGAATTAATTTCAGCTTTAACATTATACTCACCATTGTATTTATTTGTGTCTGAGCATAATTGTCAAAAAAACTGTTACTGACAAAGCAAGAATATTGCGTTGTCAGAATAGAAAACATCACTTTAGGAATATAATGTCGCATGAGAATCATTCCACCTATTAAATCTATCATTTACTTTGAGGCGGCAGCGAGATTACAAAGTTTTAAATTAGCGGCAGTTGAATTAAATGTCACCCCCGGCGCTATTAGTCATCAAATTAATGCATTAGAGCAATTTGTCGCACAAAAATTATTTGTTAGGGGAAGTCGTCAGGTTAAGCTAACTAACTGTGGAATAAGATATTATTCTAGAGTTTCAGTGATATTGCAGGAGATGGAAGAGGCCACCACAGATTTAGGTGTTGCCAGTAAAAGACCATCAATAAAAATAGCTGTACCGCCTTCATTACTTAAAAATTGGTTATTACCGCACTTATTAACTTCACCGATTGATAATATAGAAAGTAATATAGAATTTATTGATACATTAGATTATCTTGATTTTGGCAAGTGTGATTTAGATCTAGCAATTAGATATGGTTATGAAACATGGGATAGCCTTTATTCCGTTTATTTATTTAATGAACAGATGATCCCAGTTTGTCATCCTGATTATTTAGAGACTAATTATATAAATTTAGAACAAGAATTTATTGATAACCATACGCTGATTTATACCAATAATAGATTAGTGCAGTGGGATGTGGTTATGCAAAATCTTGGTTTAATTAGAAAGTCATGCCAGCGTAAATTAATATTTCAAAACTCAATTCAGGCGATAGAGGCTGCATTACAAGGTGCTGGAGTTGCTTATATTAATCGTACTTTAATTCAAAAAGAGTTAGCGACGGGCCGACTTATACAGCCTTTTAATATTGAGATGCCTGAACATAAGTCACCCGCGTATCATTTAGTCAGTACCTATGAGCATATGCAAGATAGTTCAACTGCTGCGGTCTATCAGGCGATTTTGAGTTTTTGTAAGCCGATGCGATTAGTCACATCATCTGCCGTTGCCACGGCATAATAAATGACGCAATAAAATAAAGGCCATTAACGTTATCATTAATGGCCTTTATAAGCTGGAGCAAGATTCTATTATTGATGAATACTCATCATCATTGCACCTTTCGGTGGAGTGAAAGCATCCATCGTTAATTCAGGACCAGTGTATTTTTCAATCACCACTAATGAAGAGTTAGGCGCGCAGCCATTGGCTAAGCGCGAAGTGGGAATGTCGCTGGTTAATACGTTGCAATTACCATTTTTACAAATGTCGTGCTGTTTATCCATGTTGAGCCATGCCCCTTCATGGACACAAACGGTGCCTTGCTTAATACCATCTGTGACTAACGCGCCAGTTAAAATCTTACCTCGGCTATTAGAGACGCACACAAGATCGCCTGACTCAATTTCATGAGCTTTAGCATCATCTGGATGGATGATGATAGGTTCTCTATCGGCAATGGCGTACTGTTTACGCAAGCGTGAATAGTTGAGCTGACTGTGTAATCTATCTGCCGCATGAGAAGTAATTAAGTGCAGCATGTTGGGATTATGATTTTGTTGCCATTCAGTTGGCACTAACCAAGTAGGGTGGCCGGGACAATCATCATAGTGGTAGCTTGCAATGGTTTCAGAAAATATCTCGATTAAGCCACTTTCGGTGCCGAGAGAGTTCATCATTGGATCTTGGCGGAAGCTTTCATAAGTGACAAATTTAGCACTCTTTGGATTCCATTTCATGGTCAATATTTCATGCTTAACCCAGAAGTGCTCAAAATCAGGCATGTGAACACCTTGGGCATCAGCCATTTTTTTAGCGCGGTTATAAAACTCTTGAAGCCATTGAATATCGGTTTTATTTTCACGGTAAATTTGACGACCATTTTTGACCAATAACTCTGCTAAATCGGCAAAGACATCCATATCGTTACGAGACTCAAATAGTGGTTCAACAATCTTCTGCATCGGCACGATATTTTGATTACTGTAATCTCCCGTCATGGTCATATCATCACGTTCATATGAGGTCGTAATCGGTAACACGATATCAGCATAACGAGTCGTAGAGGCCCAATAAGGATCTGAGACTACAATTAATTCAGGTTTTTGCCATGCTTTGATTAGGCGGTTGAGGTTTTGATTATGGGTAAATGGCGAACCACCGGCCCACCAAATCATCTTGATATTAGGCCATTTTTTAATGGCACCATTATTTTGATATTCTTCACCAGGATGCTCAAGGGCTTCAATAATTGAGCCGACAGGAATGGTATTTAAGGCGCCGCCCATATCCCAGTTATTAGCACCGGCGGTGGCTTTATTAATGACAGGTGAAATGGTTGGCAGAACGCCAGCAATACGGGTTGGATTACCACCATTAGCATAGTGATACGACAGACCAAAACCACCACCAGCAAGGCCAATTTGACCAACCATTGCCGCAAGCGTTACGAGCATCCAGTGGCGCTGTTCACCATATTGTTGACGCTGCATGCCCCAACCAGCCATCAGCATGGTTCTGTTTTTACAAAATAGCTCGGCTAATTGTTCTAATTGACTGGCTGGTACTTGGCAGATCTCTGCAGCCCATTGTGGTGTTTTAGCAATACCGTCACTTTTACCCAATAGATATTGTTCAAATTTAGTATAACCAACGGTGTATTTTTTTAAGAAAGCTTTATCGTGTAGATTATGTTTGACCATATGGTAGGCAATGCCTAGCATCATCGCCACATCGGTATTTGGAATGGGGGCAATCCACTGCGCTTTATCACCAAAAAAGTCAGCTGTTTCATTACGTAATGGGTCAATAACCAATATTTTTTTATTGGTTTTTTTCAGTTCGTTAAAGAAAGCTAAGCCACTTTCATCAGAACTGGTCCAAGCAATTCTTAAGGTATTAAGTGGGTTGGCGCCCCAAATAACCACCACATCACTCGATTCAAGTACGACAGGGAATGCTGTTTGCTGGTCATATACCGCAATTGAGCCTACCACGTAAGGCATAATGACTTGCGCTGCACCAGTTGAATAATCACCAAAGTGGCTAGAGTAACCGCCAGCCATGCCCATATAACGACTCAGTAGCGTTTGTGCTTGATGAAGAACACCGCTTGAACGCCAACCATAAGAACCCGCATAAATGGATTCGTTGCCATATTTTTTACGAATACGCATGTGATGCTGATGGATTAATTCCAATGCCTGTTGCCAGCTCACTCGAACAAATTCGTCATTACCACGGTTACCATCGGGTTGCTCAGGGTTGGCCAAATAGCCTTTACGCACCATTGGGTATTGCACCCTTGCTTGAGTATAAACTTGATCATGCACGACAAGTTGTAGCGCATTAGGCATATTAGATGGTAAGGCGCCAGTAGAAGATTGAATACCTTGTTCATTAACTTTGACAATAAGCGGTCCCCAGTGCGCCGCATTGATAATGGAACGGCCTGGCATACCTTCAGCAAAAGAGGTGACAGGGATTAAGCTCGATATAGTGAGGCCACAAGCGGTTAAGCCGACCCCTTTAATAAAATCACGACGAGAGAAATTTTGCATAACTAAACCACTCTATTTATGGATAGCGTTGTATTGGTAATATGAGGTTAATAATTGCAATTGAGCTTGGGTTAAATCGGTTCTGCCTCCCATACTTTTAACCACTGAAGGCCATGCGTTAACAGACATTTGAGTAGGTACTGGTGCGGCGTGACAAACAGAGCATGATCTGTCTTTGAGTTGAGCTGCTTCAGTCCATAATTGTTGTTGCTGAGCAGTGACTTGATTAGGTATTTGGGCGGTTAAGGTGACAGAGTGCCATTGATTGCCATAGGCATCCGTAAAAGCTTTACCTGTTTTAAGTGCTTTTACACCATCAGCATTAAGTGTGGCCAATACAATACGTTGCTTAGCACCTAAAAAGATGACTTGGTTATTACCAGCAGGTTGTACTCCAGAGATCTCAATTTTTAGTTGTTGACCATTTTTGGATAATTCAGTTAATGGCGCGCAATATGAATAGTACCTACGTTAGCAAGTGTCATATCTGTCATCGGATAAACGGTAGTATTGGTTGAGGCAACCGCGGCGCCAGAGAGCAACATGGTCAGTAAAAGAAGCGATGGTTTCATAGAATGCCTATCAATGATGGAAGTGGATACATGGCAGTTAACCGATGCTGTATTCCACTAAAAGTTGTATCAATATCAGGATATTGGAACGATCAATGGCATCATTCAATGAGAATTTTATTAAATAAAGTCAATGGTAATAGGTAATCTTTAACGGGGAAGATGAGAGCTTTGTCACGCTTAAAATATCGGTAGAGTGGTATGGGAAATCGCCGTGTTATAACTGCAAATGATTAACTTCACTTCATTAATTTACAATATCGTCTTACTTATTGCAGTTGGGCAAAATCATGACAGCAATTTATCACGGATTGGATCATCGGATTACTGCTATTAGGTTTAATGACTAAACCAATAGCTTGTTTAAAACGAAAGTGATTAATTGGTTTTAAACTTAATTCAGTTGATTTTTTAATTTCATCCCAATCCGGAACGAGTGCGGCACCAACCCCTGCGGTGACCAATGGCCAAGCATAATCTAGGGTACGAATATTAGCTCTGACTGTAAAACTGATCCCTTGTTGTTGCATTAATTCCTTTAGCTGATCCAATGCTTTACAAGGTTCGCGGTTAATAAACGGTAATCCAGCTAGATCGCTAATCTTGATGGTGGCTTGATGGGCTAACGGCCAGTGTTGAGGAAGGGCGAGTTGATAGGTGTCTTGCCAAATAGTAACAAATTGGTCGCTGCTACTCAGCGCGCTAGAGGACATAAATTTAGCATCACAAGGTTCATCTGGGTCAACTAAGGTTAATTCTAGATTTTCGATGTGTTGCGCTAAATATTGCAGTAATCGACTCATTCGAATTGCGCCCATTGAGCGCATAATGCCAAGTCTTAATGGGGTGGTGAATGTTTGCTGCTGGAATTGCTGCATGATCTGTTTTTCTTGCTCTATTAACGCTTTAGCTTTGGGGTATAACTCAGTCGCAGCGGGGGTTGGCAATACGCCGCGGGCATGACGGATAAACAGTTGGCAATGAAGAGATTGTTCCAAGGTCTGAATAGCCGAGCTAATTGAGGGCTGTGAAATAAAGCAATGTTTTGCTGCTGCGCTCACACTGCCTTGCTCATATACGACTAAAAAATATTTTAGTGCACGTAACTCCATCGATACCACCCTTGTATATGCAATATATAGCGATAGTTATTAAGCTATAGTCTTAGTCTATACATAACATAAAAATAACATATTTCACATTAAGCCATATAATTATTAAGGTTATTGCTGTTTATTTTCTATTCAATATTGGCAGGAAACAGCATGAATTCGATCAATCCCTCAAACGTTATCGTATCTGATCAACCAGAACGTTCACACCTCGTCGTTAACAATCATGATGTGGCTAGCATGTGTCTACGTTACGGTTATAGTGATGAAACCCAAGCTATTATCAATAATGAAAATTTATTACCAGCAGGGGTATTAAGTCGGCTTCATGCGTCTTTTCCACAACATTCAGGTTTTTTAGAAGATAGGGGGTTTCTGTTTACGGGGAAAGATCACTACACAGGCCTATCTGGTTTTCGTGAGGTCTGTGCAGTCCTAAAAGAGCACGGTATTGAGATAGGTAATATTGCCGAGCGTGAATTATTTGTTGAGGTATACCGCTTCTTAGCGACCAAACATACTCTAAACAGTATTAACTGGGATGACTATATTAATGATTCAGTATTTCAGTTGGTGTTTCCGCAGCCAAATATGATAGCGGCCGATGCCACCCAAGCTTATTTAGCAACAGAGTCAGCTGAGCAGCGCAGTCAAATTGCTATCGATTATATGGCGCGCACTAATCCCCATGATGGTAATCAGCAACTCAATAAACCTTGGTTTAAGAATGAACAAGGGGAATTAGAGATTCTGGATGGTAGTCAGCATAAATATCCGCAATGCCAATTAGTCTTTGATAAAACCACCCAAAACTGTTTTTCATTTTGTACTTACTGTTTCCGCCATGCGCAGGTACGTGGTGATGAAGATATGTTTATTCAAAAAGATATTCAGCAATTACATGAGTATCTGCGACGTCATCCTGAAATTACCGATATATTAATTACCGGCGGTGATGGCGGTTATATGCCAGTAAGTCGTTTACGCCAATATGTGAAGCCATTAATTGAAGATCCAACACTGCTACATGTTAAAAATGTACGCCTTGCTACGCGGGCACTGACATTTCAACCGGAACTCGTATTGACTGAAAAATACAACGGCATGTTAGAGCTGTTTGATGAACTGCGAGACAACGGTATTCAATTAGCGTGGATGGCACATTTTTCAACGCCGCGTGAATTATTAAATCCAAGCACCATTGCTGCTATTCGTCGCTTACAAAATCACGGGGTTAATATTCGAAGCCAAAGTCCAATTATGCACCATATCAGCTTGTTTACTGATGCACAGGGCAATGTTGATGTTGAGCGCTCAGCGCAAAATTGGATAGATTTAGCGACCGTACTTGGCATGTTATGTCTTGGTTTCCATTCCATGTATTGTGCTCGACCAACGGGAGAGCACCACTATTACACTGCGCCATTGGCGGATATCGAGCGTATTTTTAATCTTATTTACCGCTCATTGTCATCAATTAACCGTCCATCTCGTCATATTTCAATGACCATTTCAGCGGGCAAACTCGCTATTTTAGGCACATCAATTATTGGCGGTGAGAAGTGCTTTGCACTGCAGTTTACCGAGGCTCGTAATATGGTGTGGATGGATAGAGTCTTTCACGCTAAATACGATGAGCAGGAAAATAAGATTGATCTATTAACTCCACTCGACACTGATAAGTTCTTTTTTGAAGACGAATTAAAGCAGATTGAAACTGAGCTAGAAGCGGCCTTAATGGCGCATATGTAGGAGAGTGACTGCATGATAGATAAACGTATTGCCTCCGTTGCAGAGGCAATTGCCGATATTCAAAACGGAGCCACCATTATGGTCGGTGGTTTTGGTGAGGCAGGTAGTCCGATTGAGTTACTGCATGCCTTAATTGACCATGGCGCAAAAGATCTGACGGTTATTAACAATAATACTGGCAGTGGTCATGTCGGCTTAGCGGCTTTAATTAAAAACCGCCAAGTCAGTAAGATGATTTGCTCATTTCCGCGTACAGCCAACTCGACGGTGTTTCCAGAGTTATATCGTGCTGGTGATATTGAATTAGAACTCGTACCACAAGGCACATTAGCTGAACGCATTCGTGCTGGTGGTGCAGGTATTCCAGCATTTTATACCGCAACGTCAGTGAATACCCCTTTAGCGGACGGGAAAGAGCATCGCAGTTTTAATGGCAAACAGTTTGTTATGGAAACGGCGTTAACGGCTGACTTTGCGTTAATTAAAGCATTGCAAGCAGATCGATATGGCAATTTAATTTATAACAAAACGGCGCGTAACTTTGGCCCGATTATGGCGATGGCCGCCACAACGACAGTCGTGCAAACCGCTGAATACGTTGAGGCGGGTTCAATTAATCCAGAACATGTGGTTACACCGGGCATTTTTGTTAATCGCATTGTGACCGTACCCAATCCCGTTTATGAGTCTGATTTAGTGGCAGCCAATAGGAGTTACCCATGAACTCAAGTGTAACCAATAACATTGGCTGGACAAGGCAACAGATGGCGCAGCGGGTAGCACAGGATATTGAAGATGGTTCATACGTTAATTTAGGTATCGGTATTCCTGAACAAGTGGCGCAATATATTCCCGCAGGGCGAGAAGTCATTTATCACACTGAAAATGGCCTGTTAGGTATGGGGGATACGCCAAGTGAAGCGGAGCGTGATCCAGAGTTAATCAATGCAGGCAAAAAGCCAGTAACAGCCATTGCTGGGGCGGCTTATTTTCATCATGCAGATAGCTTTGCCATGATCCGCGCCGGCCATATTGATATTTGTGTGTTAGGCGCAATGCAAGTATCAGAGCAAGGTGACCTTGCTAATTGGTCTACAGGTGCCAAAGATGCCATTCCTGCTGTTGGCGGCGCAATGGATCTTGTAGCTGGGGTTAAGCAGATATTTGTGATTAGCCAACACACCACCAAAACAGGTGTTTCTAAAATTGTGCAATCTTGCAGTTATCCATTAACCGGTAAAGCGGTGGTGAGTCGGATTTATACTGATTTAGCGGTGATGAAAGTGACTCAAGCAGGGTTAAAAGTGGTCGAGTTAGCTCCAGGTGTTGATTGGGATTATTTACAAGCACGTACCGACTGCAAACTCGTATAGTTGGGGAATTTATGAGACAACAAACACAAGCAGAATTATATGCCCGAGCTAAGCAAGTGATGCCGGGTGGTTGTAGCCGCAATACTATTTTACGCAAACCCCATCCCGTTTACGCTAAAGCAGGTAAGGGCTGTTATATTGAAGATATTGATGGTAAACAATATATTGATTTTGCCAATAATATGGCATCACTGATACATGGTCATGCTCATCCACAAATTACTCAAGCCGTTACCGAACAATTAGCTAAAGGCAGTGCCTTTACCTTTGCAACAGAGGTCGAGATTGAGTACGCCGAACTGCTTTGTCACCGTAATTCAGCCTTTGAGAAGCTGCGTTTTGTTAACTCAGGCACAGAGGCGGTAATGAGCTGCATTAAAGCTGCACGTGCTTATACGGGGCGTAGCAAGATTGCCAAAGTTGAAGGAGCCTACCATGGTTTATATGACTTTGCAGAGATTAGCCAAACCGCTAATCCCCATAATTGGGGTAACGCTGAGCAACCGCAAAGTGTGCCCGTTGCTTACGGCACGCCAGCAGGGGTGCTTGATGATGTGGTGATTATCCCCTTTAATGACCCCGAACTAGCGCTACAAATCTTAAATCAATACGGTGATGATATTGCCGCCATTATTGTTGACCCGCTGCCGCACAGAGTCGGCTTATTTGCGGCATCAGATACGTTTATTCATACGTTAAAGCAGTGGACACAGCAGCAGGGAAGTTTACTGATTTTTGATGAAGTGATCAGCTTTAGAACTGAATTTGGCGGTGCGCAAGCACACTATGGCGTTACGCCAGATTTAACTGCGTTAGGTAAACTCATTGGTGGCGGATTTCCAGTTGGCGCTATTACGGGCAAGCGTGAAGTGATGCAAGTGATGGATCCGCTATCATCGTCTGTGCGTTTCCCACACTCAGGTACTTTTTCAGCTAATCCGATCACCATGACGGCGGGGTTAACGGCGATGCAGCTGTTTGATCAAACAGCAGTCACTAAGCTTAATCAATTAACTACAACCCTAAAATCACAGCTTGAACAGGCGATTGCTAATGCCGATGTTCCCGTGTGTGTGACAGGAAAAGGCTCGATGTTACGGCTACATATGCAAGCCAATACGCCACAAAATTATCGTCAAACTTACCTTAGTCCACTGCAAAGCCAAATAAAAGATCGCTTACTTGATTATTTGTTTGAGCAAGGCTTTGCCATGATCAATACCTGCTCGTTAACGTTATCAACTGCTCATCGTCAGCAACAGATTGATCAGTTAAGTGATGCTGTTGAGCAAGGCTTAAAGCAGTTAAAACCGATGTTTAGTCAACAAGAGGCCAGTTAATGCAAGCTGTATATATTTGTGATGGAGTACGCACACCTATCGGCCGTTATGCTGGTGGCCTCGCTTCAATTCGAGTGGATGATCTCGCCGCATTGCCATTAACCGAGTTAATGCAACGCTATCCGCAAATTGATTGGAACCAATTAGATGACGTCATTATGGGTTGTGCTAATCAAGCTGGGGAAGACAACCGTAATGTGGCGCGAATGGCAGTATTGTTAGCAGGATTACCGCAAAGTGTCCCCGCAGTAACCGTTAATCGCTTATGCGGCTCAGGTTTAAATGCGGTAGGTGATGCAGCTAGAGCCATTGCTACAGGTGAGGCTCAGCTAATGATTGCCGCGGGTGTTGAGGGTATGAGCCGCGCCCCATTAGTGATGGCTAAAGCCGAGCAAGCATTTGGTCGCACTCAAACTCTATTTGATACCACCATGGGGTGGCGTTTTGTGAACAAAAAACTGGCCAAGCAATATGGGGTGGAGGTGATGCCGCAAACTGCAGAAAACTTAGCTGACCATTATAATATCAGTCGCATAGCGCAAGATAAGTTTGCTTTTGCCAGTCAAACCAAAGCCGCAGCAGCAATAAAAGCAGGGCACTTTGAGGCTGAAATCGTACCCGTGACGATTCCTGTTCGAAAGGGCGAGCCGATAGTTATTCAACAAGATGAGCATCCAAGGCTTACCTCACTCGAAAAACTGGCTCAGTTAAAACCACTATTTGCAGGCGGAACCGTGACGGCGGGGAATGCCTCTGGTATCAATGATGGTGCCGCTGCGGTATTACTGGCATCTGCAGCGATGGTTGAGCAATATCAATTAATGCCTAAAGCTAAAGTGTTGGGTATGACGACTGTTGGTGTTACCCCGTCAATGATGGGCATTGGCCCAGTTGCCGCTACTCAAAAATTACTGACAAGGCTTGGCTTAACATTGGCCGACATGGATATCATCGAACTAAATGAAGCTTTTGCTGCACAAGCATTAAGCTGTATGCAGCAGTTAGGCATTAGTGAAGATGATACTCGAGTTAACCCTAAAGGTGGTGCGATTGCACTTGGGCATCCGCTTGGCATGAGTGGCAGCCGATTAGTGATTACTGCTATGCAACAACTGCAACGTAGTCAAGGGCGTTATGCGTTATGCACCATGTGTATTGGCGTTGGTCAAGGTATCGCAATGGTATTGGAACGTGTCACAGACTAAATGCTGTTTATTATAAATTGCTAATAAGGAGGTTGGGTTTAAGGTCAAATTAACAGGTGCTAATTGAGTAAATAATTAAATGCATTAAGGTTGATCTAAAGCATGTGTGTAAATTGTTAAGTGAGAGTCTCATCATATGTGAATGTTAGTAAGTTTGTAAAAATACAAGCGCTAATAAATTCAGTATTAGTAATATAATTATAATACAAGGTTTACGGATGAAGACTTCATATCAATTAAGCGCCATTGCTGGTGCAATCAGTACAATTTTTGCTACGTCAGCGCTAGCTGCCCCTCAAGTCGCAGTTTTTGATTGTAATGCGGCAGATTTAACGCCAATTTATGCGGTGCAAGGTGACTCATATAAAAGCCCGATGGTGGGGCAGACCAAAACAATTAGAGGCATAGTTACTGCTAAAAATGAAAGCCTATTTAAAGGGTTTTACTTGCAAGATGCACAAGGTGATGCCAATCCCGCTACGTCTGACGGTATTTTTGTTTATACCGACAAATTGGCGACTGACAATATTAAGCTAGGCGTTGAAGTATGTTTGCAAGGCCAAGTGGACGAATTTTATAGCCTGACACAAATGAAATTAGCATCCAGTGCAGATTATCAAGTGTTAGATCAAGCGACAGAGCTAGCTGCTACGCCAATCGTGGTTAATGAAGGCGAGACCTTAGCGCAGGCACTTGAGCGTTATGAAGGCATGAAAGTGGTTCTCGATCATAATAATGAGCTGGTGATTACACGTTCATTTAGTTATGACTACGGCGGCAAACGCAACAATATGGTGGTATCACACCAAGCACCATTAATGAATCCAACTCAGCTACACCCAGTATTGTCTGAAGCAGCCATTGCCGCTAAAAAATTTAATAATGACAACCAGTTATTTATTGAAACAGATGCAAAGCCCGATAATGGTGAAGTGCCATATTACGCCGACTTTAATGCGCAAGATGGCTATCTTCGTATTGGCGATAAACTGGTGAACTTTGAAGGTGTAATTGGTTATAGCTATGGCAAATACCGTTTTGTCGCCACCAATAATATCAGCAAAGCAGACATCATTAGCGGTAATGACCGTACCGATGCACCTGCGATTGCCAACAAAGGTGATATTCGCGTTGCCAGCTTTAACGTATTAAATCTATTCAATGACGCAGTTGGTGGTGATAAGAATCCATTAGAGAGTAACCGTGGCGCCAAAACCGCTGAAGAATACCAGCTGCAAAAAACAAAAATCGTGAATGCGATTATCGCGATGAATGCTGATATTGTTGGTTTAATGGAAATTGCCAATAACGGTTATGGTGAGAACAGCGCCATTGCTGATTTAGTGCGCACACTTAATGCTGAACTGCCAGCAGAGCAGACCTATCAGTTTGTTGAAATTAGCGATGCTGATAAATATAAAGATAAATTTATCGGCTCAGATGCCATTGCCGTTGGTATGTTATATCGCTCAGCGAAAGTAAAACTAGCCGGCGCAGCACAAGTGATTGCGATGCCAGAGCAACATGTGGTTGCAGGGCAAATAACCCGTACCCTTGATGGTGTGACCGAAACTAATCCAGAAGCTATTGATAAATACCAGCGCCATAGTTTGGCACAAAGCTTTAGCTACAATGACCAGCCATTAACGGTAGTCGTAAACCATTTTAAATCTAAAGGTTCACAGTGTGCTGAAGACTGGTTAGATGATGGTGATGACGCAGATATGCAAGGCAGCTGCCCACAGTTTAGAGTGTCAGCGGCCAAAGTATTGGGTGATGCATTAAAAGATGTGGTGGGGGATGTGTTAATTATTGGCGATACCAACTCATATGCGATGGAAGATCCTATGATGGTATTAACCGGTGATGACTTAACCCAATCAAGCCGTAAAATTTATAGCGCATCATGGACCAGCATTGGCGGCACCAGCTATGAACACAAGGCAGTTTAGTTGAACAAGGCTATGGATATACCAACCTTGTCAGTCACTTTAATGATGGCAAAGGCTACTCATATAGCTATAACAGCGAGATTGGTAGTTTAGATCATGCACTCGCTAACGACAGTTTAGTTAAGCGTGTAGTGGCGGTAGAAGACTGGCACATTAATGCTGCTGAATCTAAATTATTTGAATATGGCAGCAAATATACAGGTGATCTTGCTAAGTCAGAAAATGCCTTTTCATCATCAGATCACGATCCTGTGATTGTGGCACTGAATTACAGCAAAGCCCCTGTAACTGATGAAGATAACGATGGTGGCTCACTTGGTTGGTTAGCGTTAATGGGACTGGCTTGCACGGCAATGTTACGCCGTAAGTTTCGTTAAGCAGCTAATACGTAGATAAGCGTTAACGACTAAAAGAGGCGTAATGCCTCTTTTTTGATATTTGGTAATTAACTTATTGAGGCGGTATAAATTATTTTTATAGATAAGTTGTTATATGTTTTTGCTCACATGTTCCCTTTTAAACTTTAAATATAATAGTACGTTGATTGGCGTTGATAAGTAATACTTCATATAAAGGGATTGATACATGAAGAAAGTAATATTAGCTTTTACCTTATTAATTATTTCAGGTTGTTCAAGTAATGGTTTAACAGCGTTAAAACCAATGCCTGCAAATTTTGATAAGCAAATCGTACTCACAAATGATACAAAGCAAACCGAAAATGTGCGAGATATTGTGACCACTTGGATGGTGACAAATGGTTATGATGTATCGAAAGAAACAGCAAATCCAACAGCTAAATTAGCTGATAATCAGGTGATGTTTGAATTTAATGCTAATTGGTGGTGGGATATGGCTACCTATATGCGTTTTGTTAATTTAGATGTTACAGACAACCAAGGAAACAAGGTGCTGAACTTGATTTTGATTCTGTACGATATGGTGGTTTTGATAAGTTTGGTAATGCAGAAGAAAGGCTTAATTTGATTATGAATGTCTTTTTTCAAAAGATATCGGTACAAGATGCTGAACGTCAATTAGAGCATGGTAAAGATAAAAACGTTAGCTTATAAATAAATGATTATTTGAGTGATGAGATTAATGCTGTTTGTTTTTTTGCTCAATAGGCGGGTAATAGTTCAAAAGACACTTAGAGGTGTCTTTTTTCATTTTACAGGGAGGGTGGGACTTGAGCCCGCGTCCAGAAAGCCAACATGATTTGATAGTTGCAACCAAACCTTATCGGTCAATAAAAGAACATTTTGGATTGTAAGTTATTGATATTAGTAAATTTTAGACAAGAAAAAAGACATCCGAAGATGTCTTTGTTCTTATAATTGGTGGAGGCGGCGGGACTTGAACCCGCGTCCAGAAAGCCTACATTTTATCAGCGCCGTTTGAAAACAAAGACTTATAACTAAATCAATTAGTTAAGTAAGCCATGTTTGCCTATGTTGCGCTAAAATCCCCCCCTCTGTCGCCACTTTGTCGCCACTAATCAAATCAACTTGATTCACAGGTTATTGATTCAGTTTCTGGGGCGGGAACTGAACCCGCGTCCGTATGGCTAAAATTGTGCTTCACATAAAGTATATTCGTTCAGGTATTTTAAGGCTAATAATTGGGCGTTTTCCAATAAGAAGTTCCTTTAGCCAAACCGTTATATTTATTTTCAGGGTACATTTCCAGTAGAATCTGACTACTATCGCTACCTATAATTGCAGTGGATCTAATCCAATCTGTAAGGTAGGTATTAAAATTAGGATGGATAAGTCTTCTACTTACGTAACAGTCTGCAGCAGATCTATAAAAATGTCCTAAACAAACAATTAGAGCACCAACGGTCCTTTCTTCGATACTACCAAATTCTATGAGTTCATAACCCATATCTTTAAGACTTTCTTTATCTATACCATAGCGACAGACTGACCAATCAGCACTAATATTTACCCCAGTATGATTAATTCCATTATCAAAAATTTCTAATAGTTTAGAACGTACAAGAGAATGAATGTCTTCAGCGTCGTTATGATTTTTAGAGATTATGTGTCCTTCGACATCAATCTCTTTACGGTTGTATTCGCTATCAATAATTTCAGTTAAAGCTTCTCTTATAAATGAATCTAGATTTGTTGGAGTCTGTATTTGTTTTTTATATGCGGTAATCAATGCGTGATAGGTTGGATAGCCAGCTTTTTGGGAAGCTAGATCAAGGGCTTCAGAATGTGGAATATTTAGGTTTTTTTTAAGTTTTTTAGCTGATTTTTTTACGTTTTCGAAAAACGTTGAGGTAATGTGCTTTGACATATCTTATTTCTCCAAACGAGATTATTCAGTAATTCACCCCTAATTTCTGTAGTCTCATACATTGGTTTATAAGATAAGTTGAGTAATGATTTTATTTGGTTCTCGAAAGAATTCGCCTAGTTGGGGTGGGCAGGCTTCCAATAAGCTGCGGCAAATTTAAATCAGTCTTACATTTATGTCAATACATTTGTATCATTCGTATCAAGAACTTAGGTGTTATCACTTAAATATATTCTTTCTGTGATAATCCAGGTATTCCTTTTTTGGTGCATTTTTTCGGGATACCTTTAGCTTTTTGCCATCAAATGGGGCGAGAAGAGCTGATAATGTGGAGTCATGCTTTACCTGGTCAGAAAGCACTAAAGCAAGTTTGTCTGTGAAGGTAATGAAGCCAGTATCAAATAGCTTATCATGCAATACACATAAAGATATTCCATTGGCGGGGTCGAGTCTGCAAGTCTTATCCTTAGACCATGGGATGATGTGTGAGCCAACAAGTAGAGCACGTGTGTTGATGCCACAAATTCCGCATTGGTTTTCGTAGTTGTTTTTCACTTGGTTTGAAAATGAGGCTTGTTGTGCTCTTACTTTTACTACACTCACTTGGTCCTCGACAGTATACGAACCAGTTTGAATGAGCTGAAGTGCTTCAGTTGCAGCAATGGGGTCATACTCATCTTGATTTATTTCAGATAACGCAATAATTTGGCAAAAGTCATTTTTAGTGATTTGATTCATGCCATATTGGTTAAAGAAATACTCCCAAGAGTCTGGCGTTCTATCTTTGAAATCCCACTGATAATCTTCTAAATCACATGGGTGAAGATGTGATTTAAACGGGTATGGCGATAGGATTTTAGCTTCAACTCTTTTTTCTTCTATTTCACCAAAAGAATTGATCGGACCTATCTCGCCCGCCCCAAAGAAGTAAAACTTACCTGTTTCAGATGCTTTACCCGGTCTACGATATAAGAACAAATCTCCAGCTCTTACTTTGCCAAATTTGTTGGTTTGCCAACGGTACTGCAGGAAGTCCGCATCACCATGGTTAGAGTCTGAACCTTTGGTATCCAGAATAAAGTAGCGTGTGTCAACATTCTGTAGTTGAGTGTTAAAGAGTTCTTGGTAATTCATGTCATACGTAATCTTTTAGTGATGACGTAATATATCATTTTTACGAGTATAGAATTGGGCTTACTCTAATGTTTGGTTAACAAATAGTAGTTAGTTTGACTTATATTATTGCCCTATAAAAAGGTACTTTCATTGATTGATAAATAAGAGCATGTACTTTTATTACGTGATACCTGTTATGTCCTTTGGTGGCGCTCAATATTCTGTGACATGATAATTTAGTAGCTTGCCTGTGGATGGGTAAGATCAAGTACAATTTATTATTTTATAATAAGTATTTGTTTAATTAGGCTTTTCATTGGAATGGTTACAAATAGATGCTTTTGTGATTGCAGGGTTATCAATTATATCAACGCTTCTTTATCTAACGTGATGATTATCACGCTTTACTCATTGATTCATTTTCTTGTTAGCTTGCTTGCTATTATCGGTCAACTGACGCTCATTTTATTATGGGTGTCATCATGATAAATATTGATTATAGCTAATAATAACATAAACTTATTGTTTTATGTGAGGTGGTTCACACTTTATGTCTATGCTGATTTTTTCTGTTTACGAGGGAGTATTATCTGTTTGAGGATATCTGCAAGTGTGTGGGTGTCATGATAAATATTTTCAGTGAAAGGAAAATAAATGGCAATTTATGAGTTGTTCTCATCAAGACAAAAAAAAGCTCGTGGTGATGTTCCAGATGTTTATCAGTATAAAGAAATTCCAAATAAGCTAAGAGTTCAAATTATACATATTATTAAAGCAACTATTGGTGTGCGAGAGAACAACTCGCATTTTGGTGGGCCTACAGCCTCTCAGGTTGCCTATCAAAAAATACACGAGATTTTATGTAAAGAGTACGGTGTTTTTTCTTTGTCAAAGCAACAATACAAAAGTGACTTTGAGGCGGTTTATGATTACTTTTTGCAGTCTAAAAACGTAGAAGAATGCTTGGATATTATAGAGCTGACATTTAAGTATATAGAATTATATATAAAAGAGAATCAATATCATTTTACGCATGATTGCGGTACTACACAAAAAGCTGATGATGCAATTGAAGAGTTAAATAATAGATTTAAAGAGTCTGCTGTTGGATATGAGTATCTCTCAAGGGAAATTGTAAAAATTGATTCTCAATTTATTCATAGTGAAGTAGTTAAACCTGCTCTGATGATATTGCAAGGTGATAAAATATATAATGGTGCAAGAGATGAGTTCCTTTCTGCACATTCTCATTACCGTAACCAGCGGTACAAAGAAACGTTAGTTGATTGTTTAAAGTCATTTGAAAGTATGATGAAAGCAATATGTGATAAACGAGGTTGGCAGTATGGTAAGACAGATACTGCCAAGAAACTGATAAATGTTTGCATAACTAATAATCTAGTCCCTGACTATATGCAAGAACAGTTTAGTCATTTTAGAGCATTGCTTGAAAGTGGTGTCCCAACTGTTCGAAATAAGGAAGGTGGTCACGGGCAGGGGGCTGAAATAAAAAGTGTTTCAGCAACTATGGTTAGTTATACACTTCATTTAACTGCAGTCAATATAGTATTTTTAGGTGAATGTGAAAAAGAACGTTAATAAATTCTTTAAAGTAACAGCTAACGTTTGGCATTTCGGATTGGTTAAGACCACTGATTAAGGTGGTCTGCTTTGATGATGTTATTTCCTATGATTTAAATTTAATTATTAATAATGCCTTGTTTGGTATATATAAAGTGCTAATTGATTAATATAATTGATATATCATACTGTTAATGTTACTAAATTCTTGAAAATCAATCTTTTTAATCGATTGTAATATTCCATTTGATTCTGAAGTTAAGTTAATTAAATCTTTGGTGTTCTCTTCTGTTTTTGAAAAAATATCAATACCAATTATATGCTTCATTTCATTGTTGAAATTGTTGATTGAATCTCTGTCGTTATTATTTAAATTTTCAAGTTTTAAATTTCTAGTGTTATGATATGTTTTTATCATTGCTTTTATTAGGTTGTCTTTATTTGTTATATGTAGCTCATGTTTATGTAGATTAATTTTAAAGTTATCGCTAAATGAAGTTAATATCATTTCGATAATGAGTTTGTTAGTCGGTTTTTCTAAGGTTAATGGCTCACTTTTTTCATTTTTTGAACAAAAAAAATGTTAATTGTTCTAATACTTGATGTAGTTGGTTTAGCTGTTTTTTTACCATAAAAATATTAAGGCTTGGAAATGCTGTACCATAATAGATGGATCCATTGTCTTGAACGGCATCATTGAATTCAATATACATATACGCTGACAGACAGTATATGTCATGTATTAAATTATTTATTTTTCTATTACAAAGTTCATTTTTTTCGAAATTGGAGTTTAGATATGTTATCTCTTTATTTATTGCTTCGAAAAATTTTATAAAAAGATTAAGTTTAGAGTTTTTATCAAAAATAGAAACGGTATAGTCTGTGTTTTTATAACTGTTGTCATAGAATATGTCTTTATATAAAGTGCGTTTGTATTTCATTTCTAATTGGTTTAATACGATACCCTCTATTTCAATACAGTTTGAGATAAATGCGGCTAAATGTTTTTCATGCTTTTCAAATGCTATAACTTCTAATTGTTTAGCTGCTAAATATTTTTGATCTGCAGTGACCTTTTCTTGTAGAGTCATAATTTCTTTATGTTGTTTGGCTATATATAATAAAGTGAATACAGTTGCCATTGCAGATACAAAACCAAAAACACCAGAGATAAATGAGCCAAAATTTCCCCATTCAGCATTGTCACGTGATAGTGGAATTGGGAGAGTAAAGGGGAAGTCAGCATAATAAAAATTAAAAAAATATGCTAAAAGCATTAGTACTGAAAATACAATTGTTGTAGAAAAACCGTAAATTATCCATTTGGTTATTTTGTTGCTCATTTAATTTCTACCACTTCACATTAATTAATGGGTTTTTGGTGAGGGCGTCGTCAAGGTGGTCTGGGCTGAAGTGGGCGTACTTCATGGTGTCCTTGATGTCGGCGTGGCCAAGTATGCGCTGTAATACCAAAATGTTGCCGCCGTTCATCATGAAATGGCTGGCAAATGTATGGCGTAGTATATGGGTCATTTGTCCTTCAGGGAACTCTAGTTTTGTGCGCTTTATCGCACGTTGGAACGCTTTGCGGCAGTCTGAGAATAGGCGGCCACGTTTTCTTGGTATCTGTGCTGCGAGTTCTGCAGTGATGGGTACGGTGCGGTTCTTCTTGCCTTTAGTCTTGATGAAGGTGATGCGGTTGTTGGCAATTTGGCTGCCGGTCATCTTTTCGGCTTCAGACCAACGGCAACCTGTGGCTAAACAGATAAGCGTGACGGTGCGGACATCTTTGTTTTTTGAGTTGGCACATTCGTTCAATACTAATGGGATTTCTTCGGGATAGAGGAAGCCCATTTCTTGATCCGGTATCTTGAACGGTGGAAAGCCTTCTAACGGGTTCGGGCCAGCCCATTCACCTAAGCGTTTGAGTTCAGAGTAAACTGCGAGCAAATACGATTGTTCAATATTGACCGTACGGGCTTTGACTACTTGTTTGGTACCACGTAAATCAGCTACTTCACCATCTAATCGTAACTGACGATAGTTGGCCCAATCATTAATAGTGAGTTTACTGGCAACAGGATTGCCGAGTCCTTCACAAATTAACTGCAGTTTGCGCTTTCTACCGCCACCATCATTAAGTTGGCGGCCATGTAATTCATACCAACGCTCACATAACTCAGATAAATAACGGGGATCGTCTCTTTTGCCCAGCCAGGTTTATTTTCCACAATACGCATAGTGAAATTTTCAAATGCTTGGGCTTCACCACGTGTGGCAAACCATTTGCGAATGCGTTTACCCGAGCGACCGGTTGGATAGCACTCGCATAGCCATGGTTTATCACTGTCGTCTTTGAGGTTACGTATTGCCATAATCGTTAGTCGTCAAAACAGTGTTGTTTCAGAGCTTCTGTTTGATATTCTAGCTCAGGGAAAAGAGTTTGTTTATTAATACCACAATAATCTAATTCGTTTAATATTTGTTGTTTATGATTAGCAGGGATTATTATTTCAGTAATCGCAGATGTAGAAAACTTTAAATAATCAAAGTTTATAGTATAGTTGTCTATAATTTTCCCCATGTGTATTGTGAAACATCCATGTTGTGCTTTTAATCTTGAGTTTATCTTGGGAGGAATATATATTGAAAATTCAGGGATGTTAGAGTGAAATTCTTGTTTTTCAATGTCTTGTGGTTCATTTGTGATTGATAATTGTTTTATTGAAGATAGTAAGGAGTATGTTTTAGCATCATAATTGATGTCAGTTTTATTTAAATCTATAAAGCGATCATTTGATATGGCACTGAAATATAAATTATCATTTCTAGATAATAATTGAATTTTTTGGAATAAGTCGAATTCATTATGTGAAGTAATAATGGCATTTTCTAGACTGTATTTATTCAGTGAATGTAGGCTATGTTTATTAAATGCTTCTAAACAAAATACTTTACCTTCTTTATTAGTTTTTGTCCTCCCTTCACATGCAAAGTAAATTGCGACTAAAAGATTGGTTGTCCAATCTAATAGCCTTGTTGGAAGACCGTAGTGCTGAGCATATGATAGTAGTTCTAAGTTTGTTTTATATTTATCTTTTGCTGAAGGTTCTTCTATGAGAAATTTATCAATTAAAAGTGCTTCGTTATAATATTTACCTGATTCGTTTGGTCGCCATAGGGAGGGTAATAATTCATATGATGCGTCATTTTGCCCTCTAAAAAGCAATTTTTCGTTAGTTTTGTAAAATTCAGAACTCGCTTTTATTTGGGTAATTGCGTGGAAAATATCCGCCAGTGAAGTTATTCGCCCTTCGAATATATTTCTTTTTGTTGTAGAAAAAACAGATGTCATGATTGATTTCATTATACGGCTTCCAATACGGCGGTGACTTTGCCTAATACCTTGGTGATGTCAGTGTTGATCGGGTATCTCTCATTATCATCGAAATAGTACACGTTACCATCTGGTAGTAAGCGGAGTTCTGCTATTTTTTTAGAGTTATTAATAGAGATTAGATATCTACCGTTAGTAACGGTATTCTCGCTTGAATCAATAAATAACATTTCATTTTTGATCTGGATAGCATAATCACCATCATCAATATTGATGTTATATATAGCCAAAAAATCAAAGCTTGTTAAATTTTGCGATTGTTTAGTTAATTCACCATTTTCAATTTTAAATAGATCAATCTTGTTTGTAGAATATGATGTCGTACGTTCAGATAATTCATTTGACTTATCAAAGCGAGATAGATCAACTATTGAGTCATCGTCGTTAATTCCAAAGCATAAATATTCCATCGGTACGCCAGTTGCCAAATGAACTCTAATCAGAATTTCATATGGTGTACTATCACGTGTCATCCATGTTGAAAGCGTTCCCTGTGTCACTCCGAGTAAGTCTGCAAGTTGAAGCCGATTACCTACACCAAACAAATGGATCAATCTTTTTATTATATTTTTTCCTCCTTGATATTCAGGGGGTTGATTCAAATCAATCATAAAATCACGTTTATGCTTATTTACAAGGTAAGTCATATGGATTATATTCCAATTCGTACGAATTATTTATTTATCTAAATATCACGCAATATCTGCAAATATTGCGCACTTGAATACGAGGGTATCACAAATGACAGCGATTACAGTGCAAATTGCATCCCCTTATGTGACATTTGAGCAATATGAACAAATGTCAGGTATCAAAAAGGGCATGATTCAAAAGATGGTAGCTGCAGGTCGGTTACCTATTCGCCCCAAAGAATGTAAGAAAGAAAAACCATTAATCAATATGTTAGCGTTATTTAATGAAGCCGCTGATATGAGCGAACGCTACTATTATCCCCCTTGTAAATAGCCATTCTGACGTCATTCATTTGACGTGCAGAGTGTAGCAATATGAAAGATCACGGCTATGTATAACGATGATTTGAATAAACACAAAGCAGAACAACCGTATGTGGCGCGAGCATTACGTCAATTTGCATTGAGCGAAACACTGAGTGAGCTGGCTGTTAAAAGTAAAATAGCGGCGCAGATGTTACGTAATAAGTTGCTGTTGAATCAGCCACATCAATTGACGGTACATGAGTTGGTGCGTATCACCAAGGTCAGTGGCAATCGTGCCATTGTTGATGGCATTTTGCGTGAGCTTGATTGCTTGCCCTCAGTCAGACAGTCGGTGAGTGCCGATGAGGCCAAGGTGCCATTAACTGAGCGAGCATTAGAGATCAGCACCAATGCCGGGGTGTTAGGAAGCATTGCGCTCGATATTAAAGCGCAAAATCGTGTGACCGAACGCACCCGCAACAGTGCCGTGAGCCGCGCGACGGTGGTGTTTAATGAACTTGCGTTGTTTATTCATGATGTAGAGCAGAAGTTTCAAGCCGTTCCTGTGCTGAGCGTAGCCTCAGACACCTTGCAAACCTTGCCAATGCCGGGCATGTAACTGGCATTGCAAATAAGAAAGGAGGGCCACTTTATGGCTGCCACCTCTGTTCAACCTGTCAGTTTGCCCCACGCTGATTCGGGCGTCTACCATCTTAGATATATGCGAGCCATGCTCGGTAAATGTGCCATTGCCAGTGCTTATGATCGCATGAGTGATGCGCAAAAAGTGATGGTACTGTATGGCGCGAAACTGTCTCCCCATCACTATTTACGTACCGCATTTAATGCGTTTGATGATGAACAACGCGAACAATTACGCGTCACCTTGATCCAACTACTCGACATTGCCCAATTATTTAAAGGTAAGCCCATCGGGCGTGGTGATGTTATTCCGCTAAAACGGCCTGTGGCTAAACCGCTTAAATCGCCTGCATCCCCCTTTCATTATTCTTCTCCCAAAACATTGATATGCCAAGGTCACAATGACGACTTACTTGCAGATGTCAGTTCGGTCGCGGCTGAACTCGCCGCTGAAAAGGCATTGCCGCGTAGGAGGGGATATGCAAAGTATTAGCCCGATGATTAGTCATGTGTCGATTAATGCCTGTTTACGTGATGAAGCTAACCGCGCCATTGTCGCGCTGAACAGTGGCTTGATATTGCCCGTAGTAGCCGAGTCTATCTTTGAAGCGTTAATTGGCATTGCCGAGCAATTACAGTTACCTATTCGTCAGCGTTTACATGTGCGCCTTGTGGCGATTCGCAATCATATTGAAGTCAGTGGGGTGTTGTTATGATGGATTACCTCACCGTTGAGCAATTAAACGCAGATGCTCAACCTTATATGGCGCCGTTTTATGCGCACCAATGTCGATTGTGGTTGTTTATTGCTAAAACACGGTTACGTCATGGGGCGATAGTTGATGCCCTGAATGCTTACAGTATTAGTGCCACCTATGCCGAGCTTGCCATGCGCATGCAAGGAGCCCGCTATGGATGATAACCCATCATCGTTTAATCGTTATCCTTTTGGGGATGGCGCACCCTCTCTGAATGCTCGCCCACCATGTGCGGATGAGCGTATGCAATGCCAGCGACGCCGCCGCATTGAAGATATTGAACAAGCGCAAGCATTAGGGTTATCAGTCAGTGAGTATTTGGAGGATGTATGCAATTAAACGTACCCCATCAATGTGAAATTAATGTGTTGTGCGAAGTGGAGTGCAGACACTGTTTTGTGACTTACCAAATACCTGCAGATATTCATTTTAATCTGAATGATATTCAGCAGCGGCTACGCGATGCAGGCTGGGTGAGTTATGAAACTGAATATGAAATTGTGTCAGCCGCTTGCCCCTGTTGCCTTGAACAAGTGCAGCGTGAACAAGCGCTAGAACTGTCATTTGAAGAAACACACAACATGCCACTGTAGTGGAAATATGCCAGCAAGCCGAGGTTGATACCTCGGCTATTTTTGTTTCATACGCAGCTAAAGCTGATTTACGTTGGGCATACAAACAACTTGAACAAGTGCCAGATGATGTGGCGGTTAACTTATTTAAGGAGTATGCAAGGCGGCATCGACAGCGGGCGCGTTCTGCCAATATTTGGTTGCGTCGACGTGTGGCTGCTATGCAGTCAATGTTGCATCAATTCCCTTTGCCATTATGGCACCTCCAAACTGAAATCAGACGTACAGCCATTGCAACCGAATGGGCTGACCGCTGCGCCAGTGTATTGCATCAAATGACGGAATTTGGCCAGACTCAAGTAGATGCTGTTGTGTTGCTGCGAGCCGTTAAAGTACCGGCAGACCAATGGGGATTTGAACCCGTGATGCCTTGTTTATATGACTACGAACAACGTAAACAAACGGGTGAGTTTGAACAAGATAATGGATTTTATGATTTAGTGGCGGGGGCGATTGCTCGCTTGGTGGATGAGCAATGGTGGCGGCGCCAATTAGAAAAGTGTTGGTTACGTTACCAAGAACATGCCGCCATTATCACCGGCAAAGTGAGGCGGGGTGTGTCTGCTTATGTGTCACGCCATTGTTTAGCCGAGTTCAAACAAAAACAAGCTGCGGCGCAAGCCTGGTTAAACAGTATGTACGCGGTGAATGAAGATGAGTCGTTAGAGATTTTGTTGGCTGATGCCGTGGCCAGTTCAATGTCGAATCCCACCAACCGCCGCGCTGAGCTAATGGTGAGGTTGCGTGGATTTGAAGAGCTTGCTGATGATATGGGCTATTGCGCTGAGTTTTATACATGGACGGCACCGAGTCGTTATCACTCATGGCGCAATACCAAACAAGGCAAATGTGTGGCTAACAATAAATATGAAGGGGCAAGCCCACGGGATACCCAAGCTTATTTACGGCAACAATGGGCCAAAGCGCGAGCCAAACTTGCCCGTGAGGGGATTGAATATTTTGGTTTTCGGGTAGCAGAGCCTCATCACGATGGCACGCCCCATTGGCATTTATTGCTGTTTATTCACCCGAAGCAGTTGCGGCATGCGCGTAGCATTATGCGCCGTTATGCACTTGAGCATGATAAACATGAACTCGCGATGCCACGCCGTAAGCGGCCGATGAATCATCGCGGTTATCGAGCTCGATTTGATTTTAAGATTATTGATCCTGAGCAGAGTGCCACGGGTTATTTAGCCAAATACATTGCTAAAAATGTGGATGGTGAAGGGGTTAGTACCGACTACGAGGCTGAAAGCAGTGGTAAACATGGGGCTGAGGGCGTGTTGGCTTGGGCATCCATGTGGGGCATTCGCCAGTTCCAACAAATAGGTGGCCCACCCGTGACGGTATGGCGAGAGCTGCGGCGATTGAGTGAGCCTGTGAATGATTCAGCCATTATTGAACAAGTACGGCGAGCGGCAGATAGCAGTAATTGGCGTGGCTATGTGATGGCCATGGGCGGCGCTTGTTGTAAACGGGCAGACAGACCGGTGCAACTTGCCAAGCAAATGGACTCGACTAACAGTTATGGCGAAATCATGGGCCGAGTGAAAGGGGTGTTTGCTGATACTCAAACTATATTAACGCGGCGCGATGGCTGGACGATTAGCAAATTCGGTTTAGCGGGGGCTTTTGATTTTAAAAGCAGCGACAGCTGCGCACCTTGGAGTACTGACAATAACTGTACGCACTTGATGAAATTGCCCATTAATGATGCCAAATTCAGGCAAACCCAGCAGCATTTGCAGTTAGATGAGATGGATTTATTCTGTTTACGCGCTGGCGCCGTATTACAAGAAGGAAAACAGCAGCTGCGGCTACGCAGTGATCCGGTATTAGGGCCCCAATTATTGATTAATCGTGTTGAGCCGCCAGGGTGGCAAGCAGTGGAACGCGCCATTGAAGATGAATTAGCGCAGCAACAGCAATTGCGTGAGCAGCAAATACGGCAAAGTGCATGGCAAGTTTATCTTGATGGTGCTGATGTGTTGCAGTGGTGGCAATCATTTAGCTCTAATGAGCAGTCCACCGCGTTGGAACAACTTAAAGATGTGTTAGCGCTTGTGAAACAAGAGCGCTTTGAATTGCAGCAGTTAGAAATCAGGCGCCAGTTTAAGCGCCATGGCACTGTCAAAAATTAAGTTCTTGTTGCAGTTGTTTGCGCTGGGCGGGGCTGAGTGCTTTAGCTAATTCGCTCACCAAAGCTGTTGTAGTTTTGGCTGATGGACTGAGTGTGTGTGAAAAGGTGAGGTTGGCGACAAAGGTGTGACCACATTCAGGTTCAGTGCATGAACAATATAAATCGGCATAACCTAAACTGAGGCGATTACTCTTATTGATATGGGCTCTATTTCCGCAGACTGTACAGAATACTCGCATGGCGTTTCTCCCATCAGATGACCTTTATTATTATAAGCTAAAGTACTGTTTTTATAAACAGGTATCAAAGTGTAACGAATAGGCTTTTCATATCGTTGTGTTGTAACTGTCACAAATGGTGATAGATATAAATAATATATAAAAATAATTTTATATATTTTAGTTATATGAATA
>NZ_BALM01000025.1 GCF_000614975.1 Shewanella marina JCM 15074
AAATATTATTTATTATATGAATAATATTTTATATCTATGTCTTATCGAGAAACTTAAGGTTTATTTTTGATTAGGCATATGATCCGTGTTATAGCTCATTTACACAGCATGGATATATATAGACATAACAGGTTAAGTTTGAGGGAAGCACCATAAGCGCTCATCATGCAGTCTGATTGCAGAGCAATTGTCCTCACTTCATCGGCTTTAATGGGTCTGTTTTTAGAAAAAATCAAAAATTGTAAAAAAACAATTTATAACTTCAAAATTAAGCGCCATAACAGTGTTATATCTTGTTTTGGTGTATGTTTTTAGTGTATGAGTGAAACAGGACTGTTTATATTAGGTCATACGTGTGCCTAAGTCGCTTTGAGTATTTTGTTACTAAGTCGCATACTCCTCGCGAATTTTTGATTTACATGAGTTAACACTGTGTCTGCATCGCAAAATATCACTTTAGAAATCGACCCCGTAAGCACATCTCGCTGGACTGCGACAGACATGAGTTGGATGCTCAGTTTGTTTGGCACTGCAGTTGGGGCAGGTATTTTATTTTTACCTATTAATATTGGCATTGGTGGTTTTTGGCCATTGGTGATTATTGCGTTAATCGCGGGTCCAATGACTTATTGGGCACATCGTGGTTTAGCTCGTTTTGTATTATCATCTTCTAATAAAAGCAGTGATTTTACCGACGTAGTAGAAGAGCATTTTGGTGCTAAAGCGGGTCGCTTAATTTCATTACTCTACTTCTTATCTATTTTCCCTATTTTGTTGATATATGGTGTTGGTTTAACTAACACCACCAATAGCTTTATTGTGCATCAGTTGCATATGGCTGAACCATCTCGGGTATTACTTTCAGGCATATTAGTGTTTGGTATGATTACGGTAATGATGGCCGGTGAAAAGGCGATGCTACGTGCGTTTGAAATTATCGTCTATCCATTGAGCTTAATTCTTGCTGGCTTATCTATTTATTTGATCCCAAGCTGGAAGGCGCCTGATTTTTCTATTGTGCCTGATACTAAAGATTTTATTTCAACCTTATGGTTAGCGTTACCCGTTGTTGTTTTCGCATTTAGTTATACCCCTGTGATTTCTGGATTTACTAATGCACAGCGCCGTATACATGGTAATTTAGCCACTCACAAAACAGAGCAGATCTTAAAGCGAACTTCAGTTATGTTGCTTTTATTTGTATTGTTTTTTGTTTTCTCATGTGTGTTGAGCTTAACACCAGAGCAATTACATCAGGCTAAAGCACAAAATGTGTCAGTTTTGTCATACCTGGCAAATATTCATAACAATCATATTATTATGATTTTAGGTCCATTTATTGCGTTTATTGCTATTACTTCATCATTTTTAGGCCACTTTATGGGGGCGCGTGAGAGCTTTAATGGGCTAATGCATAAGCAAACGGGCTGGTCTGTGCGCAAGATTGATCGCATCGGTGTCGTGGTGATGTTTTTCTCTATTTGGTTAGTATCAGTATTAAACCCTAGTATTTTGGGAATGATCGAGATGATCTCGGGTCCTATTATTGCGATGATCTTATTTATTATGCCGATGGTTGCGGTTTATAAGGTGGATGCGCTAAAACAATATAGAGGTAAAACGAGTACTATTTTTGTGTTATTAATGGGGGCACTTGCCATCTCAGCTATCTTGTTTTCGATGGCGACTCAATCCTAGTATTTAATCCAGCTTTTAGTATAAGTTTGATAAATGATAAGGGCGCATTAGCGCCCTTATTTAGTTTAGAAATAGTCACTTCCAAGTTATCGATTATGTGCGGTCAACATAGTGAGTATGTAATAATTCATGGGCGATATCACTCAGTGGAGAATGTGCAAAGTCCTCATAAAACAGCTGTACGGCTGGACTTGCATGACTCATTCTAATCTCTGCTTGTTTGTCGTCTTGATATAATCCCGCACTGCGCTTACGAATTAAGCCTAGACGTTTATCTAATTTATTAACTAATGCCCCTGTCGGACAAACCTGCACGCAGTTACCACATTGAATACAGTTACTGTCGCCCATTGATACTCTAAATCCCGCCCGAGGTGCTTTACGGGTAGGTATTTCGCCTAGTGGCAGCGCGCTATAATGGTTTTCGGTAAAGCTAATAGCATTACGACCATTACTCTGACAGACATTAATACATGAGCCACAACTGATACAACGGTTGGCATCAAAGGTGATTAGCGGCGCAGAACGGTCAATTGCAAAACGATGTGCATGAGAGGTATCTAGCATAGTTTCGTTAACTTTGTATTGCGTCGCATACTGTCTTAGCTTGCATTCCATATTGGCTTGGCATGCACATTCAAGGCAGCGATTGGCTTCTGCAACCGCTTGTTTATCTGAATAGCCTAACTCCACTTCATGGAAATTGAGTGCCCGCTGTAATGCTGCCAGTTCAGGCATTTTTATCCGTGGTTTGATGCTGTCTGTTGGGTAGAGGGATGCATCCAATTGCTTGGTCTTTTCAGCCTTACGAGAATTAAACTGTTTAGGGTTTAGTTCGCAAGTTAAGCCGCTAGTAAGCAGTTTTTCTATCGCTTCTGCCGCTAAATGGCCATCTGCGATCGCAGCTACTGCAGTTGCAGGGCCACGGCGTGAGTCACCCACAATAAACAATTTATCAACGCCAGTGGACATAGTATGGTCGCAACCAATAATGGTATTCCAGCGTGTTAATGCCAATTGTCCTGTTGATAATTGATTCTTAGGATGCGCTAAAAATGATAAATCAGTCTGTTGAGATACGGCGGCGATAACGGTATCGAATGCTTCGGTAAAGGTTTCACCACTGACAACAGGACTACGTCTTCCTGACTCATCTGGTTCGCTAAGTACCATTTTGTCAAATGTGACTTGATATACTTGGCCATTAGCATCTGCATGATTTTGAGCTGGGTTGGTTAAGAAGTGAAATTTTACGCCTTCTACTTCTGCTTCATGAATTTCATAAGGTTCAGCAGGCATATCAGCTTTTGTTCTGCGATAAATAAGTGTTACATCTGCGCCAGCTCTTAACGCTGTTCTAGCGCAGTCAATCGCCGTATTACCACCACCAATAACTGCTACCTTTTTGCCCGTGACTAAGCGCTGCTCGGTACAATAATCTTTTAAGTAATCAACGCCTAGATAACACCCTGCTAAATCACTACCTGGATAATCCATTGGTACGGCTTTTTGAGCACCAATTGCTAAGCATACTGCATCATAGTCTGTGATTAATTGCTCAAAATAGATATCTTTACCAAGGTGGGTGTTGGTGACAATCGATAGGCCATTACGGCTTAATAATTCAATTTCTTTATCAAGAATATCCTTTGGCAGTCTGTACTCAGGAATACCATATCTTAACCATCCTCCTGCTTTTGGCATGGAGTCAAAAATAGTGACTTGATGGCCATTATTGGATAAGAAATAGCCCGCAGTTAATCCAGCTGGTCCCGCGCCGATAATAGCGACTTTTTTACCTGTGTCAGGCTTACGTGGTGGCACGTAACTTTGGCTGTCTTGTAGATCTAAATCTGCGGCATGACGCTTTAATTGGCGTATTGCTAAAGGTTCATCAATTAATGAACGGCGGCATTCAGCCTCACAAAATGCAGGGCAAACGCGACCAATAGAGAGCGGTAATGGGAGTTTTTGTTTAATGACTTTTACCGCTTCAGTGTGATTGCCTTGAGCGATATGATAAAGGTAACTTTGAACATCAACCCCTGCAGGGCAAGCTTGCTGACAAGGAGCCTCACAATCAGCAAAATGATCTTGTAAAATAGCTTGTAATGCTTGTTGACGCCATTGGCTAAGTACTGCAGATTGAGTGGTGATTTCCATGCCTGCTTGGGCGATAGTTTCACAGGATCTTACACAGTTTTTTTCATCATTAAAGTTGACTTCAACAACGCATAAGTTGCAATTGGTATAACATTCACCTTTTTTATGAGAACTGCTATTACAGATATGCGGAATATTGATGCCGGCTTCCGTTGCAATACTTAATAACGTTTTCCCTTCTGCGACTGTAATTACAGTATTATCTATCCTTAAATCTATCATGGTATTGCTCTTCTCTGTTTTCCTACTTGAGACGGCTGCGTACTACTTCAAGTGGAGATCATTAAATTGTAAATATGCTTCTTAATTAGCGCATAAAAGAGAATATGCGTTGAAAAATGATATTTACAGTGATTGAGAGTAGTAACGGTGATCCCGAGTCAAGTCAGTCGATACAGAAGAGGAGAGGCTTGATTCCTGTACCATAAACTCATGTGGGTATATACAACATACTCGCTAGTATTAATTACGATATTCATAACAGCTTAGTTGTTATAAATATCACAATTTTGATAAGTGCAATTTTAAATTAGGTGATAATTGGAGTGATGGTCACAGAAAATTATATAAATTAAAAATTATTAAATTAATGACTTATATATTAGAAATAGGGCGCATTTATTTAGATATAAAAAACGAGCATGATTAAAATGCTCGTTTTAATGGTTAGTCTTCTTTTATTAACGGTTTAATTAAAGACGTGACTAATTATTTTTGGTTACCATAAACTTTAAGACCTGCACGAGTGCCTTCAGAGTTACCGTAAACTTCGATATTTTTTACGCAACGTTGGTACGCAAATGGACGCCACTTTGTTTCTTGACCTTTCTTCAGATCGCGATAGAAGTTGATTCGTTTGGTTTCGCCATTGCGGAATTTAATCACCATATGTTCAATGCGTAAATCGCGTTCAGCTTTTACTTTAATCGCATTGGCTTTACGGCAGACTAATAATGGGATTTTCGCGGCATGGTTGCCAACTTCAAGTAAAATTGTACGGCCTAGAGTAATACGCTCATCAGCTTGTGCCATAGTGGTTGTTGCGCCAAATAGGCTTGCGCCGATAACTAAGCTGGTCACTAATGTTTTAATATTCATTTTATCTACTTTAGCTTGTGTATTAAAAAACGGGCTTATCTTAACTGGCTTTGTACACTAGGTTAAGAGAATAAACGTATCATATTGTACACGTTAAAGTTTGAACCTCTTTTAAAACGGTAAATACCTAAATTAGATGCTGGTTTGTATTGTATTTGTAAAATAAAATACTGCTTAGTTTGCGTGTTAAATGAGATAAATTCGTAGTGAACTGGTGAATCCTCAATATCTTATCTTACTATTTAAATATGAAGCTTCTTTAGATATCGAGTGCAATCGTTTATAAGAATAGGTTAGTGATAGTTTATTGTTAATTAACAATATTTCACGAAAACATTATTGTTTTAAGATGGGTTATCTTCCTATGATGAAGTGAAATATTTGGAGATGATTATGAACAATAAACAAACATCAGCAAAAGTAGCACATGATGCTGCCGAAGTTTTACATGATCCACATGCCTCTAAAATTCAGAAGTCACTAGCGGCATCGGCGTTATCTCAATCACATAGCCAAAAAGAGACGAGTAGCGCAATGGAGACAAAAGCAGCTAAGGCATTATCAAGCAGTAAATATAGCGCTAAAACGAAAGAGTTTGCAGCCAGTGTTTTGGCTCAATCAGATAAAGAACGTCAATAGCGATGGGCGCAGTAGATCGTTTTATAAGGTTAAAACGATCTATTGCGTTTTTTATCGTAACGAGTCGGCGCAGCATTCATCTTGTAAAAATGCAATAACAGCTTCAAGTTGATCAAATTGCGCCACACAAAATAGGGTGCGTCCCTCTCGTCGTTGAGTCAAAAGCTGTGCAGATGCAAGACTGGTGAGATGATGTGAGAGTGTAGAGCCTGGAATGGCTAATTGCTGTTGAATATCACCGACGGCAATACCTTGATAGCCTGCTTTAACCAATCGTTTAAAAATGGCAAGACGAGTAGGGTGACCTAACTCTTTCAGTGCTTTAGCGACCTGCTCTAGTTCCATCGTAATATTCCTCATTGACTGCAAGCATAAAAACATTTCGATAATAACAGAAATAACTTGATCTGAGAAAAAAATGTCACTATATTTCGATTATTCTAGAAATATAGGTTTTATTATGACAATTACATCTGAAATGATAGAGCAAACGCTATCAATGTTTGCTTTTTTAGCGGTGGAGTTAACATTATTATTCCTTGCTATCAGTTACCTAGTCGGGGTTTTGCAAGAATATATTCCCGCCTCAAAGATCCAAGCTATTTTGAGCGCCAAAAAAGGCAAAGGTTATATTATTGCTGGTTTCCTTGGGGCGATTACACCATTTTGCTCATGCTCAACTATTCCTTTTTTAAAAGGCTTATTAAGAGCAAAAGCAGGTTTTGGCACCATGATGGTATTCCTATTTGCAAGTCCATTACTTAACCCAATTATTATTGGTCTATTTGCCGTGACCTTTGGTATTAAAGTTACCGTATTTTATTTTGTGTTTGCCATGGGGGTATCCGTTTTAGCAGGGTATCTGTTAGAGAAACTTGGCTTTGAACGTTACATAAAAGCAGAAGCTTATGAAGCCCCAAAAACTTGCTGTGGCAGTTCATGTGGCAGTCGACCTAAGCCAATCAATAAGTGGTATCGAATTTGGCTTAGTACATGGAGTGACTTTAAAAAGGTCATGCCTTATTTATTACTCGGTATTGCTGTTGGTTCGCTTATTTATGGGGTTATCCCAACGGAGTTTATTGCCAGTGTGGCGAGTGACAATAATCCATTTGCTATCCCTGTTGCGGCGGTGATTGGTATACCGTTGTACATTCGCGCTGAAGCGTGATCCCGTTAAGTGCGGCATTAGCGGCAAAAGGTATGGGCTTAGGAGCGGTAATGGCGTTAATTATCGGCAGTGCTGGTGCAAGTCTGACCGAAGTAATTTTGCTTAAATCAATCTTTAAAAACAAAATGATTATTGCGTTTTTAGTGGTTATTTTAGGTATGGCTGTAGGCGCTGGTTACCTGTATCAGTGGTTGTTCTAATGACTATTTTCAAACAACGTTAGTTATTTGGGAGAGATCTGACACATGGATGTTATTTATATGCGATATCTTTTTGCTTATCAAATGAGCAGCAGGTATGTTGGATAAAAAATGGAGTGAATAGCGATGATCACACTGTATGGTTTTGGTGGCTTATTTGGTAGTGAAGAGGGCAGTCCTTTTGTCGCAAAAGTGATGACCTTTTTAAAAATAGCTGATGTTGAATTTGAGATGAAGCGCGGTGCCAAATATTTAAAACACGCCCCTAAAGGCAAATTACCTTACCTTACTGATGGGGCGAATAGCATTGGTGAATCAGATATCATTATTGACTATATATGCCAGCAATATCATATCGATTTAGAGCAGCATTTAACGGTAGAGCAGCGTGGTCAGTCATATTTATTGAGGAAGGCCATTGATGGCCAGTTATGTGATTTATTAGTCTATTCTCGCTGGATTGATGAACCAAGCTTTCAAGCCATGAAGCAACAACTCACACGAAAAATGCCGATACCAATTAAATATATTGCGCCAATCGTAGTGCGTAAAAAAGTGCATAAGCGCATGGCGAATATTGGCTTATTTGATTTCAGCAGTGAACAAATTCACGAACTACTGGATAAAAACCTAAGCGCATTATCACAAGTATTATCCGATAAAACTTACTTTTTTGGCGAACAACCGAGTCTACTTGATGCGGTTGCATACGGTACGTTAAGCCAGTTTATGTTGAGTGAGTTAGATAATTCTTATAATCAACGGGCTAAATTACATACTAATCTGGTGCAGTATTGTCAGCGGATGCGACTACAGTATTATGTTTAGCGCGCGGTTAGATAATATTAATTAAAAGTGGGTAAGCAATTAATTAAGCTTACCCACTTTTTATTAATTTTTAATACAGGTCCACAACTGCTGTTGATTATCTATTGAGCGTATTATTGGTGCGCCTGCGCTCTCTTGTAGAGCCCCTAAATAGAACTGATTCTTGGGTAACGTTGTAGAGGTTATAAACCAACCATTTGTTGGCCAGCCATATTGTTCGTAAAGATGATAAGTTGACTGGAGTGTTTGATAAGAAAAAGCTCTTAATGCTTGAAGTTCATCAATGCTAGGCAATTTATAACCTTTGCTTTCGCAATACGCTTTTGCATCGTAATAAGATATCATCGGCAAGATTGTACCGTAATTTCCATTCTTGCCAAGAACCTCCCGTGTTCGAGTCGCCGTCGTATATTCATTAGTATTCAGTGGGCACATGAATGTAAGCATTTTGTTTTCAAATGGGATGGTAATATCATTTTCTGCGCAAGAGTAGTTACCTGGTTGACGGACTTCAATGATAAAGTTATTTGAAATATTACCTTGAAAATGAGCACTAATTTGTACACTGCCTGGACTAACTGTTGCAACCTTCCCATTTAATACCGTTGCAATAGTTGATTGACTATCTTCATTCCAACTCGCAATAGTGGTCACATCTTGCATTGAGCCATCACTAAACGTTGCATAAGCAAACAATTGACGAAGACTTTGCGGGGTTAACTTATTACTTGTATGACTAACTCTTTGTTTAACCTCTAATTTTGTAATAACTGGGGCTGTAATGTTTGCAATGACCTGTGCACTTTTGTTTTCAGGAGATTTAGTTGCTGTAATTACAATATTTTGAGACTCATCAATAGCTGTTGCTAACCCCCCTTTTTCTATGGTTAATAAGGGGGAGCTTGATTGCCAATGAATATTATCATTGGCTGTTATATCTTCAATATAACCACTAATGTAATGACCTGTTAGTGTAAATTGTTGTGTTGTTCCTTTAGCGATATTGCGGTTATCAGGGGCGAGTGAAATACTCTGTAAAGTGTCTTTAATAATCGTTATTGGCATAACAGGAGAATTTACTCCTTGGAAACTAGCCATAATTTCCACTGTACCAGCGGTTAATGCTTCAATGTGACCAGCAATAACTGTTGCCTTTGTAGGGGCGTTACTGCTCCAGTTAACAAGGCTTGATAGATCTTGACTACTATTATCGGAGTAGTATCCGTAAGCAGTAACGTTAGCATTATTGTGTACGATAAGTTCATTAATTTCAGGGGCAATTGTTAATGACATTAATTGTGCGGCAGTAATGGTTAAATTCGCACTGTTACTTTGGATTCTGCCATTATTCAAAAGTGCTTTAAGTGTGATATGTCCCTGTTTGGTCGCTGTAACAGTATTGGTTGTTGTGTCTATAGCGGCATAACTATTATCTGATAGCTGCCAATTGACGCTACTGGTGACATCTTGGCTACTACCATCTGTATATGTAGCTTGTACATGTAGTTCAGCTGAGGTTCCTATAGCTAACTCTATAATACTAGGACTGAGTTGCAGCTTCGTAATTTGCTTATCACTAACGGATAATTGCGCTAAGTTACTCGGAACACCACTGAAACTTGCTCTAATATCAGTATTACCCACAGCTAAGCTTGCGGCTAATCCATCTATTACTGTTGCACTGGTTGTATTACTACTTTGCCATGCTGCTTGAGCCGTAATATCTTGTGTTGTATTGTCAGTGTAAATGGCTGTAGCAGTATATTGTTGCTCCGTTCCAAGCGCTATTGTTTGCACCGCTGGCGTAACTTGAATATTTTTAATCGTTGCTGCCGTGCTTTTTAGCTCGGCTAGATTACTATTTATATTGTCTATACTTGCCTGAATTTGTGCGGATCCAGAATGTTGAGCATAGGCTAAGCCTTGGCTATTAAGTATTGCAATCGTTGTGTCTGAACTGACCCAGGCAACATCTGTCGTAATGTCTTGAGTTGATTGATCACTATAAATTGCTACGGCTTGATATTGAACATCAGTACCTTTAGCTGTTTGAATGTATGCTGGAGTGACCTGAATAGCCGTCATTTGGGCCGCAGATACCGTTAAATCTGCTGTATTACTATTGATGTCACCTAAGCTTGCTGTGATTATGGTTTTTCCTGAGGCTAATGACGTTGCAATATTCCCTTCCATAAAAACAATATTAGACTGCTGGTTATGCCAATTTACTTGTTGGCTAAGATCTTTAGTCGACCCATCGCTGAAATAACCAATAACTTGATATTCTTGTGTTGTGCCATTGGCGATCGTGCTATTTGTTGGCGTTAATACTAACTCCTGTAGCGTTGCATTGCTCACGTTGAGTATGGCGTTGTTACTGGTATGACTGTCAAGGTGCGCTGAAATTTCGGATTGTCCGACATTAATGGCATGAGTTAAGCCTCGATCAATCGTTGCAATATGGGTATGAGCTGAATACCACGAGGCTAGTTCAGTCACATCTTGCGATGATTGATCTGAGTATGTGGCAATTGCTTTATATTGCTGTTCTCCCCCTTTGGCGAGATCAATATTGGCTGGTGTAATTTGTAAAGATGCTAAGTTTGCTGTTGTTACTGTCAAATTAGCTGGATTGCTGGTTATTTCTTGCAGTGTTGCATAAATTCTAGCATCACCTTGGGTGACAGCCGTCGCTTTTCCTTTTAGGACTGTTGCAACTTCAGGGTGATTATTAACCCAGTGAACCCTATTACTGAGATCAAGGTTACTTCCATCAGAGTAAATACCGACGACTTGATATTGTATATGAGTGCCTTTGGCAAGCTCGATGTTACTTGGGGTTAGTTGCAGACTTTGTAATGTCGCAGCTTTTACGGTCAAAGTCGCCGGATTGCTTTTAATATCATTATATTCTGCTGTAATACTGGCTGTACCTGTGTTCACGCCTGTTGCAATCGCGAATATATTTGATGCTGACTGACTCGTTTCAGATTTTATTGAGTGGGTATTTTCATCTTGGTTTAGTGTTATTGTGTCTAACACAATTGTTGCTACATCACTGTTATTACTCCGCCAATGAACGATATCAGTAATGTCGTAAGTCGTATTATTTGAATATATCCCTAGAGCACGATAGGTTTGGTAGGTACTAATTGGTATTTCCGCTACTGCTGGGGTGATTTGAATTTCTATCAGTTCAATATCCGCCACCGTTAGTTTTGCAGTATTACTATTAACACCTTGATAGTGTGCTTTTATTTCAACACTACCAGTACTTACTGCCTCTACTTTTCCTTTATATATGGTTGCTATATTGTTGTTGCTAGTACTCCAGTTGACTTGCTCTGTTATATCCTCGCTACTGTTATCGTTATAGTTTGCAACTGCGCTATATTGGTATTGCGCGCCTTGGGCAAGAGTTTGTTGAGCTGGCGTGATCTGTAATGAATTAATGACTTTATCGCTGACCGTTAAATGAGCCTTTTGCTGAGTGTTATTAAGTACCGCTAATATTGTTGTTTCACCATGTGTTACCCCAATAGCTTCTGTATGGAGTAGGGAGGCAATATTATGATGTAGGCTTACCCAACCAACTAAATGAGAGACGTCTTGGGTAGTCGTCGTAGTGCCATCACTAAAGGTTGCTTGGGCTTGGTAATTAACTTTACTGCCAACTGTAGTCGTTTTAATTGCAGGGGTAATTTGTAATGTCGTAATAATTGAATCGATAACTGAGACTTGTGCTTCATTACTTTCTATTCCCTCAAATATTGCATTTATAGTGGTATCACCGGTATTTATAGCAGCGACATTACCATGAGTCATTAAGGCAATTTCAGGGCTGTTAGTATGCCAAGTTACACTATCAGTTACATCTGAATTAGTGCCATCATCATAGGCTGCAATGACGGTTAATTTCGCCTGAGTACCTTGGGCAAGTTCAATGAGAGATGGTGTAATTTGTAAAGAGGTCAACTGCCGACTAACTACCGTTAATGTCGATGTATTACTTTCAATCCCCTGATAGTGGGCAGTAACTTTTGTTTGCCCTGCTTGGGTTCCTTTTGCATAAGATGCGATGACATTGCTTACTTCTGGGTTGGTGCTTTTCCAAAGCACTTGCTGGCTAATATCATTACTTGAGCCGTCATCATATATGGCTTTTACTTGATAAAATAGCGCACTATTTTGATTTAGAGTGGGGGTTGTTGGGGTGATTTGTAAATCAATTAATTTTGCATCTGTAATCGATAATTGGGCCTGTGAGCTTTCAATATCTTGTAATGTCGCCGTGAGCTGAGTTGTCCCTGCGGTCAGTGCAGTTGCTTGGCCATTTTCTATTTTTACAAGGTTATTGCTATGGTGCCAAGAGACTTGATTGGTGACATTTTGGCTTGTGTTATCAGAATAGTTGGCAATTGCCGTAAATTGAGTTTGTGTATTTATTGCTGTTGAAGCATAAGCTGGGCTGATTTTCAAATTAGTAAGGGTAGCATCTGATACAGTAAAAGGAAGTGTATTGCTTTTATGCCCTAAAAAAGTTGCATGGATTTCACTTGTGCCGATAGCGAGCATTACTGCATTTTTATTGTTTACAGAGACATTATTAGAATGGCTACTAAACCATTCAACAAGATGAGTTACCTCGAAACTTGTACGGTCATCATAAGTTGCGATAGCTTTTAAGGTTTGTTTTGCTCCAACAGGTAGTTTATTAAACAATGTCCCCATTGGGTGATCGTTGTCGCTGGTTTTTATTTGTAATACCAGAACGGGTTCATCGCGAACTTCTAGCTCAATGATATTACTTAAGCGGTTACCAGACTGTGCTTGAATTTGCGTTTTACCTTTTTGTATCCCGAGCGCCACACCTTTATTAATACTTGCAATATGAGTTGCTGAGCTATTCCAAACGACTTGAGCGGTGACATCTTTATATTCACCATCAATGAGCTCAACGGCTAAAAATTGAAATGGTAAGTCCACTTGGGTAAGCGTGTCATTTGTCCCTGTTACTGCAGTGATTGGAATGATTTGTAGTTTAGATGAAAACTTAGCTTGCTCTTTAAGAAAGCCGCTATTATCGCAGCCAGAGAGTAATAATAAGGAAAAAAATAGGAGACTTACATAATTAGATAAACGGCTAAATTTGATATTTGAAAGCATGACAGTTCCTTTGTCTACTTGAGCTTAGCGATGTTCAGACTGATAGCTCGTTTGTTAGAAAGTATAAATTAGAATTATGGATTATTGATATAGTTAATAGGTCTACTTCAATAACCTGATGCTAAGCACCGACATCAAATCAAAAGTTAATAATGCTTAAAGGATGAACAATTGGAGAGTGAGCAAAGTATAGGGCTTGGCGAACGTGATTTTATGCTTGCAGCTTATATAGAAAATCGACCAGCGTTTATGGGGTTAGCCCAGTTACAAACATGCCAACCGCTAGTGGCTGGTGAGATTAGTGCTATTGGTCAGGCCTGCGGTAATGGTTGGCGTAAGGTGTTTAATGTTTATGCCAAATTAATCGATACCTTGCCATTAACCACATTCAATTTAGGGCAGCAACAAACAAGCTGGCAAGCTTATCGAGATGAGCTATTACTGCAAAGCGGTAGTCAAACGGCATTATTGTTTAGTCCGCCAGTGATTACGCCAGAACGCCAGCAATATCATTTGATTATGGGACGAACCTATGCCAAAAAGCTCGTTGACCAAGGGTTAATTAGCTCGCCACTCACTTGGCTAGATAATGAGTTTGCGATTAATCGGCATGATAGAGTTATCGTTTGTCCTTATTTTGATTATCGGCAATTATCCAATATCAAAATTACTCACCTAAGTGAGCTTATGCAGGGGTTATAGGGCGTTAATATTCACATTAGCGCCCATAAATTAAATTAGATGATTATTAGCTTGGGGACTTTATTAAAGGCCTGTAATAGTTTTTGCATATTCGCTAATGTCATCGAAATGGTCGCAGTATTAGTGTAAGGGTGGCATTGAATGGCATCTGCTAACCAGACATCGGTATCAATCACTAATTCGACATTGTTATCCGTATCTTTCAGAATATCTAAAATCGATACTGCGCCAGGTGTTGTAGCGAGGTATCTGGCCAATCTATCGGGTGAGGCTAGATTTAAGCCGTTGACCTCTAATAATAGTGATAATTCTTTTAAGTTTAAGCTTTTCTCATCCGGCAATACCACTAAAAAGTGACGTTTCCCTTTCCTATCTTTTATAAATAAATTTTTGGTTTGAATACCTTCAATATCAAGTTGTAAGGCGCTGGCTTGTTCACAAGTAAACACTGCTTGATGTTCGAATTTTTGGTAAGGGATCGCAAGGTTGTCGAGTTGCTGATAAATATCCATTTAGACTCCCCAGAAGGTGATTTTAGTTAGCTGTTAATCGTGCGCCTTAATGGGGCTCTAGACCGTTAGTCAGTTCACATAGTCTATAAATTGAAACGATTATGGTAGAAATTGCATCATTTATAACAATTAAAATTTATCGAATATCGATAAATTTTAATTGCAAAACGATCTAATTCGATCAATAGTAGCGCTGTCATCTTATTATGGGGAACAGATATGACACGTTTACAAACATACAGTTACCGTGTGGCATTGATTTGTCGATTATTTTTGGTTTTACTGCCGATAGGCATTATTTATTCATGGTTGTCAGTACAGACGCCCTACGATTACCTTTCTATGACTGGCGTTGCACCATTTGATATGAATATTCATGAATTAACCCAGACGCCGCTATCAATGCAAACTCGGGTCATTTCAATTATTGTGAGTTTAGCTTATTCACTGATTTTAATATCTGCACTTAACTATTTGATTACATTGTTTAAAAATTATCAAAAAGGTGATATTTTCACTTTGCAAAATACCAAGTTATATCAAAAATTAGGTTATAGTGTGTTTTATTGGGTGATCGGTGGTGTGATTTATCATGCCGTGATGACTGTGGTGTTATCTTTTAATAATCCACCGGGACAACGTGTACTTGCGATAGGTGTATCAGGCATTGATATTTTGGGATTATTGATTGGATTTTTAATTGTAATGATTTCGTGGGTGATGCAAGAAGGTTATCGAATTGCTGATGAAAATACACATACCATTTGATCAATAGGGATATAACATGACAATTCAAATTGATTTAGATGTGATGATGGCAAAACGTAAATTGCGCTTAAAAACCTTATCAGAGCTGGTGGGGATTACAGAAGCTAACTTATCAGTACTTAAAAACGGTAAAGCCAAAGCAGTTCGTTTTTCGACATTAGAAAAATTGTGTGAAGTACTGGAATGCCAGCCGGGTGATATTTTGATCTACCACCCAGATGAGACTAACTCGTAAAACTAAGAAAATAGCCGATTAATCAGTCGGCTATTTTTTTATCATAGGTTGTGATTGTTCAATGACTGTTACGGCTTCAGCTTGGGCCTCTGGTGTCATCACCGAGTTAACTTTGCTGCAATCATAAGTATTTGCCATCATGGTTACAGAACTTAAAAAGCCAAATGGACGGTATAAATAAATGGTATCTGCACCTAATGCCGCGGCTTTAATGCGCATTTGGTTAATTGTCCCCCATACCATGTCACTATCACTGTGTAACCAGTAATCATAAAAATGACCTTCAGAACCATAAACAATACCTTTAGGCTCGCATTGAGCAACTCGCGCTGTTTCATCCCAAATTACGCGTACTTGATTTGATTCGTCCGTCGGAAAAGTGACGCAACCTGTTAAACCAATAGCCATTAAACAGCCTGCTATTAATGTGCTTATTTTCATAAATTATTCGAGCCTAAATTCAAAAAGTGGCCGATTATAGAATAAAATTTATTGAATAAAAGCGTTGTTATTAACTAATTTTGAATGAGCACAATATTAATCGATAGATATTAATATATTTACTTACTAATCAGTGCATTACTGTTTTTTATTATGACAAATTGATACAAAAATATACAAATTATATTGCTTTACTCTCACCATGTTAGCTTCATCAATCTGCACCATTTCAAGTTTGCTGAATATGATTTACAGCCACCTGTTGCATGCAAATTTCATTTGTTATTGCTGTTATTTTTTGCATGTTTATGCAACATAACCGACTCAAAAAAGACATATAAATGATGTCATTCTTAATGAAAGTTTATACAAGACAAAGTGTGATCTATGTCACATTTGAGGCCGCACCTATCTGAGCATAATAGTGAAAGATTAAACGGAGTTATTCTCAAGATGTTGTGATTATTAGTGTTTAATCCGTTCCAGTTGCTGTCGTGACAATTGGACGTAAGTGAAATAAATGTCGAAAGATAAACCAACTCTACATACGAAAGCTATTGGTTAGCGGTAAGAGTGATGAGATTGCTCTTATCGGTAACTAACATATTTATGCTGAAATTTAGTAATTTAAAATTGACGACTAGCGAAACTATCTCAATCGCTTAGTCAACTGCAGAGGTTAGTATGAAAGCACCAAAAATTGATAAAACAGCGATTAGCCCATTTGATGATTATTGTGACGGTTATGGCTGCCCCGGTGCCCAAGGTCTTGGTTATGTATCAGTGTTAAAAGTATCTACTGGTACTGTTAAAAAAACAGATGATACATTACTTGATGGTATTGTTACTTATGACAAAGGTGAGTGTGCGGACGCATACGTTGGTCAAATTAACATGCTAACTGCATCAAGCTTCTGTGGCTTAGCAGGTCAAGTGTGGGGTCATGATATTGCTATTCACGAAGATATCTACAACAACAAAATTCAACCTTTGTTTAGTGTAGAGCAATATAATGGTTCTATGTTAGATGTATACGATGCAGCCCCATTAATTGAAGCCGGTAAAAACTTATTTGGTACTGAAAGTAATCGCCGTTTCCCACTTTTACCAGGTTCACATGTCATTTGTGCTAACAAAAGTGTGACTGCATATCGCCCACAAGCTGATGAAGCTTTAAAAGAGGGTGAAGGTTACGGTGTATGGTCATTTATTGCCATTTCACTTTCTGCAGACCGTGATCATTGCTCAGACTTATTTATTGAGGATGCGGGTATATGGACGAAGAATGATAGCGAAGAAGATTTAAAAGCCTTCTTAGAAGCACATCGTAAAGCTGTAGTTTGGTCAGTAACTGAATGTGGTAATGACTCCCATGTTGTATTTGACCGTACCTATGTTGCTTTCTCATATTCAATTATGAAACCAGGTGAAATTGGTACTGCAGTGACTGTTGCACCTTATGCAACTTTAGCTAGAAAAGCCGTTCCATCTAAAGGTTTCTACGGTCTTAACGATATGCAATTGAACGACTGGTTAGCTGACTTAGACTTACCTCGTATTAAGTAAGCTACATTCCCCACAAAGGGCTAACCTAGGTTAGCCCTTTTTATTGGGTCGAATTTATGAAGTAGTGTAAATACAAACACTTGTATCAATATATAGGGATTATTCGTTACATTTAAGCACTTATCTAATCGATTAAATGCTTCATTTTGTATCATTAATATAAATTAATAAAGTCTAAATTATTGAAAAATATAATATAAAAATATCTTGTGGTGAAAAATGGCTAACTTGATCTAAATCAAGATATTGCTCTATAAAACTATGCCGACTATAGTAAATAAAGTCGTTATTAGGCAGTTTTAGAGGAAGTATCTTGTCTAGATTAAATAGTATTAGTAAGGCATTAGGTTTATTGGCATGTGCCACTATTTCACATACGGTATCAGCTCATGGGTGGGTCGAGTTTCCGGCGGCAAGGCAAGTCATTTGTTATGATGACGGCGGTTATTGGTCTGTTGATGGTCAAGATATTCCCAACTCTGCATGTAAAGCTGCATTTGATATGTCGGGTACTTATCCCTTTATTCAAAAGAATGAATTTGCTGCGTTAACTAAAGACTACAACAACATGGATGCGGTCAAGCGCCAAGTGCCTGATGGTCAATTATGTTCAGCAGGTAATCAGCCTAAAGCAGGTATGAGCATTGCCTCACCTGAGTGGCAAAAAACTAAGATTAAGCTAGATCAAAACGATCAAATTGAGATGGTGTTTCATGCGACTGCGCCACACAATCCGTCATTTTGGCAGTTCTATATTACTAAGCCTGATTATGATCATAGCCAACCGTTAACCTGGGATGATCTTGAGCTCGTTGATACCGCTGGTAATGTGCCTGTGGATAGTGATCGTAAGTACCGCATTAAAGTCAGTTTGCCAAATGATCGCAGCGGCGATGCGATTTTATACACCCGCTGGCAGCGTGATGATGCCGCAGGTGAAGGTTTCTATAACTGTAGTGATATAAGTTTTAGCTACGACGGTGAAAGTGGTGGTGGCGATGGTGGTGAAACGCCAGATCCAGATAAGCCATACCTAAATGCTTTGGGCTACTATATTCCAGTGGGCTATCCAACCCCAGATGAAGGGGACTATGTCAGCTTACGCGGCTTTAACGAACAAGGTGACGAAGTACTCGAAGAGCGAGTATTGATCACTGCAGATAATCGTTATAGCTGGCAAGAGCAATTAGCATTGCAAGTATCAGATAAGCATAAGCCAGATTGGTTTATCGGTATCTGGCATGCCGAAATGTCGCACTATATGTATGATCGTAATAATCTACACGCAAACCAAGTATTGACTAAGCAAGCCAATGCGTCATTTGTGTTATCTATCATTGAAGCGGAAGTGCCACCGGTAGAGCCGCCAGTAGAACCACCGATTGAGCCAGAGTTACCACAAGGTAGTTGGGATAAGAATGCCACTTATATAGAAGGCAATATTGTCACTCATCAAGACAAGAACTGGCGTGCTCATTGGTGGACCAAAGGTGATGAGCCGGGCACAACAGGTGAGTGGGGCGTATGGCGTGAAGTAGCGGGTACGGTTGATCCTGAATTGCCTGAACCCGAATTACCAGAGCCGCCAACAGGGCAAACGTGGAATGCAACTGCTGAATACACTGAGAATGACGTAGTGACTCACAATAACCAAACGTGGCGAGCGCATTGGTGGACTAAAGGTGATGAACCCGGTATCACAGGTGAATGGGGCGTTTGGCGCTTAGCAAACTAATGTTATTTACCAAGTAAGTATTAAAATAACTCAAGGCCACTGTTACTTACAGTGGCCTTTTTTTTATGTCCCACCTTTATGTTGTTTAATTGTTCAATTTGTACCTGAGTTGTATCTAGCTTGTAAGCTGGTAATTGATAATGACAAGTAGGTCAATATAAAAAACTGTATCAAAATGTCCTTATTTAATTTTTTATATGCATTTTGTTGTCGTAATCACGGACTACAATCTTTTTAGTCGTTATCATAAACGCCTATTTACGGGCTTTATTGCTTGTTAATAGCGATGAATGACAATGAGACTCATCTGTAATTCGTTGTAAAATGTGTCAAAATGTACCAATACAATATAGACATATTGTCCTTATCTGTTTTTATGTGATTTAACAGAGGTTTTTGTTGTTTTTTGTGATTTAAATAGCTAATTAAACTGTTTATTATTTAAATTGCAGTGAATTTGAAAAAACTAATATCAAATTTGATCTGGATCACATAAGGCTATTTGTTATTTGAAGTCATTTTTAAGATACTCGCGCCGTTTTATGGCTAGTTTAGCTGTAATGTCGTGTGAATTGAGTTGATTGTGCTGGGAAGTAGAGAGCTTGGCATGATTATGTTGGTAGGTAGGAGTACTGGCAGCTCAATAAAGATTTTAAACTTGAGGGTTATCGGATAATGAATAGACGACAGTTTTTTAAACTGTGCGCAGGTGGGGTTGCGACCTCGGCAATTGCAGGACTAGGTTTAATGCCTACTCTTGCTTTTGCTGCGCCTCGTGAATTCAAACTAATACGAGCAAAAGAGACTCGTAACAACTGCTGTTATTGTTCAGTAGGTTGTGGTTTGTTGATGTACAGCCGTGGTGATGTGAGCAAGAATGTTGAGCCATCACTATTTCATATCGAAGGGGATGCAGATCATCCAGTCAGCCGTGGCGCATTATGTCCAAAGGGTGCTGGTCTACTTGATTTTGTAAACAGCCCTAACCGCCTACAGTATCCTGAATACCGCGCACCTGGTGCTGCAACTTGGCAGCGTATCAGCTGGCAAGAAGCCTTTACCCGTATTGCTCGTCTAATGAAAGACGACCGTGATCAAAACATGATCAAGACCAACGCTGCAGGTACTCCTGTTAACCGTTGGATGACAACGGGTATGCTAACTGCATCTGCACAAAGTAACGAAGCTGGTTTCTTAACGCAAAAATTCGCTCGTGGTCTAGGCTTAGTTGCCGTAGATACACAAGCTCGTATTTGACACGCACCAACGGTAGCAAGTCTTGCTCCAACATTTGGTCGCGGCGCGATGACAAACCACTGGATCGACATTAAAAATGCCGATGTAGTTGTAGTAATGGGCGGTAACGCAGCAGAAAACCATCCGGTTGGTTTTAGCTGGGTAACAGAAGCCATGCAACATAATAACGCTAAGCTTGTGGTGGTTGACCCTCGCTTTAACCGCAGTGCTGCTGTAGCTGATTATTATGCGAACCTACGTTCAGGTTCTGATATTGCATTCTTCCTTGGTCTAATTCGTTATTTAATCGATACCAACCAAGTTAACTATGACTATGTTAAAACCTTCACTAACGCGAGCTTTATCGTGCGTGAAGATTATGGTTACGAAGACGGTTTATTTACCGGCTACGATCCTAAAACAGGTAGTTATGACAAAGAGTCATGGTTCTATGAGCTTGATGACCAAGGCTATGCCATGGTTGATGAAAGCCTAGAACACCCTCGTTGTGTATGGAACTTATTAAAGCAACATGTTGATCGTTATACCATCGACAAAGTTGTCAATATTACCGGTACTCCTAAAGCTCAATATGAGCAGGTTTGTCAGGTGATTGGTGCCACTCATGCAAATAATAAAGTCGCAACTTTCTTGTATGCATTAGGTTGGACTCAACATACCAAGGGCGCACAAAACATTCGCTCTATGGCAATGGTACAGTTAATTCTGGGTAACATGGGTATGCTAGGTGGCGGTGTTAACGCGCTACGTGGTCACTCAAATATTCAAGGTATTACCGATATGGGTCTGCTATGTCAGAACCTACCTGGTTACTTGAAGTTACCAAGTGATAAAGATGTAGATTTACAAGCGCACTTTGAACATCACGCGCCTAAACCACTACGTCCTGGTCAAACTAACTACTGGCAAAATTACCCTAAATTCTTCGTTTCATTAATGAAGTCTTTCTGGGGTGAAGCTGCAACACCAGAAAATAACTTCGGTTATGAATGGATGCCAAAGTGGGACATGCAATACGACGTACTACGTTACTTTGAGATGATGAAGCAAGGTAAGGTCAATGGTTATATTGTGCAGGGCTTTAACGTCCTAAGCTCACTACCAAATAAAGCAAAAATTAATGAAGCATTAGCTAAGCTGAAGTTCCTTGTTGTGGTTGATCCATTAGCGGTTGAAACAGCAACTTTCTGGCGTAACAAGAAGCTATTTAACGAAGTTGATACTGCTAACATCATGACTGAAGTGTTCCGTCTACCTACCGGCTGTTTTGCCGAAGAAGAAGGTACGATTGTGAACTCGGGTCGTTGGATGCAGTGGCACTGGAAGGGCGCAAATTCACCAAAAGAAGCTAAGGCTGATGGCGAAATTTGGGCAGGTATCCTTGCTGAACTTAAGCGTTTATATGCTGAAGAAGGTGGTGCACTACCAGAAGCAGTTGCTGCGTTAGATTGGCAATACGTTAACCCTGCTAACCCAACTGCAGAAGAAGTGGCTAAGCAGCTAAACGGTCAAGATGTGGCTACAGGTCGTCAGTTAAGCAGCTTTGGTGAGCTAAAAGCAGACGGTAGTACCGCTTGTGGTTGCTGGATTTACACCGGTAGCTGGACAGAGCAAGGCAACATGATGGCACGTCGTGATAACGCTGATCCATCAGGTAAAGGTATTACGCCAGGTTGGTCATTCGCATGGCCTGCAAACCGCCGTATCCTTTATAACCGCGCCTCTGCTGACGTAAATGGTAATCCATGGGATAAAGACCGCACCTTAATGGAGTGGACTGACGGTAAGTGGACCGGTATTGACGTACCTGACTTCAATAGCAAGCTTGATCCACAAGCGAGTGCTAAAACTGGTTTCTTAATGCAACCAGAAGGTCATGCACGTTTATTTGCTAACCGCTTAATGGCTGAGGGTCCATTCCCTGAGCATTATGAGCCAATGGAAAGCCCAATCGGCACCAACCCTATGCACCCAGAGGTGATTACTAACCCTGCGGTACGTATTTTTGCTGACGATAAAGCGCAATTAGGTGATTTTGAAGATTTCCCATATGTGGGTACGAGCTATCACTTAACTGAGCACTTTAACAACTGGACGACTCACTCGCGCTTAAATGCGATTGCACAGCCACAACACTTTATCGAAATGGATGAAGTGCTAGCGAAGCAGAAAGGCATCGCTAATGGTGACTGGGTTAAGGTGAGCTCTAAGCGTAACTATATTGTGACTAAAGCTTTAGTGACCAAGCGTCTGCAACCATATGTTGTAAATGGTAAAACGTTGCATACGATTGGTATTCCGCTACACGCTAACTATGAAGGCCTAACTCGCGAAGCGTATGAAATTAACTCGCTAACCCCATATGTGGGCGATGCGAATACGCAAACTCCTGAGTACAAAGCATTCTTGGTTAACATCGAAAAGGCGGAGGCAATCTAAGTTATGTCTGCAAGAGATATTATTTTACGCTCAGGTACCTCTGAGCTAACGCCGCCAGCTCAAGCGCGTCATGCGGTAGATAAGGTAGCAAAATTATTTGATGCGACTTTATGTACAGGCTGTAAAGGTTGTCAGGTGGCATGTAGTGAGTGGAACGATCTACGTGCTGAAGTAGGAACCTTCCAAGGTAGCTACCAAAACCCGATGGATCTTTCATCTGAATGTTGGACGCTAATGCAGTTCCATGAAGTGATGGATGATAACAAGTTCCATTGGAACTTCACTCACACTGCATGTATGCATTGTGATGAGCCATCATGCTTAATGGCATGTTCAACTGAAGGTGCAATTTTCCAGCGTGCTGACGGTACTGTGGATTTTGATGCAGACAAATGCATCGGTTGTGGTTATTGCACCACAGCATGTCCATTTAGTGTGCCTAAGCTATCGCCAAAAGATCATAAAGCTTACAAGTGCACTATGTGTAGCGATCGTTTAGCGGCAGGTTTGGAACCGTCATGCGTGAAAACATGTGTGACTGGGGCACTGAAGTTTGGTACCCGAGAAGATATGCTATTTTTGGCCGAGCAACGTGTGGCGCAGCTACATGCTAACGGTAAAACCAAAGCAGGTATCTATAACCCAGCAGGTGTTGGTGGTACAGGCATGATCATGATCTTTGAAGATATCACTAATCCAGAAGCTTATGGTATGCCAAAAGATCCAGTTGTGAGTAAACCAAATACCCTGAAACAGGATTGGTTAAAGCCACTGGGTACTGCGGGTATTATCGGTATGGCCGGTTTAGCACTGGTACATCGTATTGCTGTCGGTCGTAACCGTGTGCAAGAAGATGAACAAAACAATGGCAGCGAGGAGTAATTGATTATGCAAAAGTCATCAATGATTGTGCGTCATCGTTTATTCGATCGCCTATGTCACTGGTTTATTGTGGTAACGGCTTTCTTCACTATTTTGTCTGGTTTCTCGTTCCTATATCCATCATTTCAGTGGATGGGGGCGGTACTTGGCTCACCACAGCTTGCACGTGTTTTACACCCATTTACAGGTGTCTTAATGTGCTTCACTTGGATGTTATTGCTAATTCGTTATTACAAGCATAACAAGTTCCAGAAGCAAGATGCGGCGTGGATGGCTCACATGAAAGATGTGATGCTAGACAACGAAGATAAAATTCCGCCTGCAGGTCACTATAACGCAGGTCAAAAAATGCTATTTCGCATGTTTATTTTGACCTCAGTAGTACTGACTGTGACAGGTTTCATTATGTGGCAGCCTTATTTCGCGCCACACTTTAGCCCTGAAGTTGTGCAATGGGCGATCTTCTTCCATGCACTATGTGCCATCGTTTTATTACTGGGCTTAATCGTTCACGTATGGATGGCAACTTGGATTGAAGGTTCTATTGCCGGCATGTTGTATGGCAAGGTGTCACGTGCTTGGGTACGTAAACATCATCCATTAATGCTAGACGAATCAGAGCAGGAAAAACATTAATTATGACTCAAGCAATACTCGAAGCTGATCAAATTCCAACACAGAATTTGGCGATTATCCCGATTTTAGCACCTGCACCGATTGCGGTTTATCAAAAGCGCGCTGAGCGATTAGCAAAGCTTGCGATTGATTCACCTATGGTCGATTACTTAACGCTGTTAGAGCAGTTAGTTAATATGCAGGTAAGCCTTGCAAAAAATGCAGATTTTGGTGCGATGCCAAGTTTTGTATCAGGCCAAGAGATGCCATTTTCAATTGAGCATTGTGGTGATAATCAATATTGGCAAGTGCTATTGCTTGAGCTTATTAGTGGGTTATTGCCAGTAGTATCAGAGCAAATTGCCGAGGTACTGCAAACGTTAGGACAATTGGATCAAGCTATTTTAGCGGATTATGGCAATGCACTACGCCGCGGTGAATTTAGCCGAGTACCAGCTCAATATAGCCTATTTATTTGGGCGGCAATGAGCGTGTATTGGTCGCATTGGGCGGCTAAGCCAATCCCTGAGCTTACGCATCAAGTGACTGATCACAAACAGCTATGTCCTGTTTGTGGTAGCCATCCTGTGGTGAGCATGATCAAAGATAAACCACGTACAGGTTTGCGTTATTTGCACTGTAGTTTGTGTGAAACCGAGTGGCATATGGTGCGGGCTGCCTGCACAGTATGCGACAAGGACGACAAAATTTACCTATGGGCAGAGCAAGAAAAGCAAGCTAGCGTACGGATTGAAAGCTGCGATCACTGCCATGGCTATACCAAGATGTTGTTTACTGATATTGACCCAAGCCTAGAGGCTGCAGTCGATGACTTAGCGACCATGTATTTGATCAAATATGGTTGAGCAAGGGTTTACAGCAACAACCGTGAATCCATTTGTATTAGCGCACGAGCAATAATCAAGATTGTTCAATAAGCAGACCACATTGGTGGTCTGCTTTTTTTGTTATTTATAAGATAAGGAAATAAAAGACCCATGACTCAAGTTATCAACAATCCACAGGCGTTATATCGGCACTTACCTGCGATGGATAGTTTACTGTTGATACCTCAAGTGATCGGCCTTAGCGATATTTATGGTAAAGCATGGGTCAAACAGCAGCTAACTGAGTTGCTCAATCAAGCCCGTAATATGATTGCCAGTCAAGCCAGCTTGCCAGTATGGTGCCGAGATCCGCAAGCGATTGTGGCTAAGCTTGAGCAACAATTACAAGATAAAGATCGCCACAGTATGCAAGCCGTGATCAATTTAACTGGCACAGTTTTGCATACCAATTTAGGGCGTTCGCAAATGAGCCAAGCTGCAATTGATGCGGTAACTACTGTGATGCGAGAACCCATCCCATTAGAGTTTGATATGGGCTTAGGGCAACGCGGTCACCGCGATCAACATATTGGCGAGTTGATCCATGAACTTACCGGCGCCCAAGCTTGCTGTATTGTGAATAACAATGCCGCCGCAGTATTACTGATGTTAGCCGCTATTGCACCGGGTAAAGAGGTGATTGTTTCACGCGGAGAATTGGTGGAGATCGGCGGCGCTTTTCGCATTCCCGATATCATGCGACAAGCGGGCTGTACTCTGGTCGAAGTCGGTTGCACCAATCGCACTCATTTAAGTGATTATGAGGCGGCCATTACCGATAACACCGCCGCTATTATGAAAGTTCATACCAGTAATTATCACATTAGTGGTTTTACGGCGGTGGTAGATGAATGCGAGTTAGCTTCGCTATGCCATGCGCAAGGGATTGCGCTACTTTCCGATTTAGGCAGCGGTGCTTTAACAGACTTATCTCAATTTGGTTTAACCAAAGAGCCGATGCCACAGCAAATGCTCAAAGATGGCGTTAATCTAGTCAGTTTTTCAGGTGATAAACTGCTCGGTGGACCGCAAGCCGGCTTAGTGGTGGGCGATAAAAAAATGATTGATAAACTGCAATCTCATCCACTTAAACGTGCATTGCGCTGTGATAAAATGACCCTTGCTGCGTTAGAGGCCACGCTGCGTTTATACCGTCAACCAGAGCAATTACCGCAACAATTACCTATGTTAGCGAAACTTGCCAAGCCAGTCTCAGAACTCACCAATATGGCGCAGCAACTCATCAGTCAATTACCTGTTTCCGCCTATTTTAGGATCAGTATTCAACCTTGTTTTACCCAAGTGGGCAGTGGTTCGCAGCCCGATCAACTACTTGAATCAATCGCTCTCTGTATTAAAGCGGCTAACTCCAGCCAATTACTACAGTTAGATAAGACGCTCAAACAATTAACGAAACCGATTATCGGCCGTATTCATAGTGATCTGTTATGGTTAGATCTGCGAGGTTGCGACAATATTGATGAGCTACAGCAGTTACTGCAACAAGGATTAAATCATAGCGTTAAGCAATTGGAGACACGCCTATGATCATGGTTACCGCAGGCCATGTTGATCATGGTAAAACGACCTTGATTCAGGCGCTAACCGGAGTTGATACCGATCGCTTACCGGAAGAGAAACGTCGCGGCATGACCATTGATTTAGGTTATGCCTTTATGAATGTCAGCCGTGAATTGCGTTTAGCATTTGTTGATGTACCGGGCCATGAAAAATTTATTAATAATATGCTGGTGGGCGTATCACATGCCAAACATGCCTTATTAATTATTGCCGCCGATGATGGCGTAATGCCACAAACCCGCGAACATTTGGCGATTTTACAACTGCTTAATCTAGCCAGCTTAACCATCGTTATCAGTAAGTGTGACAAAGTTGAACCGAGCCAATTAGAGTCTGTGGAGCAACAAATTGATCTGTTACTTGCCAATGTCGATATTTGCCAATATCGCTTTGCGGTATCGGCTATCAGCATGCAAGGGATTGAGCCATTAAAACAACATCTTTGTCAGCTCGCGATGACAGAACTTGCTCGCCAAAATGAGATTGACAGTGCCTTTAGAATGACCATAGATCGCGTCTTTAGTGTGAAAGGTGCCGGTGTGGTGGTAACGGGCACAGTGATCAGTGGCACAGTGCATATTGACGATAAACTCTATTGCAGTGGCCAGTCGCAACCATTACGAGTGCGTAGCATTCATGCACAAGGACAAGTAGCCGAGCAGGGCAGTGCCCAACAACGAGTCGCTCTTAACCTAACGGGTATTGATAACCACCAGTTACCGCAGCGTGGTGATTGGTTAACCCAGTTGCCACAAATTGAAAAATCAACGCGGGTGACCGCACTTTTTCAAGGCGAGATTACCCCGACACATTGGCAAAGCGTGCATTTTCATCATGGTGGAGAACACTGTATTGGTCGTATTGCTTATTTGGCAGCAGCCGATAAGCAAGGGCATTTGGTCGAGCTGCAATTTGAGCAGCCGCTGTTACTGACCCAATTAGATACCATAGTGATCCGTGATGCAGGTGCAAAACTGACACTGGGGGGCGCACAAGTATTAGAATTAGTGCCGCCAAACCGTGGTAAGCGTAAACCAGAACGCATTGCTTATCTAAATCAGCTTGCGCAAAGCGTTACTCCGCTTGCCGCACTGCAAGTTAGCTGCCGTCACACCAGTTTAAGCCAAGCAGATTGCTGCTGGGCATGGCAGTTATTGCCCGCGCAAATTAAGCAGATGGCTAGTGAACTTGGGCTACAGCAGATCGACGATCAATTGATTGATCCTGAACGTTATCAACAGATGGCAACGCGCTTATATCAGGTGATTGCACAATATCATCAAACTCACCAAGATGAATTAGGTTTAGGTCGCAGTCGTCTCGCGCGTATGAGTCACTTAACCGTGCCTGATAATGTGATTTTCCATCTCTTAAAACAGCTATGTGAACAAGCTCAATTGCAAAGCTCACGTGGCTTGTACCATTTGCCACAACATCAAATCAGTTTAACCGCGCAAGAACTACCGCTATGGCAGCAGATGCAAACATTATTGCTAGAGCAACAGCAGCCATTATGGGTTACAGATTTTGCTAAACAGCTTAACTGTGAGCCGCAAACCATTCGTAGTCTGTGCTACAAGTTAGTGCAAATTGGTGAACTGACGGCAGTGGTTAAAGATCGTTATTTATTGAGTCTGCAAGTGTACCAATATGCCGCTTTGATCCGTGATTACATGAGCAATCACACGGTATTGGCGACCGCAGATTTTAAACAGCTCATTAACCTTGGCCGTAAAGTCAGTATTCAAGTGTTAGAACTGTTTGACCGTAGCGGTTTTACTCGTCGCTGCTATGGCGACAATTGCCGCACTATTCGTGACGCCGAGCTGTATAGCGAACATTAATCGATTATTAGTACACCATCCATTATGGTGATTGAAGAGAAGTAAAATGGATCTAAATAGCAATCAGATTACCAGTAGCAAAAGCGTGAGTTTATATCGCAGTGCCAATACCAGTGATATTACTGAAACCTTAGCCAATGAGGTGCGCGTTGCACTTATCTATAACGGTATTTCCCATACTGTGATGATGGCAACCCCAGCCAATTTAGAACAGTTTGCCATTGGTTTTACGCTATCTGAACGGATTGTGGATCAGTTAACTGAGATTAAAGGGGTCGATATTGAAGAGGTCGATAACGGCATCTTAATTCATATCGAAATTACTAATCGATGCTTTATGGCGCTTAAAGAACAACGCCGCAGTATGGCTGGCCGTACTGGTTGTGGTCTATGTGGTGTTGCCCAACTTGAACATGCAATGAAGCCGGTTAAACAAGTATCCATGCAGCGTCGCTTCAATATCAATTACTTACCCGCCACACTTGATGCTATTGCTGCTCAGCAAAGTGTATTCAATGAGACTGGTGCAACTCATGCTGCAATGGTGCTTAATCGTACGGGAGATATTTGTGCCACCTTTGAAGATGTGGGACGTCATATTGCACTCGATAAGTTAATTGGGGCTGTAGCTCGTCATGATTGCCCCGTACCGCAAGCGATTTTGCTGACCAGTCGTGCCAGTTTTGAGATGGTACAAAAAGCGGCTAGTGCCAATATCGAAATTATTTTTGCTATTTCAGCGGCGACAGCCTAGCAGTCGAGCTTGCCGAAAAATGTAACATTACGCTGGTGGGATTTTGTCGTAATAATCGCGCTACAATTTACAGCCATGGCGAACGTATTGATTGTGACGCGGCAGAACAGATATTGCCAAAGCAGACATCGTTATCACAGGTTTATTGTTCATAGAACATCATCGAAAGTGCTCGCTAATGCGGGCATTTTTTTGGACTAAAATGGAGTGGTAAACAAGATAAGATTGGCAGAAGATATTTGGCGGAAGAACATAGGAGTTGAACCTACCCAGGACTGCTGGCAGCCCTACCCGGATTTGAAGTCCGGACGCCTCACCGGAGACGACGTTCTTCCAAATATCGGCGCTGATAATATGTCAAAGACTGCCTGTGTACAAGTACTAATTTCAATATTTTCATAGTGTTAACTTGGTCACATAGTTATATTAACAGTTCACTAAACTGTGCTTGATAAAAACAATAATCTCAGGCTTAGCAATTGCGTTAAATCTGACCTATATTGGTTAATGACAATCAATTTATGCTGTTTATTATCGCTCAAACAAGATTTAATTTTGTGCATAATAACATCGTTATTGTCACGATAAGTTGGTTGTTATTAACGTTATATATTTTGTTGATTAATGCTTGACAATAATCGCAAACAAGCGCTATTTATGCATTAACGAGCAAGTGAGTTTCAAGACAGGTGCTAATAGGGTGTCTTTGTTAAAATAGATAATCCTTAATATGCTACATTAGATAATGCTGCTGTCCTGTATCGTGATTGTGTTGTAAAAGTTAAAATGACAATTGCTGGCTGTCACTTGCTTAGTTTATTGTTGGTTTTGTGCGCTTGAGCAAGTTATTTGGCTTAATCTAGTAAAAAAATATGACAACAAGTCTTGATTCTGAAAATGTTTCTGTAAGAATAGCCCCTAAATAGACTTAGCTATTCTTGAATATGGTTGGCCAAGTGTTTTCGTAAAACATTTGTGACCGAGAGTTTTTAATTGTATGTGTTGATTTAAGGGTATTGGCATATATGTATAACACGACAAAGAAACAAGTTTGGTACGGCGAGTTAAAAACGGCTCGTGGTGATACCATCGTTATTCATGATAATCAGTTGCCTGAAGCTCAACCGGGTCGAGTATACTTCTACCATGCGGGTCGTGGCGCGATTATTGAGTTCGTTAAAGACATTGTTAACGTTAATTTGCATGAACTTGATGATGCAGCAGTCGCTGCTGCAGAAGCCGAATATGGTGCGGCATGGAAAGCAGCTCGTGCAGAATTTATGGCAAAACATCGTGCCCGTTTAGACTTAGAAAGTCCAAGTGCTGCGCCTGTTCGCAAGCCTAAACAGGAAGAGTTAGAGCCAGAGCCAGAGTTAGAATCAATCAGTGATGATTTTGATGATGACTGGGGCGATGATTACGACGATTAAAAATTAAACCGCGCAAATGCGCGGTTTTTTATTAAGAAAGCTTATGTTTTATAAGCTTTCTATTGCTATTTTAATCCAAACGCTTCATTTATAAAATGTTAGCAGTTACTAATGGATTAAATGGCGTGTTTTACTTCATTTTTATCGTTTTGCAGGCTGCTATTCGTCTGTTCACACATCTCACTGACTACATGATCAACAAAACCAGTGCCTGCTGCTTCATATAGGTTAAATACCGTATGTACGCCAGCCTCTTTTAATGCGTCACCATCTTCAGCATATTGCACAATAGCGCAAATCTTACCTTGGTATTCAAGCTTTTTCAGTTGCTCAACAGCAAAGGCATTACCTGCATGATTAGGCATTGCCAGCATCACGATTTCTAAACTCGGGGCTCGTTCTAACTTTTCCCAAAAGTCAGTATCAAGCGCATCGCCTTGTACCACATTACGCCCTTGCTGGCGGTGGAAATCAACGAGCTCTTGTTTGTGTTCAATACCCAGTATTTCGGCATTAAATTGTTGACGTAGTTCATCATAAGCCCCGCAGCCAATACGGCCCATTCCCAGTACTAAGAAGCGAGGGTTACCCACCTGTATCGGTCTGTCTTCAGGATGCAGAGGAAAGCGCTCAAGCTGTTTTAATTTTGGTTGGAAACGTTGATAAATTTGGCTAACAAACATATTAAGTGGCGCGGCTAATACAAAGCTAAAGCTTAATGCCACCGCTAAAATAATCAGCCATTGCTCAGGTAACCAACCTTTTTGAGTGGCAACTGCGGCTACGATTAAGCCGAATTCACTGTAGTTACCCAAGTTAAATGATGCCATTAAACTGGTACGTGAACGCAACTTAAAGCGGGTTAATAAGCCGATAAACAAGGCAATTTTAAGTGGTACTAAGGCGACTAAAATCAGCGCCAGCATCATGTCATCAACACTTGGTAGGCCATTTAAACCAACCGTTAAGAAGAAGGCGACTAAGAATAGCTCCTTAAAGTAGAACAGTGATTTAGCCAGCTCAGATGATTTGGGATGCCCTGCCATTAATACACCAATAATCAGTGCGCCTAAATCAGGTTTTAGTCCTACAATCTCAAATAACCACGCGCCGAGTACCAAGGCCATCACTAACCCAAAAAGTACTAACAACTCACCGTGACCGACCTTGTCTAAGGCGCGGAATAATAGAGGGCGTGCCAGTGGTAGTAACACTAATCCCAGTGCCCAAATACTTGGGAAATCACCCTTAGAGATAGTTAAGAACGCTACCGCAAAGATATCCTGCATAATCAGAATACCGATAGATACGCGGCCATAAAGGGTTTGCATATCACCTTTGTCTTCTAACACCTTTACTGCAAAAATGGTGCTGGAGAAGCTTAAGGCAAAACCGATTAAACACAGTTGATTGAAGTCTAAATCAGTGAGTTGATCAAGGCCGATAAACGCCAGCAGTTTCAGCAGCGGCACAAACAGCAGCATGGAGATCATCAAGTGCAGACTCGAACCCGCCCACACTTCAGCCTTAAGTAGCTTTTTAAGTCTAATTTGAGGCCGATAACAAATAAAAGTAGGGTTACACCAAGGTTGGCTAACGACTCTAGCAGTGGCAAACTTTGTTCATTAATGCCAAATAAATAAAGTGCAAATCCAGCGGCTAAATAGCCTATAAGTGGCGGTAATCCTATGCGGTTTACAAGCATGCCGCAGACGAGAGTAATGACAAGAATGGCCGGTTCCATATGATCCCTTTACGCTAAAATACAGCTAACAATAATTATAGTGTATGGCTATAGCTGAGGCTATTTGCGGATGCAAGAGCCTATTAAGTGAATAAATAATATTGATTTATCGACAAAAAAACGAACTTTTTTAATAAAAAGTTCGTTTTTAATACCAAAGAATGGGGTGCTAATTTAGCGTGTTATGGATTACTTGGTCAGTAACACATCTAAATGTTTGGCAAATGCTTCTGGGCCCATAAAGCCGGTGATACGTAAGTTATTGTTTTCAACACCTTGTTGATTAAACAATAGCAAGGTCGGTAAGCCGAGTACCTTATAATGCTCAAGGAGGGCATTATCGGTCGCATCGCCTTTAGTGACATCGGCTTTTAACAATACATATTGGCTTAAGCGCTGCTGTACTTGCTTGTCTTTAAAGGTGATATTTTCAAACTCTTTACAAGCTACACACCAGTCAGCGTAGAAGTCGATTAATACAGGTTTGCCTGCGGCTTTGGCGGCGGCAACTTCTGCTTCAACATCGGCTACCGATTTAATTAACTTAAACTTAGGCGCATCTACTGGGGCAGTGTTTTGACCGTTAAACGTGCTCGCGTATGATTGGAAACCAAGTGCACTCATCGCCGCTTGGAAGCCATACGAGAAGCTGGCTAGTAGACAAAGAATCAAGGCCACTGAACGCACAGTTTGCTTCCAGTTAAATTCAGTCAATTTGTTTTGGTGCATAAAGTAGCCCACTAAACAAATCGCCCAAACTGACCAAAGAATATCGGTAATTGCACCCGGCCAAATACGGCTGATCATCACGATAGAAACCGCAATCAGCAAGAAGCCAAATACTGTCTTAATGATATTCATCCAGCTACCTGCTCGTGGCAATAACTTACCACCGGAGGTACCGATTAATAGCAGTGGCAAGCCCATACCCATAGACAGAATATACAAGGCTAAGAAGCCCATTAATAAGTTGCCTGACTGGGCGATATAGATCAGCGCACCAGACAGTGGCGCCGAAGTACAAGGTGAAGCCACTAAGCCAGAAATGACCCCCATCATAAACACGCCAATCAGGTTGCCACCTTTTTGGTTGTTCGACACCGAGTTCATTTTTTGCTGCCAACGTGATGGTAGTTGTAGCTCATACACGCCAAACATACTTAAGCTTAAGATTAAGAATAGAATGGCAAGACCAATCAATACGGCTGGATGTTGTAATGCTGCTTGATACTTCATGCCAGCAGAAGCCACAATCAAACCTAAAATCGAGTAGGTGATTGCCATGCCCTGTACGTAAGCCATTGATAGTGTAAAGGCTTTAGCCGTTGACAGCTTTTGGCCTTGGCCGACAATAATGCCAGACAAAATAGGATACATTGGGAATACGCATGGGGTTAATGCTAACCCAACACCTAAGCCGAAGAAGATTAATAAGGTCCAAAACATGTTATTGCCAGACAGCATTTTACTTAAGCTATCTTGCTCACTGACAACGCTGCTCGCATTACCTTGGGCTTGGTTCTCAGCTTGTACTTGCTTTTGGGTTGCTTGGCTTACTATGCCAGCATTGTCTGCCACTGGCTCAAGTGTGACTGAGCGCTTAGTTGGTGGAAAACATAGCTTACCTTCAGCACAGCCCATAAAGGTCACTGTTAAGGTTGAGTCCGCTTGAGCCGACTTTAGGGCTAATGGAATATCCACATAAGTGGTATACACCTCTTGATTACCAAAGTAATCATCGTGGTGCATCTTACCTTGCGGTAGTGCTATTTCACCGATGGTTGCGCCATTGGCTTCAAATTTGAGCTTGTCACGGTACATGTAGTAGCCGTCTGCAATTACCCAATTAATCTTGAGCTGATTGCCTTCTTGTTTGAAGTCAGATACGAAAGCTTGGTCAACAGGCATGAGTTGCGGTTCACTGCCTAGAAAGTCAAAGCCTTTTGAGCTCAGTAAACCTTCGCTGTGAGCCACTGGTGCAATTAACACCAGTGCAGTCAGAAACAGGGTAATAATTTTTTTCATCGTTGGCACGTTTGTTTAATCCAATCTAAATAGCGTGGAAGTCCATCGGTTATTGATAGGGCGATAATTTGTGGTACGTCATAAGGATGTAGCTCACAAATGCGTTGCTCTATGGCTTGATAATCTTGAGTGCAGCATTTAATGTGCAGCGCAATTTCACTGTCTTGACAAATTTGGTCTTGCCAGTGGTAGAAAGATGTCATCGGTGCCATTATTTGAACACAAGCTGCAAGCTTATCGTTCACCAGAGATTGTGCGATGAGTTTGGCACTCTCGGTTGTCGGGCAGGTGGTGATCACCATCGAAAACTGATTGTTGCTAGACACATTAACCTCAGCAATGAATGAATAGGGTTGCTACTGTACGTGTTTTCTCGGTTTGATGCATTAATCGAACCATAAAATAGTGAGCAAATACTTGAAAATAGACCGTTGACCCCATATTTAGTTTTCAATAACCCTACAAAAAATTGAGGCAAACATGTTTTTTGCGCTATTGATCATATTTATTGTGATCCCAACTATAGAAATCTCAGTATTGATCCGCGTTGGTGAAGTGCTAGGCGTGTGGACTACCGTCGCATTATGTTTATTTACTGCGGTTGTGGGGGCATCGCTGGTGCGTAGCCAAGGTATCAGTACCTTAATGGACGTGCAGCAAAAGCTGGCACGAGGTGAAGCACCTGGGCAAGAGATTGTTGAAGGTATGATGCTAGCAATGGCGGGTGTGTTGTTAGTGATCCCAGGCTTTGTCACCGACTTTATTGGTTTACTGTTACTGACGCCATTTACCCGTAAACCCGTTGCCGCTTACGTGTTTAAGCGAATGAAGCTAAAAATGGTGGCAAAAGGACAATTTGGTGCAGGTTTTGGCGGCCAAGGTCAAAATCCATTTGGTCAGCAAGGCCCATTTAATAACAATCCTTTTGACCAGCAAGAGGGGAATACCTTTGATGGCGACTTTGAACGCAAGCCAGATGCAAGTGATAAGCGTCCAGAGACACATCAAATTGATGATAAAGATAATAAGCGTGATTAACTTAATCATAGCGAAAAAAAAGGCGACCTAAGGTCGCCTTTTTGTTACTCAATAACCATGCTGATTATTGCTCGGTCATCGGCACAATATCGTCAGTGGCATTGCTTGGTTCAGTAATGCTCTTCGCAATAATTAAACAGGCAATACCGGCAATGGCGTTACTGATAGGCAGCGCCACAAATACGCCGGCAACACCAAAGAAGTAAGCACCAGCCGCCGCTAGCGGTAACATTAGGCCAAATAGACGCGCCACATTTAATAATAGCGAGGCCATAGGGCGGTGATAAGCATTGAGTGACGTTGCCACCAAAATCACCACTCCAAGTGGGCCATAAGCGATAGGCAATACCAAAATATAAAACGATAACCACTCAATTACATTGGCGTCTTGGCTAAATAGATGGGCAATGGGTTCGGCAAAGTAGGCGAGTGGTAGATACAAAACCGTTTGGAATATCAGTACAAAACTGACTGAATATAAGAGCGCTTGGCGTGCACGATATTGCTGGCCAGCACCTAAGTTTTGCGCCACAAAAGGCACTAAGCTAGAAGACAGTGCCATCACCACAATCAGCATAATAGATTCAATTCGCGTCCCGGCACCAAAAGCGGCCACCGCATCATGATCCATCCGTGCCAGTAGCGCCATAATGGCCGCATTAGCTAATGGGTTAATTAAGTTCATCAAGGTTGCTGGCTGGGCAATATGAGCTAGTTGCTTCCAGTTTTCACGGTAGCGACTCAAATCAATGCTGCCAAACTGCAACATTTTATGCTTAAGCAACAACAGATAAGCGGATAATAAAAATGCTGTTAACCAAGAGATCACGGTGGCGATTGCGGCACCTTGAATACCTAACTGTGGGAACGGGCCAATACCAAAAATAAGCAAGGGATCTAAAATTAGGTTAATGATCGCCGCCAGCGACATAATCGCCGCAGGGGCGCGAGTATTACCCGTAGCACGTAAACCTTGGTTACCCACCATCAGTAGCACCAATAACGGCACCCCTAAAAACCATATCGACATATATTGGCGGATCAGCGGAATGTGGCTCGGTTCAGCGCCTAATAATAAAAACAGCGGCTTAATGCAAAGGCTACCAATAATGGCAATGGCCGATACCATTAATACCGTGAGTAACAGGCTATCCCCTAAAAAGACTTTAGCTTGTTGGGCATGTCCGCCACCAATTAGGCGACCTAAACGGGTAGCGACCCCGGCACCAATACCAATAGCGATACTTGAAACCACCAAAGTCACCGGAAAGGTAAAACTAATTGAAGTTAACGCGTCTGTGCCTAATTTACTGATAAAAAAGGTGTCGACGAGGTTAAACGCCAAAATAGTTAAGATACCAATCAAGTTGGGGAGGCTCATGTTGAGCAGCACACGACCAATCGGCTGAGTTAACAACCCGTGTCTGTCTTTCATGTATTAGATTCGCCTTAATTCGCTAATAGTGAATAAATTCTAACAGCTTAGCGTGTCAGAAATAAAAGCTAGGTCAAAAAAAAGTGAAAAATATTTTATCAATGACCCTTGAGTCTCCTAAAAATTCCCCCATATATCAAAACAGAGCGAACCAGAAAGGTTCAAATAGTAAATTGACCAGCCACATGCATTCGTTGGCCCAAAAGATCATTAGGAGACTGCTTAGATGAACATTCGTCCATTACATGACCGCGTTATCGTAAAACGTTTAGAAGTTGAATCAACATCAGCTGGTGGCATCGTGCTAACTGGCAGCGCTGCTGAGAAATCAAGCCGCGGTAAAATTCTAGCGGTAGGCAACGGTCGCATTTTAGAAAATGGCACAGTACAACCACTAGACGTTAAAGTGGGTGATGTTGTGATCTTCAACGAAGGTTATGGCGTTAAGAAAGAAAAGATCGATGGTGAAGAAGTTCTGATCCTATCAGAAGCTGACCTAATGGCTGTAGTAGCTGAATAATCGCATAGACGTCGATTCGCTACCCAGATTTTCCAATTAATTAAATAAGTTTAAAGGATACTTAGACATGGCAGCTAAAGAAGTAAAATTCGGTAATGACGCACGCGTAAAAATGCTAGCGGGCGTTAACGTACTTGCAAACGCAGTAAAAGTAACATTAGGCCCTAAAGGTCGTAACGTAGTACTAGACAAGAGCTTTGGTGCTCCACTAATCACTAAAGATGGTGTGTCAGTAGCGAAAGAGATCGAACTAGAAGATAAGTTCGAAAACATGGGCGCACAAATGGTGAAAGAAGTTGCTTCTAAAGCCAACGATGCAGCCGGTGACGGTACAACAACTGCAACCGTGTTAGCACAAGCAATTGTGACTGAAGGCCTAAAAGCTGTTGCAGCTGGTATGAACCCAATGGATCTTAAGCGCGGTATCGACAAAGCAGTTGCTGCTGCCGTTATCGAGCTAAAAGCACTTTCACAAGAATGTGCTAACACTAAAGAGATTGCTCAGGTTGGTACTATTTCAGCTAACTCTGACGAATCAATTGGTGACATCATCGCAACTGCGATGGATCGCGTAGGTAAAGAAGGCGTGATCACTGTTGAAGAAGGTCAAGCGCTAGAGAACGAACTAGACGTAGTAGAAGGTATGCAGTTCGATCGCGGTTACCTATCTCCATACTTCATCAACAAGCCAGAAACTGGCAGCGTTGAACTAGATAGCCCATTCATTCTGTTAGTAGACAAGAAGATCTCTAACATCCGTGAATTATTACCAATCCTTGAAGGTCTAGCTAAAACAGGTAAGCCACTGCTTATCGTTGCAGAAGACGTTGAAGGTGAAGCATTAGCAACATTAGTTGTGAACAACATGCGCGGTATCGTTAAAGTTGCTGCTGTTAAAGCGCCAGGCTTTGGTGACCGTCGTAAGGCAATGCTACAAGATATCGCAATCCTAACTGGTGGTACTGTTATCGCTGAAGAGATTGGTCTAGAGCTAGAAAAAGCAACTTTAGAAGATCTTGGTACTGCTAAGCGCGTTGTGATCACTAAAGATGACACCACTATCATCGATGGTACTGGCGAACAGACTCAAATCGAAGCACGTGTTGCCCAGATTAAGATCCAAGCTGAAGAATCAACTTCTGACTACGACAAAGAGAAACTACAAGAGCGTATGGCTAAACTAGCTGGCGGTGTTGCAGTAATCAAAGTTGGCGCAGCAACTGAAGTTGAAATGAAAGAGAAAAAAGCACGCGTAGAAGATGCACTACATGCAACTCGCGCAGCGGTTGAAGAAGGTGTGGTTGCTGGTGGTGGTGTTGCCCTAGTACGCGTAGCTTCTAAGATTGCTAACGTAGACGTGATCAACGAAGACCAAAAGCACGGTGTAATCATTGCATTACGTGCAATGGAAGCGCCACTACGTCAAATCGCAACTAACGCAGGTGAAGAAGCATCAGTAGTCGCAAACAACGTTAAGAAAGGCGAAGGTAACTTTGGTTACAACGCTGGTAACGACACATACGGCGACATGCTAGAGATGGGTATCCTAGACCCAACTAAAGTAACGCGTAGCGCACTACAGTTCGCAGCATCTATTGCAGGCCTAATGATCACTACTGAAGCAATGGTATGTGAAGTACCACAAGATTCAGCTGCTATGCCAGATATGGGCGGCATGGGTGGTATGGGCGGCATGGGCGGTATGATGTAATTTTACTGGTTAAAATCGTTTATAGCGGCGTTACTTTGCTGCTCGTGTAGAAAAGCACTACACGTCGCAGCAAAAGGCCTTGCTCTAAAATGATTTTTCCTGCGTAAAATGCTGATACAGCTATTAACGCTATACCTGAAAGGGAGTCGAAAGACTCCCTTTTTTGTGGTTTGAAGGAAATTAGGGGATAGGAATTTGAGAGTATTTTGCGGGTAATTGAATAATTGACGAAGTTTAAGATATTAATTGATCACTAGATGGGAAGTGGCGATATGCTGGTGGTCTTAGCTAGACTGATTAGGTCGAGACAACATAGACGTACAAAACACAATAAACCTGCTTACAGATAAAGGCATCAAAGTCGTTTGCTTAGATTTACCTGTAGCAGACCTTTCAAGTGCTGAGAGTAAGCTGATGCTGCAGATGTTCTCAGCCTTCGCTGAGTTCGAAAGAAATCGAATTAGAGTACGCACGAAAGAGGAGATTGAGCGCGCTAAAGTTCAAGGTAAAAAACTTGGCAGGCTAGAAGCTCATAAGACGATCATAGCGGTGCAAGCTAAAAAAGCTAGTGGTTTGTCACAGAGTAATATGGCGAAGGAGTTACAACTTAGTATTGCAACGGTTAAGGGGTATTAGAATAAAGCAAATCCTAACCGTTAGATTAAGTCGTCTTTGTCTATGAAAATTTTTATAGTTAAGTGCCGATTTTATACATGAATAAGTAGCTACTATAAAAGTACTGTGAATCACGTAATGGGTTTTATGTTAATGATTTAAATTTGCTTTTATGATACAAGAATTAATATTTTGCATTAAAGAGCTAACTTAATGAAAACTCTACAGACTGTGGTTCCTACACCAGAGCAAATGAAGCTAATGGTTTGGCCTAGACCGGGTACAAAAATAATTAGAGGTGCTGCAGGCAGTGGAAAGACAACTACATCAATTTTGATGATGAAGTTATCAATAGGTTGGTTGGTCGACCACTTTGCTCAAAATAATAATGAAAGTCCCATCAAAATAAGAGTATTTACTTTCAATAGAACTTTAGCTGCTTATATTGAGGATTTAGTAAACCAAGAAGCAATTATTCCTTCAGACGTACAAAAAAAATTAGATGTGGAAGTTATAACTTTATCTAAATATATGTATAGACGTATGGATTATCGTCCAAATATATGGAATGCAAAAGTACAAGAAGAAAAAATAAAAGAACTAGGTATGTCAATCTCCTTAACGGCTCAGTTTTTAGCCGATGAAGTAGAGTATTTACAGGGGCGTTTAGATGGGGATGATTTAGAGAGTTATATTGATATGGAACGAACTGGTCGAGGAGGAAAGCCGCGTGTTGATAAGCAACTTAGGAGGCAAATTCTCGATGAAGTGGTGTATCCATATATTGAATCTAAAAAAGTTGCTGGTGCATTGGATTGGAATGACCTTGCTTTAATCTTTTCAAAAGAGAAGTTTGATGATATTAACATTGCGATTGTCGATGAGGCTCAAGATTTTTCAGCTAACCAACTAAAAGCTATAACAAAACAGTTAGCAGATGTTAATTTCACAACGATTGTATTAGATACGAATCAAAAAATATATAAGCGTGGTTTTACATGGAGAGAGGCTGGTATTGATATTAAAGAGACCTCTTATGCTCGATTAGAACGGAATTATAGGAATACTATTGAAATTGCAAAATTTGCAAGTAAATTGATAGAAAACTCGTTAATAACCATTGATGATGATGGTACTTTACCTAAATTGGATGAAATAAGAAGGAATGGTCCTAAACCAATAGTGATAGAAGGACGATTCAGAAGGCAGATGGAATATGTGTTTGAGTATTTGTCTAGCCATGTTGATTTATCAAATGAAAGCGTTGGCTTCCTTCATGCAAAAGGGGGGGGGTGGTTTGATGAGCTTAAAAAGACGCTTACAAGAAAAGGCTTAGAGTTTGTAGAAATTACAGGTGAAAGCTATTGGCCCCCTGCTGATACCAACATTGCGCTATCTACGATTCATTCAGCTAAAGGGTTGGAATTTGACTATGTGTTTATAGTGGGATTAGAGGATAGACATTTTTCTTTTGCTTCCGATGATAATGAAGATGTTGATTATTCAACAGTAATAAAATTATTATCGATGGCTATCACTAGAGCGAAGGAAAACGTGATTATTAGTTATAACAATACAAGTAAACCGTCATTCTTAAAGCACTTAGATGATAGTACTTATGAGATGGTGAGAGTATGATAATAATTGACGAGGTTAATCAAAGAGATATCACTGAAGTTTTACACTTCACCACGAATAGTGGCTTTCTGGGGATGCTTGCTCAGTCCCAAGTATTACCAAATTCAAAGCTTCATAAGGAAGACACTCTAGCATTTATATTCAAACAAAATTCAGAATCTCGTAAAGAAAAAAATCCAAAGTGGCTCGACTACATTAACTTGTCGGTATCAAAGCTAAATTATGAATTTTTTGGGTACTCACAGTACATACACCGTGGCGTAGATATGTTTTGGGTTGTCCTTTCATTTTCTACTGAAATACTTGAACATGAAGGTGTTTTTTTTACTACAACAAACAATATTTATCCTTCTTGCAATCGTTCACAAGGCTATAAAGGATTTGTTGATATGTTTAACAATCCGATAGAGGGAAAATTTCAAGTTAAGTATTATCGAAGTGATGAACATTTACCTTCATGGACTACTTGCGAACAGGCTGAGGTATTATACCCAGATGGTCTTTCATTTGAGTATCTTAAAAAGATCTATGTTCCTGATGAAGCTTCCAAGTCTTGTGTAAAGGCTCAGATGTCTTTGTATAATAAGTCTATAGAGACGCTTGTTGATCCAAGTGTATTTAAGAGGTAATGGTTGAGAATATGATTAAATTAAAAGAAATAAATACTGTTAACTCTGCTCTATGGGCTGCATACGGTGATGCCTTAGGCTTTATTACAGAGTTGGCCGACTCAAGGATGGTTAGTAAAAGGACTGGTGCTGTAACAGTTGTTGAACTGGTGGAGTGGAAACGAAAAATAGGTGGTACATACGGACCATCAGTTTCCATGCCGGTTGGTACATATTCTGACGATACTCAATTACGCCTTGCGACCTCTCGGTCTATCAATTGTGACGGCTACTTTAGTATTAATGCATTTTCAAAGATTGAGCTACCAATATGGTCAGCATATGCTCTTGGAGCTGGGATTGGGTCAAAAATAGCAGCCTCATCTTTAGCGAAAAAAAATGTAGCTTGGTATAACAATTTTTATCAAGGTAAGTCATTATACATTCACTCTGGTGGTAATGGGGCTGTAATTAGAATCCAGCCTCACGTTTGGGCATGCCGAACACCTGAAAACCCAGAGTCATTTTTAAGTGATATAATAAAAAATTCGCTTACCACTCACGGTCACCCTAGGGCTATTGCAGGAGCTGTTTTTCACGCGCTTTCGTTAGCATATACGATGACGATGAACAGAGTACCTAATATAAATGATGCAAAGGTTTTCAATCAGTGGACTCGAGAAATTCCAAGAATTATTAGACAAGAAATTAATTTAAGCACTGCTTGGGTTCCAACATTTGAAGGTCAATTTGGTAAGAGTCTTGAAGAAGCATACGAAGATGTACACTATGAAATATCAGAATTGATTGATTCTGTTTCTAACTGGAATAACAGTAAAGATAAATCTTATAAAAGCTTAGTTGATATATTAGATTTGAAAAATGTTCAAATTAGAGGTAGTGGAACTTTAACTGCTATTGCTGCAACTGCTGCTGCCTCAATAGAAGAAGATTTAACCACCTTGTTAGTCTCAATAGTGAACGTTTTAGGTACGGATACAGACTCTATTGCAACTATGGTTGGAGCAATCCGTGGTATTGTTGACGATTCAGTCCCACCGCAAGATGTTCAGGATCAATTATATATTATTAATGATGCGCAAAGGCTTTATAGAATATCTATTAATAATGAATCTAATAATTACAAATACCCAGACATAATGCATTGGAAAGTAGCATCTTCGACATTAGACTATGTAGTCAACTGTGAAGGTCAGTTAGTATTCCCTCCTTTCGGTGTAGTTATTGAGCAATCAGAACCATTTAGTAGTAATAACACTGAGTCGTATAATTACTGCTACCAATGGGTATCTTCGAGTATTGGACAATCTTTTTTAGTTAAAAAAAGAAATAGAGAAGCTATTAAGTCTGTTGAGATGCATCAATCGATAAGTGTGGTTCAACCTAAAGCAAAAGAGAAAAAAACTATTCCCCAATTAGAAATAGACTTATCGGTAAATAAAGGCGCACAAGATTTAACAGAACAAACTAATCAGCGTATTTTAGATATTGATTCCTTGACCGCTGATGCTATTGCTGGGAATTTTGATCCGAAAATGATTGGGTTACATTTGATTGATATCTCGCATTCGGATTTAGGGGTTAATGGTGCGGTTGCTTATTCTGCAATCATATCAAAGGCTATTTCTGCTAGGCAAAAGAGAACAAAAAAGCAATATCAATAAATATTGGCAAGTTAGAGGTATCGTGAACAATGACTTTACATTGTGATTATTGTCTTAACGAATGGACTAATTCGAGCCACCCATAATAGTGGTTATATTTTGGTCTTGAACTAGACTTATTGAATTGGGATTTTGGGAGGCATGTGATGGCGATACCAAGAGAGCGGTTAGTGAGTCTAGAAGATACGTCTTATTATCATTGCGTGAGTCGTTGTGTTCGTAAGGCCTATTTGTGCGGTGTTGATAGCTATACGGGGCAGTCTTATGAACATAGACGTGATTGGATAGAAGAAAGGTTATTGCAATTAGCACAGGTATTTAGCATCGACATTTGTGCTTATGCTGTGATGAGTAATCATTTGCATGTGGTGTTAAAGGTTGATGTTGAACGAGTACAAGCATGGTCTGATGAAGACGTGATAGTGCAGTGGCAAAAACTGTTTAAAGGGACTTTGTTGACCCAGAAGCTATTAAAAGGCGACAAGATTGAAGTTCATGAACTTGAAACCTTAAATAAAACTATCGCTGAATACCGTAAACGATTAATCGATATCAGTTGGTTTATGCGCAGTCTTAATGAGCCTATTGCTCGTAAAGCCAACAAAGAAGATAAATGTACAGGTAGATTTTGGGAGGGGCGATTTAAATCTCAAGCCCTGCTTGATGAAGCTGCAATACTTGCTTGTATGGCATACGTGGATTTGAATCCTGTTCGAGCGCAGATTGCCAAAACACCAGAAACCTCAGATTACACCAGTATTAAACGCCGCATCAAAGCTGCCATTAAAGGCGAACAACCATCAGAACTATTACCCTTTATTGGTAATGAACATACCAATATGCCCAATGGCTTAATGTTTTCGGTACAAGACTATCTACAATTGGTCGATGACACGGGCAGACAACTACGTGATGATAAATGTGGTGCAATTGCTACAAGTACCCTTGATATTCTTTCAAGGCTCAATATTCCGTTAGAAAATTGGCTTAAAATCACCTCTGAATTTCACGACTTGTTTAAAGGTGCTGTAGGTACGCTACAAGAGCTGACTCAGTATTGTGAACATCTAGAAAAACGACGACGGCATGGTGCGCAAATGTGCCAGCAGATGTTGGGATAGCCATTTAATTTCTATACTTAATACCATTATATTTATCGAATTAAAGATTCGAGATTTAGGCTGTGTATAAATTATTTCATGGTCTGTAAATCCGACAAATACTTCACTTTATGATGGTGGGTGAGTAAAAAAATAATTGTTCAGTGCCGCATGAATAGAAATATTTATTAAATCACTTTAGCTGAATTAACTAGATTTAAAATGGGTGGCTTAATAAAAGAAAGTGGCTATTGATGTGATAAATCAAGGTCGATAAACAGTGCCAATGAACTCACTGACACTGTCTTTTACTGGGGATTTTTACTCGGTAAATGCAGCTTGAGCCTTTTCTAATTCTTGCTCATTTTTAAGCGTCATCTTTTGTTCAGATTTGTTCTTTGCTTCTTGCTGAAGCTCAGCTTGTCTTACTTTAAAGTCGTGTTTTTCTGGTTTAGTCAGAAATTTAAAGGCTTTATTATTGGCAAGCGCGTAGGCGACAACGTCTTCGCCTTTTACTCTGCGCTCATCGACTCGTTGTGAAAAGCGTTCATTATCACGGGCTTTACGTTCTTCTGCGTTTAATCTACTCATATTTTTATATCCTCATTAGTTATTTGCGGTAGGAGTGGCTACCTTCAGTCAAACAAATGAGAGTGGTACACATTTATAAAGCTGATGCGTTATATTAGCATAATCTGGCTGACAGCCTTATGGTATCTATCTTTATTCAGCGTTAGAGCTTGTGGCTATATGAAGGTGTTGATTATTGATTAACGTTTGGAGGCATGACTTTGATTGCATATAGCGGTAACTGTGAATGTGGTAATAGTCGGGTGACTGTTTATCTTCCTCAAACCTTGGACAAATATCACCCGCGAGCATGTGATTGCAATTTTTGTGTACCGAGACAACTGAGTTATCTTTCAGATCCTGATGGGATGCTTGAAATTGAAGGCCTGCAGCCTTTTAAGTTACAACGGCAGGGCTCTAATAAAGCCGTATTTGTGACTTGTCATGAATGTGACACGGTTATTGCGGTCACGTTTAAGCGAGCAAATGAGCTTAAAGGCGCACTAAATTCACATTTGTTATCGGATGCTGCGCTCTTACAACCGGCTATCTCTGTTTCACCTAAGCAGCTCAGCGCTAGTGATAAAGTCAGCCGCTGGCAAGCGCTTTGGCTTGCGACTTCTATTAATGGCAAAGTTAAGCGGCAATAAAATTACCATGAAATCCTAATGGCAGATGATAGGGCAGCCAAGCTCTAGCGATGGGGCCGGCGCTAATATCATGTTTGCTGAATATATTTAGACAGGTTCTTTTACTGGGGACGTGCAGCGCCGTACCGATTAAATAACCTTGGTCTTCGTTATGGTTTGGACTTATCGGAATATGTTCTTCCACTAAATAATCTGCCCCATAATCAAACCTATCTTCTTTACCTGTATCGAGATTACGCGCAACAACACTATCGCTCCACACGCTATTGGTGGTGTTGGATGTATAGAATAACAGGTGGTTTTGCTGGCCGATTAAGTGGTGGCATACCCGCGGGAATTCACTGCTGTCAGTAAAGTTGTGTTGGCTCACTTTACCTTGTTTATGTAAGGTAAACAGATGTGTGTTTGCATCACTATATTGTTCAAAGGTTTTGCCTTGCATCACGTCGGATAACTGAGTCATTACAGCAAAATCTTGATAAAGACTGGCATCAAAGTGAATATCACCTTGGTTATCTTCCCATGCGTTACCAAAGTGGAAAACCATCCCCGGCGGAAGTTCATAAGTGCGGCTCAAGGTGAGCGTATTTTTATCGATGACTAATGCTTGCATGGGAAGCTTTGGGTCGAAATAGATCCCGTTAAATAAACCTGCAATCGTCATGTCCCGTTTTAGGGACGGCAAAACCAGAATGATATGACGTGCTGTGATTAAGAAGTCGTGCAGCACACCGCTAAAATTGCTCTTTACTATATTGACCTGTTTGGCGCGGCCATTTGCCGTGAGGTGGTACAGTACAATATCACCGGAGGGATGCAGTCCAAAATTCCAAATATCGCCGTTAGCCTCTATTCTTGGATGGGCTGAAAAAGGTAATCCTTTAAGTTGGTTGTCGTAATGGCTGTTTTCTCCTAAATTGACCAAGCGATTAAACGACAAATCATCACTATTAATGGCTGTGGCGGAGCTCCTTCCCAAAGCGCCCACAGCTCGTTATTCACTTTAATGATATTGGTGTTGGCAACGTTAACTTGGTCGGCATTGGTTACGGCTAAACTATTTGGTATTTGTGTGGCGGGGCCTGAAAATAAAAATTGCTGTGCGAGCGCTTCTTGCTGAAATTTAGGTGTCGCCACAAATTTACCCTCATGGCTGACTTTGCCGTCTTGAATGATAAACCGCTGCAACATGCCGTCACCTTCAAATAGATGTTGGTAACGTATTTCACCGCGGTCATGGCATGCGGGGCCATTACGCATAAACCAACCGTTTAATGCTTTAGGAATATCTCCTTCTACGGTAAGGGCTACTTTATTGAAGTTAGACTGTGCGCTTTGAAAACCAATTAAGTTTGGATTGTGTTTTACCGCTTGGGTAAATTGTTGTTTAGCGTTAAAGACTTTAGTGTCAGATGGCACTAACACATTCGCCGATAAGTGGCTCGTACTCGCCCCGCCCACTAAACCAAGCGCGGTTAGCGCTTTAATAAATTGACGTCGCTCATATCCATTATTGTTTAGCATGACAGCCCCTTAATAAATGACGTGAGATTGGTTTTGTACGATTGCTTGGTCTGCTGCTAATGTAAATTTAATCGCTTGATAGCTCACTGGCCCATAATTGGGTTTGGCATTATTTGAGAACCCATAGCCCTCAGTTGGCATACCCATTAAGTTAGTTTCCAACTTACCATTATTATTTTCATCGTGGAAATAGCGGATTGCATACTCACCCGCAGTGAGGTTAGGAAAAGTAAATTGCGCACTACTTGCTGTGACTTTTTGCATTGTAGAGTTTTCAGCTATGCCTGCAGTAAAGTTCTGCTCACCTTTAAATAGTTGAATATAAATGGTCCCTTGTTGCGGTGAAATGGCATTAATTTGAAAGTCGATTTGTGCAGCGTGAGTTGATGTGGTTATGATAGTTGTTAATAGAAAAGAAGTGATTTGAACATACTTTTTAATATCGGCAGCCATAAATTGCTCCTATTTTTAAGCTTGATTTGTGGGATTGAATTTAAGTACATGGTAGTTGCGGTACTCGAGCAAGCTGTTCTTCGTGAGTGATGACAAATACTTCGTATTTTGGACTTTTAATGGTAAGGATCCCTTTGACGAATCGTGAAACTTCCCTGAAAAAACAAAATGATGATAAGCCATTAAATAAAATCGACATCCTTAAGAACGCATTAATAGTCGCTGTGCTTGGTGTCGTTATTGGATTGTTGGCGCCATTTGGTATGCATAAAATACCTGTGTTGACATCGGTGAGCTATTGGGTGATCAGTTGCTTGGTGGGTTTTGTTATTTATCTGCCTTGTATTCATCTTAGTGATATAAAACTTAAGCACATCATTAAACGTAAATGGTTGCGAGTCGGGTTGGGCTGTATTCCCGCGAGTCTGTTAATGAGCATTGCCGCTGCTGTGCTGACTTGGCTATTTTTTGATGTTCGTATCACGTTAGGTTGGCCGTTTTTGGAAAACGTTGCACGTACCAGTCTTATTGGTGGCATTTTGACTACGGCAACCTTTTTTCGAGAAGTTTTTGAGTCGCAGCAGGAGCAATTATCGCAAACTGAGCAGCAGCTTAATGTCGCTAAATTATCACCTGAAATAGAGATTGATTTAAATTATCAAGAATTTATGACGATGCTGCCGCTTGAATATCGGGGCCAATTATTATGTTTACAGATGTCAGATCATTATCTAACCGTGCATACTGATAAAGGTCGTCATACTATGTTAATGCGGTTAAAAGATGCCATGGTATTACTGCGGGATTATGATGGCATGCAAACACATCGATCATGGTGGGTGGCTCATGATGCAGTGGTTAAAATCGTTAAAGATGGCCGAAAAACTCACTTAATATTGAGCAACGATCTTACTGTGCCAGTATCGCGATCATTTTTGGTCAAGGTGAGTGCAGCGGGTTTTGCTAAATAGGGGACGATAGATATGTTTTTTTGATGGGAATGGATAAAAAATATGAGTTTATAGATGACACTATTCAGTGTCACTGTCAGTGGTGCGGCGCAGAAAAACATTGGCATTTTTATCAAGAAACTGAATTAGCCTCTTTGTTTTTTATCACAGTGTGGCGTTTTACACCGGATTACTTTTTGGTGTGTGAAACTTGCCAGTATCCTTTTAAATTACCTCGAAGTTTAGGTAAGCAGCTTATGGCTAATCAGTATGATCAACACAGTGCAGACCTGGCTGCTAGCTTATTAGTTGCAGATCAAACTCTTAATGTAAAAAGGTCAAGCACCAATGAGTAATATGGAAGGGATAAATTGTGTAACGAAAGTGGAAAGTTTTGACCACAAAATTGTGGTCAAAAATGGTCATTAGCTTATTTCTGTAGTTGCGCTTTAGCGGCTTCAACTTTTGAAAAATCTAAGCCAAGTTCTTCTACTGCTTCTTTGATTAAATCAGGGTTTTGCATCACCATCATCATCAATTGCTGTAGTTTCTCTTGTGGAATACCTAACTGACTAATGGTTGCCATTGCCATCATTGGGTTTTCTGTTAGCGTTTGAAAAATCTCTTTAATTTGAACATCACTGATATTGTGTTCTTTTAAAAGTGCAAGAATTGGGTTCATCACTTTACCTTCATTTTATATGGGCCAAACTTTGTAGAGATTTTAACATTCATCGCATCAATATCTATCAATAAAATAGTGGTTATTCTAAATTCATAAAATAGGGTATTTAGAATCTTACTTTTGTACAAAAAATATTCGGCATAGATCTAATAATTCATCGCAGTTGCTTGACCCTAACTGTTTGTTATTACTTAATGGTCTGCCTTAGTCGGCACAAATTATATTGATGAACTTAGTTCATTTATCCCTTATCAACGGAAGTTTAATTTTATGTCTGACCCTACTCCTGCTTGTCCCCGTAATACTGCTGAATTTGTCGATTTAACAACCCATATTGGCGGAATCGCTTTAGATAACTATCTGTTTAATGCTTCTGGGCCGCTGTGTACTAGTGAAGCTGAGTTAACCCAACTTGGTCATAGCGCCACAGCGGCGATTATGACTAAGTCATGTACGATACTGCCGCGTGAAGGTAATGCCGAGCCGAGATACCAAAATTTGCCTTTAGGTGCACTGCAATCAATGGGATTGCCTAACCTTGGCTATCAAGCTTATTTAGCCATGTTACCGCGCTTAAAATTATTAAATAAACCGATTGTGGTGAGTATTTCTGGTTTTAGTGTGACCGATAATCAAACCATGGTCAGTGCTTTCCAACAAAGTGATGCCGATTTAATTGAAGTTAATTTTTCATGCCCTAATATCGAGGGCAAACCCCAGCTAGGATACGATTTTGAGCAAACAGATCAGGCGCTTAAAGTATTGTGTCAGCTAGGTGATAAGCCAATTGGTTTGAAGTTACCGCCCTATTTTGATTTTTCTCACTTTAGTGCCATGGCCGATATCATTAAACAGTATCCGATAAGCTTTATTACCTGTATTAACTCGGTGGGGAACACCTTGGTTATCGACGCTGAAACTGAATCAGCTATTATCAAACCTAAAGGTGGCTTCGGTGGTTTATGTGGTGATTATATTAAACCCATTGGTTTAGCTAATGTGCGCGCGTTTAGTACCTTATTACCTGAAAATATAGATATTATTGGTGTAGGTGGTATTAAAAATGGTACCGATGCGTTTGAATATTTACTTGCTGGTGCATCAGCGGTGCAGGTTGCGACCTGTTATGAGAAAGAGGGCGTAGAGTGCTTTAGTCGGATCAGTAATGAGCTAGCCACATTAATGGCCCGTAAGGGTTATAAAACCATTGCTGAAGTGAAAGGTCAGCTTAAAACCTTGTAATATGCAGATAGTTATTAGCATAGGGAGGCATATCCTCCCTATGTTGAATTTTGTTATTGGCTATAGCTGAGTTTGATAAACTCTTTGGCATTACTCGGTATGGAGAAGTAAAAGCTTGGCATAGGTCGAGGTTAAAGTTGTTGATTTTGTCTAATTCTATTGTATTTTCAACCCCTTCTACCACAATCATTAAGTTCATTGCATTACCTAATCGAGCGAGGGTCTCAAGCATATTACTGTTTGAAACCGCAAATTTATTTGAAATAAAACAGCGGTCTATCTTCATAATATCAAAGGGTAATTCTTGAATCGTAATCAAGTTTGAATAGCCTGTACCGACATCATCAATGGATAACAACACCCCATGTGCCTTAAGCATCAACATGATCTCTCTTATTTCATTTAAATGGGTAAATCTATTTTCGCTTTCAGTTAATTCGATAATGATATGGTTTTTGACATTAGGGGTCTCATCAACAAACCGGACGACTTTTTTTATAAACTCTTCATCAAGAAACATTTTAACCGTAAAGTTAAAACTCAACATAAAGTCATTATCAAAGTTGCTTAGTTTAAGAGTACTAAAGGACTTTTTGATAAAGTTAAAAGTGATGTCCTTGATTTCTTCAATGCTCTCAAGTTGTTCGATAAAGGCTTTAGGTGGCAATATTTCACCTTTATGATGCCAGCGGCATAATACTTCAGCGGCAATGAATTTATCCTGATGTAGTGAGTAAATACCTTGATAATAGGGGATAAACTCATTATTCAGTGCCGCTTTTTTTATCATGCGAAGCATGGTTTTTTGTTGTGAAAAATAAGACTCTAGCACTATGCGGATGCTATTAACTAAGATGAAAGAGAGAGTCAGACAAAATAAAAAAAGCCAGAACAGCTTAACTGGTTTTACCCCACTCATAATTGTAATATTTAAATGCTGTATGTTTTTTGTAACAGATAAATATAAGTCATCCTGATAATTAATTAAATGTGAACAAATGCTTGAGTCATCAATTTTGAAATTTGTAATATAATTATGACTATAATTAATGAGCAATTTTGAATAAAAGCTCATTAGATAGTATCCACTACCAAATTTGAAAATATAATTAGTGATATTTTTGTTAGTCGGATCTACAAACACTTTTGAAGGTACATTACTGTTAACGATTTTTTGTAGGTAATCAGGGATTTTTGATTTTTGATTGCCAGCAATATAGCTGTACATACTTTTATCTATATACGAAATTTCCATGATTTCAGGTGTTTTTACATCAATGCTTTTTAACACATCCATATTATGTTGGTTATTTAAATTATGATTTCCTTCAATAATAAGTTGTTGTTTATATATGATTTTATCAAGCAAGGTGGAAATGTTTTTAATTTGTATATTTTCGATCGTTCTTATAACTGAAAATGTTATAACTAGGGCTAGCAGTGTTACAAAAATCAAATTGTAAAATACACGTAAGCATCTTTTGATTAACATGGCTGTTAGCATCTTATAAACATAAATAGGGTAGTTATTTACCATCAATTTTGGATTATATTCTTTATCTTTGAATTCTGCTTGTTCTATTTTTACTGGCAAATAGTTAATATGGTTTATTTTTAATTTGACTTAGTCTCACTAATTAAAGTGGAACATATTTTTGACATTTAAGGCTACTTTTTATTGTTAAATAGTATTCAAAATAATACGGGATAATAAACTAATATTCATTATCCCGTTATAGATTGAATTAAATTCATTTTTTGGCGTTATTTATTAGCTAATTTATATCAAAAAGTCGTATGGCTGTTTATTTATTCAGCTAAATCTCGTCGTTTTAATATTAGATTTGGATTGGGGCAATTATTTAAGTAAAAGGTTTGTTCTTGCGGATCAACTACACCTGGATAGTCATCTGTATATGAGCCCATATCGTTAATGATTTGTAGATGTAAGTGTGGCGCCCAGCCGCCATTTTCTTGTGTTGTTCCCACACGAGCAAACTGCTCTCCAGCCTGTATTTTATCGCCGACTTGATGCTGCGATAAGCAAGCCGTGGCTAAGTGACCATAAAGGGTATAAAAGCTGTATCCTTCAAGTTGATGGTGCAAAATGATGGTCGGCCCATAATCACCATCTCCCTGATGGTTGGCTATGCTATGGATGCTGCCATCTAATGGTGCATAAATTGAGGTTGTAGCGGCGACGCCCAAATCTAATCCCAAATGCAGCGTTCGTTGCTGACTGTCTGCAAAATTATCTTTATCTTGATAAATAAAGCGCTGCTCTGCATAGCGGCCAATAACCATTTGAGCATTAATTAATTGTGCTTGTTGCGCTATTTCATCTGCAAAACTGTGGTTGGGAGTGACTCGTTGCCATATGGCCCCTGTTGCGGTGAGATCGACAATTAATGCTGGGCCAAATTGGAGTTTTCGGTCCAATAGCGGCATAAATTCTGTTTCGGCAAGAAGTTGCACTAATGGCTTATGATTGTGCATGAGTGGTCTCTTTAGATTGTGTGACTAAATCATTTTTAGATGCTGGCTTAGGAACGAGCAACATCGCCAATAGATAGCCAAAAGCCGCTATGACCGTTGGTAATATCAGTTGAATATTGACTAATACTGCAGTGAGATAACCTGTTAATGTCCATGCCAATCCAACCATGGCACTCGATAATGCCATCGCCCAGCCTTGGTCTATATCACTGGCTCGATTTGACAGTGCCGTAATATAAAATGGAAATGAAATAGCCACCATTACCGCGGTAAAGATCATGGCAATAACATGGGTTGTTGGGGTTGAGGTAATGGCTAGCATTACCATCCCTAGCGCTGCGAGCAAGGTGACAACACGTAGTGCTTGTTGCAAATTCATATAAGCTAAAATCAATCGTGGCAATAACAACAGTGATGTGATCATCACAACGCCAATGGCCATCATAAAGTATTGGTAGAAGTGGCTTTCTACTGCTATATCCCATTTTTGCGGCAAAATAAATGAGATATTTTGAAAGTATAAACTCCAACTAAATTGGCAAATAAAAACAATTGCTAAGCACGCGATAAAGCCGGGTTGAGTACGCGCTATTGGCTCAATAAATGATAACGGGTTTTCCTGTTTGCTTGCCTGTTGCGCTGGTAGCTTGACTTTGTTGAGTAGTAATAAACAGCTTATGGCAATTAATAAGCAAGCGTAAAAAGGAGCTTGTGGGCCATATATCTCGGTTAATTTACTGCCTAATGCTGGCCCAAATGACATCGCAGCCGTCATCACCACCGCCACTAAACTCATTAACGTAGCTTTGGTTTTACCTTGGCTATTATCGGCTAATATCGCTTGGGCAATGGGTTGACTGGCAGAGCCTAAACTATTGATCATATTGCCTGCAAATAGCAGTGCTACTGAGCCAATGACAATGGCATACACTGGCATAATAAACCAATGGCAGCAACAATTAAACATAATGAAATGATCAATTTACGACTAAATCTATCGGCAAAGCGGGCGATAAATGGCGTGAAAAACATCGAGATAAATGGTGCAGCAGACATGACGGTACCAAACAAGGTACGGCGCTCTTCTATCGGCATATTTTGCGCAATTTGCAAAGAGTGGTCAGTTAAAAATAAGCTAACATAGGCCGGAATTGTAATAAAGAATCCCGCCGAGCCTAAAAAAATAATAGCAAATAGAGTTATAAGTGTCGTGAACGGCAAGCATGAAGAATGAGTCGCCGCGTGAGTATTTTTATACATCGGATGCTCCAATAATTTATCCGAGTATTTTAGTCAGGTACTTAAACTAAGCAAGTCATATTTAACTATGTTGAGCATAATGACTACAGCATATGTATCCCTTCAGATAAAGAGATAATGGCCGAAATAGAACATAAGATTAAGACCGCATAGCGGATATATTGTGGCTTCACTTTTGAATGCCATTTATAGGCAAAATAGGTGGCAACAATAGGGGCTGGAAGCATAGTCAAACTCACTTGTACATCAGCTAAACTAAAGCGACCTGCAAAATAGAGCGCGGCTAAAGAGATTAGCCCTGTGATGGTAAAGAATGCAGCAAGATTCGCTTTGAGAACATCAGGATTTTCATTTTGCAATAAAATGGCTAATGGCGGCCCACCAATACCTGTTGCTGTGCCCATGATGCCAGAGAGCATACCGCCAAAGAATAAATTAATTTGGGTGGGCATTAACTGCCATTTAGTGAGGGTTAACATCACGACAAACAGCACACTCAACCCAAGAATGATGGCCAAATGTGCCTGTGAAATAATCATGAGGATGTAAGCGGCTAGAAATGTGCCTAAGATGCGCCCTACAAATGCAGATTTGAGCATGGCGAGAGACAGCGAGGTTCGATATTGGATTGTGGTAATTAGCGCTAATACCACGCCAATAAAAATAACGCCGCCGGGCATTAATCGTGGCTCAACAATCAGTAGTAATGGACTGGCGATGACGCCCATGCCAAATCCCACTAAGCCTTGTAAAAAACAAGCGCAGGCAAATATAGCGAGGCAGGTGAGATAGAGTGTGAGATCCAAGTTGGTCATCCAAAGTGTGCATTGAGCAATTTATCATACGCCGTTGCTGGTTGGTTAAGTTTGACACAGTACACAGTCTTTAAGAGAAATAGGTCGGAAGCATAAGTGAGGGGATTGTTGGTATGGGAGGAGATAAACTGGTGTACCAATATATACACCAGTTTATGTATAAGCTTAAAGGGTAACGAAAATACCTGCTAATGCAGCACTCATTAAGTTAGCCAGTGTTGCTGCTAATACCGCTTTAAAACCCATATTAGCAACGTCTTTACGACGTTCTGGCGCCATTGCACCAATTGAGCCAATTTGAATTGCAATTGAACCAATGTTAGCAAAACCACATAGTGCAAATGTCACAATCACTTGGGTATGAGACGATAGTGTATCTTTAATTGCCCCAAATTCTTGGAAAGCAACAAACTCATTTAATACTAGCTTTTGACCAATGAATGAACCTGCTTGCAGCATTTCATGGGTTGGTACACCAATAATGTAAGCAATTGGTGAGAATAAATAACCTAGGATTAATTGCATGCTAAAGGCATTGTGTTTAAACCAATCCGCAGTTGAAGTCATGCCGAGCTCGCCAGCTAAATGACCAAACCAGTGACCAACGGTTTCTAGGCCTGCGTTAGCAACAGCAATCACACTGACAAAGGCAAGTAGCATGGTACCAATCGCGACAGCGACTTTCATACCGTTCATCGCGCCAGCCGCTAGGGCATCAATTGAGTTGCTGTATTCACTCTTCTCTAATTCGATATGATCAAGATGCCCCTCAGCAGTCGTTTCTTCTGCTTTGTGAGTTTCAGGAATTAAGATTTTAGCCATTAAAATACTGCCCGGCGCCGCCATAAAGCTCGCTGCAATCAGATATTTTAATTCAACTCCTAAACCGACATAACCACCCAGTACTGAGCCTGCGACGGATGCCATACCACCTGTCATCACCATAAACAGTTCTGAACGTGTCATTCTTGATAAAAATGGGCGCACTAATAAAGGAGATTCTGCCTGAGAAAGGAAAATATTACCTGTTACCACTAATGATTCTGCGCGGCTAGTACCAAGCATGCGCTGTAGTGCACCGCCAATGATCTTAATAACCCATTGCATAATACCAAGGTGATAAAGCAGGGCGATTAAAGCACTAATAAAAATAATAAGCGGTAATACTTTGAAGGCGAAAATAAAATTATTTTTTACGAGGTTACCAAATAGGAATTCAATACCGACATTGGCAAAACTTAATAGACTCGATATACCATTACTCATTGAACCTAATATCTTTTGCCCAACTGGAATATATAATACCAAGCCGCGAAGCACGCCTGAATTAACAAGGCTCCGCCAACGGTTCTCCAATTAATCGCTTTACGGTTTTCTGAAAAAGCCATGGCGATAAGAACCAGTACCACAATACCGGCCAAACTAACTAACAACTGCATTATTTCGTCCTGCTATTTGATTAAATAAATGTCGAATAATGAAGGTTTTGCTGTGTGTTGCCATTGGAGATAACTGCTTTAGGGGATAAAGCAAATAGGAAGTCGCTAAGCGCGTGAGCTTAGTCTGTAGGGAGGGTTCCGCCCAATGAAACAACATACGAGTCACCTAAATTAACAAGCTAATATTAACGCCGGTCCAACTCCGTGGGTCGTTCACTTATCCAGGTGACAGCTTGTAAATAAGGTGGCTGAACTAAATATAAATTTAATTACATGTTCTGGCCGGAGGCGGAGTATATAGAGATCTGCTTCACATTAACAATGGATTAAGGTTATTTTTTATAATTATCTACTAATTGAGTAAAATCTAATCATGTGTGGCGAAATGGTTTTGGATTTGTTGTGATATGGCGGTGATTGGGTTTAATTATTGCAATATTGTTCGTCGCTGAAATTTACAATAATAACGCAGTATGAAAGCATACTGGCGTTATTATTAATGACTATATTTAATAGAAAGTGGGTTCACCTAGGTAGGTGATAACCAAGCGATTTTGATATTCATTTTTATAGTTCCAACGTGAAATATCATACATTGCGCGTTGATAACGGGCTTGAATAAATATTTGATCGCCTTGCTCTAACTCCATCATGCCATTTATTGCGGCAATACCTGGAATAGCACAGCCTGTATCAACATTGACAAAATTAACCGGTCCTAATGATGCATTTCCGCCAGGAGGTGTCGCATTTGGCATTGAAATACCAATTCTCAGTAAATATTTTACACCACATGCGAGCTGCGCGTAGCGAGCATCAATCTGATATACCCCAAATGCGGGTGCCGTGAAAATATGGGTGTCTTCATTAAATGAGTAGTTGTAGTTAATATTAGCTTGATTATATTCAACGACTTTAATGGCACCGTTGTTGGCTTCGGTAAGTTGATCTCCGCTGATAATTGCATCAACGAGAACTTTAGGTGCGAAGATAGTCTCTGCATAAGCGATAGATGTCATGCTAAATAATATTGCGATGAAGCTGGTCACTAATGATTTTTTAATTATTGTCATATCACGCCTCTTGTTTGTAACATTTGTTTTACAATTAGAGGCTACGCGTAATAATAAATAAAGTAAAGGCAGTTACTAAACCTTTAGGTTGGTTTTACCTGTCTGAATAGTTAGATGGAATACATTAATCACAGGTATACTTAGCCTTAATTCTTTAAATAAGTGACCAATTATGATTATTTTTACAACGAACTTTGGCGATATCCAAATTGAATTGGATATGGAAAATACGCCAGTAACTGCTAAAAACTTTTTAAAGTACTGCCAAGATGGCTTCTTTGAAGGTACGGTTTTCCATCGTGTGATTAAAGGCTTTATGATCCAAGGTGGTGGTATGACTGCTGATATGCATGAAAAGCCAACTCGTGATCCCATTACCAATGAAGCTAACCGTGGTGGCAGCAATGTGATTGGAACGATTGCGATGGCTCGTACCGATGCGCCACATTCTGCAACCGGTCAGTTCTTTATCAATACCGCCAACAATAGCTTTTTAGACCACACAGCTAAATCTAACAACGGTTGGGGTTATGCTGTATTTGGCCAAGTGACAGCGGGTATGGATGTGGTTAAGCAGATTGAAAAAGTGAAAACCACTTTTAGAGCGGGTCACGATGACGTGCCAGTTGAGCCTATCGTTATTGAAAAAGTAACAATTGTAGAATAACCTCTGTTATTTTTATCTTAAAAAGCGCTTTAGGCGCTTTTTTTGTAGCTGTTGTTCATTGATACAAATTTTTTCAATCTATGACGTGTCACAGGGTGAAACGGACAAATGTCCTGTTCGCTACTGCCGTTGCTCAATAAGATATTGCCAAATTATGCTGGATATAAGGAATTCAGATGGATTTTCTTGCTTGGTTCGATATCAATAATACGCTGGTTAATATTCCGATTGGCGGCGGTTACGCTATGTCGTGGATTGAGGCCATTGGTACCTGCTTTGGTTTGCTTTGTATCTGGTTTGCCAGTAAAGAAAAAACCATTAACTTCTTATTTGGTTTAATCAACGTTACTTTATTTGCCATTATCTTCTTCCAAATTCAGCTATACAGCTTATTGCTGCTGCAACTATTCTTCTTCTGTGCCAATGTTTACGGTTGGTATACATGGACCAAGCCAAGAGACGGCGTTGATGACGCATTAGAAGTGCGTTGGTTAAGTAAGCAGAAATTAATGCTGACTGCCGCTGTTAGCGTAGTGGGTATTGGCTTATTAACTGTCTATATCGATCCGGTATTTTTTGCATTAGCGAACTTATCTGTCGATATTTTGAATCTCTTTGGTGCTGGATTAGCTGCGCCTGTATTACAGCCTGATGCATTCCCATTTTGGGATGCAACGATGACAGTGTTATCGGTTATTGCTCAAATTCTGATGATCCGTAAGTATGTTGAAAACTGGATGATGTGGGTGGTGATTAATATTATCAGTATCGGTATTTACGCGGCGCAGGGCGTATATGCCATGTCGATTCAGTATCTTATCTTACTGTTTATTGCAGCCAATGGTGCTTATGGTTGGATGCTGACAGCAAAGAAAAACCAACAAGCTAAGGCGGCCGTATGAGCAAGCAACCGCATTTACTCATTAGTCCCGGCCAAATTGCCACTAAAGTATTGATTTGTGGTGAACCGGATCGGGTTAATCGTATTGCTGAGCAATGGTTAGATAATATTGAGCTGGTGGCTGAAAACCGCGAGTACCGTATTATCAACGGAACTTACCAAGGTCAAGCCGTCACGATATGCAGCACAGGAATTGGCGCGCTTCAACCATCATTGCCATCGAAGAACTCAATAATTGTGGCGTTAAAAGCATTATTCGAGTGGGCTCTGCTGGCGCGTTACAAGCCAATATCGGCATGGGCGAGTTAATTATTGCCGAGGGTGCTGTGCGCGATGAGGGCGGTTCTAAAAGTTATATTGCCAGCGAGTTTCCAGCCATTAGCGATCACCGTTTAGTGGCGGCGTTACAGACGTTTTTAAGCGACCAGAATATTGATTTTCATTTAGGTATTGTGCGTTCGCACGACAGTTTTTACCGTGATGATGAAGAGGCTATTTGCCATTACTGGAGTCAACGCGGCGTATTGGGCGCAGATATGGAGACGTCAGCATTATTAACTGTTGGACGATTACGTCAATTACAGGTCGCTTCGATTTTAAATAATGTGGTGTTATACCAACAAGATGTACAGGCTGGTATTAATAGTTATGTGGATGCGGAAGCAATAACCATGCAGGGTGAGCGTCATGCCGCCCAAGCCGCATTAGTTGCATTAACGCAGTCGTAATAGCCGTATTATGGTAATAATGAGCAATGGCTAACCTTAGGTTAGCCATTTTTTGGCGACTTTTACCTATAATCGGGGTATCTTGCGTTCATCTAGGCCGATAGAAAGCAAATTATGAAGCTCACTCCGTATCCCTCTAGCCGTTTTTCTGATTGGCTTAGCAGCAATTATACTGACTTTCGTCAAGCACTATATCAATGTCAAATCAGCACCTTACGATTACAAGCAAATGATTTTATTTTACGCCAAGGGCAGGTCGTTGATCAGTTAATGGTGGTGCCTGTTGGCTGTATTTCCATGAATATTAGTGCTGTAAATGGACGCCGTTTTCAACTCGGTGAAGTGAATTGTGATTACAGTTTATTTGGTGAAATAGAGTTTTTTACCAAGACCCCTTGCCAATGGTCAGTCATTGCGGATGAACGCCTTGATATTGATGTATTGTGTGTTAAAAAGATTGAAAAAATGCTCAGCGAGCAACCTCAATATGCGATCTATTTTGCTTCTGCGTTAGCGCAAGATTATTACGATTCATTAGATATTTACACCCACCGACTACTACATCCTATCACTTATAATATTGCTTATGATCTGTTGCAACATGGTGATTCATTAGCATTATTGGGACGCTTTTCTCAGGTCAATAAAGAAGCTGAACGGTTTGGCACCTCTAGCCGAGTCTATCGCCGCGCAGTCAAAACCTTAGTTGAGGCCGGCCTTGTCGAAAAGGTCGATAGTCAGTTACGAATTATTGACCGCGCGGGCTTACAGCAATTTATTGAAGGGTTAGATTAATAGGCTCTAACACTTTCGGGATGTTGATAACCTATTTTAGTGAGCGCCAGTTGCCAAAGATTTAGCTCTCTTGCGCGAAAGGCTGCTGCGCAGCTTAATAAATAGTATTGCCACATTCGATGAAAGGTTTCATCGTAATTATCTGATAGTTGTGGCCAAGCTTGTTCAAAGCGTTGATACCAAGCCATTAAGGTTTTATCGTAATCAGGGCCAAAATTGTGTAAGTCTTCTACATTAAAACGCTTTTCTGTTGCATGACCGAGTTGGCTGATAGAGGGAATAACGCCATTAGGGAAAATGTATTTTTTAATCCAAGGATCACAGCTATCAGTTGATACCACACCACCAATGGTATGCAGTAAGAATATGCCATGATCACTTAAGAAGCGTTCTGCACAATTAAAATACTCTTCATAATTCTCGGGGCCTACATGTTCTAACATGCCAATGGAGACAACATGATCATAGGGCTGTTCTGGCTCAAATTCGCGGTAGTCTTTTAAAATAAATCGTACGGGGAGATGTTGGCAGCGCTGTTGTCCTAATTTTGTCTGCTCGGCTGATAGGGTTAAGCCATCGCATATGACTCCGTAATGTTCTGCGGCGTAGCGCATAAATGAGCCCCAACCACAACCAATATCAAGTACCCGCTGGCCAGGTTGTAGATCAAGCTTACGGCAGATTAACTCTAATTTGTGGTCTTGTGATTCATTTAAATCATGAGCTTCACGCCAGTAACCACAGGTATATGCCATATTTTTATCTAGCATCTGTTCAAATAGATCATTACCTGTATCGTAATGGTATGAAACATCTTGTTTAGCGCGGCTAATACTTTGTGGATTAAATAAACTCTTTATTTTGGCTGCACCCAGTTTGATTTTAGTGAGGCCTGATATTTTTTTATCGATTTGAGCTCTTAGTAATTTATCCAGCATGACATCCATTTGTTGGCAACTCCACATACCATCCATATATGCTTCGCCAAAACCCAATGAGCCATGCTTTAAGACTTTATCAAATAAGGCTTCATTGTGAATTTGTAGGTCCCAAGGGCGGGTACCATTGATGGTAATATCTGCTTCATTTAGCAAGTTTTGAAATAGTTCAAAATTTGACATATGCAATGCGTCCTTATGTGAATGCAAATTTCCAAAAAGTGAACTGCGGATTGTTATTTTTAAAGCGGCTGCAAACTGTGAACTATATCACGCATTAATTTTAGTTAAGTGAAATATAATTTTTATCAAAATATTGTTATTTTTACTTTATTATCAAATAATTAAATTATTTTTCATAAAGTAAGTTAAGGCTGTTTATAACAGCCTTAATGATCAATAAATAAGATTAACCCCGTAGGCGTCTGAAGTTAAATGTCGATGAACTGTGCTGGCATTGTTTGATATAAATACAGCCAATATGACCGATTTCTGCTTGTAAGATATCAATGACATAGTCGATGGCAAGGGCATCAAGCTGTGGCTGTGCTTGCTTATCTGCATTGGCACTATGACGTGGGTAACTTAGTTGGTAATCGCCAGTTATTAGGGCGTAATATTCAATAATCTCTTTTAAATTTTGGTTGTTAACTAGCCATAAAGGCACGGCTTCTAATTGCCAAGCATCGCGATGAATGCCGACATCTTCAAAGATAATATTGACGTAAGGCTCGGTCGCTTCGTTACCCGCACTATAATATTCATTCAAAATCATATGGATTATCTCTGCTTGATTGAGTTAATTTATCATATGCTGATGAGGGCTGATTAACGTGATATTTATCATGAAATCTTGATGAAATATTAAACATTAACCTTGAGGTGGTTGTTTAATTATTGCTCGCTTTATGTCATTGATACTGCTAGCTTTGAACTTCTATTCGATAATAACAAGAACGTTAGCGGGAGGAAGCTCAATGGCAACCACAGAAAATGAAACGAATAGCAATATAGATAATCAAATTACAACTGACACTTCCGATACCCTACATAATAAGCAAGGCATTCCATTTTTTCATGTTTCGATTAATAAACTCATTATTATGTCTGTGGTCACTATGGGTTTATATACCCTGTATTGGTTTTATAAACAGTGGAAAGAGATAAAAATATATTATCAGTTAGATATTTGGCCAATCCCACGAGCAATATTTGCACTCTTTTTTACTCATTCATTATTTCGTTATATTGATGGTTATTTAGATGAAAATCAGCGTGAATATAAATGGCAAGGATCGTCAAGTGCAACGCTTTATGTGTGGATTATTATTATTGAGCTTTTTCACCAATTATTTTTCAGAAAATTTTGAAATGCCTTTATTTTGGATTATTACATTAATGGCGATTTCATTATTGCTCAATCTGCTTGCTATTATTCCCATTGTAAGAGCGCAAAAAGTGATTAACTTTATCCTATTACCTTTCGGTGCATTAAATAATAATCAAATTACTGGTGCTAATATATTTTGGTTGTTGATTGGTGTGTTGTCATGGGGCTTAATTGCTATGTCATTCTTCCATATACACAGTATATATGGCACTTAGTGAGTGTGAGTTTGTATATTGCTATTTGCTTATGTATGGAACTGCTTCCGGTTAACTTAGGTATAAATTGATTTTATTGACTAACATTAAGGTTAATGATGTTAGGTAAATCTCGATGAGACTCGGTTAGCCTAACTAAGTGATACCAATAGCGAGGTTCACAATGGCAATTGAGCATCATGTGATGTTTGATATAGATGGCACCTTAATTTATACCTACCAAACAGATTTAACCTGTTTTGCAGCCGCACTCGAAACCGTGTTGGGAATTAATCTGATTGATATAGAACATTGGCAGCAGGCACCGCATATTACTGGTTCTGGCATTATTGATTTTTATATCGAGCAACTTGGATTAACAGCCCAACGCAAGCACCTTCAATTACAAATTAAGCGGCAATTTATTTGTCATGTGAAATATCACTTACAGCATAACGCGGTACAGGCAGTGCCTGGTGGGCTCGGTTTTATTAATTATTTGCGACAACGTGGTGATATTTCAATATCTATTGCTACTGGTGGCTGGCTTGAAACGGCCTATTTAAAACTGGCTTCAGCGGGAATAGATGTGACTGATTTACCGATAGCGTCGGCCAATGATCATTATGCCCGTATTGAGATTATGAAATTGGCTTTAACCAAAGCACAAGTGACCCAGCAGCAAAAGCTGACTTATGTTGGTGACGCAATCTGGGATAAGCAAGCTTGTGAACGGCTTGGATGTAATTTTATTGTGCGTGGTGATAGGGTCGCTCATTCTCAACAAATTAACGACTTTTGCGATTACTCTAAGGTAATGGCATTTATTGAGTCTTAATTTTA
>NZ_BALM01000024.1 GCF_000614975.1 Shewanella marina JCM 15074
CCATCTCTTTTTAAATTCCCGCGACGAATTCTTCTATACTTTCCTAAGTTTTAATCTTCATACTGCGTAGTTCATTTTAATACAAATCGCTAATAGACTTATATCTAATATCAGTAATGCCTAATATTTGCCATATTCATAGCTCTTTCAAGGAGAGGGATGAATGATGCAAAAATTAACAAAAACGGCATCGGCTAGTTTAGTTATTGCTGTGCTTTATCAAAGCTCTGCAATTGCGAATATGGTCGATAATACTAAATTTGATTTTGGTGGTTATATAAAAGCGGACATTATGTTCAGTGACTACAGTAATGGCGCTCCTGACTCTGGAAGCCTTTCCCGTCAATTTTATGTGCCTGGAACGATTTATGGCACTCCCGGTAATGGCAAGCAAGTTGTTGATTTTCAAGCAAGAGAGACGCGATTTAATATGAAAAGCGTCACTAATGTTGGTGGCAGTAAATTAACCGGATTTATTGAGTTGGATTTTATGACTCATACTGATGGTAATGAGCGTGTTTCTAATAGTTATTCCCCTCGTATACGCCAAGCTTATGTGAGCTTTGATAATTGGTTGTTTGGTCAAACATGGACCACATTTCAAAATCCTGGTGCCTTACCTGAAAACTTAGATTTTGTGGGGGCTGCAGATGGTACGCCGTTTGTTAGGCAAACACTGCTTAGATATAGCAATAATGGTTTCCAATTTTCGATTGAAAATCCAGAAACGACGGCAAGTTCATTCGCGACAGGTCAGCGGATTGTAAGCGGTAGCGGTTCTATTCCAGATTTTGTTGGGCGTTACAATGTTAAATTCAATTCAGGCGGTAGTATGGCTTTTGCGGCTATTTTACGTCAATTGAATATAGAGCAGGGAGTGCTTGATACACAAGAGATGGGATACGGTATTAGCTGGTCTGGTGTCGTGCCAGTCGGTGATGATGATTTTAAATTTACTGCGACGTACGGAGATGGTTTAGGGCGTTATCTGGCGCTAAATTTTGCCAATGCTGCTCAACTTGATGCACAAGGTGAGCTTGAAACCATTAAATCGTATGCAGGCTTTATATCATATCGTCATTGGTGGAATGAAAAGTGGCGTAGTAGTATTACTTTATCAGGCTTTAATGCTGATAATGACCAACGTATAACTGCAGCAACCAGCAATAAATCATCATATAGCGGCTATTTAAATTTGCTTTACTCACCGAGTAAACCATTAACGCTTGGTATCGAATATATGCACGCCGAAAATGAAAAACAAAATGGTTATACTGGCGAATTAGATAGAATTATTTTCTCAGCTAAATATGTACTTTAGCGCAAGATAGTAGATATAAAAATGGAGGCCTAAGCTCCATTTCTTTTATCATCTTAAGTTAATCTGGCTGATTAACCTAGAAGATTGTTTTCGCGTACATATTGTTCAAACTCGGTGTAACCACCTACATGCGTTTGATCAACAAAAATTTGTGGAACAGTCTGTACTGGCTTACCAACAGTCTTTTCTAAGTCTGCCTTGCTAATTCCTTCAGCCTGAATATCGACATACTTAAATTTAAAATCTTCGCGTTTTTCCGCTAGTTGCTCTGAAAGTTGAACTGCACGAACGCAGTAAGGGCAGCCTGGGCGACCAAAAATTACAACAAACATAATTGCTCCTTCATCGTTAGAAACCAATTTATATCACAGCTAACGAGCAAATCATAATGCTTCTAGCTTAAAATTATTATCAGTTTGGTATCGGCCTTGGTAGTCAAACCAAGTCTCTTGTAAATCCCAGCCCCGTTTAGCTTTTTTAAGTAAAAGTAGGTCTGGCTTTCTGAATTTATCCCTATCGTTTATAACTTGCTCTACCTTGCTATATCTTGCCATTTTTAATCCCGGCGTCTTACTGTGAGGATAAATAAAAATGGCGTATAACGCACTGATCTGTGGCTTAGTATTCATTTTAAAATATTGGCAAAAATCATTACCTTCAAAATCGAGATAGCGAATAACTAACTTGTCATCTTGTTGTTCAAGTAGCATATCTTGGCATTTAAAAAGGTGATGATGTTTTTGCTGCAATACTTGTTTCAGTCGTTTGTCAGGATCGATTAACGTTGATTGGCAGCATTGGCATATTTTAGCGGCAATATCGTTTTCTGCGCCGCAATCGGGGCAGGCTTTACTGCGAAACCGATAGTCACATTGCTGTTTAATTGAATCGTGTTCTATAACGCCCTGACAGCGTCGACCAAAATGCTCAACAATATCGCCATCATTATCTGTAATTCCCCAGAAAATATTGGCAAACTGGCAGACAGGGCAGTGAACTTGCACTGGTACAGATTTACTATTGGGTTTAGCTTGTCCGACTTCTGGGTAGTAGAGGTCGTAGCCATTTGCCGCATAATCAATAACTAAGCAGTCCTGTTTACCTTCGCAAATCCGTAAACCGCGACCTACCATCTGTTGAAATAAACTAATAGAAGCCGTCGGCCTTAAAATTGCAATCAGATCAACATGCGGCGCATCAAATCCTGTGGTAAGTACGGCGACATTGACAATAAATTTAAGTTTTCTTGCCTTAAATTGTTCTATCACTAAGTCACGCTCATGATGAGGTGTATCGGCAGTAATTAATGCCGCGTTATCATCAAGCAAATTGATAATCTCTTGTGCATGACGTACCGTAGCAGCAAAAATAATGACCCCTTGACGATGTATCGCTAGGGTTTTTATTTGCGCGATAATTGCTGTGGTTGCACGGCCATTATGATTCAATAAATCATCAACTTGATCTGTCGCATAATGTCCATTATCGCTGGCCTTCAATTGGCTAAAGTCGTATTGAGCACTAAGGCCATCAAGTAGTTTGGGCTCAGTGAGGAACCCTTGTTTGATCAGCGGTCTAATTGGGTAATCAAAAATACAATGTTCAAAAATACCATGTTCTGGATTGCCCACTTTTCCGTGATAATGAAATTTATATATATAGCCAACACCTAGTCGATAAGGCGTTGCAGTTAATCCAAGTAAACGAATATGAGGATTGATTTGTTTCAAATGACTGAGAATTTGCTGGTATTGGCTCTCTTTTTCAAGACTAACACGATGACATTCATCAATAATAACCAGTGAAAAAGGTTGATCAAATTTAGTGAGAGCTCTTGCCGCTGACTGAACACTTGCAACCACGGTTTTGGCTTGAGTCTGTTTTTGCTTTAAACCTGCAGAATAAATATCAGCATCTTCAGTTAATAACCCAACCTTTTCCGCATTCTGTTCAACTAGCTCTTTTACATGGGTTAAAATTAAGACTCGCCCTTTAGCAATACGAGCTAATTCTGCAATAACAATACTTTTGCCTGCGCCTGTCGGTAGCACTAATACCGCAGAATCATGGCTTCTCTTAAAATGATTAATGGCGGCATCAACCGATTGTTGTTGATAATCTCTCAGTTTCACAAGCAAAAAACAATTAATGAATTATGCTGATAATTTATCATAAAATAGGCCGCTAAACGCGGCCATGATCACTTTATTACGCAGCAGATTATTGCTTAAGAGTAAAACTAAAGAACTGGCTTGTACCGTTATCATTGTCGCTAACGATATAGCCTTTAGCCTGTTGTTTTGTTTGTGTTGCAACAGCAATTGACTCTGCTTTGGTTAGTAATGCTCTTCCATCATGCTGCATCAGTTGAGTGTAAGGCGTAAGATCAATTTGCTTGCCATTTAATAGACTCAGTGGCAAAACGCCAACAAAGCTGCCTTGTATTTCTCCGTCATTGATGCTGCTTTGATTGTTTCCTTCCACTGAGGCGGTGAAGATAATACTGTTATTATCTTGCCAAAAGTCAGCGCCAGAAAAACACGCTTGTACGCCATTTATACTCGGTAATTGAATTTGATATACCTTGGTTGAATTCAAACGATGACTATGTCCCATTAAATATGCCATCAGTTCATTGGTATTGATGCTAAAGATTGCATTCTTACCTTCATTACCACGATTAAATATAAAAGTTTGCTGGTTATTACTGGCAAGGCCTTCAATATTTATTTTTTGCTTTGCTGTAAATCCTGCAAGCTTATGTAGCTCAGTGTAGAGAGAAGCAAGCGACAGCTTTTCTGTACTTTTACCATCAGTGCTAATTAAAAATGCTTGTTCCCGTAACTGCTTTTTACTGCCAGATCCCCATACAAAGTAATAAGATTTACCTTGATAGTTAAGTTGAGTCATTGATTCAAAATCAGGTTTGGTTTTATGGTTGATACGGTTTTGTTGATTAACCCGAAATGGAGCAATTTGGCTCTTGTGAGTAATATTAAAATTTGAGTTTAGATTAAATAACCAAGGCGAATCATCACCAGCAACGATAAGTTGTCCTTGATTAATCACCATAGCAGAACCAGAAGGAAGTTCATGATTAATGGTTGAGTTAGCTATTTTTAGTGTGAATGGTGGCGTAATTGTTTGTGCTGCAGCAGTGCTGCTCATTAATAGTGTGATGACACCAATAACATAGCTTTTATTAAGTTTCATTTGTATTCCTAAATTGAGCTGATACAAGCGTGTTGCTATATCTATTTTACGCCTGCGTCAGCTAATTTAGAATAATCTTATGACTGTTGATTTAATCTATCTTCAATTAATAGGTCAATAACCGACGGATCTGCAAGTGTTGAAGCATCACCAAGGTTCGTAATCTCATTCGCCGCAATTTTGCGTAGAAAGCGGCGCATAATTTTGCCTGAACGAGTTTTAGGTAAACTGCCTGCCCATTGAATTAAATCGGGTGTGGCAAGTGCACCAATCTCTTTTCTGACCCATTGTCTCAATTCTTGATTAAGTTCATCAGAAGGGACACAGTCTTTCGTGAGAGTCACGTAAGCATAGATACCTTGTCCTTTTATATCGTGTGGGTATCCAACAACTGCGGCTTCTGCAACCTGTTCATGTGCGACCAATGCGCTTTCTATTTCAGCTGTACCTAAGCGGTGACCTGACACATTAATGACATCATCGACACGGCCTGTGATCCAGTAATAGCCATCTTCATCTCGGCGTGCACCATCGCCAGTGAAATACATACCTTGGAAGGTTTTAAAGTAAGTTAATGCAAAGCGCTCATGATCGCCATAAACGGTACGCATTTGCCCCGGCCATGAGTCTAGAATAACTAAGTTGCCTTCGGTGGCGCCTTCTAGAATATTGCCTTCATTGTCAACGAGTGCTGGCTGTACCCCAAAAAATGGTCTAGTTGCTGATCCAGGTTTTGCTTTAATTGCACCTGGTAGTGGGCTAATTAGAATTCCACCCGTTTCAGTTTGCCACCAAGTATCAACAATTGGGCAATGTTCGTGACCAATAACCTCGTGATACCAACGCCATGCTTCTGGGTTAATAGGTTCACCAACCGATCCCATGATCCGTAATGAACTGCCGTCGAAGTTGTCAAACTCTTGTTTACCTTGCGCCATTAATGCGCGGATCAAAGTGGGGGCTGTGTATAACGTATTGACCTGATGACGATCTATCATCTCTCCTAGTCTTGCAGGACTTGGGTAATTGGGTACGCCTTCATGGATTAAAATCTTGGCACCATTAGCTAATGGTCCGTACACGATATAACTGTGCCCGGTAATCCAACCTACATCGGCAGTACACCAGAAAATCTCGCCATCTTTATAATCAAAAACATATTCATGGGTCATTGCGGCGTAAACCAGATAACCCCCTGTGGTATGTAATACGCCCTTTGGGTTACCTGTTGAGCCTGAGGTATAGAGCAAAAATAATGGATCTTCGGCGTTCATCTCTTCTGCGGGACAGTGTTCTGATGCCGTAGCCATCAGTGAATGCCAATCAATATCTCTTGTATCATGCCAATTAACGTCGCCGCCAGTACGTTTCAGTACGATGACTTTTTCAACGGTATTAACACTTGGGTGAGTCAATGCTTGATCAATATTTTGTTTTAGTGGAATGATCCGTCCAGCACGAATCCCTTCATCAGCGGTAACAATGACTTTTGATTGACCATCAATAATACGTGCCGCAATTGAATCTGGAGAAAAGCCACCAAAAATAACAGAATGAATAGCACCAATACGTGCGCAAGCAAGCATTGCTATTGCCGCTTCGGGCACCATTGGCATATATAATGTGACCACATCACCCTTGACGACACCTTGGCTTTTCAGCGCATTAGCAAATTTACACACTTCAGCATGTAATTGTTTATAGGTTAGAGTGCGCTGTTCGTTGGCATCATCACCTTCCCAAATAATCGCCTCTTGGTCACCACGGCTGGCTAAGTGACGATCAAGACAGTTAACACTGGCATTTAAGGTGCCATCATAAAACCAATTAATAGATAGGTTTCGATCATCAAAACAGGTTTTTTTAACTTCAGTATAAGGTTTTATCCAATCAATTCTCTGACCATGCTCACGCCAAAAACCGTCAGGGTTGACCACTGACTCTTGATACATTTTTCTATATTGTTCATCATTGACCATACAATGAGCTGCAATATTTTCCGGAATGTCATATAGGTTTTGGCTCGTCATAGGATACCCTTGTTAGTTGGATTTTTATTTTGCATAAGTATGCAGTCGATATACTAAAAAGCACTATTAGACCTTGGTCTAGGTATGTAAAATCCTTGTTTATTATAGGCTTGCAACATTTATTAAAATCTAATTTTGTGTATACTTATTGCACAATAAAAACTAATAACAATTATATTGAACTAACTGATGAATTTGACCCTACTTGTTGCCGTAATCGCTATTGTTTATGTCTTTCTTTTGTTTGTGCTGGCGTGGGCAGCTGAGCGTTGGGGACGATTTATCTCATCACGTTTGCAAGTGGCTATCTATGGGTTAAGTCTAGCGGTTTATTGTTCATCTTGGAGCTTTTTAGGGACGGTAGGCCAGTCTTCAAATAATCTTTGGTCTTTTACGCCGATATTTATTGCGCCAATATTACTGTTTGTATTTGGTTTCAGTTTATTAAAGAAATTAGTGCGTACAGCCAAAGCGCATAATATTACTTCGGTAGCAGACTTTATTGCGGCTCGTTACGGTAAATCTCAATTTCTTGCGGTATTAGTGACCTTTATTTCATTATTCGGCATCATGCCTTATATCGCATTACAGCTAAAAGCAATGATGCTCAGTTTTGGCCTGTTTATTCCTTCAGGTGATAATATTGATGAATTAAGTATGGGCTTAATTATTACCGTTATCTTAGCGATATTTTCCATTTTGTTTGGTACCCGCAAACTCGATGCAACCGAACATAATCCGGGATTAATGTTTGCCATTGCATTTGAGTCATTAGTTAAATTATCTGCTTTTTTATTAGTTGGAATAGTCATCATTTATGGGGTTTATAATGGCATTGGTGATGTGTGGCAACAATTCGAGCCATTAGCTACACCACAATTAACAGAGATAAATCTGCTACGTTTATTGCCTGAGATTATTGTCGGTATGGCGGCTTTTTTATGTATGCCAAGGCAATTTCATGTCATGGTTGTGGAATGTCCAGATCCACAAGCATTAGCGAAAAGTCGTTGGATTTTACCTGTCTACTTATTGTTATTTGCGCTGTTTATTCCACCACTAGCTTTAGCGGGCCAGTTATTACTTGGTGATAGTGTACCTGCTGATACCTATGTCATTAGTATTCCGTTAGCACTTGATCATCCTTTAATCGCCATTATTGCATTATTGGGTACTATCTCTGCGGCAACAGGCATGATGATTGTTGCTGTAGTCACGATCAGTATTATGGTGAGTAACGAATGGGTTGTGCCTTTGATGTTACGTTCAGGACAAATGCAACGTAAGAATTTTGATCAATTTTCACATCTGCTGCTTAATATTCGTCGCATCGTTATTATATTGATTTTCACCATTGGCTTTATTAGCTATATGGCGCTAAGTCATAACGATTCATTATCTGACTTAGGCATGATGTCCTTTGGCGCATTTGCACAATTGGCGCCAGCCCTTGTTGGGGGGCTATATTGGCAGCATGGGAATCGCTATGGCGTGATACTCGGTTTAGCCGTCGGTTTTGGTTTGTGGTGTACAGTGTTAGTTCGTGATGGCTTAGGTGTTGCTGCCGTGACCGACAATATTACGTTATTACAATCTATTACGCCGAATGTACGTGATATTTTGTTAGCGCTATTGGTTAATTGCATCTGTTATATTTTAGGTTCACTGTGGTTTAGATCTGGGGTGGTTGATCGTATTCAAGCCAGTAGCTTTGTCACTCCAGGGAATGAACGTAATAACTCAGATAAAGCCCGTTTTGTTTCTCAGCAAGAGTTACTACTTTTAGCGGGACGATTTATTAGCCCTGCAAGAGTTGAGCAAAGTTATGCTGCATTTGAACTGACTGATACCCCTAATAAAGCCGCATCAGCAGAGCTTATTGCCCACACTGAACATTTATTATCAGGTATTTTAGGGGCAACAAGTGCGGCGTTAGTGCTTAATTCTGTGATGAAAGGGCGTGATTTAGCATTAGATGAAGTATTTGAACTCGTTGATGACGCCTCAAGTCAGGTGGTAATGAGTCAAGATATGTTAAGGGCGGCGATTGAACATGCTTATGAAGGCATGAGTGTGATTGACAGTGAGCTTAACCTTGTTGCTTGGAACTATCGTTACGTTCAGCTTTATCATTATCCTGACGGATTTTTAAAGGTTGGGTTACCTATTGCCGAGGTGATTCGTTTTAATGCTCGTCGTGGTTTTTGTGGTGAAGGTGAGATAGAAGCACAAGTTCAAAAACGGTTGCAGCATATGCGTAATGGTAGTGCTCATACTTCAGAGCGTAGACGACTTGATGGCAAGGTGATTAAAATTCAAGGTAATCCTATGCCTAAAGGTGGCTTTGTGATGACCTTTACCGATATTACGCAATATCGATTGCAGGAACAGGCGCTAAGGGACATGAATATTACCCTTGAAGCCAGAGTTGCAGAGCGTACTTCTGAATTAGCCGCGTTAAATCAAGCATTAACTCAAGCTAAACAAAAAGAGGAGCAAGCCAATGCTTCTAAGAGTCGTTTTTTAGCCGCGGTTGGGCACGATTTAATGCAGCCATTAAACGCTGCTCGTTTATTTACAGCATCTTTGGCGCATGATCCGCAACTCTCTATAGCAACACAAAAGGCAATTAATAACGTTAATGGCTCTTTAAAAGCGGCTGGTGAGTTACTGACAGATCTACTTGATATATCTAGACTTGATTCAGGCTTGGTTAAAGTTAATCGTAAGGATTTTTATATTGCTCAGCTTATTGAAGGTTTAAGTGCTGAATGTATTGCTATGCAGGATGAGTTCAATATCCACTTTTCGATGTTGCCATGTAAGCTTGCTGTGAATTCCGATCCAATATTATTACGTCGAATTGTACAAAACTTTTTAACCAATGCTTATCGTTACGCTAAAGGTGGACGCGTTGTATTAGGTTGTCGCCGCAAAGCAGATGGCATATTAATTCAGGTATTGGATACTGGATGCGGGATAGAACAAGCTCATTTACAAGATATTTTTACTGAGTTTAAACGTGTTAGTAATCCCCATTCGAAAGTGATTTCAGGTTTAGGCTTAGGGTTAGCCATTTCAGATCGAATTAGTAAAGAGCTAAATCACCCCATCACAGTTGACTCAGAGATTGGCAAGGGCTCCGTGTTTTCGGTTTTTGTGCCGTTAGCACAGCAAACAGTCGTTAAGCCTGTCACTAAGCCTATGTCACTTCATTCTTTAGCGGGTATATCCGTGTTATGTATTGATAATGAACCTGCTATTTTAGCTGGACTTGAATCTTTACTGACGCGTTGGCAATGCGAAGTGATATGTGTCCCTGATTTAGGCCAAGCGCGGATCCAATTAGGATTAAAAGGGATTGCACCAGATATTGTGCTAGCTGATTATCATCTTGATGCCGGATGTAATGGGGTGGATGCTATGGATAGCCTACGTGAAATGTACGGTACATCGTTGCCTGGCGTATTAATGAGTGCCAATAATAGTCAAGAGTTGATTGATGAAGTTCATGCTAAGGGCTATCACTTTTTAGCAAAAATGATAAAACCCGCAGCACTAAAAGCATTAATTTTGAGTTTGACGCAACCCAATTAGGTTAATCGGTTTCGTTGATATTGGTAGGCTCAATATTGAGTTGCTTAAAAGCGATTACCGCTTGGGTACGGTTGCGCACATTAAGTTTTCTGAAAATGGCTGTCGCATGAGCTTTAATGGTCGCCTCTGAGACTGAAAAGTCATACGCGATCTGCTTATTTAACATCCCCTCGGCAAACATTTGTAATACTCGATATTGCTGTGGGGTTAAATCTGCTACCTGTTTAGCAATGCAAATATGCTCATCAGTGTTTAGTTGCTCGAGTGTTAGATTATTAGGTAGCCACATTTCACCTTGTAAGATCTCATTAATTGCTTCAATTAATATTGGCATAGACGAGGATTTAGGAATAAATCCAGCGCTGCCATATTCAATTGCTTTGGCTATGGTTGTTTGATCTTCATGAGCTGAAATAATCGCCACAGGAATATGCGGATAATGGCTGCGCAGATGGATTAAGGTTGAATAACCATTAGCACCTGGCATTTGTAAATCCAGCAGCACTAAATCATATTGCGCGGATTGCTGTAGTAATTGCTCTAAGGTTTCCGCATTTTCAGCTTCAAACCATTGGCTATGGCTAAAATCATTACTGAGTGCTTGTCGTAGGGCCGTTCTAAATAGGGGGTGATCATCAGCGATTATGATCTGTAGATTTTCAAGCTTCATAGTTATTTTTATAATTCATTGCTACACCTTGATAAACTTAATGTAACAGAATCTGGTTCAAAATAGCTACCAAAGCTTGAAATTGACTATAAATAGCTTTGTCGGAGATCAATCTAATACTTTGATTGGCTTACCGTTATTATCAATTGCAACAAAGGTAAAGACCCCTTTAATCGCGTGTTCACGCTTATCTTGATACATATCCTCAATAAAAATATTTACTTCAACTTTTAATGAGGTATTGCCAACGTAAATGACCCGTGCAACTAGTTCAGCTAAACTGCCTGCAGGAATGGGCTTTTTAAAATCGATTTTATCAGAGCAAACTGTGGCTAAGTCTTTATGACAAAAACGGTTAGCCGCAATAAATGCCGTTTCATCCATCCATGCAAGGGCTTCACCACCAAAAAGGGTGTTACGGTGATTGGTTTTTGAGGGAAAAACCACTTTAATAACACGTGATTCTGAACGCTCGATTCGTGCTAATATTTCAGCAGGGTATTGAAGGGGACTGGCATCGATGGACATACTACAACCTAAAGCGATGTATAAATAAGGCGAGCAATTATACAGACTAGCTCAACATATTCAAATTTGCTTATCTTATGTCAGTAATATAAAAAAATCCCTCATATAATGAGGGATTTTAATGTTTTGCGGATACTCAATTAGTTATTTAAGTCTATGCGCGCACGCGATGCTGCGGCTAAATCTCGTAATAACTTTTCAGAATCTTGCCAATTTAAACAAGCATCAGTAATGCTTTGACCATAAGTGAGAGCTTGGTCTGCAACAACTTTTTGAGTTCCTTCGATTAGGAAACTCTCAGCCATAATGCCTGAAATTACCGTATTACCACTGCGGATCTGCTGCATAATGTCATCAGCAACATTGAGTTGTAATTGATGCTGTTTTTGGCTATTACCGTGACTAAAGTCGACCACAATATGTTGGTTAACACCTGCTTGTTCAAGTTGAACACGGGTTGCTTCAACATCTGCTGCACTGTAGTTTGGCGTTTTGCCACCACGTAAAATGATATGACCGTATGGGTTACCGTGGGTACGGTAAACAGCCATGACTCCATCCTTGTCTGGTGAGTAAAAAATATGTGGCACTTGCGCAGCACGTACTGCATCAAGCGCGATGTTAATATTACCGTCAGTACCGTTTTTAAAACCAACAGGGCATGATAGGCTGATGCCATTTCACGGTGAATTTGGCTTTCTGTGGTTCGAGCACCAATTGCGCCCCAAGTAATTAAGTCAGCAATATATTGACCGTTGACCATATCTAAAAACTCAGTCGCGATAGGCAATTTAAGTTCGGTAATTTGCTGTAATAGCTGTCTCGCTAAACGCAGACCTTTATTTGGGCTAAAGCTGCCATCTAAGTCTGGATCAGAAATTAATCCTTTCCAACCTACAATCGTACGTGGCTTTTCAAAGTAAACACGCATAACAATGCAAAGATCATCTTTTAACTCTTGATGAAGTGCTGCTAGTTTACCCGCATACTCAAGTGCCGCTTCTGTATCATGGATTGAGCATGGGCCAATGATAACCAATAGACGTTTATCTTCGCCGGTTAAAATGGACTCAACTTCACGACGTTGCTGAACTAAATAGTCTGCAGCTTCTTGAGTTAATGGATACTCAGATGCTAATTGAGCAGGTGAGATCACTTTACATAATAGTGAGGTACGTAATTCGTCTGTTTTAGTGGTCATTAAGTTTACCGACAATTCTCATGGCTTATTTGCCTTATTGGTTCGGATTATAACGAATCAAGCGTCGCTGCACAGCGCAAATTGCTCGTTTTATCATCAAGTGTGCATATAAAAGTATAGATTGGCCCAATTATTTTGAAAAAAACATAAATGAGCCGTATCAAAGACAATTTTTTAGCATTAGAACATGTGACGTTTAAGACCCGTTTTATCCAAAATCTTAGTCGCAATTTCTTCAACTGAGTGATAAGTAGTATTAACGAATGGGATCCGTTCCTTCTTATATAGCATTTCAACTTCGCTGACTTCGAGTCGACATTGGCGCAGTGAAGAGTAGCGGCTATTACCTAATCGACATTCTCTAATTTCATGTAATCGATCTGGATTAATGGTTAAACCAAATAATTTATGTTTGTTGCGCTTTAATGCCTCTGGTAGTCGCAAATTATCCATGTCATCTTCAGTAAATGGATAGTTGGCCGCTTTAATACCAAATTGCATCGATAAATATAAGCTTGATGGTGTTTTTCCGCAGCGGGATACCCCTAATAAAATAATATCGCTTCATCCATGTGTTTCATGGTTTGGCATCATCATTATCCATTGCGTAGTTAATTGCACTAATACGTGTTTCATAACTGGCATTGGCTTGCCCATGGGTGCGATTTTGCACTGGTACAGCTTGAATGCCTAATTGTTGTTCTAATGGCGCCACAAAAGTATTTAAAAAATCGTAATTTAAGCCTTCACAGTTATAAATAATCTCACGGATCTCCGGATTAACGATGGAATGAAAAACTAAAGGCCTTTCACCTGTTGTAATAAAACTATCATTAATTTGTTCGATAACCTTGAGTGCTTTTTCTGTTGTCTCTACAAAAGGAATTGTAAGTGACTCAAATTCTATAGGAAATTGCGATAATACCGCATGTCCAAACACCTCTGCGGTAATAGCTGTTCCATCAGAAACATAGAAAACTTTACGTGACATTTTGACCTCTTGTAGTAATAAAATTACAAATAAAATTATGCATTTACGTTTGCTAGTTGTCGAGTGTAGAATGCCATGGCCCTCATGTGAATGGGTCATTAAAAAAATAAACATTTGGAGATAGAACAGTGTCGCAATATGTACTCTGGTATCAGGAATTAGGCATGGGTGACGTCAACGTAGTTGGCGGCAAAAATGCTTCGCTAGGCGAAATGATCAGTAATTTAGCTAATGCAGGAGTTCAAGTGCCAGGCGGGTTTGCTACCACCTCGTATGCGTTCAATGAGTTTCTTGAACAAAGTGGTTTGAATCAGAAGATTTATGATATTTTAAATACTTTGGACGTTGACGATGTTAATGCTCTAGCTGAAGCGGGCGCTAAGATCCGCCAGTGGGTGATTGATACACCGTTCCAAGTTGAATTTGAACAGGCAATTCACGATGCCTACAACAAATTAGCTTCTGAAACCCTAGACGCTTCTTTCGCAGTTCGTTCTTCTGCTACAGCGGAAGATATGCCTGATGCATCTTTTGCTGGGCAGCAAGAAACTTTCCTAAACGTTAAAGGCTATGAGTCTGTATTAGTCGCAGTTAAGCATGTATTTGCTTCACTATTTAACGATCGCGCTATCTCTTATCGTGTTCATCAAGGTTATGAGCATCATGGTGTTGCATTATCTGCGGGTGTGCAGCGCATGGTTCGTTCAGATAAAGCATCATCAGGTGTGATGTTCACTATTGATACTGAGTCAGGTAATGAAGATATTGTTTTCATTACCTCTTCATTCGGCTTAGGTGAAATGGTTGTACAGGGCGCCGTTAACCCTGATGAATTCTATGTACACAAGCCAATGCTAACGGCAGGCAATAGAGCGGTTGTACGCCGTAATATCGGTAGCAAGCTGATTCAGATGGTTTACTCTGATGATGCAAGCCACGGTAAGCAAGTTAAGATTGAAGATGTTGCTACTGAAAATCGTCGTCAATTCTCTATTACTGACGAAGAAGTGATGGAACTTGCAAAGCAAGCCATGATTATCGAAAAGCACTACGATCGTCCAATGGATATCGAGTGGGCTAAAGATGGTAATGACGGTAAGCTATACATTGTTCAAGCTCGTCCTGAAACAGTTCGTTCACGCGAAGATGTACAGTTAATTGAGCGTTATCACTTAAAAACTCGCGGTGCCGTGATTACTGAAGGTCGTGCTATTGGTCATAAAGTGGGTTCAGGTATTGCAAAAGTACTTACCTCTATTGCTGATATGGATCAAATTGAGCCAGGTGATGTATTAGTAACAGATATGACCGACCCTGATTGGGAACCGATCATGAAGCGTGCAAGCGCGATTGTCACTAACCGTGGTGGCCGTACGTGTCATGCTGCAATTATTGCACGTGAACTAGGCGTACCGGCTGTTGTTGGTTGTGGTGATGTGACTGAGCGTATTAAGCATGGTCAATTAGTGACGGTATCATGTGCTGAAGGCGATACGGGTTATATCTATGAAGGTAAGCAAGAGTTTGAAGTGCTATCTTCACGTGTAGACTCAATGCCTGATTTATCAATGAAAGTGATGATGAACGTAGGTAATCCAGATCGTGCCTTTGATTTCGCTCGTTTACCAAACGAAGGCGTAGGTCTGGCTCGTTTAGAATTCATCATTAACCGTATGATTGGTATTCACCCTAAAGCATTACTTGAATTTGATCAGCAAGAGCCTGCATTGCAAGCTCAAATCACTGAGATGATTGCGGGTTATGCCTCACCAGTTGAATATTATATTGAGCGTTTAGTTGAAGGTATTTCTTCAATTGCTGCGGCTTTCTATCCGAAGAAAGTGATTGTGCGTATGTCTGACTTTAAGTCAAACGAATATGCAAACTTGGTCGGTGGTGATAAGTACGAGCCAGAAGAAGAAAACCCAATGTTGGGCTTCCGTGGTGCTAGCCGTTATATCTCTGAATCATTCCGCGATTGTTTCGCGCTAGAATGTGAAGCGATGAAGCGTGTTCGTAACGATATGGGTCTTAAGAATGTGGAAGTGATGATCCCATTCGTACGTACTCTAAGCGAAGGCGAGCAAGTGATAGAGCTATTAAAGCAGCAAGGTTTAGAGCGTGGTGTAGACGGTTTACGCGTCATTATGATGTGTGAATTACCATCTAATGCACTATTAGCAGATAAGTTCCTTGATATCTTTGATGGCTTCTCTATCGGTTCAAATGATTTAACTCAGTTAACGTTAGGTTTAGACCGTGACTCTGGCATCATTAGTCATCTTTTTGATGAGCGTAATGAAGCGGTTAAAGCTTTATTATCAATGGCAATCAAAGCCGCTAAAGCACGTGATGCTTACGTGGGTATCTGTGGTCAAGGCCCATCTGACCATGCTGATTTTGCAGCTTGGTTAGTTGAGCAGGGTATTGATAGCGTATCATTAAACCCTGATACGGTAATCGATACTTGGTTATACCTAGGTAAAGAACAAGCTAAATAATTTTATCTTTATTGCGTATTGTTAATTTAGTATAAAAACCCACTGCAAAGTGGGTTTTTTGTTATGTGCGAAATAAGTAAAATCCCTGCTATTTACTGGGAAGTGGTTTATTGCAAACTAAACGAGTAGAGCTGCTACAATTGTGGTACTGCTTGAATACTTGGCGTACAGCAAAGGATTATTATGCAAGTTAAATATGAATGGAGAAAGAAAGAGAAATCAATTTATCTACCTAAAAATATACCTGAAATAATTGATATTCCTCAGTTTAATTTTATCACTATTCAGGGGGAAGGTAGTCCAGCTGAAGGTATTTTTACTGACAATATTGGTGCTTTATATTCTTTAGCATACACCATTAAAATGACTGCAAAAAAAATGAATGTCCCTCCTAAAGGCTACTTTGATTTTACGGTATATCCACTTGAAGGTATTTGGGATATCAATGATCAAGCTAAAGCCTGTTTTGATGGCACTATTGATAAAGATGATTTTGTATATAAATTAATGATACGTCAGCCTGAGTTTGTGAATGAAAAGTTCTTCTTACAAATGTTAGCAATAGCCAAACAAAATAAGAAAAATCCATTATTAGATCAGATAAGTTACCAATGCTTTACCGAAGGTCTTTGTCTTCAAATGCTCCATTTAGGGCCATTTGAAGAGGAGCCTGCAAGTTTTGAAAAAATGGAACAGTTTGCAAAAGAGCAAGGATATAGACGTATATCTAAGGTGCATCGAGAGATCTACCTTTCTGACGCACGTAAAGTTGTACCTGAAAAACTTAAAACAGTGCTTAGGTTCCAAAATAAAAAAAGCTGATCTTTAATTGAAATAATACCAAAAATAAAAACTGAAATATAAGGGGAGGCATAATGGAAAAACAATTAGTCGTTGATTCATTTAGTAATAAACTTGCAATGGATATTGGCCTCAAAATTATTCAGTTAGCAAAAGCACGTAATCTTTGTATCAGTGTGGCAATTAATAGAATAAATCATATTGTTTTTTTGTATTTAGACGATGGTCTACCTGCAGATAAACACTGCTGGTTAAATAGAAAAGCTAATCTAGCAATGCATTTTGAAGAAAGCTCACTTGCAGTAAAACAAGACCTAATAAACGGGGCGATGACGCTAGCGGGGACATTTGCTTTAGATGAAACTCAGTTTGTTGCACGCGGTGGTGCTATTCCTATAATGGTAAGAGGTTCTGGTTTAATAGGAGCGGTGACAGTAACTGGCCTTCAAGATACAGATGATCATCAGCTTATTGTTGATGCTTTAGCAGCAGATGTTGAGTTTATAAATTAGTTAATCCCATAGGCTTGTGATAAATGAATAGCAGTATTTTTGATATTCAATAACAATTTATTATTTCGAAATACATTAATGCTGCTTGTATCTTAACTATGTTGTTATGTCGTTTATTATTGAAGTAAATGTCATAAACCATTTAAACATAAAATGTTATATACCATTTAGAGTATTTAATATATTGCAGAACTGGTAGCGAGGGCTTTAAATTATGAGGGTAATTTTATTATGAATGATACCAAAAAATTTTTACCTATATGGATGTGGTTAATCGTTTTAGTACAAATTGGCTTAGTACTGTTTTTTTCTGCTGGGACAGCAATGAATCCGGGTCAATTTATACCTGATGTTACCCAGCTTAATTATATCACCCAGCTTTATATTACTCGAAATGTCACAGTCATTTTGGGGATGATACTGGCGCTATTACTTAAATCACATAAAGCGCTGTTAGTCGTACTGGTGATACGGTTAATTACTGATATCTCAGATGTTGTGACTGTCTATGCGCTAAATGTGGAAGTGATAAAAGAAAGTGTGCCTATGGTCGTTGTATTACTTATTATTCCTGCGTTTATCGCTGTTGCTTATTTAACAAAGTTAGTATTTCATTCTCAATCCAAATAATTTAGTTTGTGTTAGTAATATAAAAGCCACTATATCGTGGCTTTTATATTAATGTGCGATGTTTTTATTACTGAGCATTAAATTCTTCACCATTATGATTAATGCTGTCATTGCCCATTAAGTACAGATACGTCGGCATAATCTGCACAGGTGTTTTTAATGATTGTGGGTCCTCAGCTGGATAAGCACTAGCGCGCATAGAAGTACGAGTGGCTCCAGGGTTAATGCTGTTCACTCTGACTTGAGAACCATCACATTCATCGGCTATAACTTGCATCATGCCTTCAGTCGCGAATTTAGAAATAGCATAGGCACCCCAATAAGCACGACCTTTGCGGCCAACACTGCTCGAAGTGAATACAATTGAGGCATGAGCAGATTTACGCATAAGCGGTAATAACGCTTTAGTCATTGCTGCTTCCGCAATTACGTTAACGTGTAATAGCTCAGATAAAGAGTTTATATCTAAGTGTTCAAACGGGCCTAGTGCACCAAGTAAGCTCGCATTGTGTAATAATCCATCTAAACTGCCAAATTGCTGTTCAATGGTATCACTCATATCGCGATAGTGTTGTTCTGTTGCGCCTTTTAAATCTAGCGGAACTATCGCAGGAGTAGGGTAACCCGCATTCACAATTTCATCGTACACAGCTTCTAATTTAGCAACTGTTTTTCCTAATAAAATGACTGTAGCGCCATGCTTAGCATAAGTTAGAGCTGCTGTGCGGCCAATCCCTGCACCAGCACCTGTTATTAAAATAGTTTTATCTGTTAGTAAATTTTTTGGAGCTTGATAATCCAACATCGTTGTTTATTTCCCTTCTAATACCTTGACGGTTTATATCGAAAATAGCTTGTGATTAAACAAGCGTTTTAAACATTCAATCAAAACGAATGACTTAAATTACCATGAAAAGCAGACAAAGTTGTAGATAAGTCTTTATATCTGCGTTAAATTAAAGTTAATTTTGTGTTTTTAGTCACATCGAGTTGGTTTTGTTATTGTGACCAATTCTTGCAGAAATTAAAATAAATACAACAAGACTGGGGAATAAAATGAAAAGACTCATGTTAGGTATTGCTGTTACGTCAGCACTTGGACTCACAGCTTGTGACGGTGAAAGTGTTGACCAAATTACAGAAGGGACATTGCCGTTAGTGCCACAATCACAAATGGTGTATGACCCTGCGGCAGGTCTGTTACCGTTACCGAATGATCTGCTATTTAATGGTACCAGTGATGGAACACTTAATATCCCCGGTGAAGAAGGTGGTGATTATACTAACCCTGAATATGCGCTAGGCGCATTAGATGGTTGGTCTACTGTAGCACCAATCAGTTTAACGGTTACATTACCCAATGATACTGAAGGCAATCAGTTATCTATTATGGAATCAAGCGTATTACAGCCAGGTGCAGTACGCATGTTTGAAGCGACCGTAGGTGGAGCATTATCGAGTGATTCTGAATGTACTGCTGAAGCGTCTGTTAGTGCTTGTAAAGTGGGTGAAGAACTGACCTTTGGAGTGGATTTTGTTACTGCAGTTTCTGGTAATAGTATTGTTATCGTGCCGCTGAAGCCCTTAAAAGCTAAACAATCTTATATTTATGTGACAACAGATTTAGTTCAAGACAGTACGGGGCGTGCGATTGCACCTTCAACCAGTTATGCTTTATTGAAATTAGATATCACAACACACCCTTTAGAAACACCTGATCAACTTTTCTTACAAACCTTAGTTAATAGCTATGAAAAGAAGTTAGCTGAAGCTCATGGCATTGATCCTATGTCAATCTCATCTGCTAATTTATTTACCACACAAAGTGTTGGTGATGTTTATGAAACCACTAAATTGTTGATGGTTCAACCCGCAACAGAAGCGGGTCCAAATCCTTATGCACCAAGTTTGGTTACGCCACCAATGCCAACAGGAAAAACGGTTGCAGATGAGCTAAACATACCAGCAGCACACCCTAGTTACGCTGGATATGCTATTGCAGATGTCTATAGCGCACAATTTAAATTACCTGTCTATAGCCCTTGTTCATCTATTGGATGTTTAGAGGGAGATAGATTACTTCTTAATGATAATTGGTCAGCACATTTTGATAGCCCTGTTGCTGTCTTATTAGCGATTGAAGCGGGTACGTTATCAATTGCAAACTTTGCGGCGCAAGCAGAGGCTTATAATATCGATCCTGCCGCAGCGCAACAAAATCCAGCGCTACTTGCTGGCAAGGCTTGGGTATTAGATGATGGTACAGCAGTAGATAAAACTAAACACTTAACCCAATACAATCCAATTCCTAGAATTGTTGGTTATGAGACGGTTGATGCTTTAATTACTATCCCGAATCATATTGATAAGCCTGTGACTGGTTGGCCAACCACTATGGTGATGCATGGTCTTGGTGGCGTCAAAGAAACAGCTTTAGCAACAGCCGGTGCCTATGCTGTCGGTGGCGTGGCAACAATTGCTATCGATATGCCTTTACATGGTAAGCGTTCCTTTGGTGCAAATGCTGAGGGGGTATATGCCGTTTCAGCAACAGACCCAAGTGCGGGGCCTGAATATGCTAATGGTGATCCACTGGTATTTGTAAACATTGCGAGTACCCTTGCAGTGCGCGATAACTTCCGCCAAGCGATTTTAGATCATTTAGCTGTAAGAGCTGTAGTCACTGGATTTTCTATGGCATCAGCTCAAGCAGGCGCACCAGTATTATTTGATGCAACTAAAGTCACCGCTCAAGGGTTAAGCTTAGGTGCAATTGTTGATACCACTTTTTCAACTTATGCCAATACTGGTTTAGTTAATCCGGCAAATGGTGAACCATTGCCAAATCCGTATGGTTTAGTGGGCACGTCATTAGTGGCGCCTGCTGGTGGATTAGCAGGTACTTTTGCTGGCTCACCTACTTTTGCACCAGTGTTAAAAGCGACTATTTTGGCTACTGAAGATTTCCAAGCATTAGTTAAAGAAGCAAATACGGCTGGTTTCGCAGAAGGAACACCTGAATATACGGCATTGGTTGATGGCGTTTACGCATCATTCTTAAATAGCTTTGCCTTTGCGGTTCAAACTGCCATTGATTCAGCAGATCCTATCAATCATGGCGCTGCACTTGCTGCTACTGCTTTACCAGTACATTTAATTGAAATTGTTGGTGATGGCGGGGCAAGCTTGCCAGATCAAGTGCTACCAAATACTGTTGCAGGCTTCCCATTATCGGTACTGAACCATTAATCGCGGCAACAGGACTTGATTGCGTGGCAACCACCACTCCGGGCTCTGGTGCTGTGCGCTTTACTAAGGGGCATCATAGTTCTATCTTTAGTCCATCAGCCATCTCTGGTGTTACCGATGGTTCTGAGCTAGAAGCGACAGTCGAAATGCAAACTCAAGTAGCAAGTTTTGCATCTTCAGCTGCAGCAGGCCAAGCGACTATTGTCATCACGGATCCATCAGTGATTAAGCCATGTAGCTAGTTAATTAAGCAATTGCACTTAAAAACCCAGCTTTGGCTGGGTTTTTTTATGTTTTTTTAAGGTCATACGCTGTTAGAATGAAGCCATTAAATTTTGGATAAGCTGAAGAAATAGTATTACGACTATTTCAAAGGAAGTTGGAGTGTATTTTGGAATTTTTATACGAGTACGGCTTATTTTTTGCTAAAGCTTTAACGATTGTGGTTGCAATTGTTGCCGTGTTAGTTGTGGTATTGGCGACTGCTGTTAAGCAAAAATCAGAAAAAGGTGAGTTAAAGCTGACTAACCTGTCTGAAGAACTGGTTGATTTAAAACATCATATTAAACAAGAGTTATATACCAAGAAGCAATTTAAAGCTTATGAAAAAGAGCTAAAGGCTGAGCAGAAACAACAAGAAAAAGATGAAGAGGATAAGCCTAAGTCACGGGTATTTGTAATTGATTTTAAGGGCAGTATTGATGCCCATGAAGTGTCATCATTACGCCGTGAAATTAGCGCGATTATTGCGATTGCAGACGTTAAAGATGAAGTCATTGTTAATGTCGAGAGTGGCGGTGGCATGGTGCACGGTTATGGCTTAGCATCGAGTCAACTGGATCGTTTACGCCAAGCGAATATTCCACTAACGATTTGTGTTGATAAAGTCGCTGCAAGTGGTGGCTATATGATGGCATGTGTTGCTAATAAGATTTATGCAGCGCCATTTGCCATTGTGGGTTCTATCGGTGTTGTGGCACAGTTGCCAAACTTTAATCGCCTATTGAAAAAGCATGAAATTGATTACGAGCAGCATACAGCGGGTAATTTCAAGCGTACCTTGACCGTGTTTGGCGAGAATACCGATGAAGGTCGTGATAAGTTCCAACAAGAGCTAGAAGAGACTCATGTATTATTTAAGAACTTTATCCACCAATATCGTCCAGATCTCGATTTAGATACTGTTGCGACAGGTGAACATTGGTATGGTCAACAAGCAATTGAGCTTGGTTTAATTGATGCGATTTCTACATCTGATGATGTGATTATGAAACTCGCTGAAACGCACACCGTTATTAAGGTGAGCTACCAAATTAAGAAAAAACTCGCAGATAAATTTGCCCACGGCGCATCATTATCTGTTGGTGCTATCTTTAATAAATTAGCTGAGAAAAACCAACCGCTTAACTAATTTTTTCGTTATTTTCAAAGATTGCATTTTGCAGTAATACCGTTCACTTAAGGTGAGCGGTATTTTTATTTTGGGTATATCGATGAGGATTATGTTTTGCTGTTTCTACTTTCGATCCCCCAACTCTCTTTAGCAACGATGCCGGTACAGTTCGCTATATCGGCTGTTGGTCATCGCATGGCATCAAGCATCGAGGTTAAACCGCTATAGGTTTTACCTTTTAATTTTACGTGTAACAAGCCGTGCTTGAATCGTTTCAGGTCATTCAGACCAGAGCTTTTTCGCTCTTTGATTGCTAGCAATAGCAGCAATTTACCTTACACCATCGCGATGGTGTAACTTCATATTGGACGTTCTTTGTTTAGTGGAATAAGCCAATATCTTTCAGAATCATTTGCCTAGTTTCTATCAATTGCTCTGCAAGTATCATTTCATTGACGTTATCGTCATCAAAAGTACTCCCTGTAATTAAGTGACTACTTTATTTTATCTGGCAAACCATGCTTACTTGTAGATATTGAGTTTTTTGATGTGAAAATGCTTCACTATTCGTTGGGGGATCTTGGGGTTGGCAAGCAACATCATTGACACCTAAGAGCGTTAGTACACTCCAATGAGGTAAATTAGAACTGGTTAGCTAAAGTAATATTATTCAGCTTCAAATCGCTGATGATATTAAGAGTTTGATAAATTTTCATAAAAAAAATCCGAGTGTTAAAAACACTCGGATTTTGCCATCTTATAAAGATTGCTCAACCGAACAATACACAGTTAAATAGTGGCATTACCTAAGGTTCCTTTTGGTAATGCGGTATTTATATTATGGCGTTATTGTTTTTCGTTGATATATTGATTAACTAATTGTTCTAATACATCAAGTGGTACAGCTCCATTTTTAAGAACCACATCATGAAAATCAGCAAGATTGAATTTATCGCCTAATGCTTGTTTAGCTTGCTCACGCAGCGCCAGTATTTTCATCATACCGACTTTATATGAGGTGGCTTGCCCCGGCATAACAATGTAGCGTTCAATTTCAGAGACGACATCTGAATGTGCCATGCCAGTATTGAGTTCCATATATTCAATGGCTTGCTCACGGGTCCAACGCTTTTGATGAATTCCCGTATCAACCACTAATCTTACGGCTCTAAATAACTCGGCTTGTAAGCGACCTAGATTATCAAGCGGCTGACTTTGAAAACCTAATTCCCAAGCCAGTTGCTCAGTGTAAAGCGCCCATCCTTCGGTATAAGCAGTAAAGGGGGACATACGTCTAAATAGAGGTAAGCCTTCTAATTCCATCGAAATCGCAATTTGAAAGTGATGGCCGGGTATGCTTCATGGTAAGCAAGTGTGCGCATGCTGTATTTAGGCGTCGCTTTGATATCGTATAAATTGGCAAAAAAACGACCGGGTCTTGAACCATCAATTGCAGGTTGCTGGTAATAAGCCCCTGGTGAGGTTTTTTCTTTAAATTCTGGGATACGGACAACTTCCATGCCCGCTTCAGGACGTACTCTAAAGGCATGATCGAGACCAGCACCTATTTCATCGAGAATGGTTTGGTAATCCGCTAGTATTTGCGCGCGGCCAGCATCAGTATCTGGATAATATTGACTTGGGTCAGCTTTGAGTTGCTCCATAGCAGCATTAAATCCTTGTGAGGTGTCGTAACCTTCAAGTGCAAGAATTGCCAGCATTTCTGCTTGGATACGTTCGATTTCAGATAATCCAAGTTGATGAATTTCATCAGCAGTCATATCTGTTGTAGTAAAAAATGCTAACGAGCTAGCATAGACTTTGTCGCCATCAGGCATGTGCCACATGCCATCATTGTTACCCGCTAACGGTCTTATTTGAATAAAATAATCAATGAGCTGTTGATATGCGGGATAAACGCTTTGACTAATTGCCGTTTCAGCTTGCTGTAGAATTTGTTGTTTTTCATCCGCAGGAAACGATTCAATATCAGTGAGTTTTTGTTCCAATGAACTATAAAGAATATTTTCAGCTATCGGCGTTTCTATAAATTTTTGCATTTCATCAATCACACGATCAATCACAAAGGCGGGCGGAATAATCTGTTGTTGCTGCCTTATTTTTAATCCTGCGATTGTTTGTTGGAATTGTAAGTTAACAGCTTCTAAACGGGCAATATAATGCATCGCATCTCGCGTGGAATTCACTTGATGCTGGGCTTGCATAAAGCTTGGATAATTATTTTGAATACCGAATAATTGGTTTACCGGATAGTTGTGATAGCGGTACTGCTCATTTTCAACCAAGAAATCGAGTAGATATAATGCTATCTGTTTTGACATCAGTTCATTTTTATCAAGATCTTGATCTTGGTATTGCAAAATACCTTGGCGAACTTGTTTTAATTGTGCAAAGAGTTCGTCACCTTTTTCAGGGCTATTATCATCAAGTAGGGCATTATGTTTAGTTATCCCTACTGACTCTAAAAAACCAAGTGAAGTTAACGTTTCAGGGCTATCTAATGCCATTTTTAACGTTTCTCTGTCTAAATAAACTCTTAAATTGATTGGTTTATCAGTAAACCATTGGTGAGTTGCAAATATCGCGACGGCAAATATTGAAATTAATAATATTGCGCCTAACCATTTAAAAAAGCGTTTCATCAGTTATATCCATATTCTTTTACTGTTATGGTTAACTTAACAAAATGATGTAAATAATTTGGGTTGTAAGTGTAATCAAATGTAACTGCTTGCGGCGGAGCTTCTAAATATGGATTATTTAACACTGAATAAAGAGGCGTGGAATAAACGCGCCGCTTTGCATGTTTCATCAACATTTTATGATGTAAATGGTTTTTTATCGGGTAAAACAAGCTTAAACAAAATTGAGCTCAATGCACTTAATGATGTACAAGGTAAGCGCTTATTGCACCTGCAATGCCATTTTGGTTTGGACACGTTATCTTGGGCGCGTTTAGGGGCTGAGGTGACAGGGGTTGATCTTTCTGAAACTGCTATTGAACATGCAAATAGTTTGGCTAAACAAAGTGAATTAGCCGCCACATTTATCTGTCGTGACGTGATTGAGTTTGGCCGTACTGTGAATGCTGAATATGACATTGTGTTTACTTCATACGGCGTATTATGTTGGATGCCTGATATTAATTTATGGGCGCAAACCGTTGCCAATAGTCTAAAAGAGGGCGGCACTTTTTATCTGTGTGAATTTCATCCCTATTTTGATTTACTATCAGGATTTTCATATTTCCATCAAGCTGACGGTGATGTTATTAAAGAGGGCACTTATACTGAAAACTGTGATGGTGAGTTAACTGAACTGATCACTTGGTCTCATCCCATCAGTGATGTTGTCAACGCATTGATAAAAGTTGGAATTCAAATCACTGAGTTGAATGAGTACCCTTATAGTCCTTATAACTGTTTTGATGGGCTAGAGCTGGGAGATGATGGCTTCTATTACGTTGCAGACAGTAAACAAGAGATACCTCTGCTATTTGAGATTAAAGGGGTGAAATGCTGAATACTGCTGATTAGGTACTCAATTAGACAATTAAAGATTAGCGCAGTAAACTACGCGCCCCTTGTTGTAAGAGATAGATCCTGATGGCTACAGATACCCCGCACACATTTGAATTGCTTGCCCCGGGTGGCGATATAGATTCCATTAAAGCAGCAATTGTAGCGGGCGCTGATGCAATTTATTGTGGATTGGATAACTTTAATGCGCGTAATCGTGCGGCCAATATCTCATTTGATCTGCTTGAAGAGTTACTCGTCATTGCCCATGCCCATCAATGCAAACTTTTTCTGACGCTTAATATCGTTATTTTAGAAAAAGAGATGCCAGCCTTGCTGCGTTTATTGAATCGATTGGCGAATACCACAATTGATGGTGTGATCGTACAAGATTTAGGGCTGTTTGATATTTTAGCCAAACATTATCCAAGTCTTGATGTACATGCCTCGACTCAGGTTAATACGCACAATGAAGGTCAAATTAAGTTCCTGCATAAGCTTAATGCATCAAGAGTCAATTTATCGCGCGAACTTGAGTTAACTGAGATTGATCATTTAACGCAAATTGCTCATCAGCATCATATGCAAATTGAAGTGTTTGTACATGGTTCATATTGCATTGGTTTTTCTGGCTTATGTTATTTTAGTTCGGTGAAGAAAGGGGCGTCAGGTAATCGTGGTCGTTGTAGTCAGCCTTGCCGCGATCAATATCAGACGACTCGTGTAGGTAAGCAGTATCCATTCAATTTAAAAGATAATTCCGCATATCATGATTTTGATGCGCTAGCTAAAATTGGCGTTGATTCATTAAAAATCGAAGGCCGAATTAAGAAATCTCATTATGTTTATACCACTGTAGATAGCTGGCGTAAGCAGATCGACACTTATCAGCAAACCAATACATTACTGACCGATACCACCGCGCTTTATACGGTTTACAATCGTGATTTTTCTAATGCATTTTTACGTGGCACCATTGGTGCGGATATGTTTATTGATAATCCGCGAGATAACAGTGCAGATCACTTTGCGGCACTCGCCAAAGCAGGGGATGAAGCGCAAATTAAAGCGATTAAAACCCGCTTATATGACACTAAAACAGAGATTATTGAAACGCTTAATCAGAAAATCAGCCAATTAGGCGTTAATGCTAATCCGATTACCATTAAAGTGATTGCGCAAGTATCGCAGCCATTACTTATCCAAATTAGCGGTGCAGATGTTGATATTTCAGTGAGCTCACGTAGTGAACTTAAACGCGCCGATAAACATGGTTTGTCGCAACAAGAAATTAGCCAACGTCTCAATACGATTGCCGATCATCAATATCCTATTGCTGAGACTTGTTTCCAAGATTTTGATCCGCAGTTATTTTTGCCATTTAAAGAACTGATTGCTTTACGTGATGAATTAGCATTCTTATTGCGTGGTGCTAAACCGCATATGCCAGCGGTTGATAAAATTCCGTTACTTGAGCGTGCTCAGCAAACGCAGGCTCCACGTCTATCAGTATTGATTAATGATGAGCGTGATATTGGTCTGTATATGCCGTCAGATGCTGAGTTGTTCTATCAATTACCTGAATCTATTGCCCATAACTTTGATAAGTTAGTGGCTCTGTTTAATCAACACACCGCATTATTGCCTTGGTTTCCGGCGGTATTAATTGGTGATAACTATCAAGCTGCTGTTGAATTACTGAAGACAATATCGGCAAGACTGCTTGTGACCAATAATAGTGGAGTTGGCTTCGCTGCGGCGCAGCTTGGCTTACAATGCTCGCAGGCCCATTATTGAATACAACTAACTCATATAGCATACAAGCGCTTAAACAGGAGTTTAATTGTACTGGTGCCTTTATCTCCAATGAACTTAATCGTGCTGAAATGCGCCATCTAGTTAAGCCTGATGATTTTGAATTATGTTATAGCATTTATCACCCTAATTTATTGCTAGAGAGTCGCCAGTGTTTGTTCTTACAGACGCGTGGTTGCCGTAAAACGCAAATTGATGACAAGTGCTTAGACCGTTGTCAGAAATCGACTGAAGTGCTGAGTTTAGACAGTGATGCTTTTATCATTGATAAACAACGTGGTAGCCATAACAATTTATATGCACAGCAGCATTTTATGAACACAGAGAGTGTCACTCAGATGCCACAGTTCTTTGGCCGTTACCTCATCGATATGCGAGTGATTAACACCCATACTCACATTGAAGTCAGTCCGCTTGAATTAGTGACACTTTTTAAGCGGTTTATTGCCGGAGATATTGAGGCGGGGCAGCAATTGCAGTCGGTCGTGACTCAAACAAGTTGTCAGCAATATCATAAAGGTTTATAGCAAAAAGGCTGCAATTGCAGCCTTTTTTGTATGTTTTGTATATAACAGAGATTATGCTTTTAATTGGCTTAATACATAATCTAAACCAGCTGTAATGGCAGCAACTTGCGCATCATTACAATTTTGGTCAGTGACTAATGGGCTATCTGGATAGACTTCGGTGGTGGTGCAATATACCGCATCACTTAAGCCGGCGCAGAGTCCGAGCTTTTTGGTTGGATAGTTAATCACACCATGTTGCTCAAGTGGTGCGCCAATAATATTGCCATCTTTATCAGCAGGCGCAATATGCGTTACTTTTGACACATTGGCAATCATCGCCTGTTGGAACTCTGGCTGTGGCTTATCACTGTCACCCACCAAATAAAATCCATCAGGGATCTCGCCTGGCTCATACTCTTTACCATCACGTGCCGCAAGTGCAGGACGGAATTCAGTTTCGTCAGAGTCGGTGGTTTCATGCAGATCAATATGCACATAAATGTCAGTATTAAGGCTTGTAACCAGTGCCATTACTTGAGCTGCTTCTTCAGCAGGGCTATTACTGACAAATGAACGGTTAGGGTCAATCGCACTTGGATTCCAGCGATTGATGGTTTCATAACCCCAAGGGCTAATGCAAGGCGCAACAATAAAATTAAATTGCTGGCTATATTGCTCCACTTGAGTGTCTAGAAATTGGATTGCACCTTGTACACCACTGGTTTCATAACCATGCACACCACCAGTAATTAATACTGTTGGCTTGTTGTTATCCCAATTTAAGCTTTTAAAAGCAAATAATGGGTAGCGTATTGGATCGATCGGCAGTGAGCCATATGCGATCTTTTCAAAACGGCCATCCAATTGGGTAAATTTATTGAGTACTTCATCTTGATAGCTGCGTTTGATTGAACGGGTCGCTAGCCAAGTTGCTTTTTCGACATCATCCCAAGCTTGTCCCTGCGTACCTATGCTGTAAAAATTAACCTGAGTCATAATGTTCCTTTATTTTTATAGATTACCTATCAGTATATTCCGAGTTGTAATATTTTCACATCCTTGAAATTCGATTGCATCAGTGAATTTTTTAGTCGTAGAAGTTGGCTGAGCAATATTTAGAGGCTTTATTTCCTTATTTTATGGCTTAATTTGTGTGCATTGTTATCGTTAATTTGTACTAATCTTGCAGATTATGCGTCAACATAATTGCTGTAATATGACACTAAATAGTAATTAGTTAGACAATATTCACTACAAAATATTATTATAAAATAATGATTTACATCATATTGGGTAGTAGGTTCAATTCGATTCAGCTAAGGAGTTATTATGTCGATTAAACATCATGGATTATCAATTGGTATTAATTGTATTGAGCTGCAAAATTTTATTTCAATCAAAGCTGTTGGGACATTGACCCATGCAGATTATGAAGTGATTACGCCATTTATTGAGTCAGCGTTAGCAACAATTAATACCCCCAAAGTCAAAGTGTTATTTGATGCAACTGATTTAAAAGGATGGGAACTACGAGCAGCTTGGGATGACTTTAAGTTAGGTATGCAACATGGACATGAGTTTAGTCGTATTGCTGTTTACGGTGATAAGTCATGGCTTGAAGCCGCAGCTAAAATAGGGAACTGGTTCACTTCGGGTGAAATGGCTTATTTTGATGATTATGAAGATGCGATTGATTGGCTAAAAGACTAATTTTTAATTGTTCTAAGCTAACGGCGCAGTGTTATTTTGCGCCGTTATTTCTTTTATTATTTTATTCGCAGCATTGATCTATTACTGAGTTTAAGCGTAATGCTGACGACGCCTTAATTCACGTTGATATTGTGCTTCTGCTTTATACCAACTAAGTACGCCTAATAGTAGGCCTGTTAGTGGCCAAACAATATAATGCAACATGGCTTCTGGTGCTAATAAGCCATGATTTAAAGCCCTAGTAATCAATGACATTACGATTAGCAGTGGAATACCGTAAAGTACAACACCATTGATTAAAAAGTATCTAAACCTACCTTGTGAACGCACAGTTTGCCATGCTGTAAAGTCGTTGGTTTTCATTTTAAGGTAACTCCAAATATTAAGATAACGCGATCTGTTTATGTGTATTAATAAGTTTTGTAATTGGCAAATTACAAATTTTTTCATCTAACGGGTGTCGCCTAAAATTGATGATATGAGTTGTAATTTACGTATTTAGCACTGCTTTCAGACAATATTGTACGCCTACAATGTGACGTTAGCATGAGGCTGTACTTCAAAAAATCGTGAAATTATCAACTAAATAATATATTTGTGATCAAGTTAGCATTTCATTTGTGGGCGTTATTTTTAGCCATGAATATTTACACAAATTGAGTTTCAACCCTCGCTAATGTTGGCGTTCAAAATCAGTTAACAAGCCGCTAGATGAGTAAGAAGTGTATGCTGGTATTTAAATTTGATGATGGTTATCAGTTCTTGGTCAGAACTGACTAGAAAGAGGGAATTTATGCCCCATTATCATGTTAACGGATCAAAATGGTAAATAGCACAAGTAAAGCTTTGGCGATAAAAAACGAATGTGAAAAGTTTTACTAACCTACAATATCTGACAAACGATCAAATGGACTTATTGTCCCAGCTCTACTTTGCCCAAGTACATGTGTGTAAATTTCAGTGGTTCGCAAATCTTTATGTCCTAATAACTCCTGCACTGTACGTATATCACTGCCCTGAGCCAATAGCTGTGTAGCAAATGAATGACGAAAAGTGTGGGCTGTCACTCTTTTTTGTAGCTTGCTTTTTATCACTGCTTTTCTTAGGTTTTTTGAAAAACTCGAGTCATGAACATGATGACGACAATAATACCCGTCAATGGGATGACAACAGGTAGTTGTTGATGGAAATAGGTACTGCCAACTTAAATCTTTTAATACTGACTTGTACTTTCGATGTAAAGCAGAAGGCACTGACGTTAAGCCATTTCCATTATCTAAGTCATTTTCATGGATTTTTTTGACCAATAGTATTTGTTTTTGCAAAGGTTGATTTAATTGCTTAGGTAGCAGTGTATATCGGTCTTTTGCTCCTTTTCCTCTAAAAACAAACAAAGATTGAGCCTCAATGTTCACGTTTTGTATTCTTAAAGTTAAAGCTTCCTGTAGCCTTAACCCACATCCATATAACAATGAGGTGATTAACCAATATGGAGCAGTAAGGTTAGCTAATACCGATGCGACCTCGGTAGGAGTCAATACTGTTGGTAGGTTCTTTGGTTTTTTAGCATAGCCATACTTTAAACCTTCAAACTCCATCCTTAGCACATGTTTGAACATAAAAATGAGTGCACATAAGGCTTGGTTTTGTGTTGCCGAACTGACACCACGATTACAACCAAGAAACGTAAGAAATTGCTCTATATGACAACCCTGCATGTCCTTTGGATGCATATACTGATGAAACCTAATGAAGTTACGTACCCAATACAGGTAACTTTTCTCAGTTCTTAAACTGTAATGTTTAGTCCTTAACACCTGCCGAATGGATTCAATAAAAGATGATGACATAGTTTTTACTTATAAATACTGTTCATATATACAGTTATAATAGATGTTATACATTTTTGCCATTATTTTGGGGAAAGAAGGAAGGGAAGCGGCAGAGCGTATTCACTAAGTGATTGTTTAAAAGCAAGTATTCATAATGGTTGATTCAAAGTACATCACAAATATGCGAATTCCGGTTTTCACTATGACAAGTGTTAGCTAAATGGCGGCTAATGACATCATAAAGTATTGAAGTTATGACTGTTACAGGGTAATTTGTTGGTATTTAGTAACTTGGCTGTCTGTTCTTATTCGGAATTCAGCCTAATATACTGTTACATGCCCAAAGGAAGGTTCTAGTGAATGAAGATGATTTAGCGAAGATTCTTAAAAAAATGTACTTTGAATCGAAGAAAGGTGAGACTGCCACGAACGTTCATTTATTTGGAATAAAATATGCAGATGAGATTTCTGCGAGTAGATGTTCGCCAAAAAACATAGCTAAACTAGCAGGGATTCCTGAAACATATGGAACCGAAATTAACAAAGGTCGTAATCTTTCTCGCTTTGTTAAGGTAAAGTAAGTTCCATCAGAGTGTACTTAGGCTGATTGGGGTGATAGGTCAAGGTTCAATTCCTTGGGCGTTAGTTGGCTCCATAGCCTTATATTTGTGCTTTTACGATACGTAAGTATCCAACTGGCTTCATCAACCACGGGAGACAAAAATGAGGAGGTGTCTATGGTTAAAACTTTAAAAGCTCGTGCTCGTATTCTTTTCAGTTCAACGTTTGAAACAACTTGGGCTACTGGGGTCGGCTACGCTGCTGGTCACCTATCGACCTAAGTGCATTCGGCATGTAACAAGCGCATTAAATTTGACGCCTAAAGCTTGGCTGGTGCTCATTCTTCGCTATTTTTAGCCAAGCCATATCCGCAATTTATGCTGGCGTTATGAGTCACACAAGGAGAAAGCATGAGTGTAAAAATCACTGGAATGGATAGCCTTCAAAAGAAGCTGAAGAAAATGGCTGATGGCGCCCGAGAGCTTGACGGACAACATCAGGTGGCAATACCTGACCTTTTAACCGAGTCATTCTTGGCAAAGCACACAAGTCTTGCAAACGCTCAGGAACTATTCGACAAAAGCGGCTTTAAAATTGATTCTTCTGAGGATTTCAAAGCTATCCCAGATGATGAATGGGATCAGTATATTTCAAGTGTATCGAGCTTTGAATCATGGAAAGAAATGCTTCAATCAGCCACAGCCGAATATGCAAAGCGTAAAATGGGCTTCAGCTCATAACAAAGCCAGCCAGAGGGACAGCCAAACCGCTGTGCGCTTTGTCTGCCCCTGCTGGCGGCGTTATGTTACAAAGGAGTAAGTGTGGATATATCAACAATCACTGGTTTTTTGAAACTACCTAAAAAAGTCTATTTTTTAGGTGCAATTGTTGGGGGGATGTTGCTATTTCTAAATGAGAGTATGCTAGCACAGTTGGGGCTTTTATCATTTAAGGCCTCATATTCAATGTGGATAGGAATATTTTTTCTGGTTACATTTGGAATGAGCGTAATTTTTGTAGCAGAGAGTATCTTTCTTTATGCAAAGCAGCGCAACGAATTTAAGCAACGTCAAATAGAAATCAAATCAGAAGAAGAACGATTAGCCCGCGAGGCTGCTCGCCAAAAAGAACAAGAGCTTCAAGATGAACTCAAAGAAAAAGAGATGTATCTTAAAGTACTAACGCGGTTAGATAATTATGAGAAAGCCGTGCTACGAGAGTTATTTTTATCAAAGAAAAACACTGAGGAGTTATGCTTTGATGATGCTACGGTTATGGGGTTAATTAAAAAAGGCGTTCTTAAACAAGTAAGCACTACAGCTTATCATACCGATATTACGGGGCATGTTGGTAAGTTTAGGATTGACGATAGAGCTATTGATTACCTAGAGAGCTTTGATTTCAATACAATTAATCATATTTCTCGTCCTAGCTGGGTAGAAAAAATAGAAATTTATCAATCAATGCAGAACAAAATTTTAGATTTAGGTCGTCAGATTAAGTATTTGTAACATAACAATCTGTTTAAGAGTGATTCGCAACGCTTGGCATTTTTGCTATGCGTTGCGTTTAGTGTTTTAGGTGGTATGCGGGAGCTTCGGTATTGCGTTGCTCACACCTTAACAGGGCGTTAGCTGCTTTAGTGCACATCATTAATGAAGAGTATTAAATGAAAAAGTATCTTATTGAGTGTGATTTTGAATTCCAGTCATCCCATGGCATTAGTGAAATCGGGTTTGAAGGAGGGAGTAGCTACAACCTTGAAGAAGGCGTTTCATGTGATTGCCCCTTTGGATTACTAAATACAACGGTCTCACTATCTAGCTTTGGAACTCCAATCTTTAAAGTAAAAGTTGAGTCCTTTGATCTTGCTGATAAAAAAACACAAGAATCATACTTAAATAAATTGGCTAATTATTTATCATTCATAGCTGCAAAAAATGAGCACAACGGGCATCGTGGAACACCTTTCATAAAAATAAATTTCAACACTTTCAATGAAGATGTTGTTGATGTTTCAAATGCCAGTTTCAAAGATAACACTTTAGCTCTGAATTCAGTGATAAAGATGACTGATGCACTGTCAATATCATCTATAAATAGCGTTAAGTTCAATGACAGTAATGTACAAGAAATCCATTATAATGAGTTATTGGGTTACTACTACAATGGACTTAAAGCGGAGAGTGAAAAGTCAAAATTTTTCCATTGGTTTTTAATAGTTGAGTCTCTAGAAGGAAGTAAACGATATAACGAATTATTCCCTAGTGGAACTATGTTTACTAATGACGAAAGTGAAAAAATTACACAATTAGCAAATACACTATCAAATGACGGAAAGAACACTTTACTTTCTGTTCTAACAAGAACATCTGAGTTCAGAAACCCAAAGCTATTTAAATTCCTAGAAGAACTCGGCATAAGCCAGCTGACTAGCATGATGGGAACTAAGCCCGTTACGCTAGAAACAGTCAAAACTGTTACTGCAGCAAGAAATAAGCTATTTCATAGAGGAAATGAATTTCCTACCAATACACTTTGGTTCATCTTATTTCCATTAGTAACCACGATCATTGAGAAAATAATTACTGATCCCACGTGCCTAGATGCAGCTAACAAGTAAATCCTGGTGACGCCTACGGCGCACCTGATTTAGGCGTTAGCACACTTTTCGGAATGGAGATCTAAATTTGCAGCCTAAATCACACACGTTATTCCACTTCACTAAAAATTTAGAGTTCTTGAAAGATATTTTAAGAAATGGGTTTTGGCCTAGATACTGTTTAGAAGATGTGAAATGGTATAACGGTAATGAAAGTCAATCTGCTTACCCAATAATTTGCTTTTGCGACATTCCGCTTTCAAGAGTTGATGAGCATGTAAATTTTTACGGGCATTTTGGTATTGGTGTAACTAGAGAGTGGGCAAAATTAAATAAACTGGCTCCGGTAATTTACCTAAACGAGGGAAGTGCTCAGCAATTGGCACTTACGAATTTGTTTCTCGAAAATTTGAAGGTAAGCAATTTTATTCGGGAGTTGGTGATGATATCAACAACATTATGACTCACATAAAGCCAATTGAAGGGAAAATGTACATTAATGGTCAGTTTATTTTAAAGGAGTTTCACCAAGAAAATGAATGGCGATTTGCTGTTAATGGTAAATATATAGAGCTCAAAGCTAAGCCTTTTCTTTTGGAAAAACACTTTCAAGATGCACAGTTGCTAGAGAAAGAGAATCTAAAAACGAAAGAACATTATAGTGTTAAAATTTCGCCTTCTGATATTAAGTATCTATTTGTAAAAACCGATAGTGAAATACCTGATTTAATTAATTTTATTCAAACGGAACTCGATCATTTCGCTAGCTCTGAGGTGAAAATACTAATGTCCAGAGTAGTTTCTTTAGAAACAATAAGTCGCGATATGTAGTGTGCTAACAAGTTACTCAAAAGGACGCAAAACGCTTAGCTTGCGCTCCTTCGTCGCTAATTTTAGCCAAGCATTTATGCGCCTATTAGTAAGGCGTTAGTGTTCAAGGAGAGTTCGGTGTACACGGAAGATGATAAAGTTCTTTTAAAGTATTTGGCAGAACACTTTATTAATGAAGGGAATGGCATGATGACTTCTGATTTAGAAGCCCTTGATTGTTATTCTGAAGCATCAATAAACAAGTTACGTACTTTGAGTCTTGTTAAATATGATACGGACATATCAGTACAAATTCATCCGAATGTAGTTTCTGAAAAAGATAAACTTGAAGTTCTCCCTGACCATTTTCAGGATCTTAAAAAGTGGTGGTTTAGTAAAAAATGGGCTGTAATTTTTACGGTGATATTCTTAGTATTACCTGCACTAAAAACATATATTGATTTAGTTACGTATTTCTTAAATTGAACACTAACAAGCAAATAAAGCGGGACTGATAAAGCTTGGCTCAGTTTCGCTCCGCTACACAGTATAGCCAAGCATTATCAGCCCCTTATTAGGGCGTTATGTAGCAAAGGTAATTCAAAATGAAGCATTCTGAAGAGCAGCTTTACAAAGCGATAGATGAAATTTTGTTTTATCTTTGGGACCCACTAGATTGCAAAGAAATTCCAGCCGCTAGGGATGAGTACCGCTCATATGTGCCTAGAGTTTTTGATTTACTCGTATCTGATGCCAATGAAAAAGAAATAGTTAAATACCTTTCTAGTTTAGAAACAAACTCAATGGGAAGAAGTGTCGCTTCACAAAACCCAATTGATATTGCAAGAATACTAATCGAAGCAAAGGATTGTTGTTTTGAGTAAGCTACATAACAAAAAAATAAAGTCGGACGTATCAAGGTTGGCTTGCGCTCATTCTTCGCTAACTATAAGCCAACCCCTCTACGCTCCTTATTTAAGGCGTTATGAACGGATAAAGTGTGCAGGGCGAATAGGGGCTTTTGAATAAACTAAAATACTGTATCTGATTTAGTTCACTCGTGATAGACCGGATACTCGAACGTGTTTTTGCCTAAAAATCATTTTGAAATCAATCAAACTTAATTATGAACGTATCGCTATACTAGCCAGTAAAGGTGAACAATCGATTTTCATTGAAAGCTTACTAAAGGTGTTGCGAGTCTGATAGTTAGCGAGAAATAACAGAAGATTAACCATATACAAATAACCGCGGAGTAATTATATTGCGTGAGCAGCCACTTTTAGCTAAGTGTTGATGGTTAAGCATAATCCGTAGTCATTGAGAGCATAATTTGAATAACTATTTTTCTAGCCCTTTTGTAGGGATACCATTACAGCAACAGGTCACTAATCCTAATATTATTGTTGGTGAGCACAGTTATTACTCTGGTTATTACCATCAGCATAGTTTTGATGATTGTGCCCGCTATTTAATGCCAGACAGAGATGATGTCGATAAGTTAATCATTGGCCGTTACTGTTCTATTGGTTCTGGTGCGGTCTTTATGATGGCGGGTAATCAAGGTCATCAACATCATTGGGCCAGTAGTTTCCCATTCTTTTATCAAGATAATCCCAACTTTACTGATGCCAAAGATGGTTTTGAGCGAGCAGGGGATACCGTTATTGGTGACGATGTTTGGATTGGTAGTGAAGCCATGTTGATGAGTGGTATTAATGTGGGTACAGGTGCTGTTATTGCCAGCCGCGCGATGGTGACTAAAGATGTACCGCCTTATGCCATTATTGGCGGTAATCCCGCTAAAATCATCCGTTATCGCTTTACTGAATCACAAATAGCGCGATTACTTGAAATGCAGTGGTGTCATTGGCCTGATGAACAAGTTAAAGCCGCTATGGCATTAATTTGTTCTGCAGACATTGAGGGGTTATATCAATACTGGTTACAAAATATAAAGTCAGAATAACTAGAATTTACCATTGTCATTTTTCCATAAATTGAGATCGGGAACCACTTCTGTTGTGTCCCAATGTTCCATAATTTTACCGTTGCTCAGCCGGAAAAGATCATAAAAAGAGGTATGCTGTTGTTCATGCATACCTTCACATACACTTAAAACAAAGTTACCTTCAGCGAGCACTCGATGCATTTTTTGGTAATCGAGTTGTTGATGCATAAATTGCTGTTGTAATCGTGAATGTAAGGCGACTATACCATCATGATGAGTAGGACTATGATCAATCAGGTTATGATCGACATATTCTTCAAGCCGTGAGAGCTCTTTTGCTATCAGTACTGAGTTAATAAATTGTTTGATCCGTTGACGGTTAGTTTCTGTTTTATCAAGATCTTCAATGTTGTTGCTACCATCAACCATAGAATGGCCTGCTGGATTGATTGCTTGACGACGCTGAATATTATCCCAATGTTCAACGACTTGGTCATGCTCAAAACGAAATACTTCAAAGCCAATATTGGAATGAGCAAAGTCATATTCAGTATGACCAAAAACATAATCACCATCCGCAAAAATTCGAGCAATATTGACCTTAGGATTCGTTTTTGAAAGGCGTTTAAATAACGCGGCTAAACCTTCACTTCCTTCGTGTGTTTGCGGATTATGCTGAATATATTGAGCCTCATTGACCACTTTGACTGACTCACTATCTCCAGTCTCAATTCCTTTAAGTAGTGCACATATTTGCTGCTTTCTAATATCGCTCATATAGCTCGCCTTAGATGTTATGTCTGGAGATACATAACTAATCTCGCTTATTTGTATATGTTTGTCTAGTTACAAGCATATACAGGTTATTGATTGGTAAGCTTGATAGTACTTAGATGCTATAAATTTGGTGCAGAGTAACTCCTTTTAATGCCTATAATGTTTTTACGTGTTGTCACCCAATTTAGGTGGGGTGGTGAGCTCTCAGTTACAACTATGCGCTTTTTCTAATGTTAATGTGAGTATCTATTTGTACGTTTAATCATATAAATTTGGAGGCATGATGAAAAACAATACAGAATTATCAAAAAAAGATGATGCTCAAGTACTTTGTACCAATTTTTCTTTGAATAAAGAAATCTCTGCTTGGTTGAAAATGAAAAGAAATAGGCAAGGATATACGATGCGAATTTTAGCATTAAAAATGGGTAAATCTCACTCCTATATCAGTAAAATAGAGGCATCACAAAGTAAATTAAGTGTTGGGGATTATATTGAATATTGTCGCGCATTGAATGCGGACCCATGTGAAGGTATTGAGTATCTAAAATGGTATAAAATTTCGAGTATTTTAACTAGAATAAATAAGATTAAAGGTCTGAATATTTTAGATGTAAACTTAGCAAAAAAGTAAGTCTTAAATATTTTTATGTAAACTTAACTAAAAGTAAGTGATGATGAGTTATATTATTAAAATAGCAGAACGAATATGTTCTGCTATTTTATATAATGCCTATCTATAATTCTTTAATTCTTGTTTTACTCTATATTTTGCAGTTTTAAATTGCTCCTCTCCAATAATATCATCTTCAGATAAATTTAGCCCAATATTGAAAATGGATGCCATAGACTTATTTGAAATTTTACATGTGTCTTCAAATATTCTTGGTGAGTCAATTTCTTCTTTTTGAATCGTAGCATAAAAAGAACGAATAGAATCACTTATAGATGGCCTTTTTGACTTTATACCCATTTTAGTTGATAGGTCCTTGGGCACCACTTTAGCTTTGCTTGCGTCATCTGATATACATGAAATTACTTCTGCTATATCAGGTAGCTGATCATATTCTAATTCTTCGCTTTTGATTAAATATTCATTGTTAGTTGGTTTATTTAATTTGCCATTATTATTCGCGGCATTAATAATATCTTTAGTACAACAATAGCAATCTGTTTTTATTTTTGATGTTTTACATATGTTTGATCTTTGTTTTAGCAATACGCTTAAATTTGTAGCTGATTTTTCTATTTGACTATTGATCAACTTTAGCTGTTTTAGATCATCTCTAGCTTTTACTAAGTGATAAGGTGTATAGCTTTCAAATGTAGATAACAAAGCTTCTAATACGATCATTCTTTTATTGACAGGAATGTTCAATATTAATTGTTCACAAAATTCTATAGTTTCAATTTCATTAAATCTATTAAGAATTAACGAAATTACTGAGTTTTCAGATTTATTAATGTTTTCACAGTTTAGTTTTCTTTTTATCGTTAGGAACTTTCTTATTGATTCTATACTATTCATTAACAATGCTTTCTCTAGCATTATCTTTTGTTCATTCATGTTTTACTCCATATAACTGATCCGACATTCGTGCTTAGTATCATAATAGTTAATAAGTAAAAAATTATGGAAACTGTTAAAGTCTTTAAATATTTATCTCGGTTACATGTATAGCCTATAAATAATATATTAGTAAAGTAACTTGATAAAATAAGATTTCATGATATAGCTGTAGTGTAAATAGCCTTATTATTCAAAATTTTATGATGAAATAATTATTTAATTGATAACTTGGTGGTATGGCTTTTTTATCTTTTAATCTAATAAATAGATTGCTGTATTTGATATTTTCGATTATATAAAGTTGATTTTATTCAACATTAATAATGATGTCAGCTTGAATACCATACTATTTATATGGTTATTAGGTGACGTATATTTTAATATTATATGGCTGTTGAGTATAATGGATATATCATTAGATATGTTAAATCTATATTGACTTGCTGATTTTAATGATGTGACATTATTGATTTATGTTTTGGTTATTTTTAAATTCATTCGAACGATTTTTTTGTCACAGAGTAATTATAACTCTGTGATAGCTTATTTTTACTGTTGTGATAGAAGTATAAACACATGCTTTGATTAGTAGATTTCTATTGGAGCAAACCAAGTTTATTTATGTGTAAAAGTAAGATGTACAGTGATTCCACTTAACTGGTTTTATTTCATGGTATGATTCGATTTGACAATAGCTATACAACCATTGTCAAGGTGAGTCATTTGTTGAGTTTCATATATTTAGTAAATAGAATCAACTTATTCTATTTACTAAGTTAGTCTCTACACTATTGTAAGTTGTTAATGTATTAGGAGGTGATTCAATCATTGTTCCTAATCTTTGACTATTTTTGTTCGATGGTGTTGTATCTGCTTTTGGTTGAGTAATAAGTAGAGATAGTATTAGTGTATGTATTATATATATCATTTTAATCACCTCATGTTATTGGGGTATATGTTTATATTGTTTTCAGAACTTTATTGTCAATGTAGTGGATGTAAGTTTTATAATATTTAACTTGTTAAGGAGTGATGGTCATGTTATCTACCGTCAGTGATCCTGCATAAATATTAAAAGTAACAATGATAAATATAACAACTATCAGCAATAAAATTTGTTTTATCATCTTACACTCCTTATTTATCATTGATGCAGATTATAATGTTGTTTTAATTCAGGAATGGTATCTGAAATGAATAAATATAATAAAGTTTGCTATCTTTTTTAAATGGTTAGGATTGATATCTTTTTGACGGATGGGTATTTATCTAAATATATTTATGGTTTTATTTTCTATTAATTCTAGCGTGTGAAACTACATATAAATAAGCCCAATGATTAATTGGGCTTATAATATATATTAAGTTGCGTGTCAAAGTTGAATTTAATGTTGGTAAAGTCTTCGACTCTCGCGCATTACCTGAATGAGATCAGGCCACTGAGCCTTTTATCAAGCTGATGTAAATAATGGTTGTCATAAATACGGTATTTACCATGTCTGTCAATGACAGTAATTTCTTGTTTTTGGTAAATCGCAAAAATACGGTTATCACCCACATAAACCCAGTTTTGGCTATTTGGTTGCAATAGACTCCGGCCTGCACTGTAATCCGTGCTTGGGTTGGTACAGCCTAATAGCTTAGTCATGAGTGTTGGTACTAAACCATAGTGGCTGGTGCGGTAATTTATTCTTGATGCCGCGCCGTCTGGCCAATGGATTATCAGTGGTACTTTTACATTAGCAGGTGATAAATTATTTTTTGCTTCATTGGCATTACTGGTAAATACCTTACCACTGACTCCCGTGATAATGATTATGGTATCTGCAGGTTGCGCTTTGACTAATTGCGCTAGCTGTTGGTCAATAAAGTTAATCGATTGGCGGTACTGATTAAATAACACTTTTTGAGCCGGTTTTAGTGGAGTATTGGGTTTAACTGTTTCAATGCCCCAAAATCCGGCAGGGGTATCGTAACTTTCTGGTGCGGTTAAGTTTACTAGTGCAAACCAAGGTGCAGTTTGTTTTGGTTGCCATTGCTCGAAATGTGCGACAGAAGCAAGATCATTATTGGCTGAACTTTGCTGTGCATCATCACTGATGTAGTGCTTAAACTGCTTGAAAATAGCGGGTGATTTATCGATAACTTCTGTGTGTTTATCTGTAAATAACGCGAGTTTATAACCTGATTTAACCAGTGTTTGGCTTAATAACGGTGGAGTATTGGTGAGGTCATAAGCATCCATATAGCTGCCTTGTAGACCATATAATAATGAAAACATGCCACTGGCATATTCATTACCACCACTTAAGTGGTTAGTAAAATCTTGGTTTTTAGCCGCATATTGAGTTAAAAACGGCATGGTTTTAGCGTTAATTAAGTCAGCGCGTAGACCGTCTACTGTGATCATTAATACATTGCTTTGTTGCTGTTGGTGACACTGTAGTGGTTCTATTGGGTAAGTTAAGCCTTCAATATTATTGCTACGAGCATGACGTGCTGTATTGCTTTCAATGCCATGGCTTTCCATAAATGAACGTGCCGTTGCAGGATACGATAATGGGTAAGTATCATCAAAACGGGTAATTTGTGTGACATCGGCAGCGTCTGCCCAAATATGAATTAAATGGCTGCTAACAAAACAGATACCCACAAATGCGACAACCTTGTTGCCCCAGTTTTTACGTTGAATTTTGTCGATTCTCTTCCACAAAAAGTTAGCTAAGGTCAGCTCTATCGCAATAATGGCGAGTGGGGCGATGATATATGAGGTGCCATGCAAAATAGCATTAAGATCCGTCCATGCTAAATCAAATGAAAATGGGCTTAAATGTAAGCCATAGTCATCGTAAATGATGGTGTCATAAAGTAGGACATATAGACTAAGGCTTGCAATAGTTGCTGCTACGCCGCGTAAAATACGCGAGTAGGGCATAATAATCGTAAGTGGAAATAACGTGATAAGATAAACAATAAAGGCTAAAAAGCTGAAGTGGCCTATGGTACTAATGCTAAGGTAGCCCCAACCTATCCATGTGTCTGGATAGCCAACAGTCTCGATGTAACGATTGCCGATAATCATGGCGAAGATGCCGTTGATAAAGGCAAACCAATGACCCCAGTTAACTAAGCGAGACACTTTGTCACGCCCAAGTTGTTTTTTCTTCTCACCCATAATAAAGCGTTATTTCCTTAACTTTGGTGATGAATACCCAATCAAAAAACAGGCGTTGATTGGGTATCTTAAGTCGTTTTTAATCCTAGCGTTAGTCTTTTATTACTACCAAGACCAATAACACTATGATTAGTTTTTAATAGATTGTGTTAATGCTTTTGCAAATTGTTCAGCAACAAGCGCACGAGATTGCTCTGGTACTTTGTTTTGTAGCAGGTTAGAAATGCAATCGCCTAGCACCATTAAGCTTAGGTCTGTAGGTGCTTGGTGCTTGCTTAATACAGCAAGTACATCATTGATGATTGCTTCAACTTGCGCATTAGAATATTTTGATTGAATAGCCATAATTTAAAAAAACTTCACTTAGGAATGGATTAGCAGCATATAATAACAGGAATTATCCCTGTATCACTATCTAGGCTTATGAGTATTAACGTCGAACAAGCAATTATTCATGAAATTTCTCAAAATAGTGATGGCCAAATGCGCTGTCGCTTACGTCCACAACCGCTTTTGAATGGTAATGCGGTAGAAACCATGCTCGAAGAGCTACATCAGACTTATTCAAGTAAAGCCGGTAAGGGCTTTGGTTTTTTTGGTATTCATGGTGATGATGGCGAGGCTAACCCCGCTTTTGCTGAAGGTTTATCGGCATATCGTCAAGGTGAGTTAGGCTTTGTTGAGTTTTCAGCTAAAGCGGGTGAGCTGCTGATGGATGAGTTATCTAAGTATGACTTCAGTCAAGGCGGCTTTTTATTGATGTCGACTTACACGTCAATTGCTAACGAATATCTATTTGTAGCGTTATTGAATGCGAAATCGTCAATGACGGTCTTAGACGATATGGAGTTGACTCAAAATAATCATTTGGATCTTTCTAATATTCAATTAGCTGCCCGTATTGATTTAACTGAATGGCAAGTTGAAAAAGACTCTAAAAAGTATATTTCATTTATTCGTGGTCGTGCTGGCCGTAAAGTAGCAGATTTCTTCTTAGACTTTATGGGATGTGTTGAAGGCATTAATCCTAAAGCACAAAATAAAAACTTGATGAATGCCGTTGAAGATTTTGTGGCCAGTAGTGAGTTGACCAAAGAAGAACGTCAGCAATGCCGTGATAAAGTGTTTGATTACTGTACCGAACGATTTGACGCTGGTGCCGAAATCGAAATGAAAGATTTAGCAGATGAATTAGCTGATGGCGGTATGGAATCATTTTATGATTTCGCTAAAGGCGGTGATTACGACTTGGAAGAAGAGTTCCCAGTCGACAAAGCGACTTTACGTCAGCTGAAGAAATTTTCAGGCACTGGTGGCGGTGTGACGCTAAGTTTTGATGGCGTGCATTTAGGCGAGCGCGTTATTTACGATCCGGTGTCAGACACGATTTTGATTAAAGGCGTGCCTGCAAACCTAAAAGATCAGTTAGACCGCCGTTTGAAAGGTGAATAATCTTAGGTTTTAATAAAAAAAACGCGCTCATTGAGCGCGTTTTTTATTGGTCGATAACGATTATTGCTTATCTTGTTTATCGAGGAAACCTGCAAATTCAGTTTCGTATAAGTTAAACAATACCAGCGTGACTGCGAAGATAATTGGACCGTAAATTAAGCCAATAAGACCAAATAGCTGAATACCACCAAGTAATGAGAAGAAAAGTAATAGGGTGCTCATGCCCGAACTCCCCTGCATTAATAGCGGTCGTAAGAAGTTATCAATAGAACCAACAACAACAACGCCCCAAATTGCTAGAAATAGGCCCCATTGCCAATCACCTGTCAGTGCTAGATAGATAGAAGCCGGCATCCAAATTAATGCTGTACCCACAAATGGGATAAATGAAGCAAAGCCCATCATAGACCCCCAGAATAAACCTGGAAAACCCGCCATGCTCATGCTAAGCCGCCTGCAAAGCCTTGTGCGACCGCCGTTAAAAATGAGCCCAGAACTGCTGACTTTGCAACTTGTTCGACTTCATTAAAAATCTTATCTTCTTGACTACGAGATAGCGGCAAAATGTGGCGCATAACGCCAACAATTGAGTCGTGGTCGCGTAAAAAGAAAAACAGCACAAATAACATTAAGGTGAAGTTTAAGATAACACCAGTGACGTCACTTAAAATACTCGTACTCATGCCAACCACTTGGCTACTGACGCCAGCAATTAATGAACTTGCTTTTTGCAGTAATTCAGTTGGTGAGATGGTATCAAACGGCAACCATTTATTGATAAAGGTAAATGCGGTTTGGATCCAAGGGTGATGAATCAGTTCTTTGGCTCCGCCATCATTAACCCACTGATAAGCACTACTGAATGAGGTTGCGCCTTGGCTAACGATTGCAATTGCCACCGTTAATAATGGGATTAATACGATAAAGGTCAGCAAGGTACAAGATATTGCCGCCGAAAAATTAGGACTATTACTGAATCGCTTTTGAATACGCGAATGAATAGGCTGAAACAGAATAGAAACGATAAAAGCTAATACAATTGCGCCGACATAGGGGGCAATTAATAGATAGCTGGCATAAATAGCGACACAAAGGCAGGCGATTAAAATCCAATGTCTTGATTCGATTTTAAAGCCAGTCGAGCTAGTCGGGTGATTTGGCATAGTATTCAATAGATTCTTATTAATTTGGGCTGATTATACCCAATCTACTTGAAAATGCAGTAGCAGGCTGGAATTTAACTGTTTACCTTGTGGGTGTTGTTACTATTTTGTTATGTTGATGACATAACTAACTATCTGAAATATAAATTATAGCTACTTTATGTTTTTGGGGAGGGCTATGAATAGAGATAACAAAATTAAGCAACCAAGTATAATTGAGCAATTATTGCCAACAGAAGTGGGCTTTATACAGTCTTTAATTCAATCTAAGACTCTTGTCATCATGCTCGTTATCTTTTTGATTTTATTTGTAGGCTTAGGTTTACTTTTAGTTAGTCAATAAGTATGAGCATCATTTTAGACTTGACTACCGAATGGGTAATGAAAGTGTCACAAATAAAAAACCTCGAACTAAGGTCGAGGTTTTATTAAATAAAATGACTTTTAGCGAGTAAAGGTCAGTTTTTGTCCCACTTGATTATTGATAAACTTATTGCCATCAAATAGGTGATGACCATTGACCCAAGTGCCACAAATACTGGCGGCAAACTGGTGGCCCGTGAACGGTGACCAGCCACAATGGTAACGAGTATTTTCAGTCGTCGCGGTATATGGATTAGCTAAGTCAACCATCACTAAGTCAGCCATATAGCCTTCACGTAGGTAACCGCGCTCTTTTAGCTCAAATCGTTCAGCGACTGCATGGCTGGTTTTTTGGACGATTTTATCAAGACTAAATAAGCCTTTGGCATGTAAATCAAGCAGCGATAACATCGCATGTTGCACTAAAGGCACGCCCGATGGCGCACTGAAATAGCTTGCGGCTTGTTTTTCATCCCAAGTATGCGGTGCATGATCCGTCGCAATAATATCAATCACATCATTATTAACCGCTTCAATTAACGCTAATTGATCGTTACGGGTTTTGACTGCTGGGTTACACTTAATTTGGCTACCTAAGCGCTCATAATCCGCGTCATTAAAATAAAGGTGGTGGACACAGACTTCGGCAGTAATATTTGCCGCTTTTAATTCGCTTAAGGTTTTGCCTGCTTGGAAAAGGTATAACTCATCAGCGGTAGTTAAATGTAATACATGCAGACGAGCATTATTTTTTAGTGCCAATTCCGTCGCCAAACGAGATGAGGCTAAGCAAGCTTCACGTGAGCGAATTTCACCGTGCAAATGCATAGGGACTAGTTCGCCATATTTTGCACGCATCGCATTTTCATTGGCTTGGATCATTGGGCTATCTTCACAATGGGTTGCAATGACCACGGGGGAGTTAGCAAAAATGCCTTCAAGGGTTGCGCGGTTGTCAACTAGCATATTACCCGTTGATGCACCCATAAAGATTTTAACGCCACAGGCTTGATGTGGATCAAGGCGTTTAATCTCTTCTAAGTTGTCGTTGGTTGCACCTAAGTAGAAACTAAAATTGGCTAATGAGCTTTGTTGGGCGCGGTCGTATTTATCTTGTAGGGCTTGGAGATTGGTTGTTTGTGGGTTGACGTTTGGCATCTCCATGAAACTGGTGATACCACCGGCTACTGCGGCACGTGATTCACTGGCGATGGTGCCTTTGTTGGGAAAACCGGGTTCTCTGAAGTGAACTTGGTCATCTATCATCCCTGGCATTACATGTTTGCCTTGAGCATCTATCACTTTTGCCCCTGCTGGAGCCGTAATTTGATTGGCTATTTGGCTGATTCGGCCATTTTCAATCAGTAGGTCTTGAGTAGTGATCTGACCTTCATTGACCAGTTGTGCATTGGTGATGAGTGTTTTCATTAAGATACCTGAATTGCGTTATAAATATTATGTCCAGGAAATGGAGCTGCATTGTTATTGCTTCTAGGTATCTTCGAGGGTTACAAGTGATACCATTAGGTTGATGACAGCTCACATGTTCAGTCGATTTGGAATAATACCCGAAAACAAAGTAAAATGCTGCTCAATCCGAATTGGATCGTTATTTTTTTGTGACATTTTAATGAGATGGCACTATAACCGAGGGTTAACGCCCTATTTGGTGGACTGTTTTTCTGCCAGGAGTATTTAATGCAACTATTTGTAAAAGATTTAACTGTTATCGATTTTTCTTACCTTTGTCCGTTTCGCGGTATGGTCGGTGAGAGTTGGATCGTTGATGTATTATTAGATGGCGGTTTAGATGAACAAAATATGGTGCTGGATTTCGCCAAAGTGAAACGCACCATTAAAAGCACCATTGATGCAGTATGTGATCATCGTTTGTTAGTGCCCGTAAAACATCAAGCTTGCCATATTAAGCAACAAGCTGAACGTACTTGGGTGGATTTTGAGAGTCAGCGTGGTGCAATCCATTTGGCTTGTCCTGATCAAGCCTTTGCATTAATTGAAACAGATGTAATTGATTTTGATAGCGTAAACCAATATCTGCAAGTGGCATTAAAGCAAGCTTTGCCAGATAACGTTGCCAGTATTAGTTTGACGTTACGCACAGAGGTACTAGAAGGTGCGTTTTATCATTACAGTCATGGTTTAAAAAAACATGATGGTAATTGCCAACGTATCGCGCATGGTCATCGCAGTCCGATTACTATTTTTGAGCAAGGTATAGCCGCGCCGCAGCTTGATAGCTATTGGGCTAATCGTTGGCAAGATATCTATTTGGCTGCCATTGAAGATTGTGTCCCTGTTAGCAGTTTGGTTCTTTCAGGGCAGCAAGCGGACATAGAAGCAACGCATTTTGGTTTTCATTATCAAGCGCCGCAAGGTGACTTTCAGTTAGCGATGCCAAAACAGTGTTGTGACATTATTCCGCATGATACGACGGTTGAGTTATTAGCAGATTTTATTGCCAAAGAACTGGTGAAACAAAATCCAACGAAGCAATATAAAGTGATTGCATTTGAAGGTGTTGGTAAAGGTGCAATCGCAGTTCATTAAGGAGATTTCATTGAAAAAGTGGTTAGTTTTAGGCCTGCTAGGATGCAGTTTAACCGCGCAAGCGGCAGATACCATTAAATTTGAAGGCCAATTTACTCAGGGGGCGCTAATTCGCGCAACAGTACCTGTTGGTACTCATGTGAGTTTAAATGGGAATGTTGTCAAGGTGAGTCCTGATGGTCACTTAGCATTTGGTTTCGGACGTGATGCTGAACTGACTCAACAATTGACTGTGACATACCCTGATGGCAAACAGGTTAATCAAACGCTGACATTGACCAAGCGTGATTATCGTATTTCGTGGATTAATGGCATCAGTAAAAAGATCATGGAACCCGATCCTAAGGCTGTTGCACGTGCTAAGAAGGATAGCGCTGAAGTAAAAGCGGCGCGTAATGAGTTTACACCGAGCATTGATTTTACTGAGCAGTTTATCTGGCCTGCAACCGGACGCATTTCTGGTGTATATGGTAGCCAGCGAGTTTATAACGGTAAGCCGGGGCGACCTCATTTTGGTGTTGATGTTGCGGCTAAAACGGGGACTGTAGTGGTTGCACCCGCTAACGGTAAAATTAGTCTTGCAGTACCGGATATGTTTTATTCAGGTGGCACCATCATTTTAGATCATGGTTATGGGGTGAACTCTACTTTTCTACATATGAGCAAGCTGTATGTAAAAAAAGGCGAGGCCATCAAACAAGGTCAACCAATTGGTGAGGTCGGGGCAACGGGGCGTGCGACTGGGCCACATTTAGATTGGCGCTTAAACTGGTATCAAGAAAGATTAGACCCAACAACGGTTGTGCCTAGTATGAAATCGGTATTGGCGGCTAAAAAATAGAATAAAATCCGAGTTGTGAAAAGTGCTCAGGTTTTTATAGATAAAAAAATGCCGCTCACCTTGGTGAGCGGCATTTTTCTTGCGCATCTAACTAGTTAACTAATTAGCGCTTAAGTGCTTCACTTAATAAAGGACGTAATGTCTTTACTAATGAAATAGTGATCTTTGGAGAACCCGCAACAATGTTACCTGTTTGAACATAGTTGTGACCGCCAACGAAGTCAGTTACGGTTGCACCAGCTTCACGACAGATTAAGTCACCTGCTAGGATATCCCATGGCTTTAAGCCAATTTCGAACATACCATCAAAACGACCCGCTGCAACATAGGCTAAATCTAGCGCTGCAGAACCTGTACGGCGAACGTCTGCACAGTTATTGAAAACTTCTGCAAGCATATTGAAATAAGTTTCAGTATGTTGACGAGCTTTGAATGGGAAGCCTGTAGCGATAATACCGTGAGTGGTTTCATTTGCATCACCAACGCGAACACGGAAATCGTTTAATTTAGCGCCTTTACCACGAACTGCAGAGAATAATTCTTCACGAACAGGATCGTATACAACGGCAACTTCAGTTTTGCCTTTGTACTGTAATGCGATAGATACAGAGAAATGTGGGATGCCTTTGATGAAGTTGCTAGTGCCATCTAGAGGATCAATTACCCACATAAAGTCTTTGTTAGTACCCGCATTCTCACCACTTTCTTCACCAATGATGGTGTGATCTGGGTAAGATTTACGGATCTGATAGGTAATAGCAGCTTCAGCTTCTTTATCTACATTTGTTACGTAGTCGTTGACGCCCTTAGTTGAAACTTCGATACGATCGAGTTCAGTGTAAGCACGCATAATAGTTTGGCCGGCCGCGCGAGCAGCGCGTACAGCGATAGTAAGCATCGGATGCATTGCAATCCCCTGGATGTAAAAGAACGAAAAATAGCGCCGCGTATTATACGTAATTAATTGGATATATCAAATAGCGTTTTCATATTAATCGTATTTTTATGGTTGAGTTACATTAGTTGTATTAATTACTATTATAGTTCAATGAGTTATTAGTTGATCTTTTTAGCCATATTTTTGCTAGTGAAGTCTCTTGGGTATAGATCCTAGAACATGTTAAGATCCGCCAATCAGTTTTAATGAAGTTAATTATCAAATGTTAAGCAATATTCGAGTGGTTTTAGTTGGTACATCTCATTCAGGAAATATTGGTTCAGTTGCTAGAGCAATGAAGACCATGGGATTAACCAATTTATATCTAGCAGAGCCTAGAACAGAGATTGATGGTCATTCTATTGCACTGGCTGCTGGTGCAGCTGATGTATTAAAAGATGTGACAATTGTAGATTCGCTTGCTGATGCAATTGCAGATTGCAGCTTAGTGATTGCGACTAGTGCACGTAACCGAACATTAGATTGGCCAATGCTTTCACCACGTCAAGCTGGTGAAAAATTAGCGGCTGAAAGTGATAATAGTTCAGTTGCTATTGTATTTGGTCGTGAGAATCATGGCTTAAGTAATGAAGAATTACAGCTATGCAATTATCATTTAGCTATTCCTGCTAATGCTGATTATAGCTCGCTAAATCTAGCCCAAGCGGTACAGATTGTTTGTTATGAAACACGTATGGCGGAGCTTGCCAAAGTTGAAGAACCACAAGAGGTGATTGAATACCCTCATGCTGTGGATTTAGAGCGTTTCTTTAATCACCTAGAGTCTACTTTACTTAATACTGGATTCATTATTAAAAATCACCCTGGTCAGGTGATGACTAAATTACGCCGTCTATTCAGTCGCGCTCGTATCGAGTCACAAGAGATGAATATCTTACGCGGTATCTTAACCTCAATCGACCGAACTACAGATTCAGATAAAAAATAATAGGAACACTTCATGGGTGTGATTTCAAGAATCAAGCAAGATATAAAGTCGATTTATCATCGTGATCCAGCCGCCAATAGTACTTGGGAAATTTTGCTTAACTATCCGGGTATGCATGCCATTTGGTTACACCGAATTAGCCATAAATTATGGTGCGCTAATTGGAAACTATTAGCACGATGTTTATCCACTTTTTCTCGCTGGTTAACAGGGGTTGAAATCCATCCTGGTGCAACGATTGGTGATCGTTTCTTTATCGACCATGGTATGGGCGTGGTGATTGGTGAAACCGCTGAAATTGGTGACGATTGTACGCTTTATCACGGTGTGACTCTTGGTGGTACTAGTTGGAGTGCAGGCAAGCGACATCCAACGCTTGAGAATAATGTGGTGGTCGGTGCGGGTGCTAAAATTCTTGGCCCAATCACCATGCATGAAGGTGCAAGAGTGGGCTCGAATTCAGTGGTAGTTAAAGATGTACCACAAAATACCACGGTAGTTGGGATCCCCGGACGAGTGGTTGAGCGTCCTAATGAAGCGTCTAAAGAGCAACATGCTCGTCGTAGTGAAATGGCCAAAAAGTACGGTTTTGATGCTTATGCTGTGTCGCCAGATAACCCCGATCCTGTTGCAAATGCCATTGGTCAGATGCTTGATCATATGCAACTTATGGACACTAAAGTGCAGGATATGTGCAAGGAAATTAAGGCGATGGGTGGAAAAATTAGCACTGAGAAGCTGCCTGAGCTAGATGTTGTAGACGACTTTATTGATGCAGAGAAAGAAGCTGCGCAAAAGCGTAAACAAGCATTAGATGAGTTCGATCCCATTATCTGACAAAATTAGTCAATTATTTTTTAATTGAGCATTGAATATTTTAGGTTAAACAGGTTAAATACCTCAGCAAAATGGTTGAGGTATTTAACATTTGAACCTTGCTCAAAATACTTGAGTAAAATAGTTGGTTTTATACTTGACTGATTTACTCAGGTATGTTGAAATTCTCTTATACCAAATTTGGAGAATTGGCCGCATGAAACTAACTTCAAAAGGTCGCTATGCAGTGACTGCTATGTTGGATGTCGCAATACATTCATCAGATAGTCCAGTTCCTTTAGCCGATATTTCAGAGCGCCAGGGCATTTCTTTATCTTATTTAGAACAGCTATTTGCTAAATTACGTAAAAATGGTTTAGTGACGAGTGTTCGTGGACCCGGTGGTGGTTACCGTTTAGGTGATAATGCCGACAACATTTCAGTTGGAATGGTGGTTCGGGCAGTAGATGAGAGTGTAGATGCGACTCGATGTCAAGGAAAAGGAAACTGTCAGAGTGGTACTAAATGTTTAACTCATTCACTTTGGGGTGATTTAAGCAGACAAATTTCAGAATTTTTAAATGGTATTAGTCTAGCAAGTTTGATGCAGGAACGGAGAGTTCAACACATCTCACTACAGCAAGATCAAATACAACAGCAACAAAGATTGATTATTTAGTTTTTGTTTTTTACAAATTTAATGTACGTAGTAATGTAGCCTCGCCAGAGACTGCGAAGTACGGAGTGTGTGATGAAGCTTCCTATTTATTTAGATTATGCCGCAACAACACCTGTAGACCCTCGCGTCGCAGAAAAAATGTGTCAATTTATGACAATGGATGGTGTTTTTGGTAACCCAGCGTCTCGTTCTCATCGATATGGCTGGCAAGCTGAAGAGGCCGTTGATATTGCTCGTAACCAAGTTGCTGAGTTAATTAATGCTGACCCTCGTGAAATCGTGTTTACATCAGGTGCTACAGAGTCTGATAACCTAGCGATTAAAGGTGTTGCTCACTTTTACCAAAAGAAAGGTAAGCACATCATTACCAGCAAAACTGAACATAAAGCGGTGCTAGATACTTGTCGTAATCTAGAGCGTGAAGGTTTTGAAGTGACTTACTTAGAGCCTGCTGCAAATGGCATTATTCCGCTTGAGCGTATTGAAGCGGCAATGCGCGATGACACTATCTTACTATCATTAATGCAAGTTAATAACGAAATTGGTGTTATTCACGATATTGATGCAATTGGTGAGTTATGTCGTTCTAAAGGTGTTATTTTCCATGTCGATGCTGCGCAAAGTGCAGGTAAATTACCTATCGATATGCAAAAGAGCAAAGTAGATTTAATGTCGATCTCTGGTCACAAGATGTATGGCCCAAAAGGCATTGGTGCCTTATATGTTCGTCGTAAGCCACGTATTCGTTTAGAAGCACAAATGCATGGTGGTGGACATGAGCGCGGTATGCGTAGCGGTACATTGCCAACACATCAAATTGTTGGTTTAGGTGAAGCAGCTGCTATTGCAAAAGCGGATATGGAAAGCGATAACGCACGTATTCGTCATCTACGCGATAAGTTGTGGAATGGCATCAAAGATATTGAAGAAACTTATGTTAATGGTGATATGGATAACCGTGTTTGCGGTAGCCTTAACGTAAGCTTTAACTTTGTTGAAGGTGAATCTTTAATGATGGCGCTGAAAGATTTAGCCGTATCATCAGGTTCAGCTTGTACTTCAGCAAGCTTAGAGCCAAGCTACGTTTTACGTGCTTTAGGCTTAAGTGATGAGATGGCACATAGCTCAATTCGTTTCTCTATCGGTCGTTTTACTACCGAAGAAGATATTGATTACACCATTAAAATTATTAATGAATCAATCGATAAGCTAAGAGAAATGTCACCATTGTGGGAAATGTTCAAAGATGGCGTTGACCTAGAAAAAGTACAATGGGCACATCACTAAGATAATTATAAGCAGGCCTAATATGGCCTGCTATACAAGCAATTTGGAGCAGTATCATGGCTTACAGCGAAAAAGTAATCGATCATTATGAAAATCCACGTAACGTGGGTTCTTTTGACAAAAACGATCCATCAGTAGTGACCGGTATGGTCGGCGCACCCGCTTGTGGTGACGTGATGAAGTTACAGTTAAAAATTGATGGTAACGGTGTTATTGAAGACGCTAAGTTCAAAACATATGGTTGCGGTAGCGCAATTGCTTCTAGCTCACTAGTGACTGAATGGGTTAAGGGCAAAACCATCGAACAAGCGGCAGAGATCAAAAATACTGACATTGCTGAGGAATTAGCCTTGCCACCAGTTAAGATTCATTGTTCAATCCTTGCTGAAGATGCAATCAAAGCTGCGTTAGACGAATATAAGTCTAAACAAGCTAAGTAGTTAACTGGAGATATAATGGCGATTTCAATTACGCCTGCGGCAGCTGAACGAGTACGCTCATTTTTAAGTAATCGCGGTAAAGGATTAGGCCTTCGTTTAGGTTTAAAAACCTCTGGCTGTTCAGGTATGTCATATGTACTTGAGTTTGTTGATGAACTTAATGCTGATGATGAGATATATGAAGTCGACGGCGTTAATATTATTATCGATGCTAAAAGCTTTATTTACTTACAAGGCATTGAACTTGATTTCGTTAAAGAAGGCCTTAATGAGGCTTTAAGTTCAATAATCCTAATGCTAAAGGTGAATGTGGTTGCGGTGAAAGCTTTACCGTTTAATCAAACTAGACAATGAATTATTTCGAATTATTTAATTTTTCGCCAGCATTTCAAATTGATCTCACTGTCCTTGCAGAGCGTTATCGCGAATTGCAAAGGACAGTTCATCCTGATAATTTTGCTAACGCCTCCGAACAACAGAAATTACTTGCTGTACAACGTACCGCGCAAGTCAATGATGGTTATCAAGCATTAAAAAATCCTGTTCGTCGCGCGGAACATATTCTATTTCTCCGTGGAATAGATATTAGTCACGAGACCACAACAGTTAAAGATACCGCTTTCTTAATGCAACAGATGGAATGGCGCGAAGCACTTGAAGAGATCACCTCTGTTGATGATGTTGCCAGTCTTTATGATGAGTTTTCAGATTATCAAAAATTGTTAACTGCACATTTAAGCTTAATGTTAGCAAGTGATAACGTTAACGATTGGTCAATGGCTGCTGACGACATTCGTAAACTTAAGTTTATGATCAAGTTACATGATGAATTAGTCCGTATTGAAGATGCGTTATATGACTAATTAACCCCGTTTTTATTGTTGGCTCAATTTATTGAGCAACTTTGTTTATAAGTTGGATAAATATGGCCTTATTGCAGATTGCAGAGCCCGGTCAAAGTGCCGCGCCACACCAACATAGACTTGCTGTCGGTATTGATTTAGGTACCACCAATTCACTGGTTGCCGCTGTTAGAAGTGGTGAAGCCATCACATTGACAGATGTTGAACAACGTCACGCAATACCTTCTATTGTGCATTACACAGAAGCGGGTATTGAGGCTGGTTATCTTGCTGAACAAGCATCAGCAAAAGATCCACAGAATACTATCGTTTCTGTAAAACGTTTTATGGGTCGCAGCTTAGCTGATATTCAAGCACATTATAGTAATTTGCCTTACCTTTTAAGTGAGAGCGAAAATGGTTTACCTATTTTTGCTACGCCTCAAGGTCAAGTCAACCCAGTTCAAGTATCGGCAGAGATATTAAGACCTCTTGTTGAGCGCGCTGAAGCGGTTTTAGGTGGCCAACTTGAAGGTGTAGTGATCACTGTTCCTGCTTATTTTGATGATGCACAACGTCAAGGCACTAAAGATGCTGCGGCGCTTTTGGGTGTTAAAGTCCTACGCTTACTCAACGAACCGACAGCAGCTGCAATCGCTTATGGCCTAGACTCTGCCCAAGAAGGGGTTATTGCTGTTTATGATCTCGGTGGTGGTACTTTTGATATCTCGATTTTACGCTTAAATCGTGGTGTATTCGAAGTATTGGCAACGGGTGGTGATTCTGCCTTAGGCGGTGATGATTTTGACCATATGTTGGTCGATTATTTGATTGAACAATGGCAGGTGACTGAATTAAATAGCCAAGAACGACGTCAAATTCTTATTGAAGCCCGTCGTGTGAAAGAGGCTTTAACTGCTGTTGATACGGTTGAAGCTGTATTGACTCGCGCAGATAACAGCGTTTGTCAGCATACGGTTACCAAAGCTTTATTTGAACAGTTAATTCAACCGCTAGTTAAAAAGACCATTGCCAGTTGCCGCCGCTCATTACGTGATGCCGGTGTGACCACTGATGAAGTGTTGGAGACTGTTATGGTGGGCGGTTCAACTCGCGTGCCATTAGTGCGAGAGTTGGTTGCAGAGTTCTTTGGAAAACCAGCATTAACTTCAATCGATCCTGATCGCGTAGTGGCATTAGGTGCTGCTATCCAAGCTGATATCTTGGTGGGAAATAAGCCTGACTCGGATTTATTACTACTTGATGTGATCCCACTGTCGCTGGGTATTGAAACCATGGGCGGCTTAGTCGAAAAAGTCGTATCTCGTAATACCACTATTCCTGTTGCCCGTGCGCAAGAGTTTACGACCTTCAAAGATGGTCAAACTGCAATGGCATTTCACGTGGTACAAGGTGAACGTGAACTCGTTGATGATTGCCGTTCATTAGCGCGTTTTACTTTAAAAGGTATTCCACCATTGGCTGCTGGTGCAGCCCATATTCGTGTGACTTTCCAAGTCGATGCCGATGGTTTATTAAGTGTGACGGCGATGGAAAAATCCACCGGCGTGCAGTCTAGCATTCAAGTGAAGCCTTCTTTCGGTTTATCTGATACCGAAATTACGACTATGCTAAAAGACTCAATGCACAACGCTAAAGATGATATTAGCCGTCGTATGCTAGCGGAACAAAAAGTTGAAGCAGCGAGAGTATTAGAGTCGCTAAATTCGGCTTTGCTAAAAGATGGTGAATTGTTATCTAGTGATGAACGTTTAGCTATTGATAATGCAATGGCTAGCTTAGCTCAAACTGCTGCTGAAGATGACGCAGATGCGATTACGAAAGCGATTGAAGCGGTAGATAAGCAAACCCAAGATTTTGCAGCTCGCAGAATGGACAACTCAATCAGGGCAGCCTTAAAAGGCCAGTCTGTTGATAATATATAAGTGTAGGAAGATATGCCAAAAATCGTTTTTTTACCCCATGAAGAACTGTGTCCAGATGGGGCTGTTGTAGAAGCTGAAATCGGCGAAACTATTTTAGATGTCGCACTTCGAAATGGTATTGTGATTGAACATGCTTGTGAAAAGTCATGTGCCTGTACAACTTGCCATGTTGTGGTTCGTGAAGGTTTTGATGAGCTAGAACCTAGTGATGAACTTGAAGATGACATGCTGGATAAAGCATGGGGTCTAGAGCCTGAAAGTCGCTTATCTTGCCAAGCCAAAGTTGTTGATTGCGATATGATTGTCGATATTCCTAAGTACACCATTAACATGGTGAGTGAAGGTAACTAATCTGTATTGATGAATAAAAGCCCTTACCTGATGGTAAGGGCTTTTTTTTACTTGAAATTCGGGCGCTTTTAAATTGGTAGGAATGGTACGTAAAACGTACTTTATTGGTTAAATACATTAAAACTAATTCAGCAATTGCTAAATAATGTGACATAGATCTATAACTGGTGCTGATGACTGTGATGTTTATCACTAATTGGTGTGGTTCAAGGGTAGGATTTGTAAGATAATTTGCGTATAATCCAGCGCGAATTTACTTATAATAATCTCTACAAAGGAAGCTTTTATGGCTATTGAACGTACTTTTTCTATTATTAAGCCTGATGCTGTAGCAAAAAACCACATTGGTGCTATCTACAGCCGTTTTGAAACAGCAGGTCTTAAGATTGTTGCATCTAAAATGTTGCACCTATCTCAAGAACAAGCTGAAGGCTTCTATGCAGAACATAGCGAGCGTCCTTTCTTTGCAGCATTAGTATCATTTATGACTTCTGGTCCAATTATGGTTCAAGTGTTAGAAGGCGAAAACGCAGTATTAGCGAACCGTGAAATCATGGGCGCGACTAACCCAGCTGAAGCTGCTCGTGGCACTATCCGTAGTGACTTTGCAACAAGCATCGATGAGAACGCTGTACACGGTTCTGACGCATTAGCATCTGCTGAGCGTGAAATCGCTTACTTCTTCAGTGCAGAAGAGCTTTGCACTCGCACTCGTTAATTGATAACGAGTCTGTCTAAAGCGCCTATATGGCGCTTTTTTTGTCTGTAAAATCTGTTTATCAATTTATATTTTTATACTGTAATCAGTATAAGCTTTAAGGTAGATATGTATCTATTTACTGGTATTTACCCGTAATTCACTATTAAATCATGTCATTCAAACTATTAACATATATAACAACCAATAAATCATGAGTCTTTCAGTATAAGTATGAACTTTTTATTTTATTCATAATTTGCATATTTATTCATTATGTTGGTGGTGTACTTGTTTAATAAGCTTGCTTTATTTATCAAGATCATCTTACAAAAATGGCATTTTTCTTATTCATCATTGTTATGATGCTATTTTTATTATCCAAAACTCATCATATGTAGATTAATAATATTAAATATCTAACTGTCATAAACTAGATTGAATTTGGAATAATGGGTATTTATTCAAAACTGTAAATATTTCATTACATTCTGCAAGCATCAAATCTAGCTTGTCGATGTGATCTGTGTCGCATTATCGTTAATTTCTAATGCAATTAAAACCTAAATTGTAACGGATAATGTTTCAATATTGTTGTTAAAACATGGTGGTTATCTGCATAAAAAACAATATTCGTTCAAAAAGTGAGCTGCGATAGCTTTTTAGGTGGTTATTTGTTAAGTTTTTGTTTATTTATTATGGGGTTGTTGATACAAAATAAAAGATTTTCTTTTTTCGTTGTTATTGATAAGTTTATTTTTCGAGTGTGATAGTTAAATAAAAAAATAATAAACACTCGCAATTACAATAATAAAACAACAAAAAGGGAAGATTATATGATATCGCAGACCGCCGTAGCCAAAGCTGTACGTTTTGGTATGTTTGCCTTAGTTTCTACCAGCATTCCAGGGATTGCAGTAGCAGCAGAAGAAACACAAGTATCTGACAACGTAGAGCGCATTGAAGTCACTGGTTCTCGTATCCAGCGTACGGATATGGAAACATCGTCTCCTATCACTGTGATTAGTCGTGCAGATATTGACGCATCAGGTGTAGCAACTGTATCTGATTTCGTACGTAACCTATCACAAAACAGTTTTGGTTCGTTCCGTGATGCATCAGGTTATGGTGCAGGTCAATCATCACAATCTACAGTAAGTCTGCGTGGTCTTGGTGCTCAACGTACATTGATTCTGATTGACGGTCGTCGTATGGGTTCATCGGTAGCGTTTGGTGGTAGTAGCCAGAACTTAAACGTTGTACCTATGGCTGCAGTTGAGCGAATCGAAGTTTTACGTGATGGTGCATCAGCTGTTTATGGTTCTGACGCGGTGGCTGGTGTAATTAACATTATCACCAAGAAAGAGTATGAAGGTGCAGAAGTCGACCTTGATCAAGGTATTACTCAGCATGGCGGAGCAGAAAGCACCAACGTACGTATGACTTTTGGTACGGTTGGTGAAAAAACCAATATTGTTGCATCGGTTGAGTATTTCAATCGCTCGCCATTACTAGATTCAGATCGTGACTTTAGTAACACACTCTATAGTGGTTATGGTTGGCCAGGTACTGGTAGTTTTACTCAGCAAGTATTTGATGACAAAGGTAATCCTGTTTTAGATAAAGAAGGGAAACCTACCTACGAAAAAGTTTCATTTGCAGATGATCGTTGTGGTGGTGGAAATTCACAATTAGTCATTGATCCTGAAACAGGTAACGAAACCTGTGCTTATAATGCTGCTGCAGAATCAGCAACAATGGCTGCTCAGGAACGCTTCTCTACCTTCTTAAAAGTTGACCACCAGTTAACAGATGATATTACTTGGACTAACCGCCTAATGATGAGCCGTATTTGGACTGAAGGCCAATACGCAGCAGCACCAAACAGCGCAGGCCCAACACTTAAATATACTGCTGAGAACGCGGCAATTTATGAAGCTACGGTATTAAAGCATGGTAATGACTATTTAAAGAGTTTATTACAGTACGATGCTAATGGTGAATTTATCGGTACGAAGAAAGATGCCGATGGCAAATATATGGGTGATATAGCACTATTAATGCGCACTACGCCTTTAGGACCGCGTGTTACGAGTGTTCAAGATACCGATATTAACTTCTTAACCGCACTTGAAGGTGAAGCTGATTTATTTGGTGGCATGACGTGGAGTACTGGCGCGCAGTGGATCCGCTCTGATGTTGCTTCTAATTCAACCGGTGCTGCCAATGCTAAAATCATTCAGGATATGCTAAATAATGGTGATTTAGATTATTTTGCTGCTGGTAAAGATTATGTTGAAGGCCATAACGAAGAGATGATCAAAAAAGCAGCGCATACTGCGATGTTTATGGGACGTGTACAAACCTACGGCGTGGATGGTAGTGTCAGTTTTGATGCATTTGATTTACCAGCAGGTTCAGTGCCTGTAGCGTTAGGTATTGAATGGAATCGTACTGAATACGAGAAAACATATGATGCTGTATCTAATCTAGGTGAAATTGTGGGTAGCTCTGGTGGTGATATCATCACGGGTAAGAGCCGTGAAGTACTTTCATTATCATTTGAAACCTATATCCCAATTATTGATGGTTTAGATGTAGACTTATCTGCTCGTTTTGATGATTACAGCGATTTCGGCAGTACGTTTAACCCGAAATTAGGTATCAGTTATCGTCCTATCGATTCACTATTGTTACGTGCATCTTATGGTACGGGCTTCCGCGCACCAACATTTGATGACTTATATACTGGCCGTTCACAAACGTTCTTGTGGGCATCAGATTGGGCAAATTGTACAGATCCTGACAAATGTGCTCGTCAGCAGTATCCTGCATACTATGAAGGTAATGAGAATCTAGACCCTGAAAAATCAACCTCTTTATCAGTTGGTATCGTGTGGAATATCACTGACTCGTTAGATTTTGAATTGTCATATTACAACATTGAAATTGATGATGTAATTTCGACTATGGACTCACAAGATGTGTTCGATTTAGAGCGCGATGGCGTTGATGTTTCAGATATACTATTCCGTGATCCTAAAACTGGTGACGTCGATTATTTATTGCTTAAAAAGCTTAACTTAGGTGAAATGAAGACCTCTGGTATTGATTTCAACTTACGTTACATGCTTGAAACGTCTGTCGGTGATTTTAACTTTGGTGCAGAAACTAACTACGTGATTAGTTGGGAACAAAAAACTGGACCAACCACAGAGCTTGAAGATATCGTTGGCTTAGTAGATACCCCAGAGTTCCGTGTGAACTTAAGCTCAACTTGGACGCAAGGTGAGTGGGATGCATCATTATTTGCTCGTTATACTGATTCTCAAGAAGAAGAAGGTTATGGCAAGATTGATGCGCAGTGGATCCTTGATATTCAAGCGGGTTACTATTTACCATGGAATGCTAAAGTTAACTTAGGTATCCGTAACCTATTAGATGAGATGCCACCACTTAACGAAAACGTAGGCTTCCCATATTATAGTACTGAACTATATGACCCAATTGGTCGTGAATACTATATTCGTTATAATCAGAAGTTCTAATATTAATTAAACTAATTAATAAATACTAAAAGCCAGTCCTTATGACTGGCTTTTTTTATTTTAATAATAAATCTAAATTAAAGATCGCTTTAAGTTAACTTGTTGATAAATCTAACTATGGCTGTCCATTATTATTAACAGATGTATTAAATTGTATATATTGCGCAATAATTAAACAAATCAAATTGACTATTAGTGATTAATTTATCAGTATCTAGCCAATATTGTTTTAGATCACAGTTTTATAGTTAGTTTTATTTCGTGAATTAATATCATTATTAGTCGTCACTTATATAAATGGATTTTAGTAATAATAAGTAGTAATAGGGAGATAACTATGAGTTCACTGACACTCACCGCTCGGGCAATTCGCAATAGTTTACTTGCAGTTGCCGCCTCAAGTACCGCTTTTGCTGGCGTAGCAATCGCTGAAGAACAAGTTGACGAAAAAGTAGAACGAATCGAAGTCACTGGTTCTCGTATTCAACGTACCGATATGGAAACATCGAGCCCAATAACCGTAGTTGATGATGCGGCAATTCGAGCGACTGGTGCATCAAGTATCGATGAAGTATTACAAAGTATTACCGCCGCTAGCGGTGCAATGACCAATCCCGGTGTGAATAATGGTTCCGGTGGTAATGCACGTATTGATCTGCGTGGTTTAGGTGCTAATCGTACCTTAGTACTCATTAACGGTCGTCGAAGTGTGGGATCTGGTACTGGCGCTGCATCTACTGTCGATTTAAATACTATTCCAGTTGGAATGGTAGAACGTATTGAAGTGCTAAAAGACGGCGCATCAGCGGTATATGGTACTGACGCTGTATCTGGTGTGGTTAACATTATTTTAAAGCGAGATTATGAAGGTTTAGAGTTTAACTTACTGGGTGGTATTTCAGGGCATGGTGATGCAGAAGAAACTGGCTTTGACTTAACTATGGGTACCAGTTTCGATAAGGGTAATATCGTCGTTGGCTTACAGTATTTAAAGCGTGGTGATGCAAGCCAGGCTGATAGAGACTTTTCTGATTGCCCTGTATCTGAAGGTGCTGATGGTTTATTCTGTGGTGGTAGTTCATATGCACCTGGTGGCACCGCTTGGCTAACTCGTTATGTCGAGGGGGCCGGTGGTGATGGCTTTGATTATAATTTAATTGATGGTGAATACAAAAGGGTAGAGGAAGGTCAAGAAGGCAAGGGTACTCATCGTATGTACGGTGATAAATACCATCCTGATGAAGTCACTAAATATAAAGGTCAAGGCGATAATAGTTGGACCGATTTCAATAATGACGACTTTTATAATTACTCAAGTTCAAGCTTCTTAAGAACGCCAATGCAGAAAGTGAACTTTACTGCAATTGGTACTTATGAGCTGAGTGATGATGTTACCTTAATTTCTGAAACCACCTATTCTAAGCGTTGGTCAGAGCAGCAGATGGCACCACAACCAGTGTGGTTTGATTTAACTTATCAAGATTGGATGAAGCCAACTAATGCTGGCGCTGATTACCCTTATATGACTGGTGATCAGATTTCATACGGTCGTCGAATGACTGATATCGGTAGCCGTGACTTCTCGCAGGTGGTTGATACATTCCGCACAGTGATTGGATTGGAAGGCTATTTAGATAATGGTTGGAAGTGGGATGTAAGCTATAACTTTGGTCGTAATGATTCGGTAGATCGTTTAGCTAACCTACTCAATATGGGTTCTATTCAAAAGGATATTGATGAATCAAGTGCTGCAGATATTAAATTTAACCCGCTAGATCAGGCATTCTGGGGTTATGATAATTTAAAAGAGTATATTTATACTGAGCAAAACAGTGGTGGTGCCCAGTTAGAAGTGTACAGCGCAGCAATTACGGGTGATCTATATGAGTTACCAGCTGGCTATTTAAGTATGGCTGCGGGTATTGAACACCGTAAAGAGAAAGGTTGGTATATTCCCGATTCATTAACTTCTCAAGGGTTAGCAAATGACCCTAAAGTTGAACCGACTGGTGGTGAATTTGATGTTAATGAGGCTTATCTTGAATTAGCTATCCCAGTTCTTGAGGGAGTGTTCTTAGCCGATCAAGTCGATATTAGTTTAGCGACTCGATATTTTGATTATAGTACTTTTGGTGATGACTTTACTTGGAAAGCGGGTCTTACTTGGCGTGTCAACGATGATTTAATGTTCCGTGGTGTACGTTCAACTGCATTTAGGGCACCAACAATTAATGAGCTTTATGCGGGTAAATCTCCTAACTTCGCTCACGTAATATATCCAGGTGCACAAGATCAAGCAGAAGAAACTGTTGGCGGTAACGATATGCTAACGCCAGAAGAAGCTGACACATTAACGTTAGGTTTGGTATATGAGCCATCATGGTTAGAGGGGTTCTCGGTCACCTTAGATTACTATGATATTGATATTACCAATGCAATTGCATCAGTTAACTCGCAATATATCGTTGAGTTATGTCTAGACCCTAACGGTTCTGGTCAACCAATTAATACTTCTAACCCAGTTTGTCAGTCATCAGGCATTCATATGGATGCTTCAAATAGAATTATATTTGAAAATGGCTTACAAAATATTGGTGCCGAAAAAACCTCTGGTTATGATTTAAACTTACTCTATAAGTTTGAATTAGCTAATATGGACTGGCGTGTCGGTCTAGATACTACCTATTTAGAAGAGTACACCGTTAAAGTATTGGATGATGTCACTGACTACTCTGGTATTATCACGGGTAACTTAGGTAGCTACGCTGAATGGAAGTCTAATTTGACTGTTGCTATGTTAGCTGATGATTGGAAATTCAATTATATGGCGCGCTACATTAGCGGTATGGACAGTTTTGCTTGTTTAGATGACCCAAGCAAGTGTATTGCACCAACCGTGGGTAGTGTTGTATATCATGACATTTCTGGTGAATACATGATTAGCGATACCATGAGCGTTAGAGCGGGTGTTGATAACGTATTTGATAAGACCCCGCCATATTATACGGGTAATAATGACTCAAATACCGACCCGTACACTTACGATACTTTAGGTCGTTACTTCTATGTAGGTGGAACAATTAAGTTCTAACCCATTATCGTAAAACCAAAGCCCCTTGATTGGGGCTTTTTAATGTCTAAATTAAGGCTGATTAATCGTCTAGCCTGAGCTCTTGCCGATGCTGATGGTTATTCTTAATATCGCATTTATAGCAGCGTTGGGCAGTGATATTTTTGCTAAGAATATTATCTTCAATGGGGTCTTCACAATCAGCGCATAGGCCATATAGCCCGAGTTCAAGCTGGCAAAGTGCAGCTTCAAGTGCAATAAATTGTTGTCTCAATTGCTGTTGATTCGAGTGCGCGTGAAGTTGGCAGATAATGTCTGATAGAGGCATATCTGGCGTGATATGAAGTTCATCCATATGCATCGCTTGGTTGATTAATTGAGCAGATAGTTTTTGCAGTGCATGATAATTAGTATGAATTAACATTAGTTAACTCTAATCTATTGGATGGTTTTTTGAGTGTAGCTTGCTGCTGTATTGTGTTTATGATGGAGATCAATAATTTACTTATTTGATCTCCAGATAACACACTTAAGTTGATCTATATTAATTCATCTGCTGTCGTGCTTGCTGTAAACAGGCAACAATTTCTGGCGCTGTTTTAAAAATTCTAAGTTGTCTAAACAGCTCATCAGCTTCAGTATATTGACGGTTTAGGTAACAAAACCATTGTTTTATACGTGCGGGATAATAGTCAATACGGCGGCTACTGGTTTCTTGTTTGGTGTAATCAAGCATAAGATCCAGTGTTTGCAGCCAAGAGTATGGGTTATCGCCATGCTTAATATGATTGGCTAAGTTGGGTAGTGAAATAGCACCGCGACCAATCATAACGCTATCACAACCCGTAATTTGCATACATCGCTCTGCATCTGCTTGATTCCATATTTCACCATTAGCAATCACTGGAATAGGTAAACGCTGATTAATTTCAGTGATATATTCCCAGTATGCAGGGGTTTATAGCCATCAACTTTACTGCGGGCATGTACGGCTAACTCATTAGCGCCAGCCTCGTAAACAGCAAGTGCATTTTCCATAAATAAGGATTTATCTTCATAACCCAAACGGATTTTGGCACTTACAACTTGGTCGCTAGGTACAGCTTCTCGTACTGCTTTCATGATCTTATAAATAAGCTCAGGGTTTTGCAGTAAATAAGCACCACCTTGGCTACGGTTAACCATTTTTGCTGGGCAGCCAAAATTGGCGTCTATGCCTTTTGAACCGAGTGTAATGGCTCGGTATGCATTTTCAGCCATCCATTGTGGTGATTGACCTAATAATTGGATCCGCACAGGCGTACCATTGCTGGTTTGACCATTATTCGCTAATTCTGGACAAAATCGATGAAAGACTTTTTCAGGTAATAATTGGTCAACGACTCTAATAAATTCGGTCACCATTAAATCATAGTCATTAATTGTCGATAATATTTCACGCATCACATCATCAACTACGCCTTCCATAGGCGCCAATATTACTTTCACAGAAATGTCTCAATCATATAATCAGGTTGGGCATTTTACCTAAGCTCACTAAAAAACCCAGTCAAATTTGGTTTTTTCCTTCTTAAATATCAGATATAACTTGATGCTTGGTTACAAATTTTGCGTTATTGTTGAAAAAAAGTGAAATTAAACCAATCATTAAAGGGTCTTAGTATCTGAGTTCGCCAAAATGCAGACTGCTGAGGTGAATAATTACTATTTTAATTGTGAGGAAAAATTATGAGCGTAATGAAAAAAACAGCAGTAATGAGTGCATTGGGTGCCGTAGTTGTGGGGTCAGCATTAACTATGCCTGTTGAGGCGCAGCCGTTTGCTTTTGCAGAGATGTCAGCTGGCTACCAAGTTAGCACTTTAGAGGGCAAGTGTGGTGAAGGTAAATGTGGTGAAAGTAAAGGTAAAGAAGGCAAATGCGGTGAAGGTAAGTGCGGCGGCGAGATGAAAGATAAGATGAATAAAGCCAAAGAGGGAAAATGTGGCGAAGGTAAGTGCGGCGGCGAGATGAAAGATAAGATGC
>NZ_BALM01000023.1 GCF_000614975.1 Shewanella marina JCM 15074
CTTGACCAGACTGACCTTGTTGCTGGTCTTGACCAGACTGACCTTGTTGCTGCTCTTGTCCAGATTGACCTTGTTTTTTGTCCTGTTGAGATGGCTTCTGTTGTTTATCTTTATCAGATTTATTCTGTTTATCTTTGTTATCTTGCTGCTGCTTTAATTTTTCAGCAATGGCTAAGTTATCTTTTGCGGCTTGCATATTAGGTTCAAGTGTTAATGCAGCTTGGTACTGTTTGATAGACTCATCAATTTTGCCCATATGAATTAATGCATTCGCTTGATTATATAAACCTGTAGCAGAGTTATCTTGCTCAAATAACGGTAATGCTTTGGCATAATCACCAGCTTTATACAGTGCGCTTGCTTGCCATTGTGGATCCTTAAATTGATCTGCAGCTTGTTTATAGTCTTTATTATCAAATGCTTGTTGTGCCTGCTGCGCTTGAGTTTGCCAAAGGTCATTCCAAACACTGGCATGGGCATTATCAATAGGTAAAAGCACGCATAAGGCTAATACGGAGACTAAACCATATCGAAAACTTAACAGTGCAGGGATGAGCAATAATAAAACCAGATAAGCGCCAGCATCTTGCCAAGTACTGCCTTTTAGATCGGTCGCTTTTGAGCTTGTACTATCGCTAAGCCAACTATCAACCCGGCTGACTTGGTTGTTGGCCGCGCTAACAGGTAACATAATGCCATTATTGGCAGAAGCTAATTGTTGCAGTAGCGAATAATCAGTTTTGGCAATAACCACTTGATTGCTATTATCTTTTAATAATTGCCCGTCAGGTAGTTGAATTGGCGAACCTTGTTCACTTCCCAATGCCATTACCGCTAATCGATATTGACTACCTTGCAGTTGCTTGTTGACTAATCCTAATTGTTTAGCGCTAACACCATCAGTGAGTAAGATGATATCGCCTTTGACGTGTCCGCTTTGGCCTAATAGTTCTTTGGCCTTGGCAATTGCACTACTTACGTCAGAACCTTGCACTGGCATAATAGAAGGTGACAAGGTGGGTAACAGGTTCAGTAATGTGGCTTTATCTTGAGTTAACGGACTAATAATAAAGGCGTCTCCCGCATAAGCTATTAACCCTGTTTCACCGTCTTTAAGGCTATTAATAAGATCGGTTGCTGCAAATTTCTCTTGGGTCAAACGATTTGGCGGCATGTCGTTAGCAAAGAGTGAGGTTGACATGTCCATCACTATCACGCGCCCTTGGCTTGATGCAAAAACAGGTAATTCTTTTTTGCTAAAACTTGGGCCCGCTAATGCGATAGTGGCAATTAACCAACAGACAAACAGTAGCCCTAAATTATAGTTACGTTGCGGGTTAGTATTTTCAACCAATAGTTTGGCTAAATGCGGTGCAATAAAACGACTCCAGCCTGCACTCGATGGTTTTGTGCGCCATAACAAAATTGCCAGTGCAACTAAAGGTAATAGGCTGAATAACCATTCAGGTCTTATAAAATGAAAGGTCATTGCGATTTCTCCGTACGTTTACGTTGAAATAGCGGCAAACTGCCGATGGCCATCAATGCACTTGCGAGTAATGAAAAGGCAAGCGGCCAATAAAAGAGTTCAGTTTGTGGGCGATAACTGAGTTGATCCCTGCTAACGGGTTGCAGTTTATCGATTTCATGATAAATCTGTTCCAATTGCTGTGGATCTCTTGCTCTAAAATATTCACCACCAGTAATTTGAGCAATCTTAGTTAGTGTTGCTTCATCGAGATCTGATGATGGATTAACCGCTGTGTACCAAATAATGAACGCCTTAGCATTTCATCAGCGCCGACACCAATGGTATACACTTTAACACCACTGTCTTTAGCTAATTCTGCTGCTTGTAATGGTGCGATGTTACCTGCGTTATTAGAACCGTCAGTTAATAAAATAAGCACTTTATTACTGTTATCTAGTTTGTCGAAACGTTTAACGCCTAACGCAATGGCTTCGCCAATTGCCGTTTGTTTACCGACTAAGCCGATTTGCGCCTCGCGTAAATACTGAGCCACCGTTTTACGGTCAAGGGTGAGGGGAGCCTGTAAGTAGGCATGATCAGCAAATAAAATTAAACCGATGCGGTCACCTTTACGGCGGTCGATAAAGTCACTGACTACATGCTGAATGACTGTAAACCGGTCAACATTTTGGCCATTGAGTACCATGTCATCAATTTGCATACTGCCAGAAAGATCAACTGCAACCATTAAGTCACGGCCTTTGGCTGGCAGTTCAATGGGTTCCCCCACCCATAATGGACGAGCGACAGCAGTAATTAATAGCGCCCACATTAACCATAATAAAATACGTTTAGGCTTGCCTTTTGATGAGAGGTTTGCTTGCTGACCATGACCAACTCCAGGGAGATGCAAATGACCTGTTTGCTGTTTTTGTTTGGTTTTAAACAGCAATGGCAATGGCAACAAGATAAATAGATAAGGCCATGCGAAGGTTAACATGATAACTCCTTAGTTAACTTAGCTAACTGCTTATCAGTTAATGGTAATGCGCCTTTTAACCAGCATTTAGTTAATTGATAGAGTTGTTCATTAGTGTCCGGATTGTGTTGCGGTTTGGCAAAGCGGTTACCTAATAATTGCGCAAATTGGCCTTGTTTATCCGCCGCTAGCAATTGATCTAACCAAGTAAACCAGATGGCATCATCAATTTTGGCAATGTGTGTTCTTGCGACATATTGCAAAACAACTCGTTTAAGTAAGCTATTAATGTCGTTACTGTATTGCGGAGATTGTTTATCAAAATATTCCAATACCACTAGTGCTTCATGTTTAATTTTATTGCGTTGCTGTTTGCGCTTGAGTAGCCAAACAATACCACCAATGATGAGGATAAACAGCACCAAACAGATCCAATAACCATAGGCGATAGGCCAGTTATGAATTGCTGTTGGTGTGTGGATATCCTGTAGTTGAGCTAACGCAGATTGAATATTAGGATCCATATTATCTCAATAGCTCCAATTGTTGGCTTAATGGTTTTGCTGCATCAATAAAACGAGTTTGTACCCTTAATTTATCCATTAACTGGATAAAGCTAAGTTGTTTTGCTTGTTGCTCTGCTAGCCATTGGCCATAACTTTCTCTATCTAAAATACGCTCAACACCCGCATCTTTTACCGGTAAGCTAAAACGCTTTGGTAAATCAAGCGTACCTTGTCTTAAGGGATCTGTGATGACAAAAGCCCCCATATCACAATGACGCTTTAGTTCTGACAGTGGTGCTAAACATTGCTGGGTTACATCCATGCCATCAGTAATAATCCAAATTAAAGAGCCCGGTTTAGCAATACGTTGCAAACGTTGGCAGGCTTTAAGTAGATGATTTGGGTTTTGAGTTGGCTGTTCTAGCTGCTTAAGTTGTTGATCATGTATTTTTTTTAAGCCTGCAATTAATTGCAAAATGCCCATTTGACGGCTGCGGGGCTTCAGTTCTAAATGCTCATTTTCACAGGCGATAAGTGCGCCTAAGCGATCGCCATGATGAATTGCGCTCCAACCCAAAGTTGCAGCTAAATGAGCAGCTTGGACTGATTGCAACATTAAGCTTGAGCCAAAATAGAGGCTATTACTCATATCAATTAATAGGTAGATAGGGCGTTCACGCTCTTCTACAAAGAGTTTTGTATGTGCTTTACCTGTTCTGGCCGTGACTCGCCAGTCGATAGTACGGACATCATCACCATTTTGATAATGTCGCACTTCGGCAAACTCCATTCCACGACCTTTAATCAAGCTCGCGCGATGCCCTGCAAGATGAGCTCTAGCTTTGCTGACTCTTTCTGGAATGGCTCGCGCGATACTCTGACAGGCAAGCAGTTCTTTTTCATTTAGCCAATGCCGTCGGCAAATAGGGGTAAATCTGCTTGTGCTGTCATATTAAGGAACCGCTACTTGATTAAGAATATAGTTAATTACGCGATCACTCGTCACACCTTCTGCTTGCGCTTGGTAGCTCAGCAGTAAACGATGGCGTAATACATTTGGTGCGACGGCTTGAATATCTTCAGGTGACACAAAGTCGCGATTATGTAGCCATGCTCTGGCTCTCGCACAACGTTCAAGTGATTGGGTCGCACGAGGACTAACACCATATTCAAGCCAGCTTGCAAGTTCAGGGCTATAAGCTTGTGGCTGACGTGTGGCCATAATGATATCAACAATATATTGCTCTAAAGATTCAGCAAGATAGATCTCAAGTGCCGCTTTACGCGCGCTAAAAATATCCGCTTGAGCAATAGGCGTAACCGTTGCCATATGTTGGCTAATGGCTTCATTACGCGATAACCGTAAAATATCTAATTCAGTAGCTGCGCTTGGGTAATCTAAGTTCAAATGCATTAAAAAACGATCGAGCTGCGCTTCAGGGAGCGGGTAAGTACCTTCGTTTTCTAACGGATTTTGGGTTGCCATCACTAAAAATAGATCGGGTAATTTATAACTGGTTTTACCTACAGTAACTTGACCTTCAGCCATTGCTTCTAACAATGCCGATTGTACTTTTGCAGGAGCACGGTTGATTTCATCAGCCAAAATCAAGTTATGAAATATTGGACCTGCTTCAAATTCAAATGTGGCCGTTTGAGCACGGTAAATATCAGTACCCGTTAAGTCTGCAGGCAGGAGGTCTGGGGTAAACTGAATACGTTGAAAATCACCTTCAACCCCGTCACATAAGGCCTTTACGGCACGTGTTTTGGCAAGTCCTGGAGGGCCTTCAACCAAAAGATGACCATTAGCAATAAGTGCGATAAGTAAATTTTCGGTTAGGGTCGGTTGACCTAAGATAACCTGATCGAGATAACTGCGTAATGCATTAAATTTATTCAATGGCATGATTGTTCACTCGGTTGATAAAGTTAAAAGGATAGACCTAAGTAAGGCTAAAAAATTCCATTAGCAATGTGCAAGCGACAAAAAAACAAACAAGTGTTTAAAACTTGCTAACAAAACGTTACTATTTAGTCACTACTGGTTGGTCAGACCTCTGATAAAGGCTATAAATATAGTGCAATAACATACCACTAATTTTTGGCAAATCAATGGGTTTACTAGGATAACGAGGGCACAGGATGAGTGTAAAACAACAATTAAAAACAGCAAAAGGCGAACGGATTGCGATCGTAGCAGGCCTAAGAACGCCATTTGCTAAACAAGCCACTGCATTTAATGGTGTTTCGGCACTTGATATGGGCAAAATGGTCGTCAACGAATTGCTTGTTCGTAGTGAGCTTGACCCCAAGTTAATTGATCAACTCGTTTATGGTCAGGTGGTACAGATGCCTGCAGCACCTAACATTGCGCGTGAGATCGTATTAGGGACAGGCATGGATATAAGTACAGATGCTTATAGTGTTACACGTGCCTGCGCTACCAGTTTCCAATCAGCAGCCAATGTAGCAGAATCAATTTTAACCGGTAATATTGAAATTGGTATTGCGGGAGGTGCAGACTCTTCATCAGTATTACCGATAGGCGTTTCTACCAAACTGGCCGCGGCGTTAGTTGATTTAACGAAAGCCCGTACTATGAGTCAGAAACTGGCCATTTTTACTCGTTTAGGAGTGAAAGATTTATTGCCTGTACCGCCAGCAGTTGCTGAGTATTCAACAGGCTTGTCAATGGGGCAGACCGCTGAACAGATGGCGAAAACTTACCAAATTAGTCGTGCTGATCAAGATGCATTAGCCCATCGCTCACACCAACTTGCTGCTGAAACATGGAATGCCGGGAAATTAGCTGATGAAGTAATGGTGGCGCACGTGCCGCCATATAAGCAATTTATTGAGCGTGATAATAATATTCGTGAAGATTCTACTTTGGCTTCTTATGCCAAATTAAAACCCGCTTTTGATCGTAAACATGGCACGGTTACCGCAGCTAATAGTACGCCATTAACAGATGGTGCATCGGCCATTATTTTAATGAATGAAAGTAAAGCTAAAGCGCTGGGTTATCAGCCAATTGGCTATATTAAGAGTTATGCCTTCACCGCTATTGATGTATGGCAAGACATGCTAATGGGTCCTTCATATGCGACGCCATTAGCATTAGCTCGTGCAGGTATGGAGTTAGAAGACCTGACTTTAATTGAGATGCATGAAGCATTTGCGGCGCAAAGTTTGGCAAATATGAAGATGTTTGCTTCTAAAAAATTCGCTCAAGAGAAATTAGGCCGAGATCGCGCCATTGGTGAAATTGATATGAGCAAGTTTAATGTACTCGGTGGTTCACTCGCTTATGGACATCCATTTGCTGCAACCGGTACCCGTTTAATTACGCAAGTTTGCCGTGAGTTACAACGCCGTGGCGGCGGAACAGGTTTAGCTACAGCATGTGCTGCTGGTGGCTTAGGTGCAGCAATGATTGTGGAGGTAGAGTAACCATGGAAAACACATTTACATTAGTTGAGCGCGATGATGGTATTGCAATCTTAACCATTGATGTGGTTAATGAATCAATGAATACGCTTAAAGCAGAATTCGCACCTGAAATTACCGAGATTATTGCAGAAATCAAGGCCAATAAAACAATTAAAGGGTTAGTGATTATCTCAGGTAAAGCCGATTCATTTATTGCCGGCGCTGACATTAGTATGCTTGATGCTTGCCAAACATATGAAGACGCAAAAGCATTAAGTCAGCAAGGTCATGAAGTGTTTAATGAGCTGGAAAACCTTAATATTCCAGTGATAGCTGCAATTAATGGCGCATGTTTAGGTGGTGGTTTGGAACTTGCGTTAGCGTGTCATCAACGAGTCTGTACTGATGACCCTAAAACTATGCTGGGTTTACCCGAAGTGCAGTTAGGATTATTGCCTGGCGGCGGTGGTACACAACGCTTACCTCGTCGGATAGGTATCGCAAAAGCATTAGATTTGATGTTAACAGGCAAACAAGTTAGACCTAAACAAGCGTTAAAAATGGCTTTGGTTGATGATGTTGTACCTAATACTATTTTGTTAGAAACTGCCGTAAATATGGCGTTATCAGGTAAACGTCACGCTCGCAAAGCGACCCAGTCTATGGTTGATAAAGCATTAGAGACCAATACGTTTGGTCGCAATGTGATTTTTGATCAAGCTGGTAAACAAGTTTATAAAAAAACACAGGGTAACTATCCTGCACCGAATAAGATTATTGACTGTGTCCGTCAAGGGATGGAAAAGGGCATTGAACAAGGTTTATTAGCCGAAGCGCATCATTTTGCCGAATTGGTGATGACGCCAGAGTCTGCTGCATTACGCAGTATCTTTTTTGCCACCACCGAAATGAAAAAAGAGACCGGTGTCGCTGATGATGTTAAGCCACAAAAAATCAACAAAGCAGTGGTACTTGGTGGTGGTTTAATGGGCGGCGGTATCGCTTCTGTCACCATCAATAAAGCCAAATTACCGGTGCGAGTCAAAGATATTAACCAGCAAGGATTAAGCAATGCGTTAGCTTATGCTTATAAATTGATTAATCAAGGGGTTAAACGTAAGCATATGACACCCGCGGTGCGTGACAATATCATGGCAAAAATGACCACCACTGTGGATTATACTGGTGTTAAAGATGCTGATATTGTGGTTGAAGCGGTATTTGAAGATTTAGCCTTAAAGCATCAAATGGTGCAGGAAATTGAGCGTGAATGCAGTGAGCATACTATTTTTGCATCTAACACCTCGTCATTGCCGATTGCACAAATTGCAGAGGTGGCTACGCGCCCTGAGAATGTCATTGGTTTACATTATTTTTCGCCAGTAGAAAAAATGCCATTGGTAGAAGTTATCGCTCATGCCAAAACCTCCCCACAAACCATCGCGACTACCGTTGCTTTTGCTAAAAAGCAGGGTAAAACTCCGATTGTCGTACAAGATGGTGCGGGTTTTTATGTGAATCGAATTCTCGCTTTATATATGAATGAAGCCGCGCAACTATTGTTAGAAGGTAATTCGGTTGATGGTTTAGATAAAGCATTGGTTAAGTTTGGTTTCCCTGTCGGCCCATGACATTATTGGATGAAGTGGGTATTGATGTTGGTGCCAAAATATCGCCGATTTTAGCCTCTGAATTAGGTGAGCGTTTTGCTCCGCCTCAAGCATTTGAACAACTACTCGCTGACGACCGTAAAGGGCGTAAAAATGGCAAAGGTTTCTATCAATACAATGATAAGAGCAGTAAAAAGAAACTGGTTGATGAAAGTGTGTATGGGGTGTTGGGGTTAACGCCTAATGATGTACATGACAGTGATATCGTAGCACAGCGTTGCACAGTACAAATGCTCAATGAAGCGGTACGTTGTTTAGAGCAGGGGATTATTGCTTCAGCCCGTGATGGTGATATTGGTGCTATCTTTGGTATTGGTTTTCCGCCATTCTTAGGGGGACCATTTAAATATATTGATAGTCTAGGTGTCGACAATGTTGTGGCTATTTTGCAAGGCTATCAACAACAATTTGGCGAGCGTTTTGAGCCGTGTCAATTGTTAGTCGATATGGCGCAAGAGGGGAGAACCTTCTACTAAGCCGTTGTTGTTAACTCAATCAAAAAGGACAACCCTGTGGTTGTCCTTTTTTGTTGGTCATCATTTTTTATAGCAAAAACTTAGCTGCATCAGCTTTAAACTGAGTGATATCATCAATGTATTTACTTGATGGGATACTTGGTTCATTACGATGTTCAACACCTGTTGATGTCAGGATTAGACGATCTGGCTGGCTTGGTCGCATCTTCTGCATGGTTAACTTAATCAAATCAGCACGTTCAAGTGATTCGATATGGCTTGCCACCAATTCACGTTGATTGAATTGGTAATCTTTATTACCAATACTGCCCCAAAAACGTTGGCTACTGGCTTTTAAGTTGGTATCACGCTCAAGCAGTTGCTGAACTAAGCCTTGTTTAGTGGTGAGCCATTGCTGATCGGTGATTTGCAATAATGCGTAAGTAAAGTCAGCAATAAACTCATCAATAGCCTTGAGTAATTGCAATGGTGAGGCGGTAGGAGACTGAATATAAAAGATCATCCCCGGGTGTCTATTTAACGGTAAATATCCGGTGCCCACCATATAGCCTAGCTGTTTTTCGGTACGTAATTCATGGTAAAACGTCGAAGACATGGTGTGGTTTAGTAGCGCATATAAAGCCATCTGTTTGCTGTTAGCTTGCTGCGCCTGATAGTAAACAATAATGGCACTATCTTGATGTTCAACTTGTATGTCTCTGAGTAAACTGCCGTAACCGGCGAGGTTAATCAGTTCTCGTTTTGCCTCATCACTGGGTTGGCTAACAATGCTCAGTAATTGCTGTAAGTTTTTACCAAAACGAGCCGCTTCTTTTCGTGGGTAATTTCCATACAATAACCCTTCTACATGAATTGCTTGGTAAAATTCATCAATATGCTGATAGAGATCTGCAAGTGTAGATTCTGCTAATAGCGCCGCTAATTTTTCAGGCTCATAATTACTCTTTTGTAAGGTAACCGTTAAGCTGGTAAATAGTTGCGAGATCGGTTTAGCTTGCTTCTGATTATGCCAACTTTCCAGTAACTGTTTTTTAATTAAATCAAAACGTTCTTGGCTAAAATCACGCAAGCGCGCCTTACTAATGATTAATTCTAAAAGTTGTTCTTGTTTACCCGTAAAGCCGCTTAAATGGAGAGTAATACCGCCTTGATGAGGGTAGATATTGTAACCCAGACCGGCAACTTCAGCTTGGTAGGTATATTCCACTAAGTAGTCGAGTAGTATTTCAACATATAAACGCGTGAGTGCGGCATGTTTTGGCGTTTGGCTTGCCTGTATTGAGTCAATAGATAGGTATATATGACCTTTAGGCACATTAAATGTGTCATCTTTTTTATGCCAAATTCGGTATCCTGCGCCTTCAGTCGCAATTTGTGGAATTGCAGAATCACTGCTTTCTTCAAAAACTTCTGCATCACTGATGATAAAAGGATTTGGGGCTGATAATTGCAGTTCTGCTCTTGGGGTGAGGTTGCGCCATTGGGCTAGTCTTTCAGGTTCAATTGCACTGATAGAATAGGGGGTGTCGTACCATGCTGCTTGTTGTGGGTGGGCTAACTCTTGTTTTTTACCCACTAACTCAAGTCGCATATTGTCAACATTCATTAAATCCAGCAATGCTTGAGTTTGCTCATGCAGCAGGCCATCCATGCGGTAATCACCATAAAGTACATCGCTCATTGGATAGTGGTGCATATTAATGCTGAGGTGGCTGGCTAAATCTTGAGGATTAATTTTCTCTTGGTACTTAAAAGCAAGCTTTAATAAGTTAGCACGCTCATCGTATCGCCATGCTTCAATGCCCTGCTGCTTAATAAGCGCTAAAAATTCAAATGTGAGTTGGATGACGAGATCAACTTGCTGCCAGCCCTCGTCTGTCAAATGAATACTGATCGAATAATTTTTAAAGTTATAGCCACTCACTCCGCCGCCAGCAGAAAGTTGGTCTGCCAGTTGTAGCTCTTTTAAATTCGCTAATAAACTGCCATTACTCTCATTACCTAAAATGTGGCTAAGATAGGTGAGCGGTTTATTTTGATAAAACTGATCAATATTGGGCAAATTAAAACTGATGGTGAGTCGCTGTTGCGTTTTAAGTGGAATAATATTGATTTGTTGAGTTAATTGCGGCGCCGCTAATAATGGCACATTGGGGTACTGTTTAGTAATCTGACGATTAACGATGGCACCAAAATATTGCTGTGCTAATTGGGCAAGCTTATCAAGCGCAACAGGGGCGACAATACATAAGCGCATTAAATTGGCGCTATAATGTTGCTGGTAAAAGTTAAGCACTTCGTCTTTTAATTGCTGCTGTTCACCCGCTAACGTGGTTAGGTTACCCACTGAGAATTTTGAAAAAGGGTGTTGTTGATTAACACTTTCTTTTAGTACTTGGTAGCTGCGGCGTACATCATCTTTTAATTTGAGGCTAAATTCAGACTCGATGGCATGCCTTTCACGATCAACTAGGTCGATATCAAATGAGGGGGCAATAAAAAACTGACTAAAGCGATCGAGTGACGGTTCCAATACATCAGGGTTAATACTGTAGAAAAAGTTGGTATGTTCGGTACCAGTCCACGCATTGTGATTACCACCAAATTGATTAATAAATTGGTGATACTCTTCGGCAGCGGGGTATTTTTCAGTACCAAGAAATAACATGTGCTCAAGAAAATGGGCCATGCCTGGACGTTCAATAGGATCATCAAAGTGACCCACATTTACTGCAATGGATGCTGCAGCTTGTTCTGCATTCATATCTTCGACAAGCAATACCTGTAGTTGATTATCCAGAGTTAAGTATTGGTATTGACGTGAGTCATTGGGGCTCTTTTTTATGAGAATAGAATCAGACAAACAGTATCTCCATGAATGATGTAAATTGATTTTCCTAATCAATTACAAATGGTTAGATAAATATTATAACGATAAATTATATACCTATAAATTATATACCTAAATATCCATTTTAGTGTGACAAATACAAGCCATTTCTTACATTTTATCTGTTCAATCTTAGCAATTGTACGCACAGGCAGACAATACATCGAATACCTAAACAACTTGAATTCTGCAACTTCAAGTCGTTTGGATATATACATATTGATCGTGATTGTCGTTTTTAGCAAATAACAATTCGAGCTTATTGTTTTTTTTATAGTGAGATTAACCTACAATGCGCAGATAACAGCTAGCATAATGAACATTAATATATGCAATTATTTCTAATGCGTCACGGTGAAGCCCAATTAATGGCGGCAAGTGATCGTGAGCGAGCCCTGACTCTTGATGGGCAGCAACAAACAAGTAAAGTGGGTCAATGGCTTTTACAACAGCATGTTAATTTTGACTTAATACTTGTGAGTCCTTATTTAAGGGCGCAACAAAGTTGGCAATTACTCGCGCCCCTTTTTGGGGAAGATAAACAAGTATTAACCTGTGAAGAGCTAACGCCAGATGCGGACCCAAGCCGCGCAGTGGATCTGTTGCTTGCCTATGGCGAACATTATCAGGCAAAACAGGTGTTGGTCTTAGCGCATATGCCTTTATTAGGTTATATGGTGTCAGATTTAGTGATGGGCAGTGAGCCACCATTATTTGCCACATCAGGTATCGCATTGATTGAGCCTAATCAGCAGTTAAGACAGCTTTCTTGGTTATATACACCTTATAACTTAGCTTAAAAAACAGCGTCAATTGACGCTGTTTTTTTGTTATGCTCGATCATCTTTTTATAGGATAGATGTTAACGACGGTGAGGCTCATCACCAATATCGACCAATACCAATAAGGCCGCATCGCCGCCCCATTCTTTAGAGGCTTGGTGGAAGGCTTTTACTTGCGGATGCTGAGCTAACCACATTGGTGTCTGCTGTTTTAAAATACCCAAACCATGACCATGCATTACACAGCAGCATTGAATGCTCTGTTTTACGCAAGCTTGAATTAATGCGGCAATTTCAAGCTTGGCTTCGCTTTGTCTGAGTCCATGTAAATCGAGTAACAAATCAGGTTGATAATCACCGCGACGCAAGAGTTTTAATTCGCGGCTTTCTACATCTTCGCGGCGCCAACGCATCGCACCTTCTGTTGGAAGCAAAGGCTGATAAGTATCAGAAAAAAAGCTACCTACATCTTGTTGTTGCTGTTTCTCTTCTAATAACCGTTTCTCTTTTGCGGCTGGACGAAAATGAATTTTGTCCTGATTCAGAGGCTTAATGCCATCAATAAGTTGTAAAAACTCAAGTTTATCGTCATCGGGAATATGGGTCATAGAATTATCATTACTTAAGTTAATAGTGGCCGTTTTTATAGGCATTAGCGCAAAATACACACGAATTAGTGCGAGTCATCGTTTAAATTATACTATAGCGCCTATCAAATAGTATTGAAATTTATCGACTTCAGTTACAATGCGCTAGAGTCGTTTTGCTGGAGTAAGTTTTGGATAAAATATTTGTAGATGAAGCCGTTACTGAATTACGGACAATCGGTGACATGTTGCGCTGGGCAGTAAGTCGCTTTAATGATGCTAATATCTATTATGGTCATGGTACTGATAATGCTTGGGACGAGGCAATTGCCTTAGTTTTTCACGCATTACACCTACCAGATTCTTTAGGCCATGAAGTGATTCATGCCAATTTAACAAGCAGTGAAAAACACAAGATTGTTGAGTTGATCATCCGTCGCGTGCAAGAGCGTTTACCAGTACCTTATCTCACTAATAAAGCTTATTTTGCTGGCTTAGAATATTATGTTGATGAGCGCGTATTAGTGCCAAGATCACCAATCGCGGAAATGATAGCCAATGGTTTTAGCCCATGGTTATATAACAAAAACATTACCCGTGTAATGGATCTTTGTACTGGCAGTGGCTGTATTGCGATTGCTTGTGCGCATGAATTTGAGAACGCAGAAGTTGATGCACTGGATATCAGTGAAGATGCTTTAGAAGTTGCTCAAATAAATATTGAAACTCACGATGTGATGGATCGTGTATTCCCAATGCAGTCAGATTTATTTAGTGCAGTGCCACGTGGCCCGCAATATGATTTGATTGTATCGAACCCACCGTATGTTGATGCTGATGACTTGGCTGATATGCCAGAAGAGTACCAACATGAACCTGAAATTGGTTTAGGTTCTGGCCGTGACGGTCTAGATTTGACCAAGCGCATTTTAGCCAATGCTGCTGACTACCTAACCGAAGACGGTGTATTAGTGGTTGAAGTGGGTAACTCAATGGTGCATTTAATGGCGCAATATCCAGATGTGCCATTTACTTGGGTAAGTTTTGAAAATGGCGGTGACGGCGTGTTTGTATTAACGCGTGATCAACTGCTCGAAAATGAATCATTATTTGCCATCTATAAAGATGAACAATAACCGATTTTTTTGATAGTCTGTAAAGACAGTTAAAAAGCCTTTTCGCGAAAGCAAAAGGCTTTTTTTAAATATAAAAATTAAAATAAGAGGCGTTTGAGCGCATGTCTGGAAATAGTATTGGTCAAAACTTTGTTGTAACCACCTTTGGCGAGAGTCATGGCGTAGCCTTAGGATGTATTATTGATGGTTGTCCCCCTGGTTTAGAGATTTCAGTTGCCGATCTGCAATTGGATTTAGATCGCCGTAAGCCAGGCACGTCACGTTATACCACTGCAAGACGCGAAGCCGATGAAGTGCAAATTTTGTCAGGTGTATTTGAAGGGGTTACCACTGGCACCTCAATTGGTTTATTAATTAATAATACCGATCAGCGCAGTCAAGATTACTCCAATATTAAAGACTTGTTCCGTCCCGGTCATGCCGATTACACCTACCAACAAAAATATGGCCAACGCGATTATCGTGGTGGTGGCCGTTCATCAGCACGCGAAACCGCAATGCGAGTTGCTGCTGGCGCAGTCGCTAAAAAATATTTACGTGCAGTGCATGGCATTGAAATCCATGGTTACCTATCACAGTTAGGCCGATTTGTGCCGAGCAGATTGATTTTGCGCAAATAGAACAAAACCCATTTTTCTTTCCTGATGCCGACAAATTAGAGGCATTGGACGAATATATGCGTGAGCTTAAAAAGTCAGGCGATTCCATTGGTGCCAAAGTGTCAGTGGTGGCAACCAATGTGCCCGTTGGCCTAGGTGAACCTGTATTTGATCGTTTAGATGCTGATATTGCCCACGCGTTAATGGGCATTAATGCCGTTAAAGGAGTTGAGATAGGCGATGGCTTTGCGTGATTAATCAAAAAGGCTCTGAACATCGCGATCTCATGTATTTAGATGGCTTTGCCTCAAACCATGCTGGTGGCGTGTTGGGTGGCATATCATCAGGTCAGCCAATTGTGGCGCATATGGCATTAAAGCCGACTTCAAGTATTAGCGTGCCGGGTGACAGTATTACCCGTGATGGTAAAACTGCAGAAGTGGTGACCAAAGGGCGCCATGATCCATGTGTGGGCATTCGCGCCGTACCCATTGCAGAAGCCATGTTAGCCATTGTATTAATGGATCATTTATTACGTCACCGAGCTCAAAATCAAGGTGTATCCAGTTCAACCCCTGTGTTAGGAATGCGTTAATGCCGCGAACCTTGTCGAGTGAGCAACAACTGCGTTGGCTACGTGCTTGTTACTTTTTCTTTTTTGCCATATTAGGCGTGATGGTGCCTTATCTTGGTGTATTTTTTGATAGCCGTGGTTTTAATGCCGCGGAAATTGGATTCTTATTAGCTATTTTGATGGCGACTCGCATTATTGCACCGAACCTATGGGCGCTGGTGGCAGATAGAACCGGGATGCGCTCAGAGCTGATTAAAATCGGCGCAGCCACAGCGGCGTTGACCTATGTGAGCTTCTTTTATGAAGGCAGCTTTACCTATTTAGCGATCAGTTTAGCTATTTATACCTTTTTTTGGAACGCCATTTTAGCTCAGCTAGAAGTGATCACCCTTGAGACGCTAGGAGAACAATCCACACGTTATGGTGCGATTCGTAGTTGGGGCAGTGTTGGTTATATTGTACTAGTGGTCGGTGCAGGCCTTGCTATTAGCGAGTGGGGGCCTTGGGTGGTGCCTTATATTGGTATGAGCCTATTTTTAGGGATGCTGCTATGTGCCATGCCATTGCCAGCTAATCGGGCGGCAGTGGTAGATAAAGCATCGCGTAAACCTCTTAGCCTTAATCGCAATATGTGGATTTTTCTGTTTTCCGCCATGCTATTACAAATGAGTGCCGGGCCATTTTATGGTTTCTTTGTGCTCTATTTAAAACAAGCCGGTTATACCGAAGCTGTCGCTGGGGTATTTGTTGCGTTTGGTGTACTTGCTGAAATCATTATGTTTATGTTTGCACCGCGCTTATTAGAAAAATTCGACGTGGTCACACTGCTCGCCGTCAGTATCGGTTTGACTGTATTACGTTGGCTATTAATGGCCTTTGGCGTGGACAGTCCATGGCTGATTGGTTTAAGCCAATTGTTGCATGCATTTACCTTTGGATTAGTACACGCAGCGTCAATTCAATTTGTATTCCAACAGTTTGATATTAGCCATCGCAGCCAAGGGCAGGCGCTGTATGCCAGTTTAAGCTTTGGTGTGGGCGGCGCATTAGGTACTTGGATTTGTGGCATGATTTGGGGGGATGGAAGCGGTGCCATGTGGACTTGGATTTTTGCAGCTGTGTGCGCATTATTTTCATTAATCACTATTTTGTTAGTGCCACATCATCGCAATCAACAACCGACATCAGCGTTACAAGCTTAACCATATAGGAACAGAATATGAGCCAAACGGTTTTTCGATTAGGGATATTGATTAACCCTTTAGCTGGACTTGGGGGCAGTGTTGCCCTCAAAGGCAGTGACGGTGTGGCTAAAGAGGCATTAGCCCAAGGTGCAGTGCCAATGGCCGAGCGCCGTATGCTGCAAGCCTTAACGCCATTACTTAATCAGCGTGAGCAGATCCATATCTATTGCCCCGCAGGCACCATGGGGGAGAATGTAGTAGCGCAAATGGGCTTTCATTATACCCAAGTCATGCCAGTGGCGAATGACACCACTGCTAGTGATACCCAAGCGGCAGTTAAAGCAATTTGTGACCATCAAGTCGATTTACTGTTATTTGCAGGGGGGATGGTACGGCTAGAGATATTGAATCTGTGGTTGATGAGCAGCAAGTGGTGCTAGGCGTCCCTGCTGGCGTGAAAATTCATTCTGGAGTTTATGCCATTACGCCAAAGGCCGCTGGGCAAGTGGTTAATATGCTGCTCGATGGCCGTTTAGTCAGTTTAATGGCCGCTGATGTGATGGACATCGATGAAGTGGCTTTTAGGCAAGGGATTGTTAAAGCCAAACGTTTTGGTGAAATGCAAGTACCAGCCGAACCGCGTTATGTGCAAGCGGTAAAAATGGGCGGTAAAGAGGTTGATGAACTGGTATTAGCCGACATTGCCGCAGAAGTGGTGTCAGAGCTAGATGATGATTACTACTATGTGATGGGGTCGGGTTCAACGGTTGCAGCAGTGATGGATGAGCTGGGGTTACCCAATACCTTGCTTGGCGTAGACGTGATTTATCAGCAACAACTTGTTGCTAGTGATGTTACCGCGCAGCAGCTACTCGCCATTACGGCAGATAAACAGGTTAAATTGGTGATTACCTTAATTGGCGGCCAAGGGCATATCTTGGGGCGGGGCAATCAGCAGTTATCAGCACCATTTATTCAGCAAATTGGGCGCGATAATATTATTGTTATTGCCACAAAAACTAAGCTTGAAGCCCTGCAAGGGCGCTCGTTAATTGCTGATAGTGGTGATCCGCTTTTAGATTCTGCGCTGGCAGGTTATTATAAGATAGTTTGTGGTTATCGTGATTTCGTCATGTATCAAGTGGCGGAGCCGAGTGATGTGGAGTCTACATGTTAGAAAAGTATGATAATGAATTAGCTGATTGGGTCAGTTCTGTGCTTGCCAATGGCGACGACGATGCAGTATTTGCAAGTGGCTATTTACAAGGCCATTTTGCGGTAGTGTTATCGCAATTAGAACAACAGTTAGCGCATGACTTTAACGCACTTGATGCGCAAATGCAGCTTTGTTTAAAGCAGGCGCAATTGGAATTAAACGATCATGATTACCGCTTAGTTGAGCACGCATGGCAGGAGTTTGCCGCGCGCTTGCAATAATCAGCTATCAGCAGTGATTCGATATTAGAAAGGCATCAGATGATGCCTTTTTTGTTATATTTGATTATATTCAGTACTTATTAAACCAAAACATTTCAGGTCATGGAATTTATTTTTCCAGTACCCGCTATGTCGCCTTAGTCCTTCTTCTTTGAAACCTACTTTTTTGAGTACCGATTCGGAAGCTTTATTATCAGGAATTGTGTCACCTTGAATACGATGTAGTTCACCACAGGGTAACTCTCCATCGAAGGCAGCAGTCACTATTCGATGCACAGCCTCTGTTGTATAGCCCACTCCCCAATGTTTCGGAAGTAAATCATATCCAAGTACGGCATTTTTCATTTTAGGGTTCCAACTATTGAAACCACATGTTCCAATCAGCTCATTCGTTTCTTTTAAGCGAATAGCCCAACGGATACCTGCTTTTTCTTCAAAACGATTGCGGAAGAATGTAATAAGGTTTTGTGCCTGTGATAATTCACTGAAAGCTTCAAGGTCGTAATATTCGACCACAGACTCATCTGAAAACAGGTCAAAAACACTTTCAGCATCTTGAACTAGTAACTCTGATAACCTTAGCCGATTTGTTTCTAATACAGGAAAGTGCACTTAATCCTCCGTTAAATATAATGTCCGCTTAAATGAAAATAGTAGTTGGTTAAAATAGGCGGAAGTAAAACCAATAGTTATTTGTTCTTTTAAGTGACTAGTGTACGGCCTTCATAAGCAGTCGAGCTGTTACTTGTTAACGCAAAATAGATCCCGTATATTGCGAAATTACATGGGAACAGCAAAATTATACTAAGTAAAATCAATACTATTTTTATACCTAAGGATTTGACTTTTTTCATCGCAACATAATGCCTAAAGCCGCGGAAAGAAAAAGCGAAGCTTTTGGTTTTCCGACTGCCTTTACTTGTTATATTTTTTCGCAACCACAGAGTAAATATGCCACTGCTGAGGTATGCCTTGGATTTCGCCAGAAACATTATGCTCAACAAACTTTAGAATTTCGAATTCACTAAACAAAGCTCTAACAGCTGCTTCAGTGAAAACCAAAACATGCTCCCAAAATGCTTTCCGATCATAATTCGGACCAGCCATTGTATCATTCTGCCCAAGAAACGAACCGCAAAATACCCCTTCAGGATTCAGTGACTCCGAGATACTACGCCATACACCATAAAACTCCTCGGGTGGACAAAAAAATAAACTAGCATCCGCAACAATTAACGTGGATTTTGGATACTCAAAAGAACTAAAGCTTTCATGAGATAAAAATACATTCTTGACCTTGCTGAAGCGTTCGCTGCACAATCGTACAGATTCCTCATTAATATCAAATGCGTGAACTCTAAATCCGTTTTCAGACAAGTAAGCTATATCAGATCCTGCACCACACCCACAATCCACGGCCACCTTAACATTTCCGATGAGGTTAGATGCGTACATCAAATCTTCTCTAGTACTTCGATTTGTTGTTTCAGAGTAATATTGTAGTATTTCTTTAGTAGTCATAATTCCATAAATCTAACAGTATATTAGGCTGAATTCTGAATAAGAACAGGACTTCCAAGTTAATCATATATTAGAAAAGTATCCTGAAATGTTCGTTTTCTCAATGCTATATTTAATATTTTCCTGCGATCTCACTAACTTTCTTGATAGTGAAAGTCAGAATTTGCATATTTGTGATGCAGTGCGATTTAATGACTAGATATGGATGTTTTTAAACAATCATTTAGTCGTTATTGACCTTAAATAGCTTTCCTTGTTACACCACAATAGTGCTGAAAATTCACAATGATATTGACGAAAATACCCGCTAGATGTGGTTCTGTAGTAGGATATCTTTGATGTCTATCATCAATAAAAGGATAAGTGATGTCCCCATGGGTTGAGGCAACAAAAGTGGCGCTAGTACCATTAGCGAATGCAGATAATGCGAGTGCGATGAAATCATATATGCGTAACCAGTTTGCATTTTATGGCATTCAATCTGTGCCACGTCGAGCCGCAATGAAGCCCTTATTTGCTAAAAATCAATTACCGTCAATTGAAGCATTGCCGATAGTGATTAATGAGCTTTGGTCATTACCCGAGCGTGAATTTCAATTGGTGGCAGTCGATTTACTTATTTTATTTAAGAAGCAGTTGCCCGTATCTATGTTAGCCAATGTAGAAGTCCTGATTACCACTAAATCTTGGTGGGATACGGTTGATTTTTTAGCAACACACATAGTAGGGAGTTTAGCTATGCGTTATCCCATTGAATCAGCAAAGTTTATCAATGTTTGGCGCAACTCTGACAATCTATGGTTACGCCGAACAAGCTTGCTTTATCAATTGAAATATAAAGATGACACTGACACTGAACTGCTTTTTTCTCTGATTAAACAGAATCAATTTGATAATGAATTCTTTATTCAAAAAGCGATCGGTTGGATGCTGCGTGAATATTCAAAGACCAATGCTGATGCAGTAGTTGAATTTATCAATACTCAACATATCCAAGGACTCGCAAAACGAGAGGGGATTAAGTGGCTTAAAAGTCATGGTTACTCTCAAAAGTAATTTAATACTAACTAAGTAGGATATTCGCTAATAATTGCTGTAGGTGATTTCTTAAATATTTTTTATCAAATACTAGTGATTGATATTTAATATGCCAAGATGCTGGGGAAATAAGTCCATCTGTATTGAGAGAGTGAACGATTTAACATTAACAATATCTACCTAGTAACGTTTTCTTTATTTGAGTGTGTTTTAATTAATATGGGAATAAGAATAAATACGATATTAATTAAGGGCTGATATTTATGAAAGTTAAATTTATTATTTTAGCTGTGATGTTTTCAGCAATGGTTGGCTGTAGCAGCATTCCATTAAGTGCAATGTATAAAATGATGAGTATCAACCCTTTAGAGATTGATCCACAGCAAATAGTGGTCGCAGTGCAAGCACCTAATGGAATTGAGATTGGTGATGATGATATTGCCATTAAGTTTGATTTTTTTACGGATAAACCAGAATCAACTTTCAGACACAGTTTTTATGTCAAATCAGATAGCTCTTATGTTTTACCCGATGAATTAAAGCAAGCGTTAAATGATGATAGTCAATTTTTTTATACTAAATCTCAGTAAGCAAGATGCACTTAAAATGGCTCAAGCGCAACAAGCGGTGAAACAATACCGAATGAAAAATGATGATGGAGCAGGAAGCTTTAATTTAATTATCGAATCTGTATGCAAAAATGATGATTTTTCTGTGACTAATGACGAGCTGAATGTTTATCTAAAACTAAAGGAAAATGATGAGTTTTTTATGTTTTTGGATTCGTTAAGTGTTTTTGATATTAAAAATATCAATTCACGTAAGGGGGATGTTATTTATCCTTGTCGTTAACTAAGCATCTTTAACTTCTGTTTTTATGTGTCATTTGCTGGTGGTATAAAAGTGAATGACTCATAACGTAATAATGAGATGGCCTTTAAATAGCATTAGATAAACCTTGTTTTTGCTTAGTGTTTATTAATGATTCAAAGTTATCACCGTATATTTCCAGCGGATTAATTTAGATTTAGCTTTGTGGTCTATTTATCTGCTTAAGCATAAATTGTATGCATAGGTCATTATCTTATTGGTGAAGTGATTGTTGGTTGCTAAGCCCAATGTATGGGCTGAATGATGAATGTTATTAGCGTACTTATCTGCTTGTTGAACATAGGTTTGGTGTTTTTTTGCTATTACTTTGTTCGAGATTATATGAGCGCGGCAAAGCAGGGCATATTGGAAGCTAAACCTAATCATTTGTTAGTTGCTACGATTGCGATAATGGTTAATTTTTTCGATACCTTGGGGATTGGCGGCTTTGCCCCTTTGGTAGTGCTCCTTAAACGATTTAAATTAGTTCAAGATAAGTTACTTCCTGGTACGTTAAATACCGCTTTATGTCTGCCCTCCATTATTGAAGCTCTTATCTATATTAAAAATGTCCCTATTGATGCGATGACATTACTGAGCATGATTACCGCCGCCATTATTGGCAGTTTACTTGGTGTCAAGCTCGTAGCACGGCTAAATGTAGGCAAAGTACAGTTGGTTATGGCACTTGCGCTGAGTTTGGTATTAATGATCATGTTGTCGGATAAGGCTGGTTTTATCTCTGCTGGTGGCAGTGCATTAGGCTTAACGGGAACAAAACTGGCTATTGCGATTACAGGTAATTTTATTTTAGGCGTATTGATGAGTTTTGGTATCGGCCCATATGCGCCTTGTATGGCATTGGTGTATTCACTTGGGTTAAGTCCAATTGCTGCATTTCCGATTATGATGGGCTCTTGTGGTTTGGTGATGCCGATTGCGAGCATTAAGTTTATTAAGTTGCACGCTTATCATCGGCGGGTGTCATTATTGATTGGTACGACGGGGTTAATTGGCGTGGTTGCGGCAGTAGCGATTATTCATCTGTTATCAAGTGCATTACTCACATGGGCAGCAATTATTATCATTAGTTATACTGTGTGGCAGTTATTTGCTAGTGCTCACCGATATTTATCCGCCCAATCTGCATGATAAAGCACTAACGGTATATTTCATGTCGCAATAAACAAAAGCACGCCATTTTAGCGTGCTTTTTAGTGTCAAATGTTTAACTAATTGCTTGAGTCTTAAATACCTTCAATACTCTTGCCTTTTCGCAACTTACGTAACCACATACGGTTTGGATTGAGCCTGTCTAAAATGGGATAAGTCAGTGGTAAGCTCTCACCACACATTAGCGCCGCAAGGGTTTCTGCTGCTAATGGCCCCGAACTTAACCCCCGTGAGCCTAAGCCACCTAATAGATATAAACCTGCAATAGTTGGGGCAAGTTGTTTATTCCAGAAATCTGCTTGCGGGTGTGTTTGTGCTAATGCCTTTATTTGGGGTATATCGGGTAGGGCGCCCATCATAGGAAAGTGATCGCGACACACCATTCGTACGCCAACACGGGCTTGATTAGCTGAGACATCCAAATCATCGGTCCAATCACTATCTGGATAACAGTCACTGATTTTAGCGCGATTTTGCTGCTGCTCAAGCTCACTAAAGCTTAAATCTGTCGCACCTTTAATATAACTGGCACCTATACAATGATGTTGATTAGCCATTGGTGTCATATAGCCATGGGCGCAAAGCACTTTATTAAGTTTACTGAGCTTTTCGGTGGTGGGAATATGACTGACTTGGCCTCTGAAGGGGCTTAGTTGCAGTTGCGATGACTGAGAAAATTGGGTTATCTGCGCACCATTGGCTAATACCACTGCGCTAAATGGGCCATAAATTTGCTGTTGGCTATGAAGCTGCCAACCATCCGCGGTTGGTTCAATTGCGTCAATTTGGCAATTAAAATGGGTCTGACAATCGACTAATTGCTGGGCTTGTTTGATACAAGCTTTAGCAAAGTCTGACGGGCAAACCCAGCCGCCTAGCGGGTAGTGAATACCTGCGTTGTTTATGGTGAGCTGCGCTAATTGACTGGCTTGCTTAGCATCAATGCTATGGGCGATATCTTCTGGCCATTGCTGCTGTGACATAATTTTATCAAGTCGTTGTTGGCTGCGATCATCATGGCCGGTATGCACTACGCCGCATAAATCAAACTCAATTGAGTGGCCTTGCTGAGCGAGTTGCAATAAGCGTTGGCGGCTAAACAAATATGCTTGTTGGAAAAATTGACTTAAGTGATCATTTTCTGGGGTTAATAGTGGATAAATTGCCCCTTGTTTATTGCCCGATGCAGCCATTGCAAGATCACTATCTTGGCAAAAAAGATGGCTTGAGATACCGCGCTGAGCCAGTGATAAACATAAATTGGTACTGGCAAGGCCGCCGCCAATTATAGCGATATTATCGGTATTGGCTGCGGTTAAATCCAGTTGCGGCCATTGTGCTTTTAACTGCTGATTTAAAGCGTGTGTTTCTGCTTCAATGATGTGTTTGTCATTCTCTTGCTCGGGGTGTGCTTGCCAAGGTGTGAATCCGATATCTGCTAATGCCGCAGCTGTTGTGGTTGTGAGCTCATCAGTTGCTAGCCATGTTGCTGTTGGCGTTGCTAGGCGGGCAAGCTGCCAATAGTATGAGGTTATGAGTTGTTGTTCTGCTCGGCTACCGATTAACCAATATTGGATTAAATGTGATACTGATTGCGGCGTAGGTTGTAATGATAATTGCTGATTTAGTGCACCAAAATGGAAATCAACCATTAATTGACTGTCATTAAATTGCAATCGTTGGCAACCTACAATGGCTTGTATGTCAGTATTAAGTGGCGAGACGCTCTCAAGTGTTAATTGCAATTTATGCCACAATTGATTGAATTTTATCGCTTGTTCGGGGTCATTATCGTAGATTGAAAGCTGTATTTTTATTTTCGGTTTTAGTTGCTGTAATAGCACTAATGCAAATACAGTGTAAGCATCTTGTAAGCCAATTAGTGCTATATGCAGTGGATTGGTATTTTCTCTAACCAGTTGATTCAGATTGGCGATCAAACTGCTGAGATGAGTGTTATGATAGTGACCATTAACGCCATCACCTTGATTAATTAGGTGTAATAGCTGGGTTAATTGACCTTCAATATGACTGTTAATTGCCAAAATAAGTACTCGTTGCAAAATATTTTCTAATATTTTAACGATGTTTATGGAGAGCTGACCACTTAATTGAGTGAAAACAGATACTATTACCATAATCAACGAGTACTGATTATGTTCAGAATGGATAGCAAATGATGAAAAGAGTTGTGATCACCGGTATCGGTGTAGTGTCAAGTATTGGTAATAATAAACAGGAAGTGACCGAATCTCTACGTGCTGGTAAAAGTGGTATCACTTTTTCAGAGCAATTTGAAGAGATGCAGCTGCGTAGTCGTGTATGGGGCAACATTAAGCTTGACCCTGCTGAGCACATTGATCGTAAAGCATTCCGCTTTATGGGTGATGCTGCTGCATATGCATATATTGCCATGAAAGAAGCCATTGCTGATGCTGAATTAACTGAAGAGCAATATTCAGATCATCGCGTTGGTATTGTAACGGGTTCTGGCGGCGCATCATCACTAAACCAAGTACAAGCAGCTGATACGTTACGTGCTAAAGGCGTAAAACGTGTGGGTCCTTATATTGTGCCTCGTATCATGTCTAGCACTACCAGTGCTTGTTTAGCGACTCCTTTTAAAATTAAAGGTGTTAACTATTCAATCAGCTCTGCATGTGCAACAAGTTCGCATTGTATTGGCCATGCTGTAGAGCTTATCCAAATGGGTAAGCAAGATATGGTGTTTGCTGGTGGCGGCGAAGAGCTTGATTGGACGCTTGCTATGGGCTTTGATGCTATGGGTGCGTTATCAACTAAGTATAACGATGCTCCTGCTACTGCTTCTCGTACCTATGATGCAAATCGTGATGGTTTTGTTATTTCAGCTGGTGGCGGTATCGTTGTCGTTGAAGAATTAGAGCATGCGTTAGCGCGTGGTGCAAAAATCTATGCTGAAGTGATTGGTTATGGTGCATCTTCTGATGGTTATGACATGGTTGCTCCATCTGGTGAAGGTGCTGTTCGTTGTATGCAGATGGCGTTAGCTGATGTTGATACGCCAATCGACTATGTTAACACTCACGGTACTTCAACTCCTGTAGGCGATTTACGTGAACTTGAAGCATTGACTGAAGTGTTCCCTGACAATATGCCTGCGATTGCTTCAACTAAGTCATTAACTGGTCATGCTCTAGGTGCGGCTGGTGTGCATGAAGCCATCTACTGTATGTTGATGATGGAAAATAACTTCATTGCGCCAAGCATCAATATCACTGAATTAGACGGTAAAGCGGTTGATTTACCGATTGTAACTGAAACACGCGATGCAGAGTTAACAACTGTGATGAGCAACAGTTTTGGTTTCGGTGGCACTAACGCAACATTAGTTATGCGTAAATACAAATAAAAATAATGAGTTAAACTCTATTATTTTATTGAAAAGGGAAGCTTAGGCTTCCCTTTTTTGTTGGCTATTACTACACTGCTAAACACTTTTAGTCTTAACCCCTCTTGCTTATCATTATGAAGATTATTGTTGATGAAAACATGCCGTATGCCAAAGCACTGTTTGCTGATATTGGTGAAGTGACTGCTGTTGATGGCCGAACGTTAACTGCCTCACAGGTGCGGATGCTGATGTTTTATTAGTGCGCTCAGTGACTCAAGTCAATGCGCAATTACTGGCTCAAAATCAACGTATTGGTTTTGTTGGTAGCGCCACCATTGGTACTGACCATATTGATTTAGGCTATCTGGCTGAGCGTAATATCAACTTTGCCAATGCTCCTGGCTGTAATGCTACGGCTGTGGGGGAATATGCTTTTATTGCGATGCTTGAATTAGCCCAGCGTTATAGCGTTAACATCAAAGATAAAGTCGTGGGTATTGTTGGTGCGGGTAATACTGGCTCAGCCTTTGCGCGTTGTTTACAGGCTTATGGGGTTAAGGTGTTATTTAATGACCCTATTTTAGCCCTGTCACGACCAGATGACTTTGTTAGTTTAGATGAGTTAATTGAGCAATGTGATGTGGTCAGTTTGCATGTACCGCTAACATTGGCAGGTCCATTTGCGACTCATCATCTTTTTGACCAATCAAGACTAGAATCATTAAAACCGGGTACATGGTTATTTAATTGCTGCCGTGGTGAAGTGATCGATAATCAAGCATTAATTAATGTAAAACAGCAAGGTGCCGATATTAAGTTGGTACTTGATGTGTGGGAGGGGGAACCTCAACCTATGCCTGAGCTGGTTAAACTTGCCGAAATTGCAACGCCACATATTGCTGGTTATAGCTTAGAGGGTAAAGCGCGAGGTACGTTTATGCTTTATCAAGAACTGATGAACTATTTATGTCGTCCTGCCACTCAATCTTTAACCGAATTATTGCCTGATTTTAAATATCAGCAAATTAATTTACGTCATGAGTTAACGCAATATGATTTATTGCAGTTAGCGCGTCAGGTTTATGATGTGCGTGATGATGACTATTTATTTAGACAGGTTGGTGTAAATTCAAACGGTTTTGATCAAATGCGAAAAAATCATCGCCATCGACGTGAATTTAGCGCATTGTCCCTAGCCAATGTGGGGCAAGGTAATGTAAATTGGCTGGTAAGTTTAGGTTTTAATAGAGCAGATAAATAATTATGTCACAGAAGTTTAATGTTGTTGTACTTGGCGCTTCAGGAGCTGTGGGTCAAACCATGATCGAAATTCTTGAAGAACGTGATTTTCCTGTGGCTAATTTGTACCCATTAGCAAGCAGTCGCAGTGCTGGTGAAACAGTGACGTTTCACGGTAAAAATGTTGAAATCTTAGATGTTGAGACTTTTGATTGGTCACAAGCTCAAATTGGTTTCTTTTCTGCTGGCGGCGATGTTTCTGCTAAGTGGGCCCCAATTGCGGCAGAATCTGGCTGTGTTGTGATCGATAACACCTCACATTTCCGTTATGACATTGATGTACCGTTAGTGATCCCTGAAGTTAATCCTGAAGCGATTGCAGATTTCCGTAATCGTAACATTATTGCTAACCCAAATTGTTCTACCATTCAGATGCTTGTTGCGCTGAAACCCATTTATGATGCATTTGGTATTTCACGTATTAATGTGGCGACTTATCAGTCAGTTTCAGGTTCTGGTAAAAAAGCGATTGAAGAATTAGCGAAACAATGTGCAAGATTACTTCAAGGTTTGCCAACTGAGGCCGAAGTATATCCTAAGCAGATTGCATTTAACGTACTGCCACAGATTGATCAGTTTATGGATAATGGCTACACCAAAGAAGAGATGAAAATGGTGTGGGAAACTCAAAAGATTTTGGGTGATGAATCTGTATTAGTTAATGCGACTGCTGTTCGTGTTCCAGTATTTTATGGTCACTCAGAAGCGGTTGCGATTGAAACTCGTCAACCTGTCGACGCAGAAGATATTAAAACTGTGTTACGTGGTGCGGCTGGTATTGAGTTGTTTGAAACAGATGAAGAATACCCAACTGCGGTAACTGATGGTGCAGGTACTGACGCTGTACATGTTGGTCGTATTCGTAAAGATATCTCTCATGATTATGGTATTAATTTATGGGTAGTATCAGATAATATTCGTAAAGGTGCAGCCTTAAACAGCGTACAAATTGCTGAAGTGTTGATCCGCGATTATTATTAATTTTTTACCGTAACAAAGCCTGCTTTGCAGGCTTTTTGATTGATTTGTGAATATTAGCCAAGTTCGCAAATTATATTTGTAATAACCTAAAGATATAACATGGCTAGTTAACTCACTTAAGATAATGGATTGTTATCTTACTATGAATGGATGCGATAGTCTGGACATCGTATAGCGTGCAAACTTTGCGCTTGAAAGGAAAGGGTAGATGATCTTTCAAACATCACTTCGTCAAATGTTACTTGCCTCAGGGTTGATGGCAGTTAGCGTTATTTATTTGCCATCAAATGCGGTTGCTGAGCCTTTAAAAATTATTGGTCCGCAAGATCAATTACATGCTCAAACATTACAATATGGACCTACAACGGCCACTGATACTTTATGGAGCATTGCGTTAAAAGTAAGACCGGATAAAAGTGTCAATGTTTATCAGGTTATGGCTGCAATATACGATGCTAACCGTTCGGCCTTTTTAACTAATAGTTACGGCAGTCTTGAAAAAAAGATGATGCTGACTATCCCCTCGAAAGCAGAAATTCAGGCTATTTCTAAAAGAGATGCTCAACGCCGTGCTGAGCTTAAAACCCAACCTAAAGCTAAACCCGTCAAAATCAAACCTGTCACCATAGTTGAACCTACACTGGCGGAGCCTGTTGTCCCTCAAGTTGTCAAAACTGAGGTTGTAAAAGCAGACGTTGCCAAGACGGAAGAACTTAAGTCCGTTAAACCTGCAGTAGAGCCTATGCCAGAAGTGTTGGGTGATAATGTGGTGGTGGCTGAAGCGATTGATGACATGACTAGTTTGCAAAGCAAACTATTGTCACTGACAGATACATTAGCGAGAGCTGAAGATCAGCTAGATGCTAATCAATTAGATATTCAAGAGTTACGCCAGCAAATACAAAAAAAGAACGAGTTAATTGCAACGTTAGAGCAATCTTTAGTCGATAGTGAACAAAGTCGACTCGTTTTAACGGAAAAGAACCGTAAGCTTGATCAAGAGTTAAGTTTACTAAAAGAGCCGATTGCCGATGTTGAACAAGGCAATATCTGGCAGCAAATGATGAATAACCCGTTAATGCTCACATTAGCTGCTGTGCTACCTGCGGTATGTATTTTATTAATCGTGGGTTGGTTATTACGTCGCCGTGCAAAAAATAGAGCAGAGTCAACGGATAATAATCTTGATATCGCCGCTGTTGGCAGCAGTGCCGTCGCTGCTACTGCAATTGCCGATGTTGTCGCTGATGAAGAGAGTAGCGCTGTTGCTAATGACGTTAATGCTGATACTGAAGTGCCGATTGATCTGGACACTTTAGATGATGACAACATTGAAAGTATGTTGCAGCAAAATAAGTTAATCGATGAGCCTGAGATAACAGAAACTGAGCAAGTAGAAGCTGAAAAGGCCAACGTTGATCAACAAGAGACAAATAATGAAGTTGATGCTGAGTCGATTAATGCCGAACAAGAAACTGATGAAACATTATCAACCACTGATAATGATTTAGCTTCAACAAGTATCGATTTAAATGATGATATTGATTTAGATGAACCTGATTTAAGTCAATCTGATACTGAAGAATCACTGATTCAGTATGCTAGCCCAGATTTACAGTCATTAGATTTAGTGGCCCCTGATGATGTTGAGCAGGAGTCAGAGCCAGATGATGATTTTAATGAGATATTAAATCAGCTAGAGTCAGAGCCTGAGCCAGAGCAAAAGTCAGAGTTAGCGCCAGAACCCGAGCCTGAGGATGACTTTAATGACATATTAAATCAACTCGAGGCCGAGCCAGCAGTTGAAGATGTTGGAGAACAGCCAGTTGTTGCTGAGGCCACTGTTGAAGAACCGATAGCCGCAACGAATATTGAGCAGGATAAGGTTGCGGATAAAATTGATGCCTTGAGTGCTAATGAGTTAGTTGCCGGCGCAATGGCACAAGATAACGATGATAGTGATGATGATTTTTGGGCGTCATTAACCCAAGATTCTGACGATGAACTGGACGACATCAGTGCGAAGGATAAGCAAGATGACATTGAGCCCAAAGTAGAGTCTGATGATTCAGATGAACATATTTGGACGCAATTTACTGATTCAGATGAGTTAAATAATGATGTTCAGGCCGATACCTTGGCTGCAAAAGAAACCTTGGATTCATCAGAGCCAAGCAAGAAAGATGATAAGTTTGATGATGATTTATGGGCACAATATGCTAATGAAGATAATCAAGACAATGATGAGTTTGATTTTGATGATAAACAATTCTCATTGGGTCAAGGTGTCAGTGTTGAGGAAGCATTAGCCGCTCTTGATAAAGAAGAGTTGGCTAGTTCAGCTGCAGCGGTCGCTGAAGCTCCTAAAGCATTTGAACCAGAAACTTATATTGATATTGAAAAGTTGATCAGTGATGCTGATGAAGATATTGCTGATGGCGATCCTTACAAGGAGTTTAAAATTCCAATGGATGAAATTGACACTATTATGCATGGCACGGCTATGGTTGATGTTGATGATGCCGAAAATGCGATAAACGCCAAACTTGATCTCGCTAGCTTATATTGAAATTGAAGATACCGACAGTGCCAAGGCATTGTTAAAAGAGGTCAAACTAGACGGTAATGATCGACAACAAGATGAAGCTCTAGGGTTACTTGATAAAATAGCTTAATCGCATCGATAAAAACTTAATAAACGGCACCTATTATAGGTGCCGTTTTTGTTTATAGCGTTAAGCGGGCAGTTGCTGATTAATCGAGCTAAAGGCGCTCTTATATGTCGTCAAGCTATGTTAGAATTGCGCGGTTAATGATTAAGGAGTTTAAAATGCGCATTGCATTAGGCGTAGAGTACGATGGCAGCAGTTATTATGGTTGGCAGCGTCAAGCGGAAGTTGATACTGTTCAAGCCCGATTAGAAAAGGCACTGTCTTCAATTGCCAATGAAGAGATTAATCTGTTTTGTGCTGGTCGAACTGACGCAGGTGTTAATGGTACTGGTCAAGTCGTGCATTTTGATACCACTGCTGTACGTAGTGATACGGCATGGACCATGGGGATTAACTCTAAATTACCTAATAATATTGCGGTTCGCTGGGTCAAACATGTTGATGATAGTTTTCATGCGCGCTTTAGTGCAACGGCAAGACGTTACCGTTATGTGATTTATAATCACAATCTACGCCCAGGGATTTTATGTGGTGGTGTTAGTCATTACCATGGTGATATTGATGAAAAGAAAATGCATGTTGCCGCACAGGCATTATTAGGCGAGCAAGATTTTACCAGTTTCAGAGCGGTACAGTGCCAGTCTAAAACACCCTTTAGAAATGTGCATCGTGTCGATGTGACGCGTCAAGGCATGTATGTCATGGTCGATATTGAAGCGAATGCATTTTTGCATCATATGGTGCGCAATATTGTCGGTTCATTACTTGAAATTGGTTTAGGCAATCAGCCAACTTCTTGGATTGGTGAGTTGTTAGCACTGAAAAATAGAAATAAAGCTGCTGCAACGGCAAAACCGAATGGTTTATATTTAGTTGATGTGACTTATCCTGAGCATTTTCAGTTACCTAAATTAAGTTTAGGTCCATTGTTTATGTTAGATTAATTGTCGAATATTTTTATTTAGCTCATTTCATGAGTAGGGAATACCATGTATCACAGCCATTTAATTCAACCAGATGCACAGTCTAGTTTAGCCACTTGGTTAGACTATTTATTGGCAGGGCATCCAACTGAGATTGATATGGGCTTAAATCGAATTACTGATGTGGCGCAGCGTATGGATTTGCTGACCTCATCAAGTAAAGTTATCACAGTTGCAGGTACCAATGGTAAAGGCACTACGTGCGCTTATTTAGAACGAATATTACGTCAAGCGGGTTATAGCGTAGGCGTATATAGTTCACCACATATCATTAATTACAATGAGCGAGTACGCATTGATGGTATTGATGCGAGTGATGCTGAATTTATTAGTGCATTTTTAGCGATAGAAGCTGCACGGATCGATATCTCGTTAACCTTTTTTGAATGTGCAACATTAGCTGCTTTATATATCTTTAAACAGCGTCAACCTGATTATATCTTGTTAGAAGTTGGTCTAGGTGGTCGTTTAGATGCAACAAATATTATTGACGCCGATGTGAGTGTACTAACTGCGGTCGATATTGATCATACTAACTTTTTAGGTAATACCCGTGATAGTGTTGGCCGTGAAAAGGCGGGTATCTTTAGAAGCAATCGTCCGGCGGTGATTGGAGAACCTGATTTACCCGCTTCAGTCACTGAGGTTGTGCAGTATCTTGATGCCATGCCGTATTGTGTTGGCCAGCAGTTTAGTTATCAACAACAAGATGATAGCTGGAGTTATCAAGGTGCGGTTGTACGCATTGAAAATATGCCATTACCTTCATTACCGTTACCGAATGCAGCGACTGCTATTGCCGTGATTGAACAGATTTTGCCAGAGCTTTCACCTGAGTTGATTGCAAATGCGTTGGCAAGTGCAACGTTAGCGGGGCGACTTGAGCTAGTACAACAGCAACCTAAAGTCTTGGTTGATGTGGCGCATAATCCGCATGCTGCGGCGTATTTAGTTAAAAAGCTTAGACAGATGCAATATCGTAAGCTGGTGGCATTATGTGGCATGCTAAGTGATAAGGATATTCATGGCGTCTTGCAACTGATGACACCTATTGTCGATAGTTGGCACTTTGTCACTTTAGATAATGAGCGTGGCGCAACTGCAGCTGAATTATCAAAACAGTTACCTGATTCAGTAACGGCTTGTGAATATCACAATGTAGATGATGCATGGCAGGCGATAGCCCCGAGTTTGGCTGATGATGATTTATTGATTGTGTTTGGTTCGTTTTATACCGTGGCTGGCTTTAAAATGTTGCTACAAACAAACGAAAAATAGTGAGATTGTTGAGGTTAGTTATTTATACTAGCCTTTATTTTTGGGGAAGATTATTTTGTCGAGTCAATTTCAAAACCGCTTAGTCGGTACCATAGTGATTGTTGCCTTAGGTGTAATATTTTTACCCGATATTTTAGATGGTAAGAAAGAGTCACAACAGGAACAGTTTACTGAGATCCCATTACGACCAGCGGTGATCCAAAAGCAGACTGTACCCGATGATGCTTTTGTTGCAGTAAAAGCTCCCGTTGCGGTTGATTTAAGTGATAACAGCGAGCCTGAGACAAAACCACAGGATAAAGCTGCGGTTGAAGTTAAGGCAAAAACTGAAGCAAAGGTAGAGTCAAAACCTCAACCTAAACCTGTGATCAAGTTGTCGCCAATTCCTAAAGGGGCATGGACGTTACAATTAGGCGGTTTTAATAATGCCAATAATGTCAATGCACTGATTAAGCAGCTTAGAGGGGCAGTATAACGCTTATACTATTCCAACTAAGCCGATTGATGGCCATTTGACGAAAGTGTTTGTTGGACCTGATGTATCTGAAAGCAAACTCTCAAAATGGAAGCAAGAAATTAAAAAATTGACCAAGTTAAATGGGCGCGTAGTAGCATATCGTCCCTTAGACTAAACAGTCTGTTTTCTAATTTAATCTATTGTTCGATTGTATCAGACTGAATTTCATTTATTTTTCCGCTAAGGGGTGAGAATGAATTCAGTCTTTGATAGAATCGCGCCGACCTTATCTTTTTCTCGGATCCCTTTACATGGTTTGGATCGATTACGCTATTATTTTTGTTGTTGGACTCTCTACACTAATCAGTCTTGTACGTGGCTTTGCAAAAGAAGCAATGTCATTAGTGGTCTGGTTCGTCGCATTCTTTATTGCAAGTCAATTCTATTTAGAACTCGCTGTTTACTTAACGCAGATCCAAGATGAGATGCTGCGTAATGGTATTGCGATTGCAATTCTATTTGTCGCCACCTTAATTGTGGGCGCAATGGTCAATTATCTCATTGGTCAATTAGTCTCTAAAACGGGATTGTCAGGCACAGACAGATTACTTGGTTTGTGTTTTGGTGCCCTACGTGGAGCCTTAATTGTTAGTGCGATATTGTTCTTTTTGGATGCATTTACAGGGGCGCCAAATACTGTTTGGTGGCAGCATTCAAAATTGATCCCTGAATTTGGTGTTGTTATACAGTGGTTTTTTAACTACTTAGAAAATACCTCAAGCTTTGTACCTAAAATATAAAATATAAATATAACTAAATTGATAGAACATCTTACAATGAGGAAACCTACCCATGTGTGGTATTGTTGGAATCGTCGGTCGCTCACCGGTTAATCAAACGATTTATGATGCTTTAACCGTTCTGCAACACCGAGGGCAAGATGCCGCTGGTATTGTAACCATTGATGGCAATGCATTTCGTTTACGTAAAGCTAATGGCTTGGTTAAAGATGTATTTGAACCAAAACATATGCAACGCCTACAAGGACACTCTGGTATTGGTCATGTGCGTTATCCTACCGCAGGTAGTTCTAGCGCATCAGAAGCCCAGCCATTCTATGTAACTCTCCTTTTGGTATCTCACTCGCTCATAATGGTAATTTAACGAATACCCTAGAGTTAGCTGAGCAGCTTATCCAAAAAAGACGTCATGTTAATACCACCTCAGATTCAGAAGTTTTACTTAACTTATTAGCTGACGAAATTCAGCATATAAAAAGTTTAACGCTTACCGCTGATGATGTGTTTGATGCCATTACCAATGTACATAAACTGGTGAGTGGTGCTTATGCCGCCGTAGCCATGATTATTGGTCAAGGTTTAGTGGCATTTAGAGATCCATTTGGTATCAGACCGTTAGTGTTAGGTAAGCAAGAAACGGCAAATGGTACTGAGTATATGGTGGCATCTGAAAGTGTTGCACTTGATGCTGTTGGTTTTGAGGTGATGCGTGATGTTGAGCCAGGTGAAGCAGTTTATATCACTTTAGATGGGCAGCTTTATACTCGCCAATGTGCACAACATCCGAGTTATTCACCTTGTATTTTCGAATACGTTTATTTTGCACGTCCAGATTCCACTATTGATAATGTTTCTGTATACGCAAGTCGTGTAAATTTTGGTTCTAAATTAGGGGCTAAAATCAAACGTGAATGGGCGGATTTAGATATTGATGTGGTCATTCCAATCCCAGAGACCTCATGTGATATCGCACTTGAAATTGCGCGTCACATGGATCTACCGTATCGCCAAGGTTTTGTAAAAAATCGTTATATTGGCCGTACCTTTATTATGCCGGGGCAACAAGAACGTAAAAAGTCTGTGCGTCGTAAATTAAATGCAATTAATACCGAGTTCGCGGGTAAAAACGTGTTATTGGTTGATGATTCAATTGTACGCGGTACCACCTCAGAGCAGATTATCAGCATGGCTCGTGAAGCAGGCGCAAAGAAAGTGTATTTTGCCTCTGCAGCCCCTGAAATTAGGTTCCCTAATGTGTATGGCATTGATATGCCGACATCAAATGAGTTGATTGCTTATGGTCGCGACGTTGATGAGATTGCGCGTATTATTGGTGCAGATGGGGTGATATTCCAAGATATTGTAGACTTAGTTGCTGCTGTGCAGATGGAAAATCCTGAAATTACACGTTTTGAAACATCGGTGTTTGATGGTGATTACGTGACTCAAGATGTAGATCAAAATTATTTAGATCATTTAACCCAATTACGTAACGATGATGCTAAAGCCGTACGCAATCAAGATATCGGTACAAACCTAGAGCTACATAATGTTTGCCATCCATAATTGATTAATTAGGTTGAATTAAATTTAAAGGTCAGCAATGCTGGCCTTTTTTTTATGAGTCATTTATCTTGTTTATATTAATTAGATATTTATGGTGGATTATTAATGTTATTTCCAACAGACTCGCAGCCTATTATTCCCTGTTTTTATGTTAAAACCCCAGAGCAGGCTGCTTTATTTTATAGAAATGTATTTGCTGCAGAACAACTTGCTAATGACAGTGGGATAATAAAATTGAGTTTGTTTGGTAAGGTCATTGTGATCAAAGATGTTGGCCGTGATTACTTATTAACACATGCGGCGCATCATCTGAAAGTTAATCATATTGAGCAGGTACTCACTTTAGCTAAAGAAGCGGGAGCGATGATTGATGTTGAACTCGCTCAATATCCTGAAGGTTATCATGCGGCGATTATTGACCCATTTGGGCAGTTATGGGAGCTTTATCAGACGGCATAAGTGTTTCATTTTTAAAAACATGACAACAAAAATTGCAGAGCGATTCAATATACGCTAAATTACTGTAAATTTATCCAGTTGTTTAGTTTATGATTTTATATATTGCTGAAAAACCAAGTTTAGGTCGGGCGATTGCCGAAGTATTACCCAAGCCGCATAAAAAAGGCGAGGGCTATATTACACTCGCTAATGGGGATGTGGTCAGTTGGTGTGTTGGCCATCTGCTTGAGCAAGCAGAACCCGATCATTATGATCCAGTATATAAATCATGGAAGTTTGAACATCTGCCTATTATTCCTGAACAATGGCAACTTAAACCCAAAGCGAGCACCCGTTCACAATTAGCGGTCCTACGTAAATTAATCAAACAAGCTAAAACGATTGTTAATGCGGGAGACCCAGATAGAGAAGGGCAACTTCTCGTTGATGAAGTGATTAGCTATCTCGGTGCCAGTAAAACTAAAATAAGCCAAGCAAAAAGACTATTAATTAGCGACTTAAACCCAAGTGCTGTTAAAAAAGCATTATCCCAAATGCGTATGAACCACGACTATATTCCTTTAGCGACCTCTGCATTAGCACGAAGCCGTGCAGATTGGTTATACGGCATGAATATGACTCGTGCTTACACCTTGCAGGGGCAAAAGGTGGGTTATCAAGGCGTATTATCTGTTGGCCGCGTGCAAACGCCATTATTGGGGTTAGTTGTGCGCCGTGACGATGAGATTGCCAAGTTTGTCAGTAAGCCATTTTATGAAGTGTTAGCCCATGTTGAGACTGAAGCTAAGCAAGGTTTTAGTGCAAAGTGGCAACCGAGTGCCGCTTGCGAGCCATATATGGATAGCGATGGCCGAGTCATTTATCGCAAGCTTGCCGATAATGTTGCTGCGCGGATTACAGGGCAGCCAGCTTTGGTTAAGCAAGTGAATAAACAAGCTAAAAAACAAAATGCACCACTGCCTTACAGTTTATCAGCCCTACAGATTGATGCCGCCAAACGTTTTGGCATGAGCGCCAAACAGGTATTAGATACGTGTCAGTCACTGTACGAAAAACATAAATTAATCACTTATCCGCGTTCAGACAGTCGCTATTTACCCAAAGATCAATTTAGTGATGCGCCTAAGGTGATTACCGCAATCTTAAATAATGCGGCTGATTTAACCAAAGATGCTGATGCTCCTAATGCATCATTAAAATCGAAAGCATGGAACGACAGTAAAGTGGATGCTCACCATGCCATTATTCCAACAGCGAAGCAGAGTCAATTAGCGAGTTTGAGCAGTTATGAGAGTCAATTGTATAAACATATTGCGCGCCAATATTTAGCGCAATTTTATCCTGCTTATGAATATGATGAAACTGAAGTTGAATTGGAAATTGCTGGTGGTCTATTTACTTGTAAAGCTAAAACAGAGAAAAAGCTAGGTTGGAAGCAGCTATATAGCCGTACTGATAATAAAGCAACGGCGAGTGAAGAGAATGAAGAGTTAGCTAAATTACCACCACTAAAAGTCGGTCAAATATTGGCGTGTTTACGTGGTGAAGTGTTAGAGAAAATGACTCAGCCACCTAAACATTTTACCGATGCGACGCTGTTAGGTGCCATGACCGGTATTGGTCGTTTTGTGACTGATGCGGAAATTAAAAAAACGCTTAAAGAAACCGATGGTATTGGTACTGAGGCGACGCGCGCAGGTATTATTGAATTACTGTTTAAACGTAATTTTTTAACTCGAGTTGGTAAACAAATTCATGCAACTGAAGCCGGTAAGGGGCTTATTTACAGTTTACCTGAAAAAGCGACTACGCCTGATATGACCGCATTGTGGGAAAATCAATTGGCTAAAATTAGTGATAAACAAATGAACTATCAACAATTTATGCAGCCATTAACACAAATGCTAACAGGGTTAATCGAACATGCTTCACAGACGATTCCAACAGCATTACAGGGATTGAAATCAATGCCAACCAAGAGTCGATTTAAGCGTAAAACGAGTTCAACTAAACGGGTTACAAGTGCTAAACGATCACCGAAAACAAGTAGCCGCAAAAAAGCGCCATAATGGCGCTTTTTGTACTTGTCAGGCGATAGGATTAGCGTAGCGCTTGTTTACGGTTTAATGCGACAAGCTTATCAAATATTTTTTCGCCATCCATACGAATACCATTATGTTCATATTCCGACGTTAGCCAGTAGGTGAGATTATTGACCTGTTTACTGGTTTCTAAGCTGTATTGCATCTCAACATACATATCTTCACTGTAGATAGCTGCAGCTACAGGCACTTGGTTATTCGCCAATTGCTCAAGATCATATAACATTGGCCAATCTTGTTTAGCAGCAAGGATTTCAGCAGCTTGTTGCAGTGGTTTTAAGTTAGCAAATTGTTCAAAGAACCATGGGTAAATCATTTCGCCAGTGAATAAAAATGGCATATCAGTTTGGTAGTTAAACTCAGGGTGTAACTCTTGCACCTGTTGTGCAGCCCAGTTTGAAGCTTGTTGCTGACAGTAAATCGATTCATGCAGTAGTGCAAAAATAGGGTTGGTATTGTAGTCCAATAAATGACTAAAGTGAGCTAAAAAGAGTGGGTTAACAATTTCACCCTGCGGGCTACAGATTAACGCTTGCTCTAATAAATAATAAACCGCTTCAGGCCCTTGCTCCATGCCAAGATTAATGCCTAATAATTGCAGCATCTCTACGGTAAGTTGTTCACCTGTCGCTAAATAAGTCGGGGTGTCGGTAATGTGCTGTGCTAATTGACGAACGAGTGCTTGGGCATCACTGAAACGTTCAAAAAATGCATGATTCTTTTGTAGCACGCGTTGGTATGTTGCTTGATAAACTTCAGTCGCTGGTCGAGTGAGTGAGGGAATGCCACCCGTGATATAAGCTTCACTGATGCCATGTGGGGCATCTGATAGGTATTTCAGTACACAAAAACCACCGAAACTTTGACCAATAATCGCCCATGGTTGTTGGCCACAAAGTTGGTTTCTAATTAATTCAGCATCTTTAATAATACTATCGGCTCTAAAGTGAGTTAAATATTCAGCCTGTTGCTCAGCAGACATATGGCTCATGCCTGTAGCATTAACTGGTGTTGATAAACCTGTACCGCGTTGATCGAGGAGTAACACTCTGAACTCTTTTAGCGCGCGCTTTATCCAGCCACTATTAGCACTAGGGCGCATTGCTCCAAATCCTGGACCACCTTGGAAGTAAACGATATAAGGTAGCTCTTGGCCAACCTTGTCTTGATGGACGAGTTCTCTTGCAAAAATTTGGATCTGTTCCCCTGTTGGGGCGGAATGATCTAATGGCAAATCAAAAAAATGTTTATAAGCATTAACTTCTGGTAGGTAAAAATCGGCAGTGTTCATGGCATTCTTATTTGATAATTTTATTAAATTGTATCCCAAAGTAGTTTTAGTTCAATGGTTTGATCTCAATAGATGCTAAAGCGTTAAAGTTAGCGTAATCTGTAGCAAGTTTATAAAAGCGCATAACGGAAATAGACAATGAAATATAAAATTATTCCGGTGACACCATTCCAGCAAAACTGTAATTTGATTTGGTGTGATAAAACCAACAAAGCTGCGATTGTTGATCCCGGTGGTGATGTTGACCGCATTATTGCGGAAGTTGAAAAGCATGGCGTTGATGTAGAAAAGGTTTTATTGACCCATGGTCATATTGACCATGTTGGTGGTGCGACTGAATTAGCGCAGCGTTTAAATGTACCAATTATTGGTCCACATAAAGATGATCAATTCTTACTTGATGATCTCGCTGATCAAAGTCGAATGTTTCAGTTTAAGCCCTGTGATACATTCGTGCCTGCTCAATATTTAAATGATGGTGATGTGGTGACTGTTGGTGACTTATCTTTACAGGTTTGCCATTGCCCAGGCCATACTCCGGGTCACGTAGTATTCTTTGAACCTTTAACCAAAACCGCTTGGGTTGGTGATGTTTTATTCAAAGGCTCTATCGGCCGCACTGATTTTCCGCAATCTAGTCACCCAGCATTAATTGACTCTATTACAAAGAAATTGTGGCCTTTAGGTGGAGAAGTGGAGTTTATTCCAGGACATGGCCCAAGTTCTACTTTTGCCCAAGAGCGTCGTAGTAATCCATTTGTGGCTGATCAATTGTTTGGCTAGATAGCGAGGATTAACAACAGTAGTTGTTATACCAATTTGATTAAAGATGTGATCTATTCAGAGCTTGTCAGCCTTTTCAGTTCTAGGCGCATTGATGCCGTAATGGCTATTCCCTTTCAAATCAATGCAACATCGAAATGGAAAGGTCTGAAAAGCTCACTTCGTGCGGGTTTCAAGGCACTGTATACTGCGTTGAACATTTTCAAAATAGAATAACTATTCCGTTCAAATGTCCGCCTTGTCTACAGCACCTTGAACTCCCGCTGAATGATCACCTTCTTAATCAAGTTGGTATTATATCTTTGGATGGGTCACCGATAACAAAAAGGGCTGAATATTCAGCCCTTTTTACATATAACAATTGCTACTGTTGTTGTGGTGCCCACTCTAACCATTGCTGCTCTGGTTTTGGATAAATTGGCATTTTAGTATGTGCGGCCAACTTATTCGTAGCAGTGGTGCTATTTTCAGTTGCAACCCCAATTCCGCCAGCCAGTATGTTTTCTAATGAGCCAGTATTGATTTGCGCACCAGAAAATAAACCGATATCCACTTTCACTCCTGATAAATCAAAGAAACGACTGCTTTGATTTATAACATGTTGATATTGCTGCTTGATATGAGCTGTAATTTCAACATCTTGAGCATGATTACCTAGTTTATATTGGCTCACATGACCAATAATAATGCCGCGATACATAATAGGCGTGCCAACATTAATTGAACCTAAATTGGTATCCGTCAGAATAATATCAAGTCCAGATGATGCGGCCGCTTGTATCGTTTGCGAGCTGCCGTCGAAATGGTTTGTTAAGGTAGTATTTTCGCCTGGAATGGTTCCTATATAGGCACCTGTTAATAAGGTTTCAGGCGCTTTAATACCACGGATAGAAATATCTGCATCGACAATAAAGTAACGGCTATCTTTACGTGTGAACTTTGCTGCATATTCCCCGTAAATATAGGCTTTAGCTGTAATTGTTTTTAAGTTGCTATTAAGGGCTATCTTGCTAACTTCACCAATTTTATGGCCTAAATATCGGATAGGTGCACCATTACTCAGTTTTACAGAAGCAGGGAACACAATACTTATCGCTTGCGCATTTTGTAATGCTAATTGTTGTGAGCTAAATAGCATGCGTTGTTTATGTTGATGCGCTTGTGGTAATAAACCTATGCCTATGCTGCCAGTGATCGCTCCTTTGAGTGGGGCAACATTGACTTTAACACCGGCTAAGCTTGCATCTACGGTAACCGCCGCGTTTTGCCAAAATACGGTATGCTCATTAATTAATGATTTAAATTGACGTTTAATGTTTAATTTAATTGCAAAATCGTCTGAGCTAGGTTGCCAGTTAATGTGGCTTACTTCACCGATTGCCATTTTTTTGTAGTAAACAGGCGCTCCTACAGATAAACCCGCACCATCTTCGCTGGTTAAGGTCACTGATATTGTATGTGCTTGCTCAATATCCGTTTTAGCGGCGATAGCTGAACTGTATAGGGTTAAGATCGTATCTGATTTTATTGGTTGCTTACTTTGGCCTGGAATAATATCGATACTGCCATTTAGAATGCTATCAAGGCCGCCAGATTTAACCGAAATACCTTCCATGCTCGCGTTTATTTCAAGTGGCGGAGTCGGTACAAAATAGCTGTCTTGTTTTAATAAACTACTAAATTGTCTATTGATCTGGATCTGGTAATCAATGTGCGACATATCTTTTGATAATTGTGCTGATAACACTTTACCAATTGGGAATTGCTTATAACGGATTTCAGCTCCCGCTTTGATACCTGGATTATCCTGAGAGGTTAAGCGCAACAACAGTGGTGCTTGGGCTTGCTGTTTAGGGGCTTGTTCTAGTAGTCGGTAGTTGCTTTGTGCTTGGCCTTCACCCGGAATAAAGTTGATCACATTACCTGTAATTAAACGACTTGCATGTTTAATTCCATCAAGTGAAATATCAGCACCACTTAACCAAAATTGGCTTGTTTTTGCCAAAAAGCTGGCGTATTGGGCTTCTATTTCTGCTTCAAGTGTGACCTGATCTTTACCTAAAATCTTGGCGTTTATTTTACCTATATTGACACCTAAATAAACAATCGGTGTGCCGATATTGACACCATCAGCCGTTTTAGTTTCGAGATTAAAACGGACGCCATTATGGGCTTGATGTTCATTCTCAAATAAGGTGAACTCGTGACCGTTAGCTGCCTTTGGCCCCTTTGAAATACTGTCAAAACTAATGCCGCCAGCAATGATTGAAGCGATGCTTTCGGCATTAACTTTTATGCCAGTTGTTAAGTTGGCATCAACTTTTATGCCTGAAACATTCCAAAAGTGTGAGTTTACTTTCACTAAATCGGCATATTGTTGCTGAATATAAGCACTGATTTTGATCTTGTCATTTTCAGCAAGGTGATAACCCAAAATGCGACCGACAGGGATTTGGCGATAGAAAATGGGTGAGCCAACGTCAATAGAGTTAAGTTTATCAGCCATTAAGGTTACCATTAATCCTTCATTATTTGGGATAATTGGCGGAGCTTGTCTTAATGCTTCAAAGTTAGTCGCTACATCACCGGCGCCGGGTTTAATACCAATATAGTTGCCCGAAAAAATAGTGTCTAAGCCTTCAATACCGGTAATAGTTGCTTTGGGGGTGACTAGCCAAAACTCAGTATGGGTTTTTAAGAAAGGTTGTGCTCGATAATCCATCAAAACACTGACGTTTACGCTTTGTAGATCGTCATTTAATCCAATATCGGTGACTTTACCCACCGTAAGGCCTTGGTATTTCACCAAGGTTTTTCCCACTTCAATACCAGTTGCGCTTGGGAAGTGGATTAAAATTTCAACACCAGATTCTCTGATGCTTTTAATACCAACCCAAGCGCCCAAAATGAGTGTAATTAAAGGTAGTAGCCAAATAGGTGAAAATAGCTTCTTTTTGACAACTTTAGGTGATTCAATTTGATTCATTAGTCGATTCCAAACGATCCCAGAGTAAACGGGTGTCTAATATTTTTGCTGCGACTTGAGTGAGCAAAATAACTAGGCCAAAGGCAGTTGCTGCTGGTGCAGGTTGTGCATCAAGTAACTGTCCCATATTGATTAATGCTACCGTTGTAGAGAGTACAAACAGGTCAAGCATTGACCAGCGACCAATCCACTCAATAATATGAAACCCTTTGGTGAGTTTACTTTTTGATAGCGGTAAATTAAAACTAATTGCGGATAGATATAAGCCTAGTCCAATGATTTTTAAACAAGGGACTAAAATACTGGCGGTGAACAGAATAATTGCAATAGGCATCATGCCTGAATGAACGAGATGAGCAATACCTGAAAAGATAGTGTCATACACCACTTCACCCTTGTTAGTGAGGCGAGAAATTGGGTATAAATTAGCAGGAATGAGTAACATTGCTGCGGTAATCAATAAGGCCCAACTTTTTTGTAAACTAGCATAGTCGCGCACTTCTATGGCATAGCCGCAAGACTTACAAGTTTTATTGGCAATTGGATTGACAGTTTTGCATTTGTGACACAAAACTAATCCAAGTTCTTTACCTTGGTGGCAATCCACTTGGTCATCAATCATCAACTTGCTCCCACATATGTTCTATTTTGTATTCTCGTTGCATAAAAATGGTCACAACAAACAGCATAGTGAAACAGAAAGTACCAATACCAAAGGTGACTTTGGAAAAGTCGGTTAATTGGAAATCACATACTAATAGTGCCAGTACGTAGATTTCTAACATGCTCATTTGCTGTATTAATGGCTGATAACACAATAATTGCTTTAATACTTTTCGGGCAAAACGAGATTTTAAGCCGTACTTTACAATAAGTACCTGTATTAGTGTAGAAAAAATAAGTATGCCCGGAGCTATTACCGCCGCAATTAACACCGCTATACCTACAACCCAAAAACCTTGTGAACAGACCTCTATTGCAGCCTGAATCACGGTTGTTGTACGCATATTACCTAAAAATTGGATTTCAATGACGGGATAGAAGTTGGCGGGGAAATATAAAATTAGTGCCGTCAAACACAGGGCTAGCACACCATTTATAGAGCAATATGGCGTGTCATAAAGGGCTGAGTTACACCTTGGACACAACGCCCTAACTCCAGCAGTTAAATGACATTTCATTACGGCATGATCACAATATTCGCATAGCACGATATTGGATTTAGGTAATGAACTAGGTTGAGTTGAATTCAAATTATTACTTCTTTGTTATAAAAATAGTGACTTATCATTTAGTTAATGATTTTTACTCAGTAAAAAACGGTACAAATGTAAGCTGTGTCATAAGAATAATATCAGAAGCAATGTAATACTTGCATCTGAAGTTTACTTTTGTCACTCTTACACTGTATATAAAAACAGTGTGAGGCATGTATGGCAGTTGTAACTCAGTTTGTTGTGGTAAGAGAAGGGGTAGAGAAAATGACATTTACATCTAAGAAGGAGGCTGATGCTTACGACAAGATGCTAGATATTGCAGATAATTTAATCCCTTTCTTAACTGATGCGGCGCTCGAGCTACCTGAGCCTGAATTAGAAAAATTAGCATTCTACTTAGCAGAGCATAAAGATGACTTAGGTTTACTATTAAAAGGGGCTCCTCTTAAAAAGCCTGTAAAAACCAAAAAGTCTGCTAAAGTGACGGCTGCGGAATAATAATGAGTTGATTTAAGCTTGTGGGTTATCGATTAAGGAATGTGATTAAATGCATGATGTAGATTATGAGTTATTGGCTCGTCAAGTTGAGCAATTGTTTGCAACAGAGGACAATTTAATCGCAGGGCTCGCCAATTTTAGTGCTTTGTTTTTTCATGAACTTGCCGATATCAATTGGCTAGGCTTTTATTTAATCGATAATGAACAGTTAGTCTTAGGGCCATTTCAAGGTAAATTAGCTTGTACTCGTATTGCGATTGGTCAAGGTGTTTGTGGCACTTCTGCGGCTAAGAATATAAGCGTACGGGTAGATGATGTGCACCAATTTGCTGGACATATTGCCTGTGATAGTGCCAGTAATTCGGAGTTAGTTATTCCATTTCGTCGTCATGGACAAGTGATAGGAGTATTGGATATTGATAGCCCAAGCTTCTCTCGTTTTACTGAAATTGACCAAGATGGCCTAGAAAAATGTCTAAATAAGCTTGAAAACTGCTTATTTGCTTAAAATGCGAACAATTTGTGTGAAATGATGGTCGCAATCGGTGTCGTCGGGATTATAATAGCGGGCAAGAGCATTAAAGCTGGATTGTAATTTGACGACTAGCAGAATGTGCGATGTAATTCACTTAGATTGTTTTTGCTATTTGTTAGCTTGAGTATCTTTGTTATATTAATTTAATGTAGGTTAATCATCTATTTGATTAGCGCGGCTAAACGACTATTTTCAATCCATTTTATGATTGGGTTGATGGGTCCTATTTTATTAAACTGTGGAAGTAATGATGGAATCAACAGAAAAGTTGACCGACACCAACGCAATTTTAGCGTATTTATATGAAACATTCCCTTTGTGCTTTATTGCTGAGGGTGAAACTAAACCATTAAAAATTGGATTGTTTCAAGATTTGGCTGAGAGGTTGGCTGATGATTCTAAAGTCAGTAAAACTCAATTACGTGTTGCACTTCGCCGCTATACAAGCAGCTGGCGTTACCTTAAGTGCATCAAAGCAGGTGCCGAGCGTATCGATTTAGATGGTAAGCCATGTGGCGAACTTGAGCAGCAGCATATTGACCATGCTCAAGCAACGCTAAAAGAAAGCCAAGACCGTGCAAAAGCTAAGCGTGATGCACAACGTGAAGCGAAAGCGCCAAAAGCAGCTAAAAAGCCAGCGAAAAAAGCTGTAGCTAACAAGCCTGCGAAGAAAGCTGTACGTGTAGAGAAAGCGCCAGTTGTCAATCTTGTTCCTGCTAAACTGGAAGAGCTAAAACAAAATCAACGCGTTAATATCAAATTAGGTAAAACACCTGTACAAGGTGTAGTACTTGATATCAATAAAGAAGATATTCATGTGCAACTTGACTCAGGATTGTCTGTCAAAGTTCGTGTAGAGCATATCTTACTGTAAATAGTTAAGGAGTAACTTGTTGATGAGAAAAATGCTTTTAGCTGTAGTTGTCGGCGGATTATTTACCAGTTCGTCAGTATGGGCATTATCGCCTACGATTCAAGTCAATGAGTTACCCCAACTAACACAGGAGCCACAGCACGCTGTGGCAAGTAAACGGGTCACTGGTCTCTATACCCGTTCACATTATCATCGTTTTGATCTAAACGATGCCTTTTCTGAGCAAATCTTCAACCGTTATCTTAAACAATTAGATTTCAGACGTAATGTATTAACCCAAGCTGATATCAATAGCTTTATGCCATATGAAAATCAGTTTGATAATATGATGAAATCTGGTGATCTAGCTCCTGCATACAAAATGTATGATTTAGTGCAAAAAAGACGTTACCAGCGTTTTGAATATGCATTATCTTTGCTTAATAAAGATAAACCGATGGATTTTGCTGTTAAAGGCGATAAATATCAATTTGATCGTGAAGATGCCGCTTGGCCAAAAAATGAAGCTGAGTTAAATGAATTATGGCGTCAACGTGTTAAATATGATGCATTAAATCTGAAAATGACGGGTAAAACGTGGCCTGAAATAGTCAATATTTTAGATAAGCGTTATAACAACGCCATTAAGCGTTTATCACAAACCAAAAGCGAAGATGTTTTTCAAGGTGTGATGAATGCGTTTTCTCGAAGTGTCGAGCCGCATACTAGCTATTTATCTCCTCGTAATGCTGAACGTTTCCAAATGGAAATGAATTTGAGTCTCGAGGGCATTGGCGCGGTATTACAAGCTGATGATGACTATACGGTCATTAAGAGCATGGTCAAAGGTGGACCGGCTGAGAAAAGTGAAAAGCTTTCACCAGAAGATAAGATTGTTGGTGTTGGTCAAGAAGGCGAAGAGATTGTTGATGTAATTGGCTGGCGTCTTGAGACGTAGTTGAGCTGATTAAAGGCCCTAAAGATAGTACTGTGACATTAGAGATCCTGCCTGAAAAAGGTGGAGCTAATGCTAAAACATTCAAAGTGACCATTAAGCGAGATAAAATTCGTTTAGAAGATCGAGCAGCGACCTCTAAAGTAGTTGAACCTAAAGAGGGACAATATGCAGGTCAAAAAATTGGGGTAATACAGATCCCTGGTTTTTACATGAATTTAACCAAAGACGTAGAAAAAGAGTTAGCTAAGCTAGAAGCTGATAAAGTTGATGGCGTTATTATTGATTTACGTCGTAATGGTGGTGGTGCGTTAACAGAAGCAACACTATTAACTGGATTATTTATCGATAAAGGTCCAGTGGTACAAATTAGAGATGCTAATGGCCGTATTTCACAAAATAGTGATCATGATGGCAAGAGTCTCTATAAAGGTCCGTTAGTCGTGATGGTTGATCGCTATAGTGCTTCGGCATCTGAAATTTTTGCTGCAGCATTACAAGATTATGATCGTGCCGTGATTGTCGGTGAGTCGACTTTTGGTAAAGGTACTGTACAGCAGCATAAGAGTTTAGGTCGAATTTATGATATGTATGATAAAGACCTTGGTCATGTGCAATATACGATTGCTAAATTTTACCGTATTAATGGCGGCAGTACCAGATTAAAGGGGTAACACCTGATATCCCATTCCCAAGTGCACTTGAAGTAGGGGAATATGGTGAAGCAGAAGAAGATAATGCATTACCATGGGATAAAATCGCGAAAGCAAAATATAATGAATTGTTTGAAATCACCCCTGCATTAGTGAGCAAATTAGATAACGAACATAAACAACGTATAAAAAATAACGTTGAGTTTGGTTACATTGCAGATGATATTGAATACTTCAAAGCACATCATGATGATAAATCTGTATCGCTAGTTGAAAGCGAGCGTGTGACAAAGCAAGATGATGAAGATAAAAAAGAGCTTGAGCGTACTAATGAACGATTACAAGCTCAAGGGCTAAAACCAGTAAAATCGTTAGATGATGTTGACGATAAGATGGAAGCGCCCGATCCTTATTTAGATGAAGCAGTACTGATCACCCTTGACTTAGCTCATATGGATCAGATTGCTCATAAAAAAACTAAATAAGATTAGTTACTAATTAAAACGCGCTTAGGCGCGTTTTTTTGTTTATATGATAACCCGTTTAATTTTAAGTTATGTTCACTTTTATCAATGAAGATAATCGATGTTTATATCAAAAATTAAACGGACTAACTAAAGACCAATATCCTCGGTAAGCGTATATTGGTGAGATACCATTGTTTTAATTTTTTTAATCACAATTTTGATTAGTTTAAGGGGCAATTATGTCGCAAGTTACTGCAAAGTTTTTGAAGGATTATCAGTCTCCTAAATTTACAATCGAGAACATCAATTTAGATGTTAATTTACTCGGTGCGCAAACTCGCGTCGTTGCTACTAGTCAGGTGCAAAGACTAGATAGCGCGGCTAAGGTGCTCGTTTTAGATGGTGAGTCATTACAGCTGAGTTCGGTAAAGATCAATGGTCAAGCGGTAGAGTATATCGAGGCTGATGGTAAGTTATCGATTACAGTTGATTTTGATCAATTTGAATTAGAAATTGTGACTATATTAGATCCTGCTGCCAACACCAGTCTTGAAGGTTTATATATGTCAGATGGGGCATATTGCACTCAATGTGAAGCAGAGGGCTTTAGACGTATTACCTATTATCTAGATCGCCCTGATGTGTTAGCCAAATTTACCGTTCGTATTGAAGCTGATAAAGCCCAATTTCCTTATTTATTAAGTAATGGCAATCCAATTGATGCTGGTGAGCTTGATGGTGGTCGTCATTTTGTTTGTTGGCAAGATCCATTTCCTAAGCCATGTTACTTATTTGCGTTAGTTGCTGGTGACTTCGACTTATTAGAAGATAAATTTACCACTCGAAGTGGTCGTGATGTTAAGTTACAAGTTTTTGTTGATAAAGGTAATTTATCAAAATCACAGCATGCGATGGCATCATTGAAAAAAGCAATGGAATGGGATGAGTCACGCTTTGGCCTAGAGTATGATTTAGATATTTATATGATTGTGGCTGTGGATTTCTTTAACATGGGCGCAATGGAAAACAAAGGTTTAAACGTTTTCAACACAAAATATGTGTTAGCCGATAAAGCGACTGCGACTGATGTGGATTATCACGGTATTGAAGCGGTAATTGGTCATGAATATTTCCATAACTGGACGGGTAACCGTATCACTTGCCGTGATTGGTTCCAATTAAGCTTAAAAGAGGGCTTAACCGTATTCCGTGACCAAGAATTTAGTTCAGATATGGGTTCTCGTGCAGTGAACCGTATTAATGCGATTAAGGTGATTAAAAACCAACAATTCGCTGAAGATACCGGTCCAATGGCGCATCCAATTCGCCCTGAATCTGTGATGGAAATGAATAATTTCTACACAGTCACGGTATACAACAAAGGCGCAGAAGTTATTCGTATGCTGCACACTTTGCTTGGCGAAGAAGGTTTCCAAGCTGGCATGCGTTTATATGTTGAGCGTCACGATGGTCATGCGGTAACTTGTGATGATTTTGTGGCTGCGATGGAAGATGCAAGTGGTGTAGATTTAGCGCTTTTCCGTCGCTGGTATAGCCAATCAGGTACGCCAATTGTAAATGTGATGGACAGTTATGATGCTAATAAGAAACGTTATACGCTGACATTAAAGCAACATACTCCGGCAACAGCCGAACAGGCAGTAAAACAAGCATTACATATCCCATTCTCAATTGAGTTATTAGCTGCGGACGGACATAGTTTATTAAATAAAGTGCTCGATTTTGTAGAAAATGAACAAGAGTTTGTATTTGATAATATTGATCAGAAGCCGTTGGTTTCACTGCTACAAGATTTTTCTGCGCCGGTGAAGTTAGTTTACAATTTTAGTATTGAACACCTTGTGCATTTAATGCAATTTGCAACAAGTGAAGTTGCACGTTGGGAAGCATCTGTAAACTTGTTTAGTCAGACGGTTTGGCAAAATGTCGCTAAGCTAGCTGCTGAGCAAGCGATGGTGGTTGATCCTCGTGTTGTTGATGCGTTTAGAGCGGTTATGTTAGCGACAGATCTTGATGCTGAGTTAGTGGCTGAAATTCTGACGTTACCAAGTCTGTCTGCATTAGTAGAACAAGTTGATAGTGTGGATTTAGATGCGTTAACGGCAGCTAGACGCTATGTTGTCGACACAATCGCGAATGAATGTGAAGATGAGTTGCTCGCTAAATATCGTCAATTAGCACAAGAGCAAACTATTGGTGCACGCGCACTTAAAAATAGCTGTTTGATACTGTTAACCAGTACTGCTGTGGATATTGATACGCTAGTACAGCAACAATATCAACAAGCAGATAATATGACAGACTCATTAGCAGCATTACAAGCAGCCAATGTCGGTGCATTAGCATGTAGACAAGCATTATTGACTGACTTTGAAGCGCAATGGAAAGATACGCCATTGGTGATGGATAAATGGTTTGCACTGCAGGCATGTTTTAATAATGAGCAAGTATTTGATGCAATCGAAAACTTAAAACAACACAGTGCGTTTAGTTTTGAAAATCCTAACCGTGTTCGCTCTATTATTGGTAGTTTTGCGATGGCTAACTTAGCGCAATTCCATCGTGTAGACGGTCGTGGCTATCAATTACTGACTGATTGGTTAATCGTGCTGAATAAAGTTAACCCACAAGTTGCCGCTAGAATGATTACACCTTTAATTCAATTTGGTAAATTTGACCAATCTCGTCAACAATTGATTAAGGTTCAATTACAGCGTTTGATGGATCTGCCTGATTTATCAAAAGACTTATATGAGAAAGTATTTAAAGCACTCGCTTAATTAATTCGTGAAAGGCCATAATATTTTATGGCCTTTCATTTTTACACGTAAATATAGGCTATTACATTCTGTCTGGAGCGTTAATTTTAGGGATGAAATTTGAGTTTCATATGGCTTTGCCAAGCCACGAATTGATTTATTATTACCAAGGCAATATTAATCAAATAGAAGTCACTTGTTTTAACGGCCAGCGACTATGGATTAATGCGCGTCACTTTCGCCAATTTGTATCAATCGAAGGTATCTATGGGCGCTTTCAATTAATCACAAATGAGCAGGGGAGTTTTGTTTCTTTAATAAAGTTTTAGAGTATTTACTTCAAACGAGTGAATGTATTATTTTTTATCCATCTTTTGCTAATATAATTTTTAAGGTCATGTTTTTTAAAAGAAACTTTTTTTACTATTAAACTCATCAAGTTACGACAGTTAGTTTTTCAAATGCTTATCTATTCTTATCCCTCTTAAAAAGCTCTAAAGTCACTGATCTTTATCTAAATTTCTTTATCCCATTACTTGCCCATTTTACAAAAAACCTGTAACAATATTGTTACTCATATGCTATTTAGTTGTTGGCATGACTATTAAAATATAAATCCGATATTCGGAGAAGCTAACATGAAGATTGTTAAACGTTTTAATCGTTCAACACTGGCATTAGGGATTTCGTCAGTTTTAACTCTTGGTTTGATGCAACCTGCAGAAGCTGTTTCTTTCAATCTTGGTGATATTGAAGGAACATTTGATTCAACATGGACTTTAGGTGCTAGTTATCGTACCGAAGAACGTGATTGGGATAACCTTATCGGTAAAGTGAATCATCCACGTTTTGATTGGAGTGGCTATTCCGCTTTTGGTAATACTAAATATACTGCTGCTGAAATTTGGGCGCAGCCAGGTTCATATTCAAGTAACAACGATCTTAGTGATTTAATGTATACCCGAGGTAAATCAACTTCTGAAATTTTTAAAGGTCTTCATGAATTATCTTTAGCATATGAGAATTTTGGTTTGTTTGCTCGTGGCATGTATTTCTATGATAAAAGACTTAATGATGGGGACTTTGGTTACCATAATCCTATTACTGGACAAGCTTTTGACCCGTGTGCAGATAAGCGTGCAGAAGAAGTTCAGTGTAAAGATATTCGTTTACTCGATGCCTTCATCTATGCGGATTTTGATTTTAATGATGGTGCCAACCCTCTGTCAGTTCGAGTGGGTAACCAGGTGGTCTCTTGGGGTGAGAGTACCTTAATCTCGCACGGTATTGGTATTATTAACCCCGTCGATTTAAATATTCTTCGTGCACCTGGCTCAGAGCTTAAAGAAGCATTTAGACCGCAGGGCATGGTGTGGGCTTCATTTGGTATTACGGACTCACTTTCTGTAGAGGCTTTTTATCAATATGAATGGGAACCCGTTTGGATCCCTGCGCCTGGTTCATACTTCTCAACTAACGATTTTGCTGGTTATGGCGGTTACGCCAATAACGCTCAGTTAGGCTTTAATGCTAACCCTGATATTCCACTCGACTTTGTGGTTGAAGAATATAATCGTTTATCACAAATGATCGCTTCTGGTCAGAATATTGATACCACGACCTTAATTAATATGGCATTAGCATATCCGACTAAAGTGACGCTAGTTGAGGATGAGGCTGAACCAGATGATGATGGTCAATATGGTGTGAAGGTTGGCTATTATGCACCTGAGTTAAATGATACCGAATTTGGTTTCTACTTTATTAATTACCATAGTCGTCGTCCATTGATTAGCGGTACTGCTGCTGATTTCTCTACTTCTTCAATGCTTCTTGATTTATCTACATTAGGCCAGAATGCTGGTCAGGTTGACCGTGATTTACTGTTAGGGCTGAATAGTTTTTCAAAAGCACAAATTGTTTATCCTGAAGATATTAAATTATATGGTTTTAGTTTTAACACATCGTTAGGCGATACCTCGGTGGCAGGTGAAATTGCCCATAGACAGGATGAACCGCTGCAGATTGATGATGTAGAGCTGCTTTTTGCTGGTATGCCACAGCAGTTAGCTAATGCAGGACTCCGCCCTGATTTAGATGGTATTTCACAGTTAAAAGGGGTTCAGGCTGGTGATACGGTTGATGGCTTTATTAGGCTTGATACCACTCAGGCTCAGATGACATTCACTCATCTACTTGGCCCGACATTAGGTGCTGATAGCTTTGTTGCATTAGCCGAAGTGGGCGGCGTGTGGATCCATGATATGCCGGGGTTTGATGAACTGCGTTTAAATGGTCCAGGTACAGGGCGCTCAGGTGGTAACCCTGATATGCCTGGTATTGTACAGGCCCTTCATAATGGACCTGAAACTAATCCATTTCCAACTGATTTTGCTTGGGGTTATCGTTTAGTCGGCAAAGCGACTTATAACAATGTGCTTGGTGCCTTTAATGTATCACCGCGAATGATCTTCTCACATGATGTTGATGGTATTACGCCAGATCCAATGTTCTTATTTACCGAAGGACGTAAATCTTTATCTGTCGGTGTCGCTGTTGATTACCAAAGTAGCTGGGGATTTGATATGTCATACAACAGTTTCTTTGGTGGTGTAGGTACAACCAATTTATTAGCTGACCGTGATTATCTGTCATTTAACGTCAAGTTTTCGATTTAATAAGGAAGATGATAATGAAGCAACATAGTTTACTTTCTTTAGCGGTCATGCTGGCTTTTACTGCCAATGCGAAAGTGTCTCAACAAGAGGCAGATCAATTAGGTAAAAACTTAACGCCACTTGGAGCTGAGCAAGCGGCAAATGCTGATGGTTCAATTCCTGAATGGAACGGTGGTTTAACTCAACCCGTTGCTGGTTATGAAAAAGGGATGCATCATCCAGATCCTTATAGTCAAGACAAGGTGTTATATACCATAACTAATGCTAATAAATCACAATATCAAAAGTTTTTAACACTGGGTCAGAATAAGTTATTTGAAACCTATCCTGATAGTTTCAAAATGAATGTTTATCAGACTCACCGCAGCGCATCAAATCCGCAATTTGTTTATGATGCAACTAAAGCGAATGCCAGCCGTGCCGAGTTAGTTGCGAATGGTAATGGTATCTCTGGCGCATCTATTGGTGTGCCGTTTCCTATTCCCGCTAATGGCTTAGAAGCTATTTGGAACCATATTCTTCGTTTTAGAGGCGTTGATATTGAAACGGCTCGAAGTCAAGCGGCTCCAACTGCGGGAGGTTCTTATACCCTAGTTGAAACAGCCGAAGAGATTCGATTCCAGTATTCACGTCCTGAAATGACGTTAGATAAACTTAAAGACGAAAATACTCTGTTCTTTTTTAAACAGGTCGTAACTCAGCCTGCAAGATTGGCGGGTACTGCGCTGCTCGTGAAAGAGACCATGGATCAAGAAGCTCAGCCACGCCAAGCTTGGACTTATAACACTGGCCAACGCCGAGTTCGTAAGGCCCCTAATGTCGCTTTTGACACGCCGGGTACAGTGTCTGATGGTTTAAGAACCACTGATGATTTTGATATGTTTAATGGTTCACCTTCGCGCTATAACTGGGAGTTGGTTGGCAAACAAGAAGTACTTATTCCATATAATGATTATCGCTTGCATTCAGATAAGCTTGATTATGAGGATATTTTGACGCCTGGGCATATTAATCCAGATCTTGTTCGTTGGGAGAAGCACCGAGTTTGGCATGTTAAAGCGACGCTAAAGCCTGGTATGCGTCATATCTATAAAACACGAGACTTCTATCTTGATGAAGATTCATGGCAGGTTTCTGTTGCGGACTTATACGATAATCGAGATGAGCTATATCGCGTTGCTTTCGCACATGGCTTGAATTATTACGAAGTGCCGACTCATTGGAGTACTTTAGAAGTATTCCATGATCTGCAGTCTCGTCGTTATATCGCCATGGGATTAGATAATGAAGGGCGTATGTATAACTTTGATGCGAAGTTAAGTTCTTCAAGCTTCACACCAGCTGCACTTCGCCGTAAAGGTATACGATAGTAGATTAGGCCCATCAAATTCGATTTGATGGGCCTTTTAATAGGATTATATTATGCTGAAAAAATGTTTTTTTAGCTTGTTTGGCCTGCTTTATGTCAGTTTTATTTCCCCAAGTTATAGTGCTAACGATCAACGACTCCAAATTCAACCATTAGCTGAAACATCTCTTCTTACAGATATTGTGGCAACACCATCCTCAATGATAACTGTTGGTCAGCATGGTCATGTCTTGCGTTATGATTATCCTAGTTCACAGTGGCGACAAGTTGAAACACCCACTAAGAGTCTGTTAACCAAAGTCTTTTTTATTGATGAAATGAAAGGTTGGGCTGTCGGCCATGACGCGACTATTTTACATACTGCTGATGGTGGCTTGACTTGGAAAATGCAGATGTTTGCACCTGAGCTGGAGAAACCTTTTTTAGATGTACTTTTTTTCGATGCTCAACACGGGGTAGCCGTGGGGGCTTATGGTCTTTTTTATCGAACAATTGATGGCGGCCAGCATTGGAGTGAAGAGTTTCATCAAGAATTATTGTTTGAAGAAGATATTGCATATTTGGCTGAGCTTAAAACTGAGAATGAGCAACTTTATTTAAGTGAACGTGAAGCCTTGCTACCACATTTTAATCGTATTGAACGCATAGATGAGCAACATTTAATGGTTGTTGGAGAATTAGGGTTGATTGCTATATCAGCAGATCAAGGGCATCTATTTTCAGCGGTAGACAGTCCTTATGAGGGCTCATTCTTTAATATTCTTAACACTGGCAACGCTCTATATGTGATGGGGTTAAGAGGACATCTATTTAAAACTGTTTGGCCTGATATGCAATGGTTACAAATTTCGACACCATCTCAAACATCAATTAATGCTGCGTTAGCTCAGCCAGATTCCATTACAACAGTCGGTAACGGTGGTGTGATTATGAATGTGACTAAAGCTGATGTCGCCACGATTGAGTCACAGCAACTAGGACAAGATATTGTGGCACTAGCTATCGACAAGTTGGGTGATATTTGGGTGGTGGGCAGTAAAGGCGTACAACAATTAAAATAATAAGGTACCAATATGTTTAATCGAGGTTTGCTCGCATTCGAAAATTTTCTTTTTAAGCAAAGAGCATTTGTCATTGCGGTGTTTATATTGCTAACACTTGTGCTTGGTTTTTTTGCCAGTCAACTTAAAATGGATGCGGCATTTATTAAAAATATTCCGTTAAATCATAGTTATATGCAGACCTATTTAAAACATCAAAAACAATTTGGTGGGGCAAATAACATTATGGTTGCTATTGAAGATAGTCGTGGTGATATTTTTAACGAAACCTTTTTTGATACCTTAAAACAAATTCATGACCAACTATTTTTTATTCCAGGCGTTAATCGGGCCCAAGTACAGTCGATATTTTCGCCATCAACTCGTTTTACTGAAGTCGTTGAAGATGGTTTTGCTGGTGGTCCCGTCATTCCTGCCGATTTTACTACAACAGAGGCAGGATTGACTGTTGTTAGAAATAATATCGATAAGGCTGGTATTGTGGGTCGTTTGATTGCTGAAGATTACAGTGCAGCAATGGTAAAAGCACAATTATTAGACTTTGATCCACAAACGGGTGAACCGCTTGATACTCTTAAATTTGCTAAGCAATTAGAACAACAATTAAGACAGCAATTTGAGAATGAACATATTAAGGTTCATATTATCGGTTTTGCTAAGATGGCGGGTGATATTGCTGATGGTGCTAAGGGGGTACTGCTTTTCTTTGTCATTGCTATCGCTATTACGGCGATAATGGTTTATCTGTTTTCAAAATCGATTTTACTGACAGCTTTACCTCTTGCTTGTAGTTTGATTGCAGTTATTTGGCAGCTAGGCCTTTTAACTGTTGTCGGCTTTGGTTTAGATCCCATGTCGATACTCGTACCATTCTTAGTGTTTGCCATCGGGGTAAGCCATGGTGTGCAAATGATCAATGCTGTGCGTAAGAAAGTAATATCTGGTTTAACAACTTATCAAGCTGCCAGTGCTGCTTGCCTTAGTTTACTCGTGCCTGGTGGTGTCGCTTTGCTCTCCGATACTGTCGGATTTATGACCTTGTTGACGATTGATATCGGTATTATTAGAGAGCTGGCTATTTCAGCATCTTTGGGTGTTGCAGTCATTATTTTTACTAATTTAATCTTATTACCACTACTTTTATCTTATTGTAATCTTTCGTTTTCTGTTAATACGGCTGCGGAAGATAAGGTGAATAAAAGATGGTATCGATTATCTTTATTTGCGACACCTAAATGTGCGGTGATCATTCTAGTGTTATCTGCACTTATATATGGTTTTGGGCTACAACAGTCGGCCAATATGAAGATTGGTGATCTACAAGGTGGCGCGCCAGCGCTGCATCATGACTCGCGTTACAATATCGATACTTTTTATATTGCTGATAATTTTTCGATTACTACTGATGTGATCTCCATAATTGTTGAGGCATTTCCAGAAGCGTGTACTTATCATCACGTGTTAAGCAAAATCGATGATATGGAATGGCAATTAGCCAATGTTGCAGGGGTAACTTCTACAGCAAGTTTAGCGTCTGTGGCAAAAAGGGTAAATGCAGGCTTTAATGAAGGAAATCCTAAATGGACTGTATTGCCTAAAAATACGGCAAGTTTAGTTCAAGCTGTTGGGCGAGTGCCGACAACATCAGGATTACTCAATAATGATTGTTCGGTTATGCCGATATATTTGTTTTTAACCGATCATAAAGCCGAAACGATTGAGACGGTTGTCGCTGAAGTAAAACGACTTGCAACAGTAATGAATGATGAACAATTGAAATTTAAATTAGCATCGGGTCCAGTTGGTGTGATGGCTGCCACCAATGAAGCAGTAGCAAAGGCTCAAGTTCCTATGATGTTGTACGTATATGGGGCTGTTTTTTTACTTTGTTTAGTGAGTTTTAGATCGTTAAAAGCGACTATTGCGGTTATTTTGCCTTTATATATTGTGTCGACTTTGGCACAGGCATTAATGACATATTTAAATATTGGCCTCGCGGTGAGTACTTTGCCTGTTATTGCTCTAGGTGTTGGTATTGGGGTCGATTATGGGATCTACATTTTATCGACCATGGTGATGAAGTTACGCCAAGGACAAGGGGTGCAACAAGCTTATTATGAAGCGTTAGTGGAAAGAGGTAGTGCTGTGATACTAACCGGACTAACACTTGCTATTGGTGTCAGTACTTGGTTTTTCTCAGCATTAAAATTCCAAATGGATATGGGAATTTTGCTTACTTTTATGTTTTTAGTAAATATGCTTGCTGCAATAATCATTTTACCTGCAATTGCAACTTTTTTATGGAGAAAATCATAAAGATAAGTTAATAAATTAAGTTCTTATTTAGATGAAAGTGTGAATAGTTAATCAGTTAACTCGTGTTTTATTTCAATCATAAGACTGATCTATTTGTTTTTATTATTATCTTTAACATTTTTTATCCAAAAACATCTCGAAATATGTGATATTTAGTAATAGACTTTTAACACGCTCTAAATGGTAGAGTTAGATTTAGGCGGTTTAAAGCTAAAAAACTTCACGTGCAGCCATAGACGCATAAGGAATCAGCAACATGGCCTTAAAAGATGCAATGCCCTCAGTATTACTGGAAAACGTAGTGAAACTAATTCGTTCAAAAGTACCTCAGACGCAAGCCAAGCAAGTAGAGCAATTCGCTGCTTGTTTATACACTCACATGTCGAAAGATGATCTAAATGCTCGTAATGATAGCGATTTATACGGCGCAGTGTTGAGCTTATGGAACGCATTAAATAAGACACCAGTTGGCAAAACTCATATTAGAGTCTTTAATCCTAATCAATCTAAGCATGGGTGGCAGTCGACCCATTCCATTATTGAAATTATCCAACCCGATATGCCATTTTTAGTTGATTCAGTTGGGATGGCATTAAATCGTAAAGGTATCACTGCTCATATGATGTTGCATACGCCATTAGCGATTGCGAGATCAGGTAAGCAGATTAATGGTGTTACTTTTGTACAAGATAGCCCAAGTGATGCAGATAACGTTGCAGTATGTTTGATGGAAATCGATCGTCAAAGCTGTGATTTGGACATTGAAGAGCTTGAACAAGAGTTACAAGCAGTACTACGTGATGTACATTGTTCGGTTAATGAATGGAAGCAGATGTCAGAGAAACTGACGACTGTTATTGATAAATTACCAAAAGAGCCTTTTCCAGGCGAACCGCATGAAATGGATGAAGCGGTTCGTTTTTTAAGTTATCTGAATAATCACCACTTTACGTTACTGGGTTATCGTCAATATGACCTAAAAAAAGTAGAAGGTGATATTGAATTAGTGCCGAATATGAAAACCAGTATGGGTTTACTTAATCGTCCTGATAAAGAGCATTCAGAACAAAAAGTGTTGTTATCAACGTTTTCTGACTTTGCCCGTAAACAAGCACTTGATCAAAGTTTACTTATGCTGACTAAGAGCAGCAATAAGAGTACGGTTCATCGTCCTGCATATGTGGATTATATTGGAATTAAGCGATTTGATAAAAAAGGGAATGTTATCGGTGAACATCGTTTCATTGGTTTGTATGCTTCTAATTTATATAATCGTAGTCCGCGAGAAATTCCATTACTAGCTGAAAAAGTCCAGCGTATTTTAGATATGTCAGGCTTGACGCCTCGTTCGCATGATTATAAAGCGCTGATGAACATCCTTGAAACTTTGCCTCGTGATGAGCTTATTCAAGCCAACACTGAAGAGTTAGCAAGTGTTGCTCATGGTGTGCTTGATATGCAAGATCGCGATAAATTAAAGCTATTTGTTCGAAAGGATGGCTTTGGTCGTTTCTTCTCATGCATGGTCTATGTATCAAAAGATCGTTATAACACTAAGTTACGTGAAGATAGTCAGGTCATTTTAGCTCGCCACTTTGGTACTAAAGAGACTGTCGAGTTCACGACTTATTTCTCAGAATCTAGTCTTGCTCGAACACATTATATTGTGAAAGTTGATAATAATAATATCGAATACGATGTTGATGAAATTGAGAACAATCTCAGTGAGGCTGCACGCTCTTGGGAAGATAAACTTACCATCGCGCTAAATAATACCTCTGGTGAAGAGCAGGGAACACATTTAGCGAAGCGTTACGCTAATGCGTTTTCTCGTAGCTATAAAGAAGATGTGCTGGCAAACTCTGCAGTAGTTGATATTCAACACCTTGAAGAGTTAGATGATCAGCATAAATTAGGTATGTTGTTTTATCAGCCACAAGAAACCTTGTTAGATGAAAATACTGTACGTCTAAAGTTATTCCATAAAGATGAACCAATCCATCTATCAGATGTATTGCCGATGCTTGAAAACTTTGGTTTGAAAGTGATTAATGAAAGACCTTATCAGGTTATTACTGCTGATAATGCAACTTTCTGGATCCTTGATTTCTCTATGACAGTGAATGGCCGTAAGATTGATAATCTTGCAGATATACAAGGCCGTTTCCAAGATTCATTAGATCAAGTATGGAATAAGAAACTTGAAGATGATGGCTTTAACCGAATTGTGCTATCGACAGGCTTAACTGGCCGAGAGGTATCGATAGTCCGTGGTTATGCTAAGTACATGCGCCAAATTGATGCGACATTCAGCCAATCTTACATTGAAGAAACCTTTAATCGTTATCCGCAGATTGCTGAATTATTAGTACAGATGTTTGTGACGAAATTTAATCCATCACTTGAGACTCGTGATTTACAAGTATTGCTGGAGCAAGTAGATGAACATCTTGATGCAGTATCAAGCCTTGATGATGATCGAATTATTCGACGTTATTTAGATCTGATTAATGCTACTTTACGGACTAACTTCTACCAAGAGATTGATGGACAACCTAAGCCATATATTTCATTTAAGTTTGCACCAGAGCAAATCCCTGAAATGCCGAAACCACTGCCAAAATATGAAATTTTCGTATATTCGCCTCGTGTCGAAGGTGTGCATTTACGTGGCGGTAAAGTGGCTCGCGGTGGTTTACGTTGGTCAGACCGTCGTGAGGATTTCCGTACGGAAGTACTTGGTCTAGTCAAAGCGCAACAAGTTAAGAATACCGTGATTGTACCTGTGGGTGCAAAAGGTGGTTTTGTTTGTAAACAGCTACCGACAGAAGGTGGACGTGAAGCTTTCTTCACTGAAGGACAAGAGTGTTACAAGCTGTTCATTCGTGGTTTGTTGGATATTTCAGACAATATTATTAATGGTGATGTTGTTCCGCCGAAAAATGTAGTACGCCATGATGAAGATGATCCATATTTGGTTGTTGCTGCAGATAAAGGAACCGCAACCTTCTCTGATATTGCTAATGCGATTGCGATTGAATATGGCTTCTGGCTTGGTGATGCGTTTGCGTCTGGTGGTAGTAATGGTTACGACCACAAGAAAATGGGTATTACCGCTCGTGGTGCGTGGGAGTCAGTTAAACGTCACTTCCGTGAAATGGGAATCGATTGCCAAACTACAGACTTTACCTGTGTTGCAGTAGGTGATATGGCTGGTGATGTATTTGGTAATGGTATGCTGTTATCTCGTCATACACGATTAGTGGCTGCATTTAACCATATGCATATCTTTATTGACCCTAATCCAGATGCAGAAACAAGCTATGTAGAACGTGAGCGCCTATTTGCTCTGCCACGTTCTAGTTGGGAAGATTACAATACCAAGTTGATTTCTAAAGGTGGTGGAATATTCCAACGTTCGGCTAAATCAATTCCGTTAAGCAAAGAAATTAAAACGATGCTTAATACGGATAAAGCATCAATGACGCCAATTGAATTGCTTAAGACACTATTAAAGATGGAAGTTGATTTAATCTGGAATGGTGGTATCGGAACGTATGTAAAAGCAACTAGCGAAACTCATGCCGAAGTCGGTGATCGCGCTAATGATAATCTGCGTGTTAACGGTAATGAAGTTCGTGCCAAAATCATTGGTGAGGGTGGCAATTTAGGCTGTACCCAACTTGGTCGTATTGAATATTGTGCCAACGGTGGCCGTATGAATACTGACTTTGTCGATAATGTTGGTGGGGTAGACTGCTCTGATAACGAAGTTAATATTAAGATTCTCTTGAATGCCCTTGTTGCTGATGGTGAGTTAACGCTTAAACAGCGTAATAACTTGCTTGAAGAGATGACTGATGAAGTGAGTTCAATTGTACTACAAGATTGTAAAGATCAAACTCGTACAATCTCTATCACGCAAGCTCGTGGCAATGAACAGCTTAAAGAACAGATCCGCTATATTCATTATCTTGAAAAAGATGGTAAGTTGGATAGAGCTCTTGAGTTTTTACCATCAGAAGATGAACTAGCAGATCGATTAGCTGGTGGCCGTCCACTGACTCGCCCTGAATTATCTGTGTTAGTAGCGTACTCTAAGATGGTACTAAAAGAGCAATTATTAACAGCTGAAATCACTGACGATAAGTTCTTGGGACAATTGCTAATCAATTACTTCCCACAAAAGCTACAAGATCGTTATAGTGAGCAGATGGTGAATCATCCACTACGTGGTGAAATTATAGCGACATCACTGGCAAATGAACTTGTCAATGATATGGGCTTTAATTTTGTTCAGCGTATGCAAGATGAGACTGGTGCCTCAGTTGCTGATGCTGCAATTTGTTATACTTGCGCCCGTGAAGTATATGGATTGGCTGATATTACTAAACAAATTACCAGTTTAAATGGTAAGATTTGTGCTGATGTTCAAGCTGAGATGTTACATCAGGTACGTCGTAATTTACGTCGTGCTTGTAGATGGTTCCTACGCCATCGTAATCGCGCTTGGAATATTGAACAGACTGTCGCTTTCTTTAAGCCTGTATTTGATGAATTGAAACAAACAGTGAATCAACATATGGCGAAAGATGAAGTTAAGGTGCTTAACGGTCATGTCGATAGGCTGGTAAAACAGGATGTTCCTGAGGAATTAGCACGTACCATTAGCAACATGAGTAGTTTATTCTCGTCGTTGGATATTGCTCAGATTGCGCAGCTTGAAAGTAAATCTGTTAGTTTAGTGGCAGAGACTTACTTTAAGCTTGGTGCTCGAGTAGAGTTGCATTGGTTCTTAGATCAAATCAGTGCTCAACCAGCGACTAACCATTGGCAAGCGCTCGCAAGAGCTGCATTCCGTGAAGAGTTAGATTGGCAACAACGTGCATTGACATCAGTAGTACTGCATCAATGTACAGATTCATGTCAAGCAGAGACGATCATTGAGCAGTGGTTAGGTAAGAACCAGTTGTTACTTGTACGTTGGTTCCATATGCTTGCAGACTTTAAGACTTCTAAGAGTCATGAGTTTGCAAAATTCTCGGTGGCTTTAAGAGAACTAAACTTATTGATCCTGCATTGCGAGGGTCAAAAGTAGAATAATTAAATTAAAGTAACTTAAGCCCCGGCCATTATGCTGGGGCTTTTTTAGGTCTAGGAGAAAAAATGTTTTACAAAATCGCGCAAAAATTCATGTTTCAAATGGATCCTGAAAAGGCGCACAATTTTGCTATGTGGAATTTAAGCAAGACTGCTAATACCCCGCTAAATTGTTTTTATGCTCAAAATATTACTCCTGCGCCTGTAACCTGTATGGGTATTACGTTTACCAATCCTGTTGGATTAGCAGCAGGTATGGATAAAGATGGCGAGGCAATCGATGCGTTTGCAGCTATGGGCTTTGGTCATATTGAAGTTGGTACCGTTACACCACGACCTCAACCGGGCAATGAGGCACCACGTTGTTTCCGTATTAAGCCTGCCAAAGCGATTATTAACCGTATGGGCTTTAATAATAAAGGCGTTGACTACCTAATTGAGCGTTTAAAAGAGAAACGTTCAGATATCAAAGTGGGCGTTAATATTGGTAAGAATCGTGATACGCCAGTTGAACAGGGTAAAGACGATTATTTAATCTGTATGGAAAAAGTTTACCAATACGCTGATTATATTGCGGTAAATATTTCATCGCCAAATACTCCTGGTTTGAGAACACTTCAGTATGGTGATTTATTAGATGATCTACTTGGATCGCTAAAATCAATGCAAACTGATCTAGCGAAGCAGCATAACAAGTATGTTCCGATCGCATTAAAAATTGCACCAGACTTGACCATAGAAGAAATTGAGGCGATTGCAGCTTCACTAATTAAAAATAATTTTGATGGTGCTATTGCGACAAATACAACACTAAGTCGAGATGGTGTGAGTGGTTTAGCTAATTCAACTGAAACTGGTGGATTGAGTGGTAAGCCATTGAATGAATTATCAACTAAGGTAATTAAACGACTTGCAAACTGTTTAGATAACAAAATGCCAATTATTGGTGTCGGTGGTATTAACAGTGCTGAAGATGCGTTAGCTAAATTTGATGCAGGTGCTGAAATAGTACAAATTTATTCAGGCTTCATTTATCAAGGTCCAGGGCTAATTGAAGAAATTAGTGATGCATTTAGAGCTAAAACCTTGTAACTGATCGAAAAACGATCTGCAAATAGATAAATCGATCGCAAAAGTGTAAGTTGCGATCGATTTAATTTGTTGTTATTTAACAAAATTTTAATAAAAACCTTTGTTATCGAACAAAAATTACTCTATCATTCGCTTATAAGAATATGTATTGGAATTGCCCTTTATGTTATTAATGCCACAAAAGGATTGGCTGTGGACATATAACGATACTTATGATGTGTTAAGCGTTTCGTTAGGTAATGAGATGGAATTTCTCACTGTTTATACCTCGAAGTTGCTTATCCCTGATGCTATCGGTACTAATGAATTTAGTATGGAACACGCCAAATTTTACATTGAATTACTTGATAAGCTGCCTAAATATATTCGGGTTAGTGACGCAGCTTTAGTGCAAATTGTACTAAATGCAACTGCTGGCCATTTTTTATTAAAGCCACAAATGCCAAAGTCATGGTTTTTTGAACATAGCCAATATCTGGTTTATGCCGATATTGGTAAAGCATTTAATTTGAAGACTGGGCTGGATTCTGGATTGTGTATTATCATTGATTCCGGTTTGCAAGCATCTGTTATTATGCTGCTTAGTCAATCGTTACAATTAACAGAAACTAAATCTATGCAGCAATTTGATACGATTAAAGTGATGCATGATAGATTACATCCATTAATATCCCAAAAACAGATTGTCGCTGCATAAGTTAAAATTTATATATTTACAGCAAAAACTGTTAATTTCTGCAATAATTCGCGAGTAATCTATTATTTGCGGAGTCTCCTTACATCATGTCTGTTTTTAGTGCATCGTCACGTTTTGCTTCATTTGTTTATGATCACTTTAGAATTATTCACGCCCTGAAGCTTGGTATTGCACTATTTATTGCTGCATCAATTAATTATTTCTTCAAGTTACCACATTTTATTTGGAGCATGGTCACGATTGTGATCATTATGATGAGCCTGCCACAGGTTGGTGGTGCAATAGAAAAATCTTTACAAAGAGCGGTAGGGACGACTTTAGGTGCAGCTTATGGCGTACTTTTAATTGCACTGTTTCATGAATACTGGGCAGTCATGGGATTTTTAATTATTGGGGTTATGTCGATAAGCTATATTTGTTCTGGACGGTATAGTTATGCTTATTTAGTGGCAGGTTTTACCATGATCATTGTTATAGGCGATGCTAATCATGATACTTCTGAAGCTATTTGGCGTACGACTAACATTTTACTAGGTTGTGTTATTGCGATGGTGGTATCACTGTTAGTGTTACCAATTAAAGCCAAGCAAGACTGGCGTAGTCAATTTTCTAATGCGATTGGTATGATGTCTAACTTGCTTGCTTTACATATTCAAGCTAAGCCAGAGTATGTACAAGAAAATCAAAAAGCATTAGAAAAAGTGATGAAGGCTGTATTAGATCAAAAGAAACTTTTCTTTTCACTTGAATGGGAAAGCACTACTCTCAAAAGACATAAAATTGAGCTAGAAAAATTAGTTCAAGCGCAAGTGCGAATGGTGACGTTACTTGAACTGTTGCTACAAACAAAATGGCAAGAACATGAAGATGCGGCTTTTGATAAAGTCAATCAACAGGCGCAGTTGCTTGTAGGTTATTTAGATGAGCTAATCAATTTTGCTAATGGTAAAGCTGATAATTTACCCCCAATACCTGATGATTTCGATCAACAGTTATATCAAGCATTACAGCAACAGCTTAATTTAGAGCAGACTGAACATTTTGCGTTGTCAGGTTACGCATGGTTAGTTTATCAATTATCTAGGACTATTCTGAATATATATACTCAAGTTAGATTGATTGAACAAGCTTATATCGATAAGCCGAAGCTCTTACAAATCCATAAAAAGAATAGTTAGTGATAATCCCGTATAGAGATATACGGGATTTTTTTATCTAATATTATTAGTATTAGAAGTGATTTTTCCTAACTAAACCATAATATACATCAATTTAATGTAGTTCGAGATACACCAGCTAATTTTTGCTGAAGCTGTCAGGATTTGGATTTATTCAATGAAAATTCAATGGATCTAAAATAAATGAGTAGCAGTAGGGCTGATTACATTTATTAGGATAATAAGACTTTTGTGTGCTCGTATAGAGAGTTGAACCAGATGAAATAACGTTCAGTTTCATCCTGTACTTGATAACATTCTAAGTTTTTATTTTTGATGTAATAAATATAATGGGTTGGTACTCGATTGGTTACGGGAGCCAGATTTGATTAAAAGCCAACGACCTTCGATTCTTTATGAAGAGAGTTGAGCCAGGCGAACTACTATACTGCTCCATATTGACTGGAAGTGTTATTTTTTAGATACAAAAAATCAGCATTAAGCTGACCTAGAAGTGGTTGCAAGAGTAGGTTAGACCTTCGACTTGCGGTTAATAAGAGCTGAGCCCGAGGCTTATTACTTATTAAAGATTGGTTGCGGAAGCCAGATTTGAACTGACGACCTTCGATTCTTTATGAAGAGAGTTGAGCCCGGCGAGCTAGCTATACTGCTTCATATTGACTGGAAGTGTTATTTTTTAGATACAAAAAAATCAGCATTAAGCTGACCTAGAAGTGGCTGCAAGAGTAGGTTTGACCTTCGACTTGCGGTTAATAAGAGCTGAGCCAGAGGGCTTATTTCTTATTAAAGAAGTGGTT